>CAKTXR010000013.1 GCA_934631025.1 uncultured Clostridia bacterium
ATATCGATCAGCTCGAACGGCGGCCCGGGCAGCACGGCGACGCGCTTGCCGTCCCGCTCGACGATGCAGCCGGGCGCGGTGCCCTTGCGGTTGGGCATGATGCGGCAGCCCTCGGGGAAGAGCGCCTGCTTTCTGTTGTTGTCGGTCATTTTGCGGCCGGTCGCAGCGAAATAGCGCTCGATTTTGTCCAGACTCTCCTGATGCAGCCTCATGGGCAGGCCGAAATACTCGGCGACCATCTCCTTGGTCAGGTCGTCCTCAGTCGGCCCCAGACCGCCGGTGGTGATGACCAGATCGGCGCGGGAGAGCGCCTCGTTCAGCGCCTCCTTGACGCGGCCGGGATTGTCACCCACGGTCACGGTGCGGTGCATGGTGATGCCGATCGCCGACAGCCGCCGCGCCAGAAACTGCGCGTCCGTGTTGGCAATCTGTCCCATCAAAAGCTCCGTGCCGACTGAAAGAATTTCGCAAAGCATAGTGTATCGCTCCCCTTTGAAGTCAGTTTCTTCCTATTATATACGCCGTTTTCGGCGGCGTTTGCGCGCCCCGCTGCCGAAAACGGCAGAAGCCTGCCAGACCCCTTTGCGGAATCGGCAGGCCGCGCGTCAGATATTGGTGGTGTCGATGACGTCCTTGTTGCGCACGATGTAGTCAATGCAGGAAAGCACCGCCAGCGCCAGCGCAATCCAGAGGATGATCTGCGCCAGCACGGCCATGAACGACGAGCTGAGCACAGCCAGACAGCCCTCGAAGGGGATGCACAGTATGCACGCGGGCAGGCAGACCATCTCGGCGGCGGTCTTGTATTTGCCCAGCGGGCCGGCGGCGATGACCTTGCCGCGAGAGGCTGCGATCATGCGGAAGCCGCTGATGATGAATTCGCGCGCGATGAACACCATGCACACGCCGGCCATCATGCGGTGCTGCGCGGTCAGGAACACCATCGCTGCGGTCACCAGCAGCTTGTCGGCGATGGGATCCATCAGCTTGCCGAAATCGGTGATCAGGTTGTCGCGGCGGGCGATTTTGCCGTCAAACCAGTCGGTCAGCGACGCGCCGACGAACACCAGCGCTGCCAGCATCTGCGCCCAAGGCGAATGGATCGATATGAAGATGCAGAACACGGGCACCAGCACGACGCGCAGAAGCGTCAGCTTGTTGGGTAGATTCATGCGCTTGATGAAATCAATCATCGCGCTTCACCGCCTCTCCGGTCAGATCATATTCGCTCGACGACGTGATATGCACGTTCACATAATCGCCGGGCTTGAGCTTCTTCTGGGATATAAACAGCACCTTGCCGTCGATTTCAGGCGCTTCCAGACGGCTGCGGCCATAGTATTTGCCGCGGCGGAAGCCCTCCACCAGCACCTCGGCGGTCTCGCCGACGCGTCTGGCGCAGCTCGCGGCGCTGATTTCCTGCTGGAGCAGCATCAGCCGGTCGAGCCGCTCCTGCTTGATCTCCTCGTCGATCTGGTCAGGCATTTCGGCGGCGGCGGTGCCCTCCTCGGGGGAATAGGAGAACGCGCCCAGCCGGTCGAAGCGCGCTTCCCGCATGAAGTCGAGCATCGCTTCGAACTCGTCGTCCGTCTCGCCGGGGAATCCGACCATCAGCGTCGTGCGGATGAGTATGTCGCGCTCGCGGCAGCGCTTGATCAGCTTGCGGATGAGCGCCTGAGAGCCGCGCCGGTTCATGCGCTTGAGCACGCGGTCCTCGGTGTGCTGCAGCGGCAGGTCGAGATAGCGGCAGGCCTTGGGCAGATAGGCCATCGCGTCCAGCAGCTCGTCGGTCACCGTGTCGGGGTAGCAGTACAGCACGCGCATCCAGTGCAGCCTGTCCATGCCCTGCAGCGTGTGCAGCAGCTGGGGCAGCAGCAGCTTGCCCTCGGGGAAATCGTTTCCGTAGCGCGAGGTGTCCTGAGCGATCAGCGTCAGCTCGGTCACGCCGTTCTCGGTGAGATTGCGGCATTCGCTTACGATGTCGTCGAACGGCCGCGAGTGATACGGCCCCCGGATCAGTGGGATGGCGCAGTAGGTGCAGCGGTTGCTGCATCCGTCGGAGAGCTTGACATAGGCGGAATAGGAGGGCGTGGTCAGCACGCGCGGCGCGCAGAAGAAGCGATTACCCTCGCCGGTGAGCAGCGGATGCGTGCCCTTGTCGGCCTCGGCAATGGCGGCGAGCAGCTTTTCGTAGGAAGCCACGCCCATCAGCAGGTCGATCTCGGGAATTTCGGCGCGCAGCTCCTCGCCGTAGCGCTGCACAAGGCAGCCCGTGACGATCAGCATACGGCATTTCCCGCTCTTTTTGTATTCGGCCATTTCGAGAATCGTGTCGATCGATTCTTCCTTCGCGGAGAGTATGAAGCCGCAGGTGTTGACGATGATGATCTCGGCCTTGCGCGGATCGGAGACAATGGCGTAGCCCGCCTGGCTGAGCATCCCCAGCATGACCTCGCTGTCCACGCGGTTTTTCGAGCAGCCCAGAGACACCAGACCAATGGTTTTCATGTTATTCGTATCGTCCTTCCGTATGAATCGGTTTCGCCGCGCCGGAACGCGGAGAAAAGTGCTTTCCGTTTGAGCGCCCGCTCATCGCCGCCTGCGCGGATCGTGAAGGCGGCCAATCGTTTCCTATTATGTAGGCGCGCGGGGACTTCACTCGCCGTCCTTGCCGTAGAGCGCGTTGTAGTCCTCGCGCGTCATGATGACGGTGCGCGGCTTTGCGCCCTCGGCCTGACTGACGACGCCGCGGTTGGCCAGCTCGTCCACCAGCCGTCCCGCGCGGGCATAGCCGATGGCCAGCTTGCGCTGCAGCATGGAAATGCTGACCTGACCGGCGTTGAACGTGATGTCCGCCGCCTGCGGCAGGAGCTTGTCACTCTCCTTCTCGGCGGGATCCTCCTCCGGCTCCTCGGTCGTGTCCACCTCGCGGCTTTCCATAAACTCGTTCAGGTCGGCGCTGTACTCGGCCTGATGGCGGTTCTTGATGTACTCGACGATCGAGTGAATTTCGTCGTCGCTGACCCACGCGCCCTGAACGCGCTGCATCTTGTTCGATCCGGCGGGGGCGAAGAGCATATCGCCGCGCCCCAGCAGCTTTTCAGCGCCGCCCACATCGAGGATCGTGCGGCTGTCCACAAACGAGGACACGGTAAACGCGATGCGCGCGGGGATGTTCGCCTTGATCACGCCGGTGATGACGTTGACCGACGGGCGCTGCGTCGCGATGACCAGATGGATGCCGGCCGCGCGGGCCAGCTGAGCCAGGCGGCAGATCGAATCCTCGACCTCGCCGGGGCAGACCATCATGAGGTCGGCCAGCTCATCGATGATGATCACGATCTGCGGCATCATCTTTTCGCCGGTCTGCGCGCACTTTTTGTTGTAGCCCTTGATGTCGCGCACTTCCTTGGTCGCGAATTTCTTGTATCGGTCGGTCATTTCGGCCACGGCCCATTGCAGCGCGCCGCTGGCTTTCTTCGGGTCGGTCACCACAGGCACCAGCAGATGGGGAATGCCGTTGTAGATCGACAGCTCGACCACCTTCGGGTCGATCATGATCAGGCGCACCTCGTCGGGCGTGGCGCGGTAGAGGATCGAGCAGATGATGCAGTTGATGCACACCGACTTACCGGAACCGGTCGCGCCGGCGATCAGAACGTGAGGCATCTTGGCGATGTCGCCGATGACATAGCGTCCGGCGTTGTCCTTGCCAATCGCCGCGGCCAGCCGCGAGGGGGCCTTGCGGGCTTCGGCGCTCTCCAGCACCTCGCGCAGCGGCACGGTCTCGATTTCGTCGTTGGGGATTTCCACGCCCACGGCGGCCTTGCCGGGGATGGGCGCTTCAATGCGGACGCTCATCGCGGCCAGACGCAGCGCGATGTCGTCGGCAAGCGCCGTGATGCGGCTCACCTTCACGCCCGGCGCGGGAGCCAGCTCGAACCGCGTGACCGTCGGGCCGTGCGCAATGTCGGTCAGCGTGGCGTTGATGTTGAATTCGCGCAGTGTCTCCTCGAGCTTCTGCGCCTTTTCCTGATCGCGCGCGCTGTTGTGGCCGACGACCGACGGCTTGGGCACGGCCAGCAGGTCGAGCGGGGGATAGTTGTATTCGTCCTCGGTCACGGGCAGCGCGGCGCTCTCGTGCGTGGGCGCGCTCTGCGTCATGGCGGCGCGCGTGCTGCGCTCGAGATTCAGTCCGGAATTGGGCGCGTCGGTGAAGGACGGCTTGGGCTGCTGCGGCTCGCGCGGCGCGGCGGCTTCGCCCAGCACGGGGCGGTGACGGTCGCGGCCGGTCACGGGGGAGACGGGCGCGACCGGCGCGACATCCTCATCCTCGTCAAAATTGTCGAAGAGATCGTCGTCGCTGTCGTAGGCGGGCGTGGCGTTCGTATCGTCCTCGCTGAACTGGTCGGCGGGAATCTCCTTGAAATTGCTGATGTCCACCGGCTCCTGCTCAGGCTCGGCTTCGGTTTCGTAGCCGGGGATGTCGAAGGGCGGCTCGTCGTCCTCGTCCGGTTCGTCGGCGGGAATGTCGTAAACGGGCGCGTCGTCCACACTCGTCTGATTGTAAGCGGGTGTGGACTCATAGGATGCAGGCTCGTTGGCAGGCTCCGCAGAGTCCACCTCGGAATCGGCTTCATAGGCGGGCGCTTCAGGCGCGTCATAAGCCGGCTCGGCCTTTTCGATGAATACAGGGCGGCGGCGCTCGGCGGCGGCGCGCAGTGCGTCGGGCATTTCAAACGGACTGGCTTCGTCGCTTGCCGAATGTCCCGCGCCGGGCTTGGGAGGCTGGGCGACGGTCTTGCGCGGCGCTTCGCCTGTCACGGACGGTTCGTCCCAGTTGAAGGAATCGCGCTGACGGCGGCGCTCGTCGCGTTCCTCGCGGCGAATCTGATCGCGTACGCTCTGGCGCTGGCGGAAATCGTCGTAGCTCTGCTGGATGTGCGTCTGCGCCTGCTCGCCCAGAGAACGCAGCGGAATGCGCGCGAACATCACGACGTCGATCAGCAGCAGCACCAGCAGCACGGCAAAGCCGCCCCACTGGCCGCACAGCGCGTAGGCGGGATAGGACAGGATCGCGCCGATTGCGCCCGCGCCCCAACCGGTCACATAGGATTGACGGATAAAGTTGAGCCAGCCGCCGCCCAGCGTGAGCGAATCGGCGATGGCCCTCGCGGAAAAGATGTGTACCAGTGCGTAGAGCAGCATCAGCCCCGCGGCAATCATGCTCACGCGACCCGCGTCGAGCGCCTTGCGGCCGGCGAACGTGATCAGCAGGCCGATCCACAGAAGTACCGCGCACGTCAGGTGCCGAAACGCGCCGCTCACGCCGGTGAGCAGGCGGCACACGATATTGTCGCTGCCGGTGGTGAGCAGAACGACGAACGACACGATGGCCACACCCATGACGAGCAGGCCGAAAAGCTCTCCGCCATGTCCCTGCCTGGGCGGGGGAGAGTTCTTCTTTTTCGAGGTGTTCGGTTTCGTCGTCTTTTTGACGTTCTTCTTCGCGGCAGCCATTGAATCCTCCTTCGGGCTGCGTGCGCCTGAGGACGCACCATCCAGCCTTACCTATATTATACACCCTGTTCTGTAAAGAATCAATCATGACATGAAATCCCGCGAACAAATGATTTTGCGCTTTCCCTTGACAAATCCGCGCCGGACGGCTATGGTGAAGGCGGGGAAGGCCAATGCGGAACAGCCTGAGGCCGCGCGGCGGCGAGTAAACAGACTTCGGTCTGAAATGATGAAAAACAGAGAACGCGTCTCTGCTCTCGCAGCCCTTGCCTGAAAGCCGGAGAGCTGCGAATCGGCGCGAAAGTCAGCGTAAATTGAAATAAAAACAGAACTCGGTCTATATTTGGGAAAATCCATATGCGGCGGGAGATTTGAACGTACATTTCCCCGAAAATTGAAATTGAAATCATGCAAAAACAGACCGGAGTCTAATAAGGAGAAACGATATGATGACGGATATTCAGACGGCGGAATGGATCAACATGCTGGGGCGCTTCTGCGGCGCGCGGGATGTGGAATCGCTCACGCGTGCGAGTCTGCGCGAACGGTTCGGCTTTGAGCAGGCGGACGTGCTGGCGCTCTTCGGCGGCAGCATTATCGCGGGCGCGGACGTGCTGGCGCGGGCCATGCGGGAAAACGTCGCCGCGCGCTATGTCATTGTGGGCGGCGAGGGACACACGACCGAGACGCTGCGCCGCGTCGTTCATGCGCGCCGTCCCGAGATCGAGACGACCGGCCTGCCGGAAGCCGAGGTGTTTTCGCGCTATATGAAGGCGGTCTACAATCTCGCGCCCGACTATATCGAAACGCGCTCCACCAACTGCGGCAACAACATCACGAATCTGCTCGCTCTGCTGGCGCGCGAGGGGATCGGCGCGCAGCGCGTCATACTCTGTCAGGACGCGACCATGCAGCGGCGCATGGACGCGGGGCTGCGCAAATACGCGCCGGACAGCGCGATCGTGAACTACGCGACCTACCGCGCGACGGTCGAAGCGTGCGGCGACCGGCTGGTCTATGACGCGCCGATCGACGGTATGTGGACGATCAAGCGCTATGTCAATCTGCTCATGGGCGAAATTCCGCGTCTGCGCGACGATGAAAACGGCTATGGCCCGCGCGGTAGGGGCTATATCGCGCACACCAACGTGCCGGATGCGGTTGAAGAGGCGTTCGCCGGCCTGCAAGGCGTGTTCGGCGCGGAGACGCGCGCGGCCAATCCGGCCTACGCATCGGAATCAGTGAAGGGAGAGTGAACCGCCATGCCGCTTTCCGTCGCGGAAATCGCATTCTTTGAGGCGCATCCGAACGCGCTTCCTATTTATAAGGCCTTTGCGCAGGCCGTCGGTTCGTGGGAGGGCGTTGCCGTGCGCGTTCAAAAGACGCAGATTACTTTTTCGAGCCGCCATGTGTTCGCCTGCGTGTCCTTCCTGCGCGCGCGCAAAAAGGCCGCCATGCCGCCTATTTTCCTCACGCTGTCACTGGGTCTGCCCGCGCCGCTCGAGTCGTCGCGCCTTGACGGGGTAGTTGAGCCATATCCCGGGCGCTGGACGAACCACATTGTCGTCGCTTCGGTTGAGGAAATCGACTCAGAGCTGCTCGGCTGGGCGAGCGAAGCCCGCTTTTTTGCAGAATTGAAGGGGCGCTGACGCAAATTTGGCATAAAATTGCTTGCAAAACGGGAAGAATATGTTATAATATGGTTGAATGCGTGCGAATACAGAATGAACCGCGCGCAAATAACGCTCTATAAGGAGGATACTCAACCATGAAGAAGCTGCTTGCCTGTTTCCTTGCGCTGACCCTCTTGCTGATCGCGCCGGCCCTTGCGGAGGAAACCGCGCCGGTCTTTCAGCAGGACGTCGTGATCCTCTTCACCAGCGACGTCCATTGCGGCGTCGAATCGAACTTTGGCTATGCGGGGCTGGCGCTCGTGCGCGACGCGTATGAGCGGGCCGGCAATCATGTGCTGCTCGTTGACAACGGCGATTCCATACAGGGCGAGCCGGTGGGCACGATGACCAGCGGCGAGGCGAACGTGAAGCTCATGAACGCTGTGGGCTACGACATCGCCACGATGGGCAATCATGAATTTGATTACGGCATGGATCGCTTTTTCGCGCTGACGAAAATGGCGGATTTCCCGTATATCAGCTGCAATTTCAACAAGGACGGCGAGCTGCAATTCGCGCCTTACGTCATCAAGGAGTTCGACGGCGTGAAGATCGCCTTCGTCGGTATCAGCACGCCAAAGACGCTGACCTCCTCCACGCCCAAGTACTTCCAGGATGAAAACGGCAATTTCATCTACGGCTTCTTTGAGGATGAGACGGGCGAGAAGCTCTATGCCGCCGTTCAGAAGGCTGTGGACGACGCGCGCGCCGAGGGCGCTCAGTTCGTGATCGCCATGGCACATCTGGGCAATGAGGACGAGTGCAAGCCCTACACCTACGCCGACGTGATCGCCAACACCACCGGCATCAACGCCATGCTCGACGGCCACAGCCACGACACCAATCATGTCGAGATGCGCAACAAGGACGGCGAAACCGTGCTGCGTCAGGGCTGCGGCACCAAGATGCAGGGCATAGGCTATCTGAAGATCGCCGCCGAGGACGGCGCGATGGATGCGGGCGTTATGCTCTGGAACTGCGCGGATTTCAACGCGACCGAGCTGTATAATCTCGATACCGACGTGACGAAGGCCGTTTCCGAGGCCACCGACGAACTGAACGCTGCGCTGGCCGAGGTCGTCGCGAAAACCGACGTGGATCTGACTATCAACGATCCCACCGCCGCGAAGGACGACGGCTCGCCCGTGCGCATCATCCGTAACGCCGAGACGAATCTGGGCGACCTGTGCGCCGACGCGTATCGCTATGTGTCGGGCGCGGACGTGGCATTCGTCAACGGCGGCGGTATCCGCGTGAGCATCAAGGCGGGCGACATCACCCGCAACGACATCCTGAAGGTGCATCCCTTCGGCAATGCGCTGTGCGTCTGCGAGGCGACCGGCCAGCAGATCCTCGACGCGCTCGAGCTGAGCGTCAGCTCGATGCCCGGCGAATACGGCGGCTTCCTGCAGGTGTCCGGATTGACCTTCGAGGTGGACACGAGCATCCCGTCCGGCGTGAAGCGCGATGAGAAGAATATGTTCGTGGGCGTGGAGGGCGACCGCCGCGTCTCGAATGTGCTCGTCGGCGGCGAGCCGATCGATCCCGAAAAGACCTACACCGTCGCCTCGCACAACTATCTGCTGCATAACGGCGGCGACGGCTACACCATCTTCCAGAACTGCACCTTCACGCAGGAGAGCGTCATGCTGGACAATCAGGTGCTGCTCACCTACATCACCGAGGGCCTGAACGGCGTGGTCGGCGAGCAGTACGCCAATCCCTACGGCGAGGGTCGCATTACCGCCAGGTAAGCTTTATCGCAAAGAAGAGGAATCCGGCAGGCGCTGTCGGGTTCCTCTTTTATCGCGGCGTTTTCGCTCCGCGGTTTGTCGGCAGGCGTTTGTCCGCGCTGACGCGGCGATGCGCTGTCGCCTGTCATATGGATGTGAATTGTGCGCCGGCGAAATGTCGCTGCCTGCCGGATATAGACCGGCACAGGCCGTCGTGCGCGCGGGGGGAGGTCTGCGGGGCGCAGGGGGGAGGACGCGGCGCGTTCGTTTCTGCTGGAATGCTTTGCGTTCGGATCACGCCTGCTGTTTGACGCGAGCGCCAAACAGAGGCGGCTTGCGCGAGCGCCAAACAGAGGCGGCTTGCGCGATGTTCCGTTCCTATTCCGCGCGGGTCGAGATCGCCTTGGTGCGTTCTCGAAGGACGTGCGGTTATCGGACTTTATGGTTTCACTTCGGGATTGAACGTTTCTTATGGGCGATCACGACGGAGTTCCCTAACGCGTTTCCCGACATAAGTTCCCCCGACAAGTTCCCGCCGGAGACCCCGAAGAAGTCCAAGAGGCGGCCGGAAAGCCTCCTGGGGGGGAGAACAAGCCTTGAACAGAAGTCATATCATTGCGCCGTGATCCGTAATGCCGATGCCGTGCGTTGAAATCGAGTCGCGAGCCGGTCATGTCCCTCTGGTGAAGTGATTGCACATTCGCGGCGGTACCGCAGGGAGAACGCTGGGGGCTGAGATGTGGAAGCTGCACAGCGGCCGCCCCAGACTGTGCCAAAGAGCCGTTGGCTCTCTTCATTGGATTCGCAGCAAAGTACCTTTTTGCAAAGCCTTGCAATAATCGCTATCCCTGAACAGCCGCGCCTGCGCCCCGCAATACTCGGGTACACGGAAAGACCCTGCCGGCTCCAATTTATGGCCGGCAGGGTCGGGCTGTATAGCGATGTTATCTATGCGTACCAACGTCCAGACTCAAGCCGCCCCCAAGCGGCGAAGAGTCGGGTTGCATGCGCGAAGCGGAGTGGCCGCGGGTACTGCCCGCTTACGCGATTTCGATGCGGCGATGGGTTTCCTTGGGCGCTTCAACCTGCTTGGGCAGGGTCAGCGTCAGCACGCCGTTTTCGTAGGCGGCGGTGATGTCCTCCTTGCGGATGCCCTCCACGTTGAAGGAGCGGCTCGCCTTGCCGGTGCGGCGCTCACGCATGATGTAGCCGTTCTCCGCCTTTTCCTCAACGTTTTCGGCCTTCTCGGCGCTGATCGTCAGCACATCCTCGTTCAGATCAACGTGAATGTTCTCACGCGCCACGCCCGGCAGATCGGCCTCGATCATGTAGGCGTCACCCTTGTCCTGAACGTCCACGCGGAACGACTCGTTCTGCGCATCCCCAAAGAACGAACGGAAGAAATTGTCGGCGAAAGTGTCATACGGACGAGTGCTCATAGCAGCGCGATACGGAATCATGGTCATCATAATAAAGCCTCCTTGAAGGTTGGTTGTTATTCAATCGTTCAATCCGTTCCTCCGGCTCAGGTTCCTTTCTCTGAACCCTTCCCCCTTGGAACATCTTTAGTATAAATAAAAGGTCAAAGAAAGTCAATAGATATTTTTTACTTTAACTGACCTTTAACAATTTCCAGTATGGAGAGCGAATCGTTGCCTGTATAGGGGAGTGTTCCCGCCGCAGAAAGCGTTTCATAAGCCCGTTGGTTTATGCACTCGACCGTGCGGATTGCATAACGCCGCGTGCATGGGCGGCTCCGGCCCGATCGAGACGCGCTGTGCGGCCATGCGCCTTTCTGACGGCTGTTCACGGCTTATGCGTGCCGCGCCGCCCAGCCGTGCCGACGAATGGGCCGTTTCTGTTCTCACCGCCGCCCGCATATCAACCCCGCTGCCTACACTCGAATAGTCCGCGCCAACCTTTCGCAGCGCACATCCTCCGACGAAATCGCTTCTTGCGTATCACATCGCCGCACCGCGCGCCAACTCCCCCGCATTTCTCTCGAACGGTTCACGCCAACTTTCCACCTCCCACATCCTCCCGCCGTCCGAAATAGTGCTTGAGCAAACGCGCGCTTTCTGCTATAATAGGAAAAGAATAACAGGGCGCAAGCCCTCCGATAGAGAAAGAAGGAATGACTATGAACGGCGAATGGTCGCTGGACGTTTTGTACAAGGGCTATGACGACCCGAAGTTTGCCGAGGATATGGCGGCGTTTGACGCGGCGTGCGCGCGCATGAACGAGCTGGCCGCCGCGCTGGACGGCATGGAGCCGGCGAAAGCGCTGCACGAAATCATTCTGGCCATGGAGGATCTCAACCGGCTGGCCAGCAATCTCATGATCTTTGCCGAGCTGAAGCAGTCGGTCAACACGCGCGATAACGAGAGCGCTTCGATCTCCGGCCAGCTGATGGCCAAGCTGAGCGCCATCGCCGCCGCGCGGACCAGGATGAAGGCCTATATCGCCGCGCAGAAGGAACTGGATCAGCTCATCGCCGCCGATCCGCTGCTGACCGACTATAAGTACCTGCTCACCACCATCCGCGAGGACAGCAAATATCTGCTCTCCGAGCGCGAGGAGGAGATCATGGCGCGGATGTCGATCTCCGGCGCAGACGCGTGGAGCGAGCTGCAAAATGTGCTCACGTCCTCCGTGCCCGTCGCCTATAACGGCGAGACGACCAACCTCTCCGCCATCCGCAATCTGGCCTATGATCCCGATTCCGCCGTGCGCAAATCGGCCTATGAGGCGGAGCTGGGCTGCTACGATCGCATTGCCGATTCCGTGGCCTACTCGCTCAACAGCATCAAGCTGCAGGTCATCAACGAGTGCGAGCTGCGCGGCTTCGCGTCTCCGCTGGAAAAGACCGTACACGACGCGGCCATGAAGATGGAAACGCTCGACGCGCTCATGAGCGCCATCGACGAGGAGTTGCCCGCTTTCCACAAGTATTTGCGCGTGAAGGCCAGGGCGCTGGGGCATGAGGGCGGCCTGCCGTGGTACGATCTGTTCGCGCCCATGGGCAAGAGCGGCAAAAAGTACACGGTGGATGAGGCGCGTGATTATCTGCTCAATCTGTTCGCCGGCTTCGACAAGTCGCTCCACGATATGGTCGAGCGCGCGTTTAAGGAGGAGTGGATCGACTTCTATCCGCGCTCGGGCAAGTCCGGCGGCGCGTTCTGCGCGGCGCTGCCCTGCCAGAAGGAGAGCCGCATCCTCACCAACTTCGACGGCAGCTTCAGCGACATCGTGACGCTGGCGCACGAGCTGGGTCACGCTTTCCACGGCCAGAATATCTTCACGCACCGCATCATGAATATGGACTATTCCATGCCCGTGGCCGAAACCGCATCCACGTTCAACGAGAACGTCGTCATGAACGCGGCCATCTCCGCGGCGCAGAGCAGGGAAGAGAAGATCGCGCTCATCGAGGGCCAGCTGAGCGACGCCTGCCAGATCATCTGCGATATTTACTCGCGCTATCTGTTCGAGAGCGCCGTGTTCGCCGAGCGCAAGGAAAAGTTCATGTCCGCGGACGATCTGTGCGCCATGATGCTGGACGCGCAGAAGAAGGCCTATGGCGACGGGCTGGATCATAACGTGCTGCATCCCTATATGTGGGTGTGCAAGTCGCATTACTATTCCGGCGGTACGAGCTTCTATAACTTCCCCTACGCGTTCGGCGGGCTGTTCGCGCGCGGACTGTACGCGCAGTACCGGCAGGAGGGCGCGGCGTTCGTTGAGAAGTATAAGAAGCTGCTCAACGCCACTACGGTCATGAGCGTCGAGGACACTGCGAAGATCGCGGGCATCGACCTCACCGATAAGGCGTTCTGGAAGCAGGGCCTGCGCTCCTTCGCCGAGGAGATCGACGAGTTCTGCGCGCTTGTTGAAGCGAAATAACGCCGGAATAACGTACTATCCCAACCCCGCCGCAGCGTGAAGAGAGTCCAGTGAGGCGGCAGTGCCGCTTCCACATTCGACTCTTTGGCGCAGTCTGGGGCGGCCGCAGTGCGGCTTCCACATTTCAGCCCCAGCGTACTCCCAGCGGTATCATACCAAAAAAGCAGTCCATATCAAAAGGAACGCCACCCAATCACGGCGTTCCTTTTCGTATAGCCGACCCCGCAAAAACTCCGGTCGTAACCCCGTCGAGATCGCCTGCCATAAACATACAAGCCCCAAGTGAACCCACAAAACCCGATAACCATAAAACGATATGAAAACGCACTGACAGGCGATCCCGACCCTCACGGAATAGAAATGCAACACATCGCAAGCCGTCCTGTTTGGCGCTATGCGTCAAACAGCAGGCGTGATCCCACCGCCAAGCGCCGCAACAGAAACGGCCCGCCCCGCCGCCAGATATGCGCGCACGGCGGCCCGTGCCGGAGCTAAAACCGGCCAAACGCCGCGCCGCGCCGGCGCACAATTCACTAACATATAATGGAAAATCGACGCATCGCCGCGTCAGCGCGGAACCACGCTCGACCGCCCGCCACGCCGCCCTCCCACAAGAGAAAAGACTGTCAGAACCGCCGCGGCCGCATATTTTCTACGCCATCCGCTCAAAATATTTCCACTTTTTGCACCAATCCGGAAAATTCCGGAACACCGCCGCAAAACGCCGCGTCTAAAAAATATCAATCGATCATGAAAGGAATGAATTGAACCATGAAACGAATCTTTGCACTGATTCTGGCCATGCTGATGCTGCTCTCCGCCGGCGCGTTCGCCGAGGAAGCCGCTAACACCGGCGACCTCATGACCATCCGCGAGACGCAGGACGGCGCGCGCGACGATTACGATGGCGACGGCAATGCGGAGACGCTCTCCTTTTCCACCAAGCTCGACGAATACGACGACGGCAGCTTCACAATCGGCGTGGGCGATCAGACGCTGACCGTCGACGGCTGCATGGCGCTCAGCGGCAAGGTTTACGCGCTCAAGCTGGCCTATGGCAGCTACTATAACCCCGTCGGCTTCTGGGGCACGCTGTTTATGGCCAACGAGTTCGGCCCGAGCGACGACCCGCTGACCTACTGCTTCTTCTATACCGACGGCAAGCTCTATAACGTCGGCGAAATTCCCTCCTCGCCGGATGCGATGAGCGTCAATATGGACAGCCTGATCACCACGCAGGTGCGCGCCGCGCATATCGGCACATGGAGCCGCCCCGCCGATTACAAGCTGGCAAGCGGCCACGACTGGAGCACCGACAACGCCACCGCCTTCTATCAGATGATCGAAATCCCGCGCGACGTCTATCCCATGGGCATGATTGTCGACCTGAAGATCGATCTGCCGCTGCTCGCTTCCCGTTTCGACACGGACGCTTCCGCCACGCTGACCGCGAACCAGCAGGTCGTGCTCGCTGCCACCGACGACTGCCGCTGGCTCTGCGTCTCCTCGCTGGACGGCGAAACCGCCGGCTGGGTGAAGCTCACCGGCGCGACCGATGCGTTCACCGACGGTGTGATCGTGAACGGTCAGGCGACCGACGTGAACGACGTTTTCGGCAATATCCTCTACGCGGACTGACAAATAATCGAAAGGCCGCCGCCCCCCTCGCACGACGAAGGGACGGCGGTCTTTTGTGTCGGCTCAATCAGAACGAAACGATCAGCTGCATCTTGAAGCGCTCCTCGCCATAGACGGCGTGGGGGACGTCCTTGGGCATGATGAGCGTCTCGCCTTCGGTGAGGATGAACACTTCGCCGCCCACGGTGAAGCGGCCGACGCCCTCGAGCACAGTGACCATGGCGTCGCCGCCCGCGGCATGGGTGGAGATTTCCTCGCCCTTGTCGAAGGAGAAAATGGTCATGCTGACAAAGCTGTTCTGCACCAGCGTCTTGCTGACAACCTGGCCATCCTGATAGGCCACCAGATCCTTGAGACAGAGCTTTTCCTGCTTGGCGATGTTCTTGTACATTGTGTTAGACCTCAAAATTGGCATTTCACTTATTATAGCACGGGCGGGGAATGCGCAAGCCGCTCTAAGGCTCGTCCACTTTTCGGGGATAGGGATCCTTAACGTCGGTCAGTCCGGCCAGATAATCCATGCTCGTCTGGAGCGTCATGGCGATGCGCTTGCATTGCTCGAAGGTGAATAACGCTTGCCGGACTCGATTTTTGCTATGAGAGCCGCGGCAACGAGTATTATACGCCGGCGGAGGGCAATGAATACGTCATTCTTGAATTTACCGTCGAGAACGGCGGCGAAGAGGAAGTGGCGCTGAGCACGATGCTGAGCTTCAGCACATGGTGCGACAATAAGTCCTGCACCATTTCGCTGGAGGCGCTGGGCACGGCGACGCTGTCCGGAAAGATTCAGCTTGACTGCGTGGTTGCGGCGGGTGAAAAGGCGACCGGCGTGCTCGGCTATGAGGTGCCGGCCGATTGGCAGGAAATCAGCGTGAAATATACCGAAGAGGTGATGTTTGGAGAAAGCGCCATCTTTGCTGTGACGCGAGAGGAAGAATAAATCGAATAACCTGTACCCGTCGGCTTCTGTCGGCGGGAGTTTTATATATGGGAGCCGCTCTGTTGTGCTCAGAGCCATGCTTTCGGCAATCTCGTTTGTTAAGAAACCCCACCCCGCCGCGCCACAAAACATTTACGCATCATAAACGTCAACAACTATTGACAGCGCGCGGAATTGAACTATAATAAAGGCATCGTTCAGAGATGAGCGGGGCGGCTGATGACCACGTCATGCACGACCTGAGAAAGGCCAATATGCGACCCTACATGACTGGCAATGTTACCAGCGGTGCAAGGCCATTGAATGGAGGTTTGCATTATGAGCACTAATCTTTCGACTGTTTTCGGTGAGAACCTGATGGACGTTTTCGATGGTTTCGACCGTAATTTCTTCCGCGACTTTGGCAACGTCGATCGTGCTCTGTACGGCAAGAACGCGCAGAGAATGATGAAGACGGACGTCAAGGAGACGGACGAGGGCTATGAGGTAGACGTCGATCTGCCCGGTTTCAAGAAGGACGAAATCAATCTGGAACTGAACAACGGTTACCTGACCATCTCCGCCGAGAAGGCGCTTGAGAAGGACGGCGAAAACAAGAAGGGCAAGATGCTCCGCCAGGAGCGCTATTCGGGCATGATGCAGCGGTCCTTCTATGTGGGCGACTATGTGACCGAAGAGGACGTCAAGGCTTCCTATGAGAGCGGCGTTCTGCACGTTTTCGTTCCGAAGAAGGAAGCAAAGCTCCCTGAGAAGAAAACCATTCTGATCGAGGGCTGACATCACAAGCGTCCCGCTGGTCTGGGCCGGCGGGGCGCTCTTTTATGCAAAAAAAGCGGACGTTCCCATGCGAACGCCCGCCTTTTTTATGGACTTTGAAATTTTCTGAAGCGGTGATGACGGCCTGTTTACCCGTTCGGCGCGGAAATTCCCGCTTCAGCGCCGCCGGAAAAGCGACTCCGCTCTTTCAAGACGCTCTGAAGCATCTCCGTTTCGATGCGCAAAGCCTTCGTCAACTTGTCTCAGCGCCGCTGAAAAACCGGCTGTAACCGGAAAAAACGCGCTCTTTCAAGAAGCTCTGAAAAATCTCCTCTTTCAGCGTTGCAAAGCCCTCATCGACCCGTCCCTGCGCTGCCGCAAGGCCGATGCGAACCGCCGCCGGCGTATTCCGCGCCAAATCAGCCGCACTTTACTCGGCAAACTCCAGCGTCATATACACGGGATAGTGATCCGAGATGCAGTCGAACCAGGTGTCGTCCACGCGCAGATAATCGCCCACGACGATCGCACTGCCGTCCTTCACCAGAATGTGGTCGATGGCCTGCGCGAACACGCCCTCGTCCGGCCGGCTGTAGCCGTCGGCATAGCAGGGATGATGGCCGCGCGTGTCGGAGCGCCGGCCGTGGGCGCAGTCGTGCGCGTCGTTCCAGCCCAGCTCGTGCGCCGCGCACAGGCAGGGGCTGTCCATCACGGCGTTCAGATCGCCCACCAGCACGCCGGGGCAGCGGTGCTGCGCTGTGACCTCTTCCAAACGCTTGAGCGCCAGCCTGATCTGATAGGCGCGCGCCTCGTCGGAATGAGGCTGGTATTCCTTGCTCGCCGGATCGGAGGACATCCACCACAAATGCGTGCTCATCAGCGCGATGCGGCGGCCGGTCGCCTTTTCCTCAAACACGCCGTAGGTATAGGACTTCGTGCCCACGTTGTTAAACGAGCCTTCAAGGCCGGGAATGCTCTCATCATAGCGGAAAAAGCCGGACTCGATCAGCAGCAGCTTGTCGTCGCGATAGAGTATGGGCGTATCGCCGCCGGTGATCAGCTCATAGTGGACGGACTGACCCTCGTGCTCATAGGAGACCATACGCTGCATCAGCAGGTTCGTCATGTGGACGGAGGCCTCCTGAATCCCGAGAATGTCGGGCGTGACGAGCTGATAGGCGCGCGCCAGACCGCCGACGCGTCCTTCGGCGGAGCAGTCCTCGCCGCGCGCCGCCCAATCGGGGCAGTTGTGATCGCATTTCCACTGATTGCTGGACATGATAATCATAGATGTTTTCTCCTTTTCGTTGAAAAAGCGGATTAAACAGACAAATTCATTATACCGCAATCCGGCGCGGAATGAAAGGGGCGAGAAGAGAAAAAATGCCGTGCAGAAGTTTTGTCTTCACACGACACAAAAAACCGACGAGCAAAACGCTTATCGGCTTTATGGAGCTGATGACCAGATTCGAACTGGTGACCTCATCCTTACCAAGGATGCGCTCTACCGACTGAGCTACATCAGCATATGCCGCAGAGAGGGGAGATTCAACAAAAAAAGTGGAGCTGATGACCAGATTCGAACTGGTGACCTCATCCTTACCAAGGATGCGCTCTACCGACTGAGCTACATCAGCCTGTCAAACACGCCTCGCTGAAGCACAGTTAATATAATACAGCCTCGCGGGCGAAATGTCAATAGAAAACGTGATAATTAACAAAAATTCGGCTTTTTGTCGAGCGCAGCGCGCAAACTGACGCTTTTCATTTCGCCGCGGATGTGCTAAAATGGATTCATCACAGAATCGAGGAGGCGCGGCCGTATGGCGGACGAAAAGCAGAATAAGCGCGATATGATCGACGAAATGGAGCTGGGCGAAGGCTTCGCTTCGATGATGCGGCACGGCGCGATCGTCATGGCGGCGTGCGTTGCGCTGGCGGGCTGGTATTTTTCACAGGAGTTCGGACGGCTGTATCTTTATATCGGCGTGGGCGCGGGGCTGCTGGTCGGCGGGTTGATGTTCGTGCTCGCCTCGCTGAGCCGCGCGTTCGTCCGGCGCGTCAAGAGGAAGATGGACGACGACGAATAGGGCGGAGGATCTGCGCCCATCCATCGCAGAAGATCATTCGAATATGCTTCCAAATAAAAAAGCGGCGGCTCTTATCGATAAGGGCGGCCGTTTGTCGTATGCGGGTCAGTTCGCCGTGCGGAATACCAGAATGGCCTTCGCGGAATTGGTCACGGAAAACGCCGCCAGTTCCCAGCCCTGCCGCGCCATGTCGTTCGCCGTTTCCTCGATCTTGTCGGACATGGTATTGGCTCGGAGCGCATAGTCGATCACAACGGTTTTGTAGGTCATGCTCATTCCTCCTTTCTGCGTCGCTGTGGAAAATCTTCGGAAGCTTACACGGCCAGGACACTGATTTTCAGCCGCAGTCGGGCGAAAATCGCTCGCGCCTGCACCTTTTTCCTTCTGAACACCATTTTAGCAGAAACATGCAAGAACGAACGCCATGATCATATCAAGCGGCGGCAAAATATCGCGCTCAGATGTCCGCGCCGTCCGTCTCGTCCGTGCCATCCTCCGGCTCGTGGCGGTAGCTGCGCGGCGACGCGCCGGTGATCGTGCGGAACACCTTGCCGAAATAGCTCGGGCTGCCGAAGCCGCAGCGATGGCCGATCGACGTGATCGGCACGGTCGTGTGCTCGAGATAGTAGATGGCCTTTTCGACGCGGTATTCGTTGAGATATTCGACCGGCTTTTTGTTGATGGAGCGCTTGAAGCAGCGGAAGCACTCGCTGCGGCTGATGCTGGCGGCCGCGGCGATGGAATCGACGGTCAGATCCTCGTTGTAATGGCGGTGGATGAAATCCAGCATACGCTTTGTGCGCTCCTCGTTGATGAGCTGGCTTTCCGAGTTGGTCGCGCCCTGATACACGCCGCGCATATGGTCGGCGAACAGGAGCCACATATCGCTGAGCAGATTGCGGCAGCGCAGCTCATAGCCGAAGCAGCTGTTGCGGTCGAGCCGGTACACCTGATCGAACAGGCTGCGCGCCTGACGCTGCCATGCGGCGGCCTCGTCGAAGCGGAAGAACGCCATGGCGCTGCATCCGACGATCGGCTCGATATAACCGGTATACACGGCGGAGGAGGGATCGGCTAACAGCGCAGGGCGGAACATGATCGTTTCCTTTTCGGAATCTTCAAAGCCGGGCGCGGGCGCATACATGTGCAGCACGTTGGAATTGATGAAAGAGTATTGCCCCTCCTCGAGGAGACAGGTTTCGCTGCCCGCGCTGCAATAGACCTTGCCACGGCTGATGCGGCTCAGTTCGATCTCCGGATGCCAATGCCAGTTGACAATGCCGTTGCTGGACAGCCGGAAGGCGCAGTTGTGCGTTTCCAGCGGAAAGGAAGGCATACCGTGGGCCTTGGTTTCACGCAGATCGTCGGTCACATCAATGGTATACTGCATAAGCGGCCTCCGTGTAACACAAAACTATGATTCATGTGTGGCTCTATAATGCCAGCATAGCATATAAAAACGCCCCTGTCAAGCAAAACTTGAGACGATTTTACCAGTTTTGTGAACTGCCTTATTGTTCGTTCAGGCAGAGAGGCAGCTCTCGCAGAACGCGATTTTTACCATCTGAGAGGATCTCGACGATGGGCGCGTCGCTTCTCTCCTGACTGAAATAGGCCTCGGCCAGCGCCATGACGGCCGCCAGATCGCGCTTGTTTTCCATGATTTCGGTCGCTCGATTGTAATAACCCTGGTCGTAGCGAAAGACGCGCGCGTCCTCAACCGAAACCTCGAGCAGCTTCACCTGATCGGGCGCAAAGTCGCCGTTGTCAATGCAGTCGGCCCGCAGGCAGGCGACGGCCTCCGATACGCTTTCGCAGTAAAAGACGCAGCCTACGCGGCTCGCCGACCGGCCGGCAAACTTCCGCTGCCGGACAAACTCGAATACGCCCTCCACAGCGTCCTTGACGTAGTTTTCGTGCTTTCTCAGCCCCAGCGCACACAGCTCCCGCGCGCTGGCCATGGCCGCGAAATACGCGCCGAAAAAGCAGTCCTCACTCCTCTCGAGCGCCAGATAGAACGGCTCGGCGAAGCGATACTGCCGCTTGTAATCGCAGATCAGGCTGTCGCCGCCCCTGTAGGAATCGACGGAATAGTGATAGAGTATCATAAAACTTCTCCCTGCGCGTCGCTGTTCAAAAGGCCCGCCGGAACGGGGGATATGGGCGCGGAAGGCCGCAGGCGCGTCGCTTTATTTGGCCATGAACGGTTATTTCGCCGCCTGATCGGTCGGCGTTGAAGCGCCCGGCAGGTTCCGCTTGCCGCTGATTTCGTCGAGCGCGATCCTGCCGACCAGCAGATGCTTAAGTCCCGCGCAGCGCTCCAGCGGATAGTCGAAATAGCCGTAGTGCTCCGTCAGCAGCTTCAGGCCGTGCAGAATCTCCTCGGGCGCGCTGAGGAAGCGGCATTCGCCCGTGCCGATGACGCTTTCATAGCGCGCGGTGACGCCGTGAGCCGTTTTTTCCACGCCCAGATAGACGTCGCCCTCCACGCACACGCGGGGATGCGCGCGCAGCAGATCGAGCTTGCGCCCCGTCTGCGCGCAGTGGAAATAGACGACGGCCTGATCGTCGATTATTTCCATGCCGAAGCTGACGGGCACGATATAGGGCGCGCCGTCGCCCTGCATGGCGATCCTCAGCGTGTCGCAGCGCCGCAGCACGTCGAATATTTCCTGTTTGTCAGTGATTTCTCTTTCAGTGCGTCTCATAAAGCGTTCCTCCGTTTCGATGGCCGCGTGCAATTTTGCGTCGGGGCTGTCTGCGTTTTGATTTCGTGAAGCCTTGCCCGAACTGGGTCAGGATGGGCGGGGACAAGCGCCATTTGCGTGTTTTGCGGGAAAGCGCGCGAACGTCCGGCAGGCGTATGTCCCCATTATAGCCGATTTTGCCGCGCGGGGCAACAAAAAACCGCCGCACCCGATTGGATGCGGCGATGATAAGACCTTCTAAGCGGCGATTAGGCCAGCTCGGAGAAGTACTTGATGGTGCGGACCATCTGGGAAACGTAGGAATTCTCGTTGTCGTACCAAGACACGACCTGAACCTGAGAGGTGCCGTTCTCCAGATTGATGACCATGGTCTGGGTGGCATCGAACAGGGAGCCGAAGCGCATGCCGATAACGTCGCTGGACACGATCTCATCGGTGTTGTAGCCGAAGGACTCAGTGGCCTGGGACTTCATCTGAGCGTTGATCTCGTCCTTGGTGGGGGTGCCCTTCACAACGGCGGTCAGGATGGTGGTGGAGCCGGTGGGGGTGGGCACGCGCTGGGCAGCGCCGATCAGCTTGCCCTGCAGCTCGGGGATGACCAGGCCGATGGCCTTGGCAGCGCCGGTGCTGTTGGGAACGATGTTGCAGGCGCCGGCGCGGGAGCGACGGAGGTCACCCTTGCGCTGCGGGCCGTCCAGGATCATCTGGTCGCCGGTGTAGGCGTGGATGGTGCACATGATACCGGACTCGATGGGGCACAGGTCGTTCAGAGCCTTCGCCATGGGAGCCAGGCAGTTGGTGGTGCAGGAAGCGGCGGAGATGATGGTGTCTTCGGGCTTCAGGGTCTTGTGGTTGACGTTGTAAACGATGGTGGGCAGATCATTGCCGGCCGGAGCGGAGATGACGACCTTGCGGGCGCCGGCGGTGATGTGGGCCTGAGCCTTTTCCTTGCTGGTGTAGAAGCCGGTGCACTCCAGCACGACGTCGACGGCCAGCTTGCCCCAGGGGCAATCGGCGGCGTTCTTCTCGGCGTAGATCTTGATCTCCTTGCCGTCGACCACGATGGAATCCTCGGTGGCCTCGACGGTGTGCTTGTTCTCGCCGATCTTGCCGCAGTACGCGCCCTGAGCGGTGTCGTACTTGAGCAGGTGAGCCAGCATCTTCGGGGAGGTCAGGTCGTTGATGGCGACGATTTCGTAGCCCTCAGCGCCGAACATCTGACGGAAAGCAAGACGGCCAATGCGGCCGAAACCGTTAATAGCAACCTTAACAGCCATGATAAATACCCTCCTAAAAATTGTAGGATAGACGCACGGACATACGCAAGCGCACGCCCTGTCTGACTCTCTCATTGTACCCCGCGCCCCGCAAAATGACAAGTGTTTTTTTGGTAAAATGTACGGAAGCATTCGCCGTCAAGCGCCTTATTTTGGCCGTAACCGGCGAATTAGGCGCTTGACGGCGCGCGCAAATCGTTCTATAATAGAACAAAATACGATCAGGTGCGTCGGGAGGGACAAAAATGGACCGCAGGGACGAAATCATTCTCAAGCAGTACGAGGTCATTCGCTCGATGGCGGAGCACAGCTTCGGCAGCATCGCCAATGATTTCTGGGGAACGCCCCAGCCCGCCAATCCCGCGAAGGATAACAGCAAAGACGGCGATAAAAAGGAAGCCGCGCCCGAAAAGAATACGCCGGCCGCCGACGCAGCGATTAAGAAGGAAGCCGCCGCGGCTCCCGCTCAGCCCGCCAAAGAGGAAGAAAAGCCGGAAAGCATAGAAGATCTCAAGGCGGAGCTGAACGGCTATATCGGCCTTTCGAGCATCAAAAAGGAAGTCGGCAATCTCATCAACCTCGTGACGGTTTATAAAATGCGCAGGGAGCACGATCTGCCCACGCCGAAAATGTCGCTGCACATGGTGTTCTCCGGCAACCCCGGCACCGGCAAGACCATGATCGCCCGCCTGATGGCGCGCATCTACAAGACGCTGGGCGTGCTCTCGAAGGGGCAGCTGGTCGAGGTGGACAGGAGCGGCCTTGTGGCGGGCTATGTCGGCCAGACGGCCACCAAGACACAGGAGGTCATCGATAAGGCGAAGGGCGGTGTGCTCTTCATCGACGAGGCCTATGCGCTCAACGGCGGCGGCGAGAACGATTTCGGTCAGGAGGCCATCGACACGCTGCTCAAGGCCATGGAGGACAACCGCGAGGATCTGGTGGTGATCGTCGCCGGCTACGACGGGCTGATGGATCGCTTCATCCATTCAAACCCCGGCCTGGAATCGCGCTTCAACCGCTATCTGCATTTCGACGACTACACGCTCGACGAGATGCTGGCCATATTCGAGATGCAGTGCCGCAAGGGCTGCTATGAGCTGGAGGACGCGGCGCGCGACGATGTGAAGGCGCTCATCGCCGAGGCCAACACCAACTCCATCGCCTTCGGCAACGCGCGCGGCGTGCGTAATATTTTTGAAAAGGTGCTGGTCAATCAGGCCAACCGGCTCGCCGAGATGGACGACGTGACGCGCGAGGATCTGATGCGCATCACCGAGGCCGACGTCCAGAAGGCACGCGAGGAGGAAGCGGCGGCGCACAAAATGGAGGAAAAGCCCGATCCCGCCGAAGAGCTGGCCCGCACGCTCGAGGAGCTGAAGGGGCTGACCGAATCAAAGGACGCGCCGGACGCTCCTGCTCAGGCCGAAAAGCCGGACGACGAAAAGTAAATACGCGTAAATGCGCGCTTGTAAGGCGCTTCTGCCCATGACGGCGGAGGCGCTATTTTTGTGCGCAAGGCGGCGGCACGCCGCGCGGCCCTGTACACGCCGCGCCGCCATATAATAGAAGCAATCGGAAAACACCGCGAGTTTAATGATACTGAACTTCCGCGCCTATATAACGACGCTCAATCGTGCGAAAAACGTGCCGCCGGCTCGTCGCAGGGGACGCGCGCCGCGCTGCAATCGTAAAATAACGCGAAAACGCCTGATATGGCAGGGGATTTCGACAAAATTAACACCGCGCAGGGCGCGCGCATATTGACACGCGCGGCAAAGAGTGGTTTAATATAAATCGTTTCGCGGTTTAACCATTGTAAACCTGACGGCGAATATCGGAAGGATGAAAATATGGACATCGGCGAAAAGATCAAACGACTCAGGCTTCAAAGGGGCCTGACGCAGGAGGAGCTGGCCGACCGCTGCGAGCTGTCCAAGGGCTTCATATCGCTGCTCGAGCGCAATCTGACCAGTCCGTCCATCGCGACGCTGACCGACGTGCTCGAATGCCTGGGCACCGATCTGGCGGCGTTCTTCAGCGTGCAGTCCGAGGAAAAGCTGGTGTTCCCCGAGGCGGACACTTATGTCAAGGCCGACGAGGAGACGCTGAAAGGCTCGATCTGCTGGCTGGTGCCGACGGCGCAGAAAAACCAGATGGAGCCGATTCTGGTGGAGATGCAGTCGGGCGGCGCGACCGAGTGGGACAATCCCCACGAGGGCGAGGAGTTCGGCTATGTTCTGGCGGGCACGGTGCAGTTGGAGCTGGGGGAGCGCGTCGTCAAGGCGCGCAAAGGCGAGAGCTTTTACTTCCGCCCGACCGAGCCGCACAGGCTGGTCAATACGGGCAAGGCGGTCTGCCGCTTTCTGTGGGTCAGTACGCCGCCTTCATTCTGATATACTAACTTATAATGCGTGACGCGGGAGGGCTTTTAGGATGATCGAGGATACTCATCTGATTGAACTCAAGGGCGTGTCGAGAACCTTCGACGAAACGCCGGCGCTGAAGAACATCAATCTCTATATTCGCAAGCGCGAATTCGTGACGCTGCTGGGGCCGTCCGGCTGCGGCAAGACCACCATGCTGCGCATCATCGGCGGCTTTGAGCACGCCGACGAGGGTCAGGTGCTCTTCGAGGGCAAGGACATTGCCAGCATCCCGCCCTACAAGCGGCGCATCAACACGGTGTTCCAGAAGTACGCGCTGTTCACGCATCTCAACGTCTTTGACAACATCGCCTTCGGCCTCAAGCTCAAGAAAATGCCTAAGGATGAGATCAAACGCCGCGTGGAGCGCATGCTCAAGCTGGTCAAGATGGAGGGCTATGAAAAGCGCGGCGTCAATTCGCTCTCGGGCGGCCAGCAGCAGCGCATCGCCATCGCCCGCGCGCTGGTCAACGAGCCGGAGGTGCTGCTGCTCGACGAGCCGCTGGGCGCGCTCGATTTGAAGCTCAGGCGCGAGATGCAGCTCGAGCTCAAGAGCATGCAGCAGCAGCTGGGCATCACGTTCATCTATGTCACGCACGATCAGGAGGAAGCGCTCACCATGTCGGACACCGTCGTGGTCATGAACCACGGCTGCATACAGCAGATCGGCGATCCCAAGCGCATTTACGACGAGCCGAAGAACGCCTTCGTGGCCGACTTCATCGGCGAGAGCAACATCATCCCCGGCGTGATGATCGAGGATGAAAAGTGCTGGATGCTGGGGCAGGAATTCCCCTGCGTGGACGAGGGCTTCGCGCTCAACGAGCCGGTGGACATCGTCGTGCGTCCCGAGGACGTGATGGTCGTGGGCGAGGACGTGGGTCAGCTGACCGGCGAGGTCACCAGCGTGCTGTTCAAGGGCGTTCACTACGAGATGATGATCTGCACCGAGCATTTTACATGGAAGGTGCATTCCACGACGATGCAGCCGGTCGGCACGCGCGTGGGGCTGACCATCGTGCCCTTCAACATTCACATCATGAAGTCGTCGAGGGGGCAGTAGAGTGAAAAGAAGCTGGTTTGCGTATCCCTACGCGCTGTGGATGATTCTCTTCACAATCGCGCCGATGATCTTCGTCGTCGTGTTCGCCTTCACCGGCGATAACGGCCTGACGCTTGAAAATCTCGCGGCGGTGGGGCAGACCGTCTATCTGAAGATCCTCTGGCACAGCCTGTATCTGGCGCTTCTGTGTACGGTCATCTGCCTGCTCATAGGCTATCCTGCGGCGTATTTTCTGGCCAGCAAGGATTTCTCGCGCAACAAGACGCTGTTCGTGCTGTTCCTGCTGCCCATGTGGATGAACTTCCTGCTGCGCACCTACGCCATGATGAGTCTGATGGAGGACACCGGCATCATCAACACGTTCCTCAAGGCGATCGGCCTTCAGCCCGTCGAAATGATCGGCACGGAGGGCGCGGTGCTGGTGGGCATGGTGTACAACTTCCTGCCCTTCATGGTGCTGCCTATCCACACCTCGCTCAAGAAGATGGACAGGCGCGTCATCGAGGCGGCGGAGGATCTGGGCGCGAATCCGGTCGAGGTGTTCAAGCGCGTCGTGTTCCCGCTCTCGATTCCCGGCGTGATTTCCGGCATCACAATGGTGTTCATGCCGGCGGTGACGACGTTCGCCATATCGCGCCTCTTGGGCAGCGGCCGGTTCATGCTCTATGGCGACGTGATTGAAAAGCAGTTCCTGGAGCTGAACAACTGGAATTTCGGCTCGGCGCTCTCGCTGGTCATGATGGTGCTCATCATCATTTCGATCAGCCTGCTCAACAAGGCCGATCCCAAGCACGAAGGGGGCGCGGTCTAAATGAAAAAGACGCTCAAGGGCATTTATCTGGGCCTGATACTGATCTTCCTCTATTCGCCCATCGCGGTGATGATTGTGCTTTCGTTTAACGCGTCCAAATCGCGCGCAAAGTGGGGCGGCTTTACGTTCGACTGGTACGTCCGCCTGACGCAGCGCAGCGACATCCTTCAGGCGCTGTGGGTCACGCTCTCCGTCGCGGTGATCGCGACCGTGCTGGCGACCATCCTCGGCACGGCGGCGGCCATCGGCATTCAGGCGATGAAGAAGCGGCCGGCGGCGCTGCTCATGAAGGCCTCCTATCTGCCCATGACCACGCCCGACATCGTGACCGGCGTGTCGCTCATGCTGATGTTCGTGTTCGTGAACATCCCCATGGGCTACTGGACGATGGTCATGGCGCATGTGGCGTTCGATACGCCGTATGTGCTGTTCTCGGTCATGCCCAAGCTGCGGCAGACCGACCACAATCTCTATGAGGCCGCGCTCGATCTGGGCTGCACGCCGCTGCAGGCCGTGCGCAAGGTCATACTGCCCGAGATCATGCCCGGCGTGGTGTCCGGCGCGCTGTTGTCGTTCACCATGTCGCTGGACGATTTCGTCATCAGCTATTTCACCTCCTACACCGATCAGAACCTGTCGATGGTCATCTATTCGGCGGCGCGCAAGGGCATAGAGCCTTCGATCTACGCGCTCTCGACGCTGATGTTCATCGCCGTGCTCATACTGCTCCTGATCGTCAACAAGCGCGGCGCGCTGGAGGAGGTTTCGTAATTCCGCATTCCCTACCCTGAAGTTGAGAGCGGGTGCTCTTGGCGATATATTCTACACTACACTCTGGAGGGCATCACCATGAAGAAGAAACTGGTATCCATCGTGGCGCTTCTCGTGCTGGCGGCGCTGCTCGCGCTGACCCTGACCGGCTGCGGCGAGAAAAAGACGTCCATCACCGTGTTCAACTGCTTCGACTACATCGACGAGGACGTGCTCAAGATGTTCGAGGAAGAGACCGGCATCAAGGTCAACTACGTCTGCTTTACGACGCTGGAGGAAATGTATGCCAAGCTGGAAAAGGGCTCGGGCGCTTACGACGTGCTGGTGCCCTCCGATTATATGATCGAGCGCCTGATCAAGGAGGATATGCTGGCCGAGCTGGACAAGTCCGCCATGCCCAACACCGCCAATCTGATCGACTGGTGCGCGACTCCCTCTTATGACCCCGAAGGCAAGTATTCCGTCGCCTATATGTGGGGCACCGTGGGCATCCTCTACGATCCGGCCAAGGTTGAGGGCGGCGAGGTGACCAGCTGGGGCAGCCTGTTCGATCCGCAGTATCAGCGCAACGTGTTTATGCTCGATTCCATCCGCGACTGCTTCTGCGTGGGCATCAAGTATCTGGGCTACCCGATCAACACGCAGGATCCCGACGCGCTCAACGCCGTCAAGGATCTGCTCATCGCGCAGAAGGAATCCGGCGTTGTGGCCGGCTATCTGGTGGATGAAACCAAGGACAAGATGATCGCGGGCGAGGCGGCGATGGCCGTCATGTGGTCGGGCGACGCGCTCTACGCCATGGCCGGCAACGAGAACCTGCGCTACGTCGTGCCCAAGGAGGGCAGCAACGTCTGGATCGACGGCATGTGCATCCCCAAGGCCAGCAAGAACAAGGAGGCCGCGCAGAAGTTCATCGACTTCATGTGCCGTCCTGACATTGCCGAGATGAACCAGGACTGCATCTACTATTCCTCCCCGATCAAGCAGGTCGTCGAGGGCTACAGCGATGAGGAGAAGGCCAATACGGCGCTCAATCCCACCGACGAGATCCTCGAGCGCTGCGAGTTTTTCAACGACATCTCCGGCAATATGGATCTCTATGACAAGATCTGGATGGAAGTCCGCGCGTAATTAAGCAATAAGTCAGAAAGAGACCGACTGAAAAAAGCCGGTCTCTTTTCCGTAATGATCGATGATCAGAGAATGACGCGCGCTTTATGAAAACGCCGCAAGAGCCGTTGACGAAGCGCGGCAAACGTGCTAATATGATCAAAAACGACAAAGCGAGGGAACAGCCATGTATCGTGCGACGGTAGAAATCTGCCAGGAGTTTGACGAGGCGAATATCAAATACGACGTTGTGGACAATCAGGACGCGGGCTACAGCTATGTGAGCGCGTCGTTCAAGTCGAAGGCGAGCACGGTCGTGTCGATCAAGTTTATCTCCAACGACGACGACAGCGACGTTGAGGTGCGCGCCTTCTCGGTGGCGCACATTCCCGACGAACGGCTCGCGGGCGCGCTGAAGCTGGTCAACGCGCTGAACCGCCGCTTCCGCTATGCCAAGTTCGTGATCGGCGAGGACAACGACGTGAACGTGGAATACGACCTGCCGCTGCGGAACACGAACCTCGGCCCCTGCGCCACGGAGATCTTCATTCGGCTCATGAAGATCATCGACGAAGCGCTGCCCGAGCTTATGCACCTCATCTGGGCGTGACGCGCGGCATATAAGCATATAATATGTAGAAACGCGGTTTTCCCTCCGTCGATTCGACGCGGGGGGAGACCGCGCTTTTTCAATGACGGATCGCAAGGCGGTCGGATGCGAGCCGTTGACTCGCCGGAATTGCTTCATTTAATTTGCGGCAAAGTACGTCCTGCCCGACATCGCAATAACCATCCTCCCCGAACCGCCGCATTCACGCGCCGCAGCGCTCGGGTACACGGAAAAACCTGCTCGACATTGCAATAGCTGCCGTCCCCGAATCGCCGCATTCACGCATCGCAGCGCTCGGATAGACGGAAAGACCTGCCTAAGCATCACAATAACCGCCGTCCCCGAACTGCAGCACTCACGCGCCGCAGTACTCGGGTACACGGAGAGACCTGCCCGGCTCCAATTTATGGCCGGTCAAGTCGGGCGGCATAGTACTAAGTTTTCTTGCATTGCGCGGCAGCAAGTGGAACCGGCACAGCCGGCGAGCCGCCCCCAAGCGGCGCGGAGTCGGGTTTCAGCGCGCGAAGCGGCCTGCCTCCAGTGCAACTGGTTCATAAATTGTTTACAATTTTTCTTTGCCTGACCTATTGACAAACAGGTTGAATCGGTCTATTATATGAGCATCGGTTAGCACTCGACAAGTGAGAGTGCTAACAACCGGAAGGGAGCGGATAAGGATGAAGATGGATGATCGCAAATTCATGATTCTGCAGGCGATCATCGATGATTACATCATGACGGCCGTTCCGGTGGGATCCCGAACCATATCGCGCAAATCGGGCGTGGGCTTCTCGCCGGCCACCATCCGCAATGAGATGAGCGACCTCGAGGAGCTGGGGTATCTCGACCAGCCGCACACGTCGGCGGGGCGGATTCCCTCGGCGAAGGCCTATCGGCTGTACGTCGATCACCTGATGAAAATGGTGGATTTGAGCAAGGAGGACACCGAACGGATACAGGATCATCTGAACAGGCGCACGGCGCAGATGGAGGAGGTCATCCGCCAGGCCGCGCAGACGCTTTCGGATGTGACGCACTATACGGCGGTGGTTTCCGCGCCCACTATGCAGGGCGTGACCATCAAGCGCATCCAGCTGGTTCCGGTGACGGAGGACAGCGCGCTGATGGTGATCGTCACCAGCGCGGGGCTTGTCAAGGAGAGGGTCATTCCCGTGCCGGACGGCGCGGAGAGCGATCAGCTCTACAGGCTCTCGAAGATGCTGACCGAGCGGCTGAGCGGCTGTACGCTCACCGAGGCCCGCGAGAAGCTGAGCGAATTGTTCAGCGATCTGGGCGAGCACCGGCAGCTGATGGGCAACGTGCTGGGCGCGCTCGACACGCAGCTGGGCGGAGACGCCAACGTGCCGTATGTCGTGGGCGGGCGGTCAAACCTGCTGCATTACCCCGAGTACAGCGACGTTGAGAAGGCCAGGAACTTCCTCGCGGTGCTGGAATCGCGCGACAAGCTCGCGCCGTTGCTCAGGAACAACGGCGTTGAATTCACGGTTCGGATCGGCCCGGAAAACAAGATGCCGGAGTTTTCGGATTGCTCGGTCATTACGGCGACCTACCGCGTCGGCAATAACACCGCCGGCACGATGGGCATCATCGGGCCGACGCGCATGAACTACGCGCGCGTCGTCTCCGTGATGAATTACATGGGCCGGGCAATCAGCGATATGCTCTCCGGCGAGAAGGAATAGAGGTGTGCCCATTGTCAGAGGATATAAAGAAGGAACAGGCTCCCGAGCAGGAAGCCGAGACGGCGCAGGCCGAGGAAACGGCGGCCGAAACCGAAACTCAGGAGACGGAGCTGCCGCCCGACGAAGCGGCGGAGACGGCCGGCAAGGACGATGAGCTGGACAAGCTGCGCGCGGCTCTTCAGGATGCTGAAAAGAAGCGCGACGAATACCTGGCGCTGGCTCAGCGCTCGCAGGCCGACTATCAGAACTTCAAGCGGCGCAACAACGCCGTGCGCACGGAAGCTTATGACGACGGTGTGCGCGAGACGCTCACCGCGATGCTCCCCGTGCTCGACAACCTCGAGCGGGCGATTGCGGCGGCGGAATCCGATACCGACCCGCTGGTCAGCGGCGTTCAGATGACGCTTCGGCAGATGCTGGACGCGATGGGCAAGCTGGGGCTGGAGGAGGTTCCCGCGCTGGGCGAGAAGTTCGATCCGGATATCCACAACGCCGTGATGCGCGTCCAGGAGGGCGAGCCGGGCATGGTGCTGGAGGTGTTCCAGAAGGGCTATCGCGTCAAGGATCGCATGATCCGCTACGCCATGGTGAAAATCGCGGCGGAGGATTGAAGGGAACGCGTCGTGCGGTTCGTGCGGCGGCTCCCGAAAAGGGCGAAATTGAGGATTAACACAATCAGACGATATATCAGGAGGAAATTATTATGAGCAAGATTATTGGTATTGACCTTGGTACGACGAATTCCTGCGTGGCTGTTATGGAAGGCGGAGAGCCTGTTGTGATCGCGAACGCCGAGGGCGCGCGCACGACTCCTTCCGTGGTCGCTTTCGCCAAGAACGGCGAGCGCCTGGTGGGTCAGGTCGCCAAGCGTCAGGCCGTCGCCAACCCCGACCGCACCGTCATCTCGATCAAGCGCGAGATGGGTTCCGATTATAAAGTTCACATCGACGGCAAGGATTACACGCCTCAGGAGATCAGCGCGATGATCCTGCAGAAGCTCAAGACCGACGCCGAGGCCTATCTGGGTGAGAAGGTCACCGAGGCCGTCATCACCGTGCCCGCCTACTTCTCCGACGCGCAGCGCCAGGCCACCAAGGACGCCGGCCGCATCGCCGGTCTGGATGTGAAGCGCATCATCAACGAGCCGACCGCAGCCGCACTGGCCTATGGTCTGGACAAGGGTGATTCGCATAAGATTCTGGTCTACGACCTGGGCGGCGGCACGTTCGACGTGTCTCTGATGGAGGTTGGCGACGGCGTGTTTGAAGTGCTGGCCACCGCAGGCAATAACCGTCTGGGCGGCGACGATTTCGACGCGCGCATCATGGAGTACATCGCTTCCGAGTTCCAGCGCGAGAATGGCATCGACCTGCGCAAGGACCGCATGGCCATGCAGCGCCTGAAGGAAGCCGCCGAGAAGGCCAAGATCGAGCTGTCCGGCGTCATGTCCAGCAACATCAACCTGCCCTTCATCACCGCCGACGCGACCGGCCCCAAGCATCTGGACGTCACGCTGACCCGCGCGAAGTTCGACGAGCTGACCGCCGATCTGGTTGAAAAGACCGTCGGCCCGATGAATCAGGCGCTCAAGGACGCGGGCCTGACCGCGAACCAGATCGACAAGGTCATTCTGGTGGGCGGCTCCACGCGTATCCCCGCCGTGCAGGCGGCCGTGCAGCGCATCACCGGCAAGGAGCCGTTCAAGGGCATCAACCCGGACGAGTGCGTCGCCATCGGCGCGGCCATCCAGGGCGGCGTGCTGGGCGGCGAGGTTAAGGACGTCGTTCTGCTGGACGTCACGCCCCTGTCGTTGGGCATCGAGACCATGGGCGGCGTGTTCACTCGTCTGATCGACCGCAACACCACCATCCCGACCAGCAAGAGCCAGATCTTCTCCACGGCTGCCGACGGACAGACCTCCGTTGACGTTCACGTGCTGCAGGGCGAGCGCGAAATGGCCGCCTACAACAAGACGCTGGGCCGCTTCCAGCTCTCCGGCATTGCGCCCGCGCCGCGCGGCGTGCCGCAGATCGAGGTCAAGTTCGACATCGATACCAACGGCATCGTCCATGTGTCCGCCAAGGATCTGGGCACGGGCAACGAGCAGAACATCACCATCACCTCTTCCGGCAATCTGAGCGAGGAAGAGATCAAGAAGGCCATGGACGAGGCCGAGCGCTTCGCCGCCGAGGACAAGGCCAATAAGGAAAAGGTTGAGACGGTCAACAAGGCCGATCAGCTGATCTATCAGACCGAAAAGACCATGAAGGAGCTGGACGACAAGCTGGACGCCGCCGACAAGGCGAAGCTGAACGACGAGCTGGCCGCCTTCAAGAAGGTCCGCGAGGGCAACAACCCCGACGAGATCAAGACCGCGATGGACAGCTTTACGCAGAGCACCTACGAGATCTTCGGCAAGGTGTATGCGGCGGCGCAGCAGCAGGCCGGCGCTCAGGGCGGCGACGCGGGCGCTCAGGGCGGCGCGAACAGCGACGGCCATGTCGACGCGGACTACGAGGTGCATGACAACTAATCGATTCAATCCGCTCTCCGGACGCGGCGCAGGGGCTGCGTCCGGAGAATGACAAAACGAATAAGCGGCGCGCATATCGGGAGGGTTCGTGCGGGGGAAAGCCGCGCGGAGCTTTCCGATTTGGCGTGCAGAGCGGATGAGGTGGAAAAACTTTGGCAACGAAACGCGATTATTATGAGGTGCTGGGCGTCTCCAAGACGGCCACTGCCGAGGAAATCAAAAAGGCCTATCGCCAGCTCGCCAAAAAGCTGCACCCCGACGTCAACCCGGGCGATAAGGAAGCCGAGGCCAAGTTCAAAGAGGTCAACGAGGCCTATGAGGTGCTCTCGGACGACCAGAAGCGCGCCCGCTATGATCAGTTCGGCCACGAGGATCCGACGGCCGGCGGCGGCTATGGCGGCGGCAGCGGTTTCGGGGGCTTCGGCGGCTTTGACGCGAGCGGCTTCGGCGATATATTCAGCGAGTTTTTCGGCGGCGGCAGCAGCGCGTCGGGCGGCGCGCGCCGTCAGGGGCCGATGCAGGGCAGCGATCTGCGCTATGATCTGACGCTCACCTTCGAGGAGGCGGCCAAGGGCTGCACCAAGGACATGAACGTCGTGCGCGACGAGACCTGCCCGACCTGCGGCGGCACGGGCGCGAAGGCGGGCACCAGTCCGGTCACCTGCCCGAAGTGCCACGGCAGCGGCCAGGTCGTCATGACGCAGCAGACCATGCTGGGCGCGATGCGCGTCTCGCGCGTCTGCCCGGACTGCCACGGCGAGGGCAAGATCATCAAGGATCCCTGCCCGAAGTGTTCGGGGCGCGGCAAGGTGCGCACGACCAAGCGCATCACGCTGAAGGTGCCGGCGGGCATCGACAACGGTCAGATCATCACCATGCGCGGTCAGGGCGAGCCGGGCGAACACGGCGGCCCCGCGGGCGATCTGCAGGTGTTTGTGACGGTGCGGCCGCACAAGTACTTCCGCCGCAAGGACAACGATCTGTACTGCGACGTGCCGATCAGCTTTGTGCAGGCGGCGCTGGGCAGCGAGATCGATGTGCCCACGCTGGACGCGCCGGTCAAGTATACGGTGCCCGAGGGCACGCAGCCGGGCACGGTGTTCCGCATCAAGGGCGCGGGCATTCCGAACGTCCATGGCGGTGCGAAGGGCGATCTGTATGTGACCATGGAGGTCGAGGTGCCGCGCAAGCTGAACGAGAAGCAGAAGGACATTCTGCGCCAGTTCGACGAAAGCACGACCGGCCGCGAGTACGAGAAGAAGAAGTCCTTCTTCGATCGCATGAAGAGCGCCTTCAATTAAATACATATAAGCCGTTTCTGTTTGGAAGCGGCTTTTTGCGTATGGTGAATGTGGCGTTACTGTCGCTCCGCCCCAAAAAAACAATACTTCGCTTTTCGCTGTGCTGCGCGTGTGTTACAATAGGCTTGACAACACAGCAGGAGGAAATACATCATGCCTGATATGAAGCTGGGTCTTGGCTTATATCGCGATATGCTGACGCGCGATAACTTTCGCTTTGCCAGACAGTGCGGCTGCACGCATCTGATCATTCATCTGGCAAAGTATTATACGGGTGGGGACAAGAATATCGTTACGGCGACTGACGAAAACACAAACTATGGCGAGGCCTCTGCGGACGATCCGATATGGTCGATGGAGAGCCTGCTTGCGCTCAAAAAGATGGCGCATGAGGAAGGCCTCGAAATCTACGGCATAGAAAATTTCGATCCGGCGGACTGGTATGATGTGCTGCTGGACGGCTCTGAGCGTGCTCGCCAGATGGAGAAACTCAAGTCAATCATCACCTGCTGCGGACGGGCCGGCATAAAGGCGTTCGGCTATAATTTCAGTTTGGCCGGCGTGTGGGGGCATCAGAAGCGGACGGCGGCGCGTGGCGGAGCGGTGAGCACCTGCTTTGACGAAAAAGCGATTGACGTGAGCAGCCCGATCCCGAACGGACAGGTGTGGAACATGACATACGCCCCGTGGGATGGCGGCTTCGTCAAGGCGCCGACCAACGAGGAATACTGGCAGAGGCTCGGCCGCTTCCTGGACGAGATCCTGCCCGTGGCACAGGAGGCCGGCATAGAGATGGCACTGCACCCGGACGATCCGCCTTACGAAAATCTGCGCGGCGTGCCGCGGCTGGTCTATCGTCCCGATCAGTATCAGAAGGTGATTGATCTCAATCCCAATCCGGCCAACAAGCTGGAATTCTGCATGGGCAGCATTCAGGAGATGAAGGACGGCAATCTGTACGACGCCATCGAGCAGTACGGCGCACAGAAGCGTATAAGCTATGTGCACTTCCGCAATGTGCGCGGCAAGATCCCGTGTTATGACGAGGTGTTTCTGGATGAGGGCGATATCGATATGCTGCGCGCGCTGTCGCAGTTCAAGCGGCTTGGCTTTGATGGCGTGCTGATCCCCGATCACACGCCTCTCATGACCTGCGGCGCGTCCTGGCACGCCGGAATGGCTTATGCGCTGGGCTATATGCGCGCGGCTTTTCAGATGATCGACAAGGGTCTGCTGTAAGGAGGATTGACTATGGAAATGTCTTTGAAGGGTGCCTTTGGAATGGAAGGCAAAACTGTTCTGATTACCGGTGGAGGCAGCGGACTCGGCTTTGCCATGGCACAGTGCTTTGTGGCGGCGGGTGCGCGCGCTGTGATTGTCGGCCGACGCGAGGATGTATTGAAGGAGGCCTGCGCAAAGCTGGGCGAGCGTGCGCAGTACCGCACATTTGACGTGACGGAATTTGACCATATTCCGGATTTTGTTGCACAGATAGAGCACGAGATCGCGCCCGTCGATGTGCTCATCAACAATGCGGGTCGCCATTGCAAGAAGCCTGTGAGCGATGTGACGCTGGACGATATGCGCGCCGTGTTCGATGTGCATATACTGGCCTCCCACGCCTTTTCCAAGGCAGTGCTGCCTGGCATGATTGAGCGGCATGACGGCAGCATACTGTTCATCTCGTCCATGTCGGCCTATCTGGGCATGACGCAGGTTGCGGCTTACTCGGCGGCTAAGACGGCTGTGCTGGGCATGACGCGTTCCTATGCGGGTGAAGTTTCACAATACGGCGTGCGCGTCAATGCGATCGCTCCCGGCTTTATTGATACGCCGATGTTCCGCAAGGCGACCGATGCCGATCCGGCACGTCAGAAAAAGATCCTCGGACATACGCCCATGGAGCGCTATGGCGAGCCGCTCGATGTGGGCTGGGCTGCAGTGTATCTTGCGTCTCCGGCGGCAAAATTCGTGACCGGCGTATGCCTGCCCGTCGACGGCGGCTGCTGCATAGGCTTCTGAGGAGGGTAAGACCATGATGTGGAAAGACGATAACGAGATGTTTTCCCTAATGAAGGAAAAGCTGTATACGCCGGTTGTCGGCGATATTCTGGATCAGATGGGCTATTCGCATCAGTTCCTGCCAGCCTCCATAAGGCCGCTGGTTTCACAGGTACCAGCCGAGCTGATCGCCGAAAAGCGCGATAACTGGACGACACTGGCTGGTTATGCTTGTACAATTCTGGAAAACGACGTGTATGGCATGCCGAAAAAGCCGTTCGGCTATATGACTGAGGCACTCGACCAGCTCAAGCCCAATGAAATTTATATTGCAACAGGTGCTCATCACAGCGCACTCTGGGGCGAACTGCTGACGGCCAGCGCCAGGGCACGCGGCGCGGTCGGCGCTGTGCTGGACGGCTATACGCGTGATACAAAGGCCGTGCTGGAACAGAATTTCCCGGTCTTCTGCACGGGTACATGGGCACAGGATTCTTCGATACGCACCTACGTCTTTGATTATCGCTGCGATATAGAAATCGGTCAGGTGACTGTGCATGACGGCGACGTCGTTTTCGGCGATGTTGATGGCGTCTTGATTATCCCGCGTGCCATTGCGCTGGAGGTCATCGAGAAGGCTCTTGAAAAGGCGGCAACGGAAAAGACCATGCGGCAGGCTATAGAGAATGGCATGCTGGTCACTGAGGCTTTTGAAAAATTCGGTGTTCTGTGACATGGAGCTCGCTCGAATATATCGGGCGGGCTTTTTGCTGTCCAGTTCGGGCGGTTAACGCAATCCGTCTTGCGTGTGGGGGGCATTCTGTGCTATAATCTTTGAATCATTGAAATATAAGAGAAGGCGGGAACGATTATGGATTGGATCAGCATGACGGTGCGCACCACCACCGAGGGCGCGGAGGCCGTCTCGGCCATGTTCATGGAACTGGGCATCATGGGCGCGATGATCGAGGACAAGGCCGATGTGGCCGTCAATCAGCGGCCCTCCGGCTTCTGGGACATCCTCGGCGACGAAATCGCTGCGCGCATGGAGGACGACGTCAAGGTGACCGTCTACATCGCCGCCGACGAGCGCGCGCAGGACATCGTGGCGCACGTCCGGCAGGAGCTGAATCGCCTTTCGTGCATGGATCTGGGCTTCGACGCCGGCAAGCTGTCCCTCGAGGTCGGCAGCGTGGACGATGAGGACTGGGCGGAAAACTGGAAGAGCCGCTATAAGCCCTTCCGGCTGGGCCGGCACTTCGTCGTCAAGCCCACATGGGAGCATTTTGACGCCGAGCCGGAGGACAAAATCATCGAAATCGATCCCGGCATGGCGTTTGGCAGCGGTACGCACGAGACGACCGGTATGTGCGTCGCGCTGCTCGAGGAAAACGTGAAAAGCGGCATGACCGTCATCGACGTGGGTACCGGCACGGGCATACTGGCCATCGCCGCGGCGAAAATGGGCGCGCGGGACGTGCTGGCCACCGATCTCGATCCCATGGCGACGCGCGTGGCGACCGAGAACGTCGCGCTCAATCACCTGAGCGATACCGTGCGCACGGCCTGCGGCGATCTGCTCGAATCGGTCGACGAGACTGCCGACATTGTCGTGGCCAATATCATCGCCGATGTGATCTGCATGATGGCTGCGCCTGTGCGCAAACACATCGTGCCCGGCGGCCTGTTCATCTGCTCCGGCATTGCCCGCGAGCGCAAGGAAGAGGTGCTCTCCGCGCTGAACGCGGCGGGCTACACTGATCTCGACATCCGCGATAAGGGTGAATGGACGGCCATCGCCGCCCGCCGCGACACGCTGGCCTGACCATTGGCGGCGGGGAGCTGCCCGTGGTGCATTGGCCTGCCAAATTCGCGCTATAACCAGCCGTTTCAGCGCAAAGCCTGCCCGCCGACTGTTTTGCAACGCGTCGCATGACGAATCTGCGCGCGTGAATGCGGCGTGGAGCCTGCCCGCTGAGCGTTTTGCGGTGCATCGCCATTACGAATCCGCACAGGAACCATTGCGCCGAGCCAGCCGTTTCAGCGTGCTTGCCGACCGGCTCGCGGCGCATCAATATAGAACGAACACTCCGCGCCGCCGGAAGCCCTGACTGGGCGCAGGCGGCCTGACACTGAGACTTATGCGGCGCACCGCGGTTTATGCCGTGCGGCGCGTTATCGGAGGAGACGCAACGTGCATCGATTTATCGTCAAGGCGGCGCTCAGCGCGGGCGCGTTCATTGATTTTCCCGCGGAGGAGGCGGCGCACGCCTTTAAGGTGCTGCGTCTGCGCGCGGGGGAGGCCGTTGAAGTGTCCGACGGCGAGGGCGCGCTGTTTGCCGCCGAGCTGACCGACGTGAGCCGCGAAATCGTGCGCGCGCGCCTGACCGAGCGGCTCGATTCGAAGGAGCCGCCTGTGTCGCTCACGCTCTACATGGGCTATCCCAAGGCGGAAAAGCTCGAGCTGATCGTGCAGAAGCTCACCGAGCTGGGCGCAGGCCGCATCGTGCCGGTGATCATGGCGCGTTCCGTGGCGCGGCCCGACGCGAAGGACAGCGCAAAGAAGCGCGAGCGGTTGGAGCGCATCGCCCTTGAAGCCGCCAAGCAGTGCGGCCGCGGGCACGTGCCGGAAATCGCCGCCCCGATGAGCTGGAAACAGGCGACGGCCGACATGGCGGAGCGCAAGTTGATGCTCGTGCCGTGGGAGGACGCGCGCGGCACGACGCTGGGCGGCGTTCACGAAGCGCGCTCCGGCGAAACGGATATCGGCCTGCTCATCGGGCCGGAGGGCGGCATCAGCGCGGAGGAGATCGAGGACGCGGCGCGTTCGGGCGCTGTGCCGGTCACGCTCGGCCCGCGGATACTGCGCGCCGAGACGGCGGCCATCGCGTCGGCGGCGGTCGTCATGGCACTCTGGGGCGACGTGTGACGGCGACAGGAAACAGATAAAGGAAGAAAGCACATGAAAACAATCGCGGTTCATACGCTGGGCTGCAAGGTCAATCAATACGACACCGAGGCCATGCTGGAGCTGTTCGAGCGTGCCGGCTATCAGAGCGTGCCCTTCGAGGGCGAGGCCGACGTGTATCTGGTCAACACCTGCACGGTCACCGGCACGGGCGATCAGAAGTCGCTCAAGCTGATCCGGCGGCTCTCGCGTGAGCATCCCCTGTCGGATATTATCGTGGCAGGGTGCCTTGCGCAGCGGGACGCTCAGCGCGTGTCGCTGCCGGGCGTGCGGCTGGTCGTGGGCAGCCGGCGGCGCGGCGAGGTGGTCGAGCTGCTCGAAAGGGCGCAGCGCGAGAACATCTGCCTTACGGCGGTGGAGGACTTGAAGGGCGCGCCGTTTGAGTATCTTCAGGTCACGCGGCACGAGGGCAGGACCCGCGCCGTGATGAAGATCCAGGAGGGCTGCGACCGCTGGTGCAGCTATTGCATCATCCCCAGCGTGCGCGGGCCGATCCGCTCGATGCCGCTGGCGGACGTGAAGGCCGAGGCGAAGCGGCTGGCCGGCGCGGGCTATGTCGAGCTGGTGCTCACGGGCATTCATCTGGCCAGCTATGGGCGGGAGAGCGGGGAGAGCCTGATCGACGCGATCCGCGCCGTTCACGATACGCCGGGCGTGCTGCGCGTGCGGCTTGGCTCGCTCGAGCCGCTGGTCGTGACCGATGAGTTCTGCCGGGCGCTGCGCGACATGCCCAGAGTCTGCCCACAGTTTCATCTGGCGCTTCAGTCGGGCTGCGACAGCGTGCTGAAGCGCATGAAGCGGCGCTATACGACGGACGAGTATCGCAGGGCCGCCGAGATGCTGCGCGCCGCCTGCCCGAACTGCGCGCTGACCACCGATGTGCTGACCGGCTTCCCCGGCGAGACGGACGAGGAAGCGCGTCAGACGCTGGCCTTCGTCGAGGAGATCGGCTTTGCGCGGATCCACGTTTTCCCGTATTCCCGCCGCGCCGGAACGCTGGCCGACAAGATGCCCGATCAGGTTCCGCAAAAAATTAAGCATGAAAGAGCGGCCGAATTGATCGATTTGGGGAACAAATTGGAAGAGAAATACGCCAAAGAGATGATCGGCACGGTTGAGGACGTGCTCTTCGAGACCGAGGAGGACGGGCTGTGCGAGGGCTATACGCCCCGCTATGTGCGCGTGCGCGCGGACGGACGGCCCGGCAGCGTTCAGAAGGTGCTGATCACATCCACAGAGGGCGCGCTGGCTGTGGGGCGTGTCGTTGAGTAGAAAGGAGCGAATGATTCCCATGGACGATTGCCTGTTTTGCAAAATCATTCGGGGTGAAATCCCCGGCGACAAGGTGTTTGAGAATGATAAGGTGTTCGCGTTCCGCGATATTCATCCGCAGGCGCCGGTGCATATACTGATCGTGCCCAAGACGCACGTGGCCAACGTGCTGGAGGGCGCGGACAAGGGCGTTGTCGCCGACGTGATCGCCGCCGCCGCGCAGATCGCGCGCGAGCAGGGACTGGCCGAGAACGGCTTCAGGCTGATCACCAACTGCGGCCGCGACGGCGCGCAGAGCGTCGAGCACCTGCATTTTCACCTGCTGGGCGGCAAAAAGCTGTCCGAAGAGATGGCATAAATATGAACACGCTGTGAAAACAAAGAATTTTCACACAAAAACTATTGACGAGGTCGTTTCAATAGGCTATAATGTGGATTGTGTGGCGAACCCCATGCTACATTGGCCATACAGTGCCAGCAATCGCGAGGGGAGGGAAAACACGATGTCTGAAGTACGTATTCGGGAAAATGAATCCCTGGAAAGCGCGCTGAGAAGATTCAAGCGCATGACTGCCCGTTCCGGCATTCTGGCTGAGGCTAGGAAAAGGGAGCATTATGAGAAGCCCAGCGTAAAGCGCAAGAAGAAGGCGGAAGCCGCCCGCAAGCGCAAGTACTGATCGTCTCGTCGTGAATCGGGAAAAGTCCTTTTGCCGTCATGGCGAAAGGGCTTTTTTTCACGGCGCGTTTCATGTCTGTCCGCAGAGCGCGATTTACCGGCCACGCTCCGATTTGCCGTGCCTTGTTCTTTTCAAAGGCGTGTCAGCTTCTGTTTTTATTGAAGCGGCGCTGAAAGCCGTCCGTTTCGGTTGAGTCCACGCAGTTTTTATTGCGTTTGCCGCAGTTTCGGACGCAGCGCGCTTCGTCAGTTCATCTTTGCCCGGCGTATAGCTGAGTATATTGCTTCTTATTCGTAAACAATCCTGTCGCACATCAGCGCATTAACGAGCGTCTGACTGTGCTTGTTTTGCTATCTACACTGAAAACACCGTCTCAGTCGATTCTTACATCTACGCAGTCGCGTTTATGCACCCTTTTGAAAAATGACGGCATATTTCGCGTGGCGCTGGCATATTCTTCAATGAATGAATTTATCGATTCTGTTGTTGCGAAAGAAAACGCTGCATACCTGAGACACGGAGAATGACATATGATTTACACAGCTCTATTGAGACCCCATGCCAACAGCCGCTATCAGGCCGAGGCGCCGAAACTGGCCGCGTCTGAGCTGACGCTGCTGCTCGAAAAGGGCGGCGTTCAGGCCGACGTGCGCCTTGAGACGGCGGCCGGTGCGGACTGGCTGACGTTTGAAGGGCCGCGCCTTGACGAAAAGCAGGCGGCGCTCCTTGGCCGTGCGGCGCATCTTTATGTGCTCTTTGAGCGCGCGTCAGACGGCGCGCTTACGCCCCTTCAGGGCCGCGCCGCCGCCTATCTGGGCGAGGATCTGCCGGCCGTGCTCAAATACAAGGGCAAGACCAATGAAATATTCACCGATTATCTCATTAATCTGGCGCTATGCGCGTCGGATTTTGCGCCGGAGGACGTGCTGACGCTGGCCGATCCCATGTGCGGGCGCGGCACGACGCTCTTCGCCGCCGCCAACCGCGGCTATCACGCCGTGGGCGTGGATCGCGACGCGGCCGCCGTCGATGAAGCTGAGAAGTATTTCAAGCGTTATCTCGAATATCATAAAATCAAGCACGCCGCGTCTGAAAAATCGCTCACGCAGAACGGCAAGCAGGCGGCGCGGCTCCATGTCTTTGAATTCGCCGATACGGCCGAGCATTTTAAGGCGGGCGATAAGCGCACGCTGTCGCTTTCGGTGCTCGACGGCGCAAAGCTGAACGCCGCGCGCAAAAAGGAGAGCGTCCATCTGATCGTGTCCGATCTGCCCTACGGTGTGCAGCACGCGCCCGGCGGCAAAAAGGGCGTGTCGCTCGAGGATATGCTCTACGACGTGCTGCCCGTCTGGACGCGTACGCTGAAGCGCGGCGGCGCGATGGCGCTTTCGTTCAACGTCAACACGCTCGCGCCCGACATGGTGCGCGGCATGATGGCCGAATGCGGGCTGGACGTGATGGACGGCGCGGCCTACTGCGGGCTGGAGCACTGGGTCGAGCAGGCCATTACGCGCGACGCGGCGGTGGCTGTCAAGCGCTACAGCGACGATTGAGTCGTTTCTTTTCCCGACTGAAAGGAGTTCCCTGTGGAAGATCACATCCTCCAAAATAAAACCGTGGTCGAGCTGCGCGCGCTGGCCAGACAGAGCGGCGTAAAGCTGCCCGCCGGCACGAACAAGGCGCACATCATCGAGCTGCTGACTGCCGCCGATAAGGCTGTCGAGCCAACTTCAGCGTCGGCAAAGCCTGAACGGGAAGCGGCTGATAAACCGGCGCGCGGGTTTGCAGCTCCTCATTCTGCCGAGTCGACGGGTGCCGCGAATAAATCTGCACGCAATGCCGATAAGCCGGACAGCGCAACTGTTTCATCGCATCCTGCTGAACCGGTTTCAGCGGTGGCAAAGTCTGAACGGGAAGCGGCCGATAAACCGGCGCGCGGGTCTGCCGCTGTCAAGACGGGCGCTGCGCCTGCCGAGTCTGTTGTCGTGCCGATTAAGCTCGAACCGGAAATGATTGCTGAACCCGCGCGTAAGTCTGATGCTGTTAAGACTGATTCCGCGCAGGCCGCGCCGCAGAGCGTCGACCAGCCGAGGGTGAAGCGTGTATGGGCCAGGCCGTCATCGCCTGAATCACGACGCGAGGACGGCAATAAGCGCCGCGTCGAACGCCCGCGCAAAACGCCGCAGTCGGAACAGACGATTCCTGTGCAGGGCGCAACGAAGCCGCATCAGGAACAGACGGCTCCCGCGCAGACTGTGCCGCCGCAGCCGGAACAGCCGACGCAATTCGGAACCATGCAGAAAATGCCGGCACCCCGCACAGATGAGCGGTCGGTTCGCCGTCCGGAGGGCGTTCAGCCGCCGGATCGTCTCAGCGTCAATGCGGAACCGTCCGCGCCGCGCGAGAACGCCTTCCGGCGCGATTATCATGGCGCGGCTCAGCGGACATGGGCACGATCCAATGCGGAGAACGGCGGTCAGAGTGAAATGCACCTCGGCACGGACGGCAATCTTCAGGCCGAGCAGCGCTATCGACGCTATAACTATAATGCCGACAATGCTCCGCAGCCCGAACAGCGCTTTGGCCCGGACGGCAATGTACAGGGCGAGCAGCGTTCTCAGCGCTTCAACGCGGACAACAATTCTCCTGAGACGGCTTACAGGCGGCGCGATACCGGCTATTACAACGCCGAGCTGGGCACGTCGAATCCCGCCGTGGAGGGTATGCTGGCGAACAGCGAATGCGGGGAAGGGCAGGGCGTGCTCGACATCCAGCCCGACGGCTACGGCTTTCTGCGGGCCGAAAACTATCTGCCCGGCGATAAGGATACCTATGTTTCCATCGCGCAGATTCGCCGCTTTAATTTGAAGAACGGCGACTGGGTGGCAGGCCGGACGCGGCCTCAGCGCGAGGGCGACCGCTACAGCGCGCTGTTCTACATCACCTCGGTCAACGGCGAGCCGCCCGAAAAGGCGCAGCGCCGCCGCGCGTTCGAGGAACTGACTCCCATCTATCCCGATCAGCGGCTGCGGCTGGAAAACGCCGGAAACGAGCGCGATCTGGCGCTGCGGGCCATTGATCTGGTCGCGCCCATCGGACGGGGACAGCGCGGGCTGATCGTCTCCCAGCCCAAGGCCGGCAAGACCGTGCTGCTCAAGAAGATCGCCAACGCGCTCACGGAGAACTATCCGGAGCTGAAGCTGATCGTGCTGCTCATCGACGAGCGGCCCGAGGAAGTGACCGACATGAAACGCTCGATCACCGGCGAGGTGGTCTATTCCACGTTCGACGAGGACCCCGAAAACCACACCAAGGTGGCCGAGATGGTGCTCGACCGTGCCGAGCGCATGGTCGAGATGGGGCAGGACGTGGTGGTGCTGCTCGATTCGATCACGCGCCTGGCGCGCGCCTACAATCTCGTGATCCCGCCGACGGGGCGCTCGCTTTCGGGCGGTCTCGATCCGGGCGCACTGTATAAGCCCAAGCGCTTTTTCGGCGCGGCGCGCAACATCGAAAACGGCGGCAGCCTGACGATTATCGCCACGGCGCTGGTGGAAACCGGCAGCCGCATGGACGATATCATCTACGAGGAATTCAAGGGTACCGGCAACATGGAGCTGCATCTCGACCGCAAGTTGTCCGAGAAGCGCATCTTTCCGGCCATCGATCTGCTCAAATCGGGTACGCGGCGCGACGATCTGCTGCTCACGCCGGACGAGCAGGAGGCCACGCTGGCGCTGCGCCGCTTCCTCTCCGGCAACACGCAGGAGAGCACAGAGCAGACGCTTAATATGCTCGAAAAGAGCGCGAACAACGCCGTGTTCATCGAAAAGCTGAAGATATTCTCAAAGAGCTGGGAAAAGGACGGCTATCGATGAGGAAAATGATAAAAAAAGTGTGCGACGAAACATAAAGTTAATAAAAGTATCTTGCGAAACTGGAAAGGGTATGCTATAATTACTCTTGCATTGTGCAAGTGAGGTGAGAACCATGAAAGAGAAGATCCATCCCAATTACGGCAAAGCCGTTGTACGCTGCGTTTGTGGTGAAACCTTTGAAACCGGTTCGGTCAAAAAGGAACTGCGCGTCGATATCTGCTCGAAGTGCCATCCTTTCTTCACCGGCAAGCAGAAACTGGTTGATACCGGCGGACGTGTTGATCGCTTCAAGAAGCGCTATGGCATGTAATCGCAGCAGCCGAAAACGCAAAAAATCAGATCGGGCGATTGCCGTCCGGTCTGTTTTTCGTTCAATGAATTGAAGAGGACGCAGGGACGCTGTGTCAACGCGCTGAACGGCTCGTCCGCTTTGCACTGTCCCTTGTGGGAATGCCTTCGTACGCAATCGGCGGCTGAAGGAACTGGTCAAATGCGCTTTCAACGGAATGGCGGTTGATGTCGCGCTATCGAGGAAGCAGTCACGGGTTTCGGGGCGCGTGAGCGGGTCAAACATGCCTTCGACGGACAAAGCGGCTTGGCGTTCGCCGCTGAGTTACCGAGCAAGCAGTCGCGGTTCTTACAACGTGTGAGTAAGTCAAACGCGCCTTCGCCGAACAAGTCGACAAGTACTCGCCGCTGCGTTATCGAGGAGCAGTCACGCGTTTTGCAAGGCGCGAGCGGCTCCTGACGGCAAAGCGCCGTGCAGGCCGCCTCCGAGCGCGTCTTTTCACGATATTTTCCAGATTGTCATGATTGCGCGGCGGCCGAATCGCTGATCGCCGCGTCTAAGGAGTATAAAGAAAGCAGGCAGGCGCGTCTGGCGCAGGCCATCCTCGAAAGGGAGGGGCATACGATGAGCAAAAAACCTGAACAGACCTCCAATTCCGGCCGTTGTCCCGTCGGGAGCGTCGGCGGACAGGCCGTCATGGAAGGCGTGATGATGCAGAGTCCGGACAAGATCGCCATGGCGGTGCGCCGTCCGGACGGCAAGGTCGTGCTGCGCGTGCGCGAGCGCAAGATTTTGTCGAAAAAGTATCCGATTCTGGGCTGGCCGATCATCCGCGGCGTGGTCAATTTTGTCTATCAGCTCTATGACGGCATGAAAACGCTTACCGCGTCGGCCGAGATCGCCGGCGGCGAGGTGGAGGAGCCGTCCAAGTTTGAAAAGAAGGTCGCAAAAGTCCTTCGCATGAAGCCGGAGGACGTGATGATGGTCTTTGCCGTCGTGCTGGCCATCGCGCTGAGCATACTGCTCTTCTTCGTGCTGCCAACGGGGCTGGAAGCGCTGATCAAGAAGGTCGTCTCCAGCCGCGTCGTGCTCAATATCATCGGCGGCCTGATCCGCATCGGCGTGTTTCTGCTCTATGTGGGGCTGGTGTCGCGGCTCAAGGAGATTCACCGCGTGTTCATGTATCACGGCGCGGAGCACAAGTCGATCTTCTGCTATGAGAGCGGCCTGCCGCTGACCGTTGAAAACGCGCAGAAATTCACCACGCTGCATCCCCGCTGCGGCACGAGCTTCTTAGTGATCGTCATGGTCATCTCCATCTTCATATTCACGGTGCTGGGCACGAACAGCTCGAACGTGTTCGCGCGCGTGGGCAGCCGACTTCTGCTGCTGCCGCTGGTGGCGGGCATTTCGTACGAGATCCTCAAGTGGCTGGGCCGCGCCGAGGATACGCCCATCGTGCGCGCGCTCAAATGGCCGGGCCTGATGGTGCAGAAGATTACCACTGCGCAGCCGACCGACGACATGGTCGAGGTGGCGCTGATCTCGCTCAAGGCCTCGCTGGGGATGCCCGACGCGCTGCCCAAGGAGCTTGATCCCGATTACGTTGCGTCCGCCGAGAAGCCGGAAAAGGCCGCTCAGGCGAGCGGCGAGCCGGCGGAGGACGAGCAGGCGTGACGTGGGGTGAATGGCTTTCAGTTGCCTGCCGGCGCCTTGAGGAGAGCGGCGATCTGGACGCTGCCTGGGACGCGGACTGGCTGCTCTCGGGCGAGACGGGTGCTTCCCGCGCGCAGCTGCGCTTCCATCGGGGCGATGCGCTGACCTCTGACGCGCAGGCGCGGCTGGACGAGCGGCTTGAGCGTCGCGTGTCCGGCGAGCCGCTTCAGTACATACTGGGCGACACCGGCTTTATGGGGCTGACGTTCCTCTGTGACAGACGCGCGCTCATTCCGCGGCAGGACACCGAAACGCTGGTCGAGACGGCGCTCGAGCGTATGAAGGGCAGGACGCGCCCCCGCGTGCTCGATCTGTGCTGCGGTACCGGCGCGATCGGGCTGAGCGTCGCGCATTACCGGCGGGACGCGCGCGTGACGCTGACCGACGTGAGCGCGGACGCGCTGGCGCTGACCGAGGACAACCGGCGCGCGCTGAATATCGAAAACGCCGTCCTGAAGCAGGGCGATCTGTTCGAGGCCGTGCGCGGCGAGACGTTCGACATGATCCTCACCAACCCGCCGTATCTTACGGAGGACGACATGGCCGCGCTTCAGCGCGAGGTGCGGCGCGAGCCGGCGCTGGCGCTCTATGGCGGCGCGGACGGGCTGACATTCTACCGGCGCATTGCGTCGGAAGCCGCGCTTTATCTGAGCGAGGGCGGCGTTATTCTGCTCGAGGTGGGGCAGGGGCAGGCGAAGGACGTGTGCGTGCTGCTTAAGCCGTCGATAGGAGGCCTCCGCGTGCATCGCGATCTGAACGGCATAGAGCGCGTCGTCGAGGGCGTGAAGGGCGCGTGACGCAGACCGCGTTGCGTTTATCGCGCAAGACGCTTTGCACTGCGGCGCTTTTAGAGGGACGATTCTCAATTCCGGCGGGCGTTCTGCTCCGGTCGGGATTGTTTTATGTGAGCAGGAGTTTTTTGTATGGAAGAAAAGGATTACGAGCGCATTGCCCGCAAGCTGGAGGACGTTGAAAATCGCTTCGAGGAGCTGAGCGTGCGCGTGACGCTGCCCGAGGTGATTGCGGACACGGCGCTGTTTACGAAGCTCATGCGCGAGCACAGCGAGATGAGCGAGCTGGCCGAATTCGCCGCGTCCTATCGCAGGCTGCTCGAGGATCTCGGCGAAGCGCGCGCCATGGCTGCGGGCGACGATCCCGACATGGCCGAGATGGGGCGCGAGGAGCTGGAAGCGCTGGAGCCGAAGCTGGAGGAGATGACGCAGGAAGCGCGTATGCGGCTGCTTCCGCGCGATCCGGACGACTACCGCAACGCCGTCGTCGAGGTGCGCGCGGGCGCGGGCGGCGAGGAAGCCGGCCTGTTCGGCGCGGAGCTTGTGCGGATGTACATCCACTATGCCGAAAAGCGCGGCTGGAAGGCCGAGTTGACCAACGACGATCAGACCGAACTGGGCGGCATAAAGGAAGCGGCGCTGCTGGTGCAGGGCAGGGACGTGTTCAGCCGGCTGAAGTTCGAATCGGGCGTTCATCGCGTGCAGCGTGTTCCCGTGACCGAATCGGGCGGCCGCATCCACACGTCGACTGCGACCGTGGCGGTGCTGCCCGAAGCGGAGGATGTGGAGCTGGTCATAGCGCCCAGCGATCTGCGCATAGACACCTATCGCGCGTCGGGCGCGGGCGGCCAGCACGTCAACCGAACCGATTCGGCGGTGCGCATCACGCACATCCCGACCGGACTGGTCGTCACCAGTCAGGATCAGCGCAGCCAGATCCAGAACCGCGAGAAGGCCATGCGCGTGCTCAGGAGCCGGCTGTACGATCTGCAGCGGCAGCAGGCGCAGGACGCGTACGCCAGCGAGCGCAGAAGCCAGGTGGGCACGGGCGATCGCAGCGAGCGCATCCGCACCTACAACTTCCCGCAGGGCCGCGTGACCGATCACCGCATCGGCAAGAGCATTTACAACATCGAGGATTTCATGAACGGCGATCTGGACGAGATGATCGACGCGCTGATACTGGCCGAGCATACGGCGCTGCTGAACGCGGAGGATGAATAAATGAGCAAACTTTCCATCGTGGCGCTCGACGCGCTGCAATTAAACGATCTCGACTGGAGCGCGCTCGAAGCGCTGGGCGACGTGACGCGCTATGACGGCACGGCGCCCGATCAGGTGCTTGCGCGCGCTCAGGATGCGGATGTTCTGCTGGTCAACAAGGTCAAGCTGCCCGAAAGCGTGCTCTCTCAGCTGCCGAAGCTGAAATACGTCGGCGTACTGGCCACCGGCTATGACAACGTGGATACCGCCGCGGCGGCCAGCCGGAATATCGCCGTGACCAATGTGCCGGGCTATTCGAGCGATTCCGTGGCGCAGCTCACGTTCGCGCTGCTGCTCGAGCTTTGCCATCACGCGGGCGAGCATTCGCGGCGCGTGCTTGAGGAAAAGGCGTGGAGCCGTCAGCCGTACTACTGCTTCTGGGATTTCCCGCTCAGCGAGCTGGCCGGCCGCACGATGGGCGTGGTCGGGCTGGGCCGCATCGGCGTGCGCGTGGCCGAGATTGCGCGCGCGTTCGGCATGAACGTCATCGCCTGTACTCGCACGTCCAAGGATATTGTGGGCGTAAAATGCGTCGATTTCGATAGGCTGCTTGCCGAGAGCGACGTGATCAGCCTGAACTGTCCGCTGACCGAGCAGACGCGCGGCCTGATCAACGCGGATGCGCTTGCGAAGATGAAGAAAACGGCGTATCTCATCAATACGTCGCGCGGCGGCGCGATCGTCGAGGACGATCTGCGTCGGGCGCTCGATACGGGCGTGATCGCGGGCGCGGCGGTGGACGTATTGAGCAGCGAGCCGCCGGCCGAGGACAATCCGCTCCTTGGCGCGAAAAACATCGTCGTCACGCCGCACATCGCGTGGGCGACGACGGAAGCGCGCACGCGGCTTTTGACCATCGTGACCGACAACCTCAGCGCCTATCTGCGCGGCGAAAGGCTCAATCGCGTGTAAGGGCGCACTATACGATAAAGAAAAGTGGTCTTGACAGTGAAAACAATCATGACGGCCGCCACGCCCGAGTCGATCGCTCAGGCGGCGGCGATTATCCGCGCGGGCGGTCTGGTGGGCTTCCCGACGGAAACGGTGTACGGACTGGGCGCGAACGCGCTGAACGCCGAGGCGGTTAAGACGATCTTCGCGGCGAAAGGACGGCCGGGCGACAACCCGCTGATCGTCCATGTCTCGCGCGTGGAGGAGATCCCGCCGCTCATTCAGGGCGAGATTCCGGCGGCCGCGCGCCGGCTCATGGACGCGTACTGGCCCGGCCCCATGACGCTCATTTTCCCGAAATCCGATCTGATCCCGGACGCTGTGTCGGCGGGGCTGGACACGGTGGGTATACGGCTGCCCTCGCATGAGACGGCGCGCGCGCTGATCGCCGAGTCGCATTGCCCGATCGCCGCGCCCAGCGCCAACCGCTCGGGACGGCCCAGCCCCACGACGGCGCAGCACGTTCTGGACGACATGGACGGCCGCATCCCGATGATACTCGACGGTGGGCCGTGCAGCGTGGGCGTGGAATCGACCGTCATCGACGTGACCGGCGACGTGCCGCGCGTGCTGCGGCCGGGCGGGGTCACGCCGCAGATGATCGCCGATGTGATGGGCGCGGTCGAGGTGGATGGCGCGGTCATGCGTCCCCTGAAGGAGGGGGAGAAGCCGCGCTCGCCCGGCATGAAATATCGCCATTACGCGCCAGAGGGCGATCTGGTGATCTTCACCGGCGACGCGCAGACCGTCGCGGACGTGATCTGCGATCATTACGACCATGCGGCGGGCAGTGCGGCCATACTCGCTCTGCCCGGCCACGAAGCGCTCTACGGCGATCGCCATGTCATCGAGCTGGGGCGCACCGATTCGCCCGAGAGCGTGGCGGCGGGGCTGTTCGCGGCGCTGAGGCGGTTGGACGACGAGAACGTGAAATATATCTTCTCCGAAGCCATCGACGCGGAGGGCGTGGGGCTGGCGGTCATGAACCGGCTGGGGCGCGCGGCGGCGTTCCACATTGTGCCGGTCTGATTAAAAAGCCGCACGTTTTTATGAGCATTCGCGCCAATATGCGCTATGATGGGCGCGGCGCGAAGAACTTTAAGTGTAATAAATGCGTTAATACGCTCATCAGCCCTTGACAGGACGAAAAAAGCGCGTATAATAATGCACATATCCGATAGAGGCGCGGCGATCATGACGCGCGCGGGGGAGCCTGTTCAGAGGGCTGTGAATCCGCGCAAAAGGGGTCGTCGCCGAAATGCAGGTCTGTTTCTGGAGCGGCCTGTGTTGGGGGTCAGCAGAATATGCTGTCCACTGTCACATGGAAATGTGGAGTGCTATCGCGGATGCTGGTTTGATGTCTGTTCTTCATTAGGAGCGGCTGACGGCGGTTGAGGCGATTGCGTCTCAGCCGCTTTTTCTGTGGTCGGGGAACGCAATGAGGAGGATATGAAAATGAAGAGGTTCACGGTTCTGGTTCTGGCTTTGATGATGGTGTTTTCCGCTTCGGCGATGGCCGAGGGCACGCTGCGCGTGGGCATGGAGTGCAACTACGCGCCGTTCAACTGGACGCAGGCTGAGGAGAGCGAAACGGCCGTGCCGCTCGCGGGCGGCGGGTATGCCGACGGCTATGACGTGCAGATTGCCAAGCTGATCGCCAAGGGGCTGGGCATGGAGCTGGAAATCGTCAAGACCGAGTGGGACGGCCTGCCCATGGGCGTGATGAGCGGCAAGCTCGACGCGGTGATCGCCGGCATGAGCCCGACCGAGGAGCGCAAGGTGACGCTCGATTTCACCGACAACTACTATGAGAGCCAGCTGGTCATCGTCGTGCGCGCCGACAGCGCATATGCGAATGCCAAGACGCTGGACGATTTCGCGGGCGCGAAGCTCACCGGCCAGCTGAACACCTTCCACTACGGCGTGCTCTCTCAGGCCGACAAGGCGACCGTCGTCACTGCGATGGAGACTTTCCCCGCGATGATCGTGGCGCTCAAGGCCGGCTCGATCGACGGCTATGTGTCCGAGCTGCCCGGCGCTGTGTCCGCCGTCGCCTCCAATCCGGAGCTGACGTACGTCCAGTTCGCCGAGGGCGAGGGCTTTGAAACCTCGACCGACGACACCGCCATCGCCGTGGCCGTCGCCAAGGGCAGCCCGCTGCGCGATCAGATCAATGAAATCCTCGCCACGATCAGCCTGGAGCAGCGCGAGGAGCTGATGCAGTGGGCGGTCGACAATCAGCCGCTGTCTGAATAATCATTCGCATTTATTCAGCACAATGCGTAAACCGGCGCGGCGCGGAGCTTGAAGGCTTTGCGCCGCGCATGACGAACAATGCTTTTGAGGAGTCTTGACGATGCAGTTTCCAACGACGTTTTTCGGCTGGGTCAGCTTTCTGATCGATCAGTACGGCGGAATGTTCCTGCGCGGCACGGGCGTGACGCTGCTGATCGCGCTCAGCGGCACGGTGCTGGGCTTCCTGATCGGCCTGCTGGTGGCCATTGCGCGCACGATTGAACCCGCGCCTAGGGCGTCGGCAGTCAAAAGGGTGCTGATCAAGCTGCTCAAGGGCATACTGGCGGTGTATATCGAGGTGTTCCGCGGCACGCCCATGATGGTGCAGGCGATGGTCATCTATTACGGCGCGATGCAGTATCTGGGGCTGGATATGCCGCAGATGCTCGCGGCGGTGCTGATCGTGTCGGTCAACACGGGCGCGTACATGGCGGAGATAATTCGCGGCGGCATCATCTCGGTGGACAAGGGTCAGATCGAGGCGGCCAAGTCGATCGGCATGACGCACTGGCAGACCATGAGCGCCATCGTGCTGCCGCAGGCCGTGCGCAACATCATGCCGTCCATCGGCAATGAGTTCGTCGTCAACATAAAGGACTCCAGCGTGCTGAACGTCATCTCCGTGTCGGAGCTGTTCTTCATGTCCAAGTCGGCGGCGGGCACCTATTACAAGTATTTCGAGGTGTTCTTCATCACGGCGCTGATCTATCTGGTGCTGACGTTCAGCATCACGCGCCTGCTGCGCCTGCTCGAGCGCAAGATGGACGGCGACAGCTCGTACACCATATGCGGCTCGCAGTCGGACAGCCGCTCCGTGATTCATGTGCCGGTTGAAAAGGAGGAAGCGTGACCATGGCGGAGACGATTATCGAGGTCAGTCATCTGGAAAAGCGCTTCGGCGACCATATTGTGCTGCGCGACGTGAACTTTACCGCCAATCAGGGCGAGGTGACCTGCATCATCGGCTCGTCCGGCTCGGGCAAGTCGACGCTTTTGCGCTGCATCAATCTGCTGGAAACACCCACGAGCGGCGTCATACGCTATCGCGGCGAGGACATTCAGTCCGGCGCTCTTGCGCCCGGCGCATTTCACTCCAAGGTGGGCATGGTGTTTCAGTCGTTCAATCTGTTCGCCAATCTCACCGTGCTGGAAAACTGCGTCGTCGGGCAGATGAAGGTGCTGCACCGCTCGCGGAAGGAGAGCGAGGAAAACGCGCGCAAATATCTCGACCGCGTCGGGATGCTGCCCTATCAGAAGGCGCGCCCCGCGCAGATTTCCGGCGGCCAGAAGCAGCGCGTGGCCATCGCGCGGGCGCTGGCGATGGATCCCGAGGTGCTGCTCTTCGACGAGCCGACCTCGGCGCTCGATCCGGAAATGGTGGGCGAGGTGCTGGGCACGATGAAAAGCCTGGCGCAGAGCGGTCTGACCATGCTGGTGGTGACGCACGAAATGGCCTTCGCGCGCGACGTGTCCAACCGCGTGGTGTTCATGGACAGCGGCGTGATCGTCGAGGATGCGCCGCCCGCCGAGCTGTTCACGCATCCCAAACACCCCCGCACGCGCGAGTTCCTTTCGCGCTTCATGCAGGGCTGAAACAGAAAATTCAGGCCGGACGCTCCGAAACGAGCCGTCCGGCTTGCTTTATGGGCGCGGCGCGTGCTATAAAGGCGCGGGGAGGGGATATGATAGAAATCAGGCCTGTTCAGATGAGCGACGCGGCGTTCTGGCGGCGGCTCGATCCGCATATCTCGGCGGAGGAATTGAGCGCAAGGCGCGCGACGGCCGCGGCTATGTGCTGCTGGAGGACGGCGTGCTCGCGGCGCTCATGCGCTATGATCTGTTCTGGGACAACACGCCCTTCTGCACGCTGCTCTATGTCGATGAACGCTGACGCGGACGGGGCCATGGCGGCGCGCTCATGCGGCGCTGGAAGGCGGATATGAAGGCGCGGGGTTACGGCCTGCTCATGACGTCCACGCTGGCGGACGAGACGGCGCAGCTTTTTATTGCAAGCTGGGCTATCGCGACGCGGGCGGCCTGCTGCTCGACGTATCGGGCTATGAGCGGCCCATGGAGCTGTTTCTCATCAAGGCGATATAGCACGCGCCCATATATAAGCTGCGGCCGGCGGCGCAGAGGATTGCGTCGCCGGTCGTTGTATGCTGTTTTTTGAAAGACGGGATCATTCCTACGCGTCATGCGCGCCGGTCAATCCGGCCGGTTAAGCGGAAAACGGCCTATTTGGCCAGCTGCTCCGCGTCCCGACGGTCGGCGAGGGCGTTGACGCGCGCGATGAGCCGCAGCTCCTTCGGATCGTAGGGATAGAAGCTCGGGCGATAGAGGTCGTGCAGCCATTTCGTAAAGTCGAGATCCTCGTGCTTGCCATCGAGCGCCTGATCGAGCATTCCCGTCCACGGCTCGTTGGTCTGCGTCTTGCCCACGACGAAGCCCCAGCACCAGCAGGCGACGCGCTCGAGGAAGAACAGCGGATAGATCTCGAAGATCGTGTTGCCGCCGATGCGGTTGAGCCATTCGGTGCAGAGCAGCGGCCGGCCGTACGCCTTGAGTCGGTCGATCAGATCGCAGGTCGCGACAAAATCCATGTAGGAATGGAAGCTCACCACATCGGACAGCTCGAGCGCCGCGCGCTCCTCGGTGGAAACGGGCGCGCCGTCCTTAAGGCCGCGCCATACGTCGGCGGTCAGCGGCTGATCGGGATCGCAGGCGCGCACCGTCTCAAAGAGCGTCTCCAGCATGGGCACGGTGCGCTCGCCCAGCATGATGCCCGGCTCGTTGAAGACGTTCCAGATGATGATACGCTCGTCGTGCGCGTATTTCGTCACGATGTCTGTGACCATTTTGAGGTATTTGTCGCGCAGCAGCGGCGATTCCAGCGGGTGATAGGGCGGCAGGGCGGTCTGCTCGGCGGTGAGCGGCGCGCGCCCCTGATGATAGCCCAGCGCGTAATGCTGCTCGCCCAGCGGCTTGGGCTTGAAGTCGGCGTATTCACCGCGCGGCAGCTGCACCTCGGCGCAGAGCACCAGCATGACATACTGTCCGTTTTTCGCGGCGATCGTCAGATAGCGCTCCAGATTGTCCATGAAGCCCTGCTCCTCCTGGAGCCACACGTCGAAGTCGGCGATGATGCGGATGGTGTTAAAGCCCGTGCGTCTGGCCAGCGCCAGCTCGCGGTCGGCGGTCGCCATGTGCGCTTCCACATCGTACTGCTGCCACTGATCCTGACGGTTGGCGCAGTCGCTGCCGATAAAATTGCAGCCGCGCAGCCACGGATAGCGGTTATACCAAGCCCACGCCTGCTCCTTCGTCCACTTTTCCTTCATAAAAAATACGCTTCCTTTCTCGATTTTTCCTTTCCTGATTTCCTGTATGCGGCTTTTCTGCGCCCTTAAAGGCGCGTTTATACGTTCATTGTATCCGACGCTCCTCCGACTGTCAAGCTTAATTCGGACGCGAAAAAAGCATAAAAAATCATCCGCGCGACGATGTATCACGCGGATGATTTCTATTTAAGTCAATCAGACAGGCATGGCGTTGTTCTTCTCATCACGGACGGAATTGTCCAGACCGATGGTCTTGGCCTGACGGGCTTTGAAGAACTTCATAGCGACCTGCGGGAACAGCGCGTAGGTGAGCACGTCCTCTTCCTGAGTGATGTACTCGCCGATTTCGCTGCGGTACTTCTCCAGCTCGGGCTTGAGCAGGTCGGCGGGACGGCAGGTGATGACCTCCGCGTCGCCGATGACCTTGCGGCGCACTTCCTCGTTGACGGGAGCGGGCAGACGGCCGTACTCGCCGCGCATGAGGCCCTGGGACTCCTTCGGGTTCATCTTGTAGCGCTCGCCGCAGAGCACGTTCATGACGGCCTGCGTGCCGACGATCTGGGAGGTGGGGGTGACCAGCGGCGGATAACCGAAGTCCTCGCGGACGCGCGGCACCTCGGCCAGCACCTCGTAGAACTTGTCGGAGGCGTTCGCCTGCTTGAGCTGGTTGATCAGGTTGGACAGCATACCGCCGGGCACCTGATACTTCAGCGTGTTGATGTCCACGCCCAGCACCTTGGGATCGAGGATGCCTTCCTTCTTCAGGCGATCGGCGACGCCGCGGAAGTGATCGGTGGCCTTGGTCAGCTCGTCCAGATCGATGCCGGTGTCATAGGGCGTGCCGCGCAGGGTGGCGATCAGCGGCTCGGTGGCGGGGTTGGAGGTGCCGTTGCCCATGGGGGACAGCGCGCAGTCCACGATGTCCACGCCGGCCTCGATGGCCTTGAGCACGGTCATGTTGCCCACGCCCGCGGTGTTGTGGGTGTGCAGGTGGATGGGGCATTTGACGGCCTTCTTCAGCTTCTTGATGAGGCTGTAGGCGTCGTAGGGCAGCAGCAGGTTGGCCATGTCCTTGACGCAGATGTTGTCCGCGCCCAGGCGCTCGAGCTGCTGGGCCAGCTTCACATAGTATTCCTCGGTGTGAACCGGGCTGACGGTGTAGCTCATGGCCACTTCGCAGATGCCGCCGTACTTCTTGGTGGCGGTGATGGCGGCCTGCAGGTTGCGCACGTCGTTCAGCGCGTCGAAGATGCGGATGATGTCGATGCCGTTCTTGATGGACAGGCGCACGAACTCGTCGACCACGTCGTCGGCATAGTGCTTGTAGCCCAGGATGTTCTGGCCGCGGAAGAGCATCTGCAGCTTGGTGTTGGGCATGGCCTTGCGCAGGATGCGCAGGCGCTCCCACGGATCCTCGTTCAGGAAGCGCAGGCAGGCGTCGAAGGTCGCGCCGCCCCAGCACTCGATGGAGTAGTAGCCGGCGTTGTCCAGAATCTTGCAGGCGGGCAGCATATCCTCAAGGCGCATACGGGTCGCGGCCTGAGACTGGTGCGCGTCGCGCAGTATGGTTTCAGTAATAAGAACCTTTCCCATAGGTTTTTCCTCCTATTAATGTCACAATCAGCCGAACAGAGAAATGAACACACCGGCCGCGACGGCGGAACCGATAACACCGGCGACGTTCGGGCCCATGGCGTGCATGAGCAGGAAGTTGCCGGGATTCTCCTTCTGGCCGACGGTCTGGGAAACGCGGGCCGCCATAGGCACGGCGGACACGCCGGCGGAGCCGATCAGCGGGTTGATCTTGCCGCCGGAGAGCTTGTTCATGATCTTGGCCAGCAGCACGCCGCCCGCGGTGCCGAAGCTGAAGGCGATAACGCCCAGGATGACGATATAGAGCGTCTGCAGCGTCAGGAAGGTTTCACCGTTGGTGGTCGCGCCGACGGTGGTGCCCAGGAAGATCGTGACGATGTTGCACAGCTCGTTCTGCGCGGTCTTGTTCAGGCGCTCGGTCACGCCGGAGACGCGGAACAGGTTGCCCAGCATCAGCAGGCCGACCAGAGAGGCCGCGTCAGGCAGCAGCAGGGAAACAAGGATGGTCACGACGATCGGGAAGATCACCAGCTCGGTCTTGGAGACCGGACGCAGCTGCTCCATGACGATCATGCGCTCCTTGCGGGTGGTCAGCGCCTTCATGATCGGGGGCTGAATGACCGGAACCAGCGCCATGTAGGAATACGCGGCGACGGCGATCGGGCCAAGCAGATGGGGCGCGAGTCTCGAGGTGACGAAGATGGCCGTGGGGCCGTCCGCGCCGCCGATGATGCCGATGGCGCCCGCTTCCTGCGGGGTGAAGCCCAGCAGGATAGCGCCGATGAAGGTCATGAAGATGCCCAGCTGAGCGGCCGCGCCCAGCAGCAGGCTCTTCGGGTTGGCCAGCAGCGGGCCGAAGTCGGTCATTGCGCCGACGCCCATGAAGATGAGCGGGGGATAGATGCCCAGCTTAACGCCGCGATAGAGATAGTACAGCAGACCGCCGTTGGCGTAGGGCACGCGATAGGCCATCTGGCCCAGCTCATCGCTGTAGGCCATGACGATGTCGCTCAGCGGCTTGCTGGCCTTGGTGGCGTAGGCCACGGCTTCGTCCATGGTGGTGAAGAACTTGTAGGTGGGATCGGCCATCAGACCCGCGGAGGGCAGGTTGGCCAGCAGCATACCGAAGGCGATGGGCAGCAGCAGCAGCGGCTCAAACTCCTTCACGATGGCCAGATAGAGCAGCAGGCAGGCCACGGCGATCATGACGTACTGCCGCCACTGGCCGGACGCGAAGCCCGTGCTTTTGGCGATGCTCACGATGGCGTCGACAAAGTTGATGGAATAGCTGTCCTCATCCTCGGCGGCTTCGACAGACTGGGTCTGCTCGTCCGCCGCGGGAACATCGCTCGATGTGTCAGTAGAGGACGCAAAGGCGATGGACGACGCCAGCAGCGATATAACGATCAGAAGCAGCGTCGCCACCACGAAACGGGTGCGAAGATTTCTTTTCATGCGTTCTGCTACCTCCTCTTCATTTCATCAGCGGATACTGAATCAGTTCAGAGTGAGCAGCACGTCGCCGGACGCAACGGTCGCGCCCTTGGTCACGTTTACGCTGGCCACGACGCCGTCGCGGGACGCCATGATTTCGTTCTCCATCTTCATGGCCTCGAGGATGCACAGGATGTCGCCCTTCTTGACGGCCTGGCCGGCGGTCACGTTGACGGCGTTGATGGTGCCGGGCATGGGGGACTTCACGGCCTCGGCGCCGGCGGGCGCGGCGGCAGCCTTGGGGGCGGCGGGCGCAGCGGCGGGGGCGGGAGCGGCCTTGGGGGCGGCGACAGGAGCGGCGGCGACGGGCGCGGGGGCCTGGCCGGCGGCCAGCTCTTCAACATCGACGATATAGGAATTGCCGTTAACGACGATCTGGAACTTACGCATGAGTGTTTCCTCCTCAAAAATGATTCAAATTGTTGACGGCGCGGCGTTCTTTGCCGGCGCGCGTGCGTTTTTTTTAAGGCGGTCAGGGGCGCTCGCTTAGAAGCGGCTGGCCAGCTGATCGGCGCGGCCGGCTTTGGCCCAGGCGGGCGTCTTGGCGGCGGCGCGGCGGACGGAGCGGACGACCAGCGTCTTGTTGCCGTCCTTGTTGAAGGCGGCCAGCGCGGCGGTGATCACGGCGATCAGCTCGTCGCTCTCAAGGCCGGTTTCCTCGGCGGCCGCTTCGGCCACGGGTTCGGGCACGACCACGGGGGCCGGCGCGGGGGCGGCCTTTTCCTTCTTCTTGCCGGTGAGCGCGCCCACGACGATGGACATCAGCTTGATCAGGCAGATCAGTATGATCAGACCGAAAAAGACGATCAGCATACCGATGAGCATGACCAGGAAGGAGAAGCCCAGTTTATCCAAAATGCTCATTTAACAGTCCCTCCTTACAGCGGAAGGTTGCCATGCTTGCGGGCGGGCTTGCTCTCGCGCTTGCCGGCCAGCATTTCCAGCGCGGCGGCCAGCATCTGGCGGGTGGCGGCCGGCTCGATCACATCGTCGATGCAGCCATCCTTGGCGGCGTTCACGCCGTCGGCGACCTCCGCGGCATACTTCTCTTCCAGCTCGGCGCGCCTGGCCTCGGGATTGGAAGCCTCATGCAGTTCCTTCTCGTTGAGCAGCTGAACGGCGATGGCGGGGGAGACGGCGGAGATGACCGCGCCCGGCCAGGCGTAGATCACGTCGGCGGCGGCATGGGAGGCCATCGCGGTGGCGGCGGTGCCGATCGCACTGCCGGTCACGACGCTCACGCGGGGCGCGGTGGTCTCGGCATAGGCGGTCATCAGGCAGGCCACGGCGCGGGCCAGTTCGCCCTGGCAGGCGTCCAGCGCGGCGCCCTTGGTGTCCACAAAGGAGACGACCGGAATGGAGAAGCTGTCGCAGAAGCGGACGAAGCGGGCGGCCTTCTTGCAGCCCTCGACGGTCAGGCGGCCGTCGTTCTTCGCGCCCTGAGTGCCCACAAAGCCGACCACGGAGCCGCCCAGACGGGCCAGCACGGTGACCATTTCGGGGGCGTACTCGTCGCCCAGCTCGACGACCTCGGCGTTATCGGCCGCGCGGACGATGACGTCCTTCACGTCGGCGACGGTATCGATGGCGTTCAGCTCGGTCAGCTCGCGGTTCACGTCATCCTGAGACTCGAACGCATAGGGCGCGTCGTCCAGGTTGTTGCCGGGCAGCATGGCCACCAGCTTGCGGGCCTGAGCGATGGCGTCCTCGTCGGACTCGGCGGCAATGTGCGCCGCGCCGGACTTCACGGCGGCCTTCGCGCCGGCGATGTCTTCCATCTTGACGCTGCGGCCGGTCGCGGCGGAAACCACCAGCGGGCCGTTGACGAACAGCTGGCCGTTCTTGCTCATGATCACGACATCGGCCATGGAGGCGCACATCGCCGCGCCGCCGCCGCAGGGGCCGAGCACCAGCGTGATCTGCGGGATAACGCCCGACAGATCGGCGCTCTTGGCCATGACGGAAGCGTAGGCGTTGACGGCGGCCATGCCCTCGTCGAGCAGAGCGCCCTGAGAATCGCACAGCGCGACCAGGGGCGCGCCGGTCTTTTCGGCCAGAGCCATGACCTTCAGGATCTTCGCGGCCTGCTTGGCACCCACCGCGCCCGACTTGACGGTGTAATCCTGCGCGTAGACGTACGCAGGACGGCCGTCGATCAGGCCGTAGCCGGTGATCACGCCGGCGTCGGCGATGAGAGTATCCAGTTCGACAAAGCTGGCTTCGTCGATCAGGGCGGCAATGCGCTCGCGGGCGGTCAGCTTGCCGGCGTCATGCTGGCGCTTGATGTCCTCTGCATTGCCCTGAAGGGCCGCCTGTCTGCGATCGCGGACGAGGGGCAGGTTCTTTTCCACACTCATTGTTTCAACCTCCATATCAACAGTCGTGGAATTAGGAATAAGAATAGTCCAAATTGACACTTATTCATCTTTCGACATATTAACACCTATACCTGCCAAATGCACGTTAATTTATCGGAAGTTTTTTTGCAGTGTTAAAGTCATCCCCTTTTCGACAAAAAAGCCGGCGCGAGCGTCTGCCCGAACCGGCTTTAATATAGGTAGGAACAGGGGAGCGCTTCACGGCCTGTCGGGCGCGTCGGCACTCTTGTCGATCCAGCGGCGCACGTCGCCCAGCAGCGGCGGAATCATCTCGATCACGCGGTCAACCGGCGCGTAGTACTGCGCGGGCGTGAGGCGCACCTGATCATTTTTGACGACCAGAAAGCCCATCGGCTGTACGGTCACGCCCGCGCCCGTGCCGCCTGCAAAGGGCAGATCGCCCGCCGCCGGCTGGGGTGTTTTCAGGCCGTATTCGCCGCCGCCGGCCACAAAGCCGAAGCTCACGCGCGATATGGGAATGATGACCGTGCCCTCCGCGGGCGTAACCGCGTCGCCGACGACGGTGTTTACGTCGATCATATCGCGGATGTTTTCCATGGTTGTGCTCATGATGGTTTCGATGGGGTGTTTATCCATTGATGCAGCCTCCTTGCGATGACGTCGCGCCCGAGTATGAGCGCCGCGATCATAATATGTCCTCCGCGCAGGGAAACAATACCCAGCGCGCGCAGCAATCCCCGTCCCGAAAAGGCACACTCGAACCGGCAGCGGATCGGCACGTCCGGCCGAATGCGGCGCGCCGTTTCCGCGCAGGCGGTCAGCAGAGCGCAGGCTGGAGCCGTGAGCGTCGCGTCGCCCAGAGAGACGGCCGCCTCGACGTTCAGTCGGTCGAGACGAATGCGCCCCTTGAGGAAGCACAGCGCGTTTTTAAGCGGCGGGGGATTGGATGGGCGCAGCGTCTCCCGCGTCAGGGGCAGCGCGCGGCTGTGACGGCGGAAGCGCAGCACGATCGTCGGCACGGCGTCTTGAAACTCAAAATGGACGTCGGTCTGTACACGCACAAATCCAACGGTGATTCCCAACCGCAGCGCCCTTTCGGGCAGCTTCAAAGCGCCCAGACGCACGGGCAGCGCGGCGAGGAAAATCAGCGCGCAGATCAGACAGGCGAATAGAATCAGCATAAAAACAGACCTCCGTCTCTTTTATCATGAGACGAAGGCCCGAGATTTATACGTCGCTTGAAATGATACGAAACAGACTGAAGTCTGCCTCAGCGTCAGCCGGCGGAGGGCAGCTTGTCGGCGATCTTGGCCAGCACGCAGCCGACGACCACGCCCGCCACGCCCTGGATCAGATTGGGCACGACCGCGCCGGCCGCAGCGCCTATGCCGTACAGGCACGTTTCGAACAGGAAATATCCGGCGACCATGACCAGCTCGCAGAGCGCATACACGCAGATGGCGCGAATGTTCACGCACGGCTTTTTGCCCAGCATGAGACCGGCGATCAGGCCCATCGCGCCCTTGATGAGGAAGGTCGGAATGATGTAGACGTAATAGCCGAACAGCGTGTCGGCCAGCGCCGAGCCGATCGCGGCGGCAGCGCAGCCCGAGGGGCCGATCAGCGCGGCGGCGAGGAAAATCGCGCCGTCGCCCAGGTGAACATAGCCGTTTGTGATGGGCACGGGCAGTTTGATAAAGGCGGTGCACAGCGCGATCAGCGCGGCGATCAGGCTTTGATAGACCAGGCGGCGGGTAGAAATGCGGGACATGGCGATATTCCTCCTTATTTGGCAGGTTGAAGCCCATTATAGGCAGAGCGGCGTATGCTGTCAAGCATCCGTATATTAAATGTGACGCACGGCGGGATTGTTCGGCTATAGGACGTTGAAATTTTGCCGGAAACGTGGTATAATGTTTGCAATCATTTGATTTTTCGAACGTGTAAGGAGGAGTTTCATGATCGAGACGCAGGCGGTAATCGCGCGCATCCGCGCGCATAAGCTGATCGCCATCGTGCGCGGCCTTCCCGAGGACAAGCTGCTGCGCGTGGCCGACGCGCTCTACGAGGGCGGCGTTCGCGCGATCGAGTGTCCCTTTGACCATCGGCGCGCGGACTGCGTGTCCTACGGCGCGGCCATGATCGCGCTTCTGGCCGGACACGCGGCCGGAGATATGGACGTTGGCTCCGGCACAGTGCTGACCGCCGAGGAAGCGCGCGCCACGGTTGAGGCGGGCGGCCGGTTCGTCATTTCGCCCAACGTGAGCGCCGAGGTCATCCGCGAGACGGTGCGGCTAGGCGCAGTGTCCATGCCCGGCGCAATGACGCCCACGGAGATCGTTTCGGCGTGGGAAGCCGGCGCGCATTTCGTCAAGCTCTTCCCCGCGGGCGATCTGGGCGCGGGCTATGTCAAGGCCGTGCGCGCACCGCTCGCGCACATTCCCATGCTGGCGGTGGGCGGCATAACGCCCGAGAACATGGCCGATTTCCTCAAGGCCGGCATGTGCGGCTTCGGCGTCGGCTCGCCGATCCTGCCCAAGGCGGCGCTTGAAAGCGGCGATTACAGGGCGATTGCGGCGCGCGCGCGGCAGTTCGTCGAAGCGCTGAAATCGTAAAATAAACTAAAGTCTGTTTTTGCACGGGAGGATAAAAACGTGAAGCTGCTTGAAGACCGGATACTGAGCGACGGCGTCGCCCTGAACAGCGACGTATTGCTGGTGGATTCCTTTTTGAACAATCAGGTGGATACGTCCCTCATGGGCGAGGTGGGGCGCGCCTTTGCCGAGGCTGCGCGCGATTTGCAGATCGACCGCGTCGTGACGATCGAAAGCTCGGGCATCGCGCCGGCGCAGATGACGGCCATCGCCTTGGGCGTGCCGCTGGTCATCCTCAAGAAGTCCGCTTCGCGCATCCTCAAGGATGACGTGCTGCAAACGGAGGTCTTTTCCTTCACGAAAAACTCGGCCTATCAGCTGACGCTGCGCCCCAAATACGTCCGCAAGGGCGAGCGCGTTCTGCTCGTCGACGATTTTCTGGCGCGCGGCGAGGCGGCGTGCGGCGCGGCGCGGCTGATCGAAGAGGCGGGCGCTCAGGTCGCGGCCATCGGCATCGTGATCGAGAAGGCGTTCCAGCCCGGCCGCGCGCTGCTGGATGAGAAGGGCTACAAGGTCATCTCACTGGCGCGCGTCTCGAAAATGGGCGAGGGCAATATCGAGTTCACGCAGGCCGACGCGTAATAAGAACGCTGTCAAACCGGAGTTTCGAAAAAACGAGACTCCGGTTTGTTTTATGCTTTCTGAAAGGCGACCTCGGTCTATAATGTGATAATTGCAAAGCACGCTTGACAAAGAATGCAAAGTATACTATACTAAATGACAAGCGAACGCGACGGGAGGGATGGGCCATCAACACGTTTATTCGCGAGCTGCGCGCGGCCAGGCGCATTTCGCAGGAGGAGCTGGCCAGTGCAGTCGGCACGACGCGGCAGACGATCACGTCGATCGAGACGGGCAAATACACGGCTTCGCTGCCGCTGGCCTATAAAATTGCGAGGTATTTCGACAAGAGCATTGAAGAAGTTTTCGATTTTTCGGAGGTGGAGCTGCCATGGAAAAGACCCAAAAGCGACTCGGGCGTGAGATTCTGATTTGCTATGCGGTGATCGCGGCGTTGCTGGCGCTGATGATCGTCGTGGGCGAGCTGAGCAATCGCGGCGTGCTGCTGGATTCGCGCGGCATGACGGCCACGGCGGGCAACGTGGCGCGGATTCTGTTTTTCGGCGCGCTGATCGGCGCAATCTGCCGCATACGCCGTCTCAAAAGGACGCTGGCCGACCAAATCCTCCTCAGGGAAGAGCAGATTCGGCAGGAAGATGAGCGCGCACGCTTTATCGAGGATAGAAGCGGCGCGCGGGCGATGGACGCGCTGCTTGTGCTGCTGGCGGCGGCGGTATTCGTGCTGGCCTATGTGGACATGGCAGCCTTCCGCACGGCGTATGGCACGCTGCTCGCAGCCGCGGCGCTGCGCTTCGGCCTGAAGGCGTATTATAAGCGCAAGTACTAAAAAAGACTGAAGTCTGTTTTGGATAAAAAGCGCTCTTTTCGGAAACGGAACAGACACTGGTCTGTATTTGCACAGGGGCATATAATCAATCTGCAAAATGAACGGCAGCACGGCGATGAGCGATGCGGCTGTTCGTTGCTATGAAGCTCAATAATTGAGATTTCGGTCTGTTTTGTAAATACAGACCGAAGCCTCTGATGCGCTCATTCCGCCAGCAGCGGCGTGAGCGTCTTTTCGTACAGGCAGGCCAGGCGGTGCAGCGGTCGGGTCAGACAGACGTAGAGCAGACGCGCGTCCAGCTCGGTGTTCGGGAAGCGCGCTTCCGACGCGTTGGCGATGATCACGCCGTCGAATTCGAAGCCTTTGATGTCGCCGGCTCGCGCCAGCAGCACGCCGCCCTCATACTGTTCGCCGTTTACGTCGAGTATGTGCGCATCCAGATCGGCGGGCAGCGCCTTAAGCAGCGCTTTGAGCTGCGCGTCGGTGCGGTCGATGACGGCGATGGTCTTGATATTGTCGCTCTGCCAGGCGCGGATGAGCCGCTCGATTTGCGCGGCCTGCTCGGCGGGCTTTGAATAGGCGATGATTTCCGGCGCAGAGCCGTGGCGCAGCACGGGCTTGACCTCGGTCTGACCAGGCACGGGACGCTTCAGGGCGACGCGCAACGCCGTGTTCATGATTTCGACGGTGTTGCGGTAGCTGGTCACCAGCGCGTGCGTGACCGCCTTGCCGCCCAGCAGGTTGTCGGTGAGCGTGCGCCAGTCGGTCAGGCCGCGCCAGGAGCGGACGCCCTGCATCAGGTCGCCCACGACGGTCATGGGCGCGTTGTGCGTCATGCGGCGCAGCAGCAGGAACTCGGCGGGGCTGAAATCCTGCGCTTCGTCGATGACGATGTGGCGGATGTCCATCCGCTCGAGCGGGTGCGCGCGCAGGGCGATGAGGGCGATGGGCGCGACGTCCTCCGGCTCGATGCGGCTGCCGATGCGCTTGAGCGTGTATTCAGCGGTATCCCAGGCCGGAGAATCAGGTTCGCTCTCCGAGAGCAGGTCGGTCAGAAATGCGCGGTAAAGTTCGATCGGCCTGAGCGTGGGGAAGGCCTTCATCGCTTCATCCACGAAGGGCCGAACGCGCTCGTTCGTCTCCTTCAGGCGCTGATCGCGGCTCTGATAGAGCTTGAACAGCCGCTCGCGGCGCTGCGGACTGTCGGGCAGGGCGTGGAGCGCGTCGGCGCGGCGCTGCGTTTCGGCCTCGAGCCAGGCGTTGACCTTTTTGGCCGCGTCCTTTGCACGCTGCGTCAGCTCCTTTTTAAAGCGCTCGATGCGCGTGGCGAAGGGGAAGGGCTTTTCGCCCTCGACGAGGAACGCGCGCGCCTGCTCGGGCGTAAACAGCGTAAACGGCCCGAACTTCAGCGCGTCCTGCGGGGGCAGCTGCTCTTCAAACTTATCCAGCCACTGATCCAGCCGCCGCGTGAATTCGAGCGAGCCTTTATAGTGCATCATGTCGATGAACCCTTCGCGCTCGTCGGGCGGCAGGGCGAGGAGCCGGTCGGTCTGATCGGCGGTGTTGACGCGCGGCAGCAGCTTGCCCAGCCAGTCGGAAACCAGCAGCGGGAAGGTGGTCTGCCTGACCTTTTCAACGCCCAGATCGGGCAGCACGCCTGCAATGAAGTTGAGGAACAGCGGGTTGGGCGCGAGGATCAGGACGTGCTCCGGCCGCAGCGAATCCTGCAATGTGTAGAGCAGATAGGCGATGCGGTGCAGCGCGATTGTGGTCTTGCCCGAGCCGGCCACGCCCTGCACCACCAGCGTGACGGAGGCGGGATGGCGGATGACGATGTTCTGCTCGGCCTGTATGCTGGTGACGATGTCGCGCAGCCGCTCGCCGGTGGTCGCGCCCAGCACGGACTGTAGATATGCGTCCTTCGAGACCACGTCGGTATCGAAAATGCTGATAAGCTCGCCGTTTTCTATGCCGAACTGGCGCTTGAGCGTCAGCTCGCCGCGCACCTCGCCGTCGGGCGCGACATAGTGCATTTTGCCCACCTGGCCGGAATAGTAGAGGTTGGCGATGGGCGAGCGCCAGTCGATCACCGCCGGCTCGACGCCGTTCGGCCTGAACACCGAATGCTTTCCGATATAATAGACCTGTTTGACGCCGCTCTCCTCAGTAAAGTTGACGCGCGTAAAGTAGGGGCGCAGCCGGGCGGCGGCCATATTGCGCACGGCCTGCTCGGAGCGGTCGAACATGATCTGCCGAACGCCCAGAAGATCCATGTTGTCGCGTTCAAAGCGGAATGTGTCTTGAAGGTTCTTCTTTGCGACGGCCAGCTCCTCGGCGCTGATAATCTGCTGCTGAGCGACGATTTCGAGCGTTTCGTTCAGATGGGCGGTTTCCTCTCGGGCGGCGGGATGATCGATCATGGGCTGCACCTCCGTTCTTCGTGCGGTTGTGAAAACAGTAACAATTCATTATACAACGAAAAGTGAATAGGCGCAAGTCATTTTGCGGAATATTTGACAGTGCTCTTGACAGGCGCGCGGGAAGCGGCTATAATAAAATCGTATCTGACGTTGAAACGCGCTTGAGACGAAAGATGCGGCTTGCGATCAAAGGGGAGTCGTGTCTTTCGGCGCGGCTCTGTTTTTTTATAAAAAAAGCCTGTTTCAGCGCGGGGCAAACGTGTTATAAAGTAAATACAGTCAAGTTCAACGCATCCTGACGCCGAAAGGCTATTCGCCTTGAGGGGAAAGCACGCGCAAGACGTGATCGAACGACCGCCCGATGGGCGTACTTTGTCGCGCCGCAGCGTCCGTCATGGGATGCCGCGGCGCTTTCATATTTAGAGGGAAAACGATGAAAAAGATTGCGATATACGGCAAGGGCGGCATCGGCAAGTCGACCACGACGGCCAACGTCGCCGCGGCCATGGCCAGGAGCGGGCTGCGCGTCGTTCAGATCGGCTGCGATCCCAAGGCCGATTCCACGCTCCTGCACGGCGCGCCGGCGAGCGAAACAGTGCTGGAGCTGCTGCGCGCGGGGCGGGACGTGCCGCTTGATCAGATTGTGCGCGAGGGGCGCGACGGCGTGTTCTGCGTCGAGTGCGGCGGACCGATTCCGGGCACGGGCTGCGCGGGGCGCGGCATTGTGACGGCGTTCGATTATCTGCGCGAAAAGGACATGGAGCGCGTCTATCGTCCGGATGTGATCCTCTACGACGTGCTGGGCGACGTGGTGTGCGGCGGTTTCGCCATGCCCATGCGCGGCGATTATGCGAAAAACGTGTTCATCGTCACGTCGGGCGAAAAAATGTCGCTCTATGCGGCGGCGAACATCGCCCTGGCGCTCGAACGCTTCAAAAATCGCGGCTATGCGCGGCTGACCGGTCTGATTCAGAACAGCCGGAACGTGCCGAACGAGACGGCGCTCGTGGCCGAGCTGGCCGGGGAAAACCGCATCCCCGTGGCGGGAATCATGCCGCGCGAGGAGCTGATTGCGCGTGCCGAGGGGCTGGGGCGGACGGTCGTGGCCGCGTTCCCCGAATCGGATGCGGCGGCCCGTTACGCGGCGCTGGCCGATCGAATGCTCGCGCTGAGCAACGGCGCGTAGGGGCGTTTCTACATTATATGTCACTTCCGGAGGAAAGAGCGTGAACACGAATCCTGTTCGATATTTTTCGCCGGCGCAGAGCAGCTGGAATCTGGCGCATATCGTCCGGCTGATGCCCGAGAGCCACGCGCTGTTCGCCGCGCCGGAGGGCTGTACGCGCATCATCATGATCTCCGCGGCGGCGAAGGGTATGACGGGTCGCTTCAGCGCGCTGGCGGTGACGAACGCCGACGTTG
>CAKTXR010000014.1 GCA_934631025.1 uncultured Clostridia bacterium
CGCTTTCGTCCGTGCAGGGCGCGCCGCCCATCCGCACGCCCGCAAACGCCAGATTCTCCGCTGTGCAGATCAGATCCGGCTCGAACAGCTCGCACCACTCCGCCGGATCGGTAAAGCCCTGCGTCCATGTGGACGATTTCGGCCCGACCGACACGAGCGCCATGCCCGCGTCCTTCAGCGCCGCCGCCGTCACATCCAGCTCGACGTCCTTAAAGACCGCATTGCGGCAGTCCGCGCCGATCTCGAACACACCGTCCAGCGACACCTCGGCCAGCCCGCCCGCGCGCGCCGCAATGTGAACGCGCTCAAAGACGACGTTCTTCATCAGGCCGGGAATATCGGAATAATCGCGCTCAGCCGCCGGCCGCGCAGCGTTATGGCAGTTGGGCTGCTGATACATCTTAAAGTTGTAGACGCCCGATATGTCCTCAAACACGCAGTTTTCAACCGGACAGAGCGTCTTAAAACCGCTCTTATAGGTCTTGCGTCCGGGAATCAGGCGCATTTCATCGCCCTCGCAGGCGATATGGCGCACCACGATATTTTTGATGCCGCCGAACGATACCGACGACGAATCCCAGTCCCACGCGTTGAACGCCACGAAATCGTCACCGCAGTGACCGCGCATATGCTCGATCACGCCGTTCTCGCTCGGCCCGTTGACGTGAACGCCGTCCTTATAATAATCGTCGAAGAACAGACCGTCCACCACGAAATCGCGGCAGGCCGTCAGCAGCACGCCGTACTGATTGCCGTGCCGCAGCGTCAATCCTCGGATGACCACGCGCTCGGCCCGATTGAAGAACACCGTACCCGATATGATTCGGCTCATTTCGCGCATCGCCGCGTCGGGATCGTTCTCGCTGGGCGCGCGCTCGGAGTCCTCCCAGACGCCGCCCTCTATGAGTATATCGTGATCATAGACGATATTCTCCCGCGCGCCGCCGCGCTCGTCGTAAACGTGCCGGTTGCGCGCCATGCAGCCGCCGCAGCCCGCCTTCAGGCGCACGACGGTCTCGGGATGCACGCGCAGCGCGTTTCCGCTGTCCAGCACGATGGGGCGATCCAGCTCCATGGGAAAATCAAGCCGGGGAACAGTCACGGCCCGATGCGCCGAAAGCGCCTGCTGCAAGGCCTGCGAAGCGTTTTCTCTCAGCAGCGCCGCGTCGATTTCAAAGAAGTCGCGCTCCATGGCCGATCATCTCCTTCCTCATATACTGTATTATAATGAGTCCCCCCCGCTCTGTCAACAAAAATTATTCATATCATTGGACAAGCGCCCCTCCGCCCCGCTTTTCAGGGCTGCAACGCGCGCGCCGCCGCCAATTTTTCGCCCCGCCTGTAAAGTGTTAATGAAACCTCGCTTTCTTGCCATGCTTTATTGTGCTAGCATAGAGACGGCTCTATTAAGGATCATACTAATTCAGGATGGAAGTGTTGCAATCATGCCGTCCAACAAGCGACAGCTGCTCCATGAAATCGCCGTGTTCTCTCTTCCCGCCATCGCCGAAAAGATGCTCATGATCGTCATCGGCTTGATGGGCACGCTGTTTGTCGGCCGTCTGGGCACCGCCGAGCTGGCCGCCGTGTCGGTGTCAAACTCCGTGCTCAACACGCTCATGGCGTTCTATTTCGGCATCGGCCTGGGCGCGACCATACTCATCGCCCGCGCCATGGACGAGGAGGACGGCACGGAGCAGGTGCGCCAGCTCACCTTTCAGGCGCTGACGATCCTCTTCCTGTTCGCCGTCGTGCTGAGCGCGCTCTGCTTTGCCGGCGCGGGCTGGGTGCTGGATACGCTCTTCGGCGGCCTGTCCGCTCAGACGCGCACGCTGGCCATCCGTTATCTGAGGATGTGCCTGCCCGTCTCCTGCGCGCTGGCGCTGGACATCGCCGTGTCCTCCTGCCTGCGCGGCGTGAAGGACTCGCGGCTGCCGTTCCTCTTCACGGCGCTGGTCAACACGCTCAATATCGCGCTGTGCCTGCTGTTCATCTACGGCCTTAAATGGGGCATCGACGGCGCGGCGTGGGCCTACATCATCTCCACGCTTTCCGGCTGCGTCGCCAAGCTGGCCGTGATCGTCTCGGGGCGCGGCCGCATTACGCTCAGGCGCTTTTATCCGCTCAAGGCCGCGCGCGTCCTCAAAATGCTGCACCTCTCCGTGCCCGCGCTGATCGAGCAGGTTTTCGTGCAGTTCGCCTTCATCGGCGTGCAGATGGTCACGGCCATGATCGGCGACGTCACGCTGGCGGGCTATCAGGTGTCCAACAACATCCTCAGCCTGCTCTACGCGGTCACCGGCGGCCTGGAAATGACCACGGTCACGCTGACCGGCAACGCGCTGGGCCGCGGCGAGCCGGATCTGGCGAAGGACTACGCCCGCACGATTCTCTTAATCGGCGAGGCCGTCACCTGCGCCTGCGCCGTCGTCCTGTTCATATTCGCCGAGCCGGTCGTATCGCTCTTCACGCGCGATCCCGCCGTCATCGAGAAGGCGCGCAGCATACTGCGCATCATGTGCTTCACCGTGCCGCTGACCAGCTGCTTCCAGTGCATCACCGGCACGTTGAAAACCAGCGGTATGCTCATGTTCGTCGTCACGGTGTACATGATCGGCCCGTGGCTGCTGAGAATCCCCGTGGCCTATCTCACGGTGCGCTATCTGAACATGGACATATACGGCCTGATCGTCGGCTTCTTCTGCGATTACACGTTCCGCGCCGGCGCGCTGCTGATCGCCTTCCTCTCCGGCAAATGGCTGAAGCACCGCCTGAAATAAATCCCTCGCCGCAAAAACGCTTCCTAATAGATATAGTTCAGCCGCCCGATCGGGAACAAGCCTGATCGGGCGGCCGCTTTTGTCTTTCGATTATTTTTCGTCGTCGTCGCTGCGCATATTGATCAGCGCGCCGTGCGTGCGGCGGTACACCCCCGGCGTAACGCCCTGCGTCTTTTTGAACAGGCGGATCAGCGTGCTGCTGCCCACGATGCCCACGCTCTCGGCGATTTCCTCGAGCGTCATGTCGGTCTCGCGCAGCAGGCGGCAGGCGTGCATCATGCGCACGCTGGTCAGATAGTCGCCGATGCCCTGCCCCGTGTGCGCGCGGAAGCGCTCGGACAGATACGCGCTCGATACGCCGAACATCTTGTCCAGCGTGCCCACGCCCAGATTGCGGTCGCCGTAATGCTCGTCCAGATAGGCCAGCGCCTGAGCGCAGAGCGCGTTGTCGGAATGGTTGTCCGCATAGTGCGCGCGCGCCTGCTCGAGCAGACTCACCGCCTGATCGCGGAACCACGGCAGCGCCTCGGCGCTGAAGAACGCGCCGTCGATGTCCAGCTGCGTCGCGAACGCCGCCGAGCACTGCCGCGTAATCGCCGCGGTGAGGAAGCGGCGCATATCGTACATGAAGCAGCGCACAGAGCGCGGGTTGGTCGCGCCGTCGCTGGAATAGGCCACGCGCAGGCGGTCGAACAGCGCGCTGCAATCGACGCTCTCGTCCTGTATCGCGCGGGAAAGCTCGGTCTCGGCCATGGGCGCAAACGCCGCGTTGAAGCTGAAGGCGCAGTCGTGCGGCACGTTTTCCGGCGTGATGACCACCGTATCGCCGTACACGATGTCGAAGCCGACCAGATGCGCCGCTTCCCTGAACGCCGCATGCAGACCGTCCAGCCCGCTGTAAATATCGCTGCGGCAGAAGGTGTAGCTCTGCTCGGCGCGGAAGCGATCGCACAGCGCGTCCAGCTCCTCGATCGTAAACTCGACCGGCAGATTGACGATGCACGCGCAGGAGGGCGAAATCAGATAGAGCGGATAGCACAGCGCCTTCATATCGCGCACATGATCGACCAGCGGCGCGACCACATCGGGCGGCACCGGCTCCTCATGCCAGCCGCGCACCAGCAGTATTGCGAATCGATCGGAAATGAGCGGCAGGCGGTTGCGCGCAAAGAGCGACTGGAGCGAATCCTCTTCCTTCACCGTGCCTGTGACCGCCTCATAGAGGAAGTTCTGCTGGAGCACGTCGCTGCGCATGTCGAACGTATTCTGAAAGAGCTTTTTCTCATCCAGCGTGTGCTCGATTGTGGCGCGCAGATACTCCAGCTCGCTCTTGGAGCGGCGGTCGTACTGCACGTTGGTCTTTTCGGAGAGCGCCTTGACGGCCTCCTCGAGCGGCTTCGCGTTGCGCCGCGCCAGCACCCACGCCAGCAGCACGCCCAGCGCGACGAGCAGCAGGTTTACGCCGACCTGAAAGCGCCTTAAAACGTCCAGCGGCTCGGTGAACACATAGTCCGGCGTAAGGGACACATACCGGCAGGCCGCCGCGATCGAATCAATGATATAGACATACCATGTTCGCCCGCCGCTCCTGAGCGTCAGGTATTCGCGCGCCGGCGCGTCGTCCGGCAGCCTGAGGTCGGCGGTGAGCGCCGCATCGGAGGTAATGAGCGGCTTGTTTTCGAGCGAATACACAGCCACCTCGCCCGAGGCGTTGTCCATAAACGCGTCGATGATCTCATTGCGGAACACCGACACGGCCACGATCTTCGACGCGCCGGTGATGTTCGTGGGCAGCGTGCGCGCGATGGCCAGACAGGGCTGACCACCGTAATACACCGTGCCCACCTTCGAATTGGCCGAGCCGTTGATGAACGATTTCCAGTTCCAGTAATCCTGCCGCGTGCCGGCATAGTACACATCGTAATACAGATCGCTGCGGGCGGTGCTGTTGGCCGCCGAGACGATGACGTCGCTGCCGCCGTAATAGACGAACAGATCGGCCTGATTGGCGCGCAGCGTCAGATTGAGCAGCGTGCGCACGCAGTAGAGCCGATAGTGATCCTGCGCCTTGTTCTGGCGTTCGAGCGACACTGTATAAATGAAGTCATAGTTCTGCTCCAGCTTGAGCAGCGACGCGTCCGAGCTTTGCAGCATCTCGTCGAAAACCTGCGCAAAGCGCGCGGCCTGCGTGGAGTTCGACAGGCGGCACTCCTGCCGCAGCACGTCGTAGCTGCGCAGCGCCACCACGCCGTTAAAGGCCACGGCCATCGCCAGCAGCAGCATGAAACACAGGAAATATTGCAGGAAAACGCGGCTGTTGACACGGCCGAACAGCTTTTTGAACAAAAACAATCCCACCAATCGTGAGTGATTGTACTTATTGTAACATATTGGGCGCGTTTTGTCCATCATTGACGGCGCAATTCGCAATATTGACGATTATTCGCGAAATTGTCAATTCGCAAAAGGCAATAAAAAAACCCTATTGCGTATTTACTTTTTCGATATGTCGTGTTATTGTCTTGTTACAGGCCGATGCAGTCCGGGCATCACGGCGTCGTTATCCGTCCCATCCAATCATGAGAAGGAGGTTTATCCATGAAGAAGATCATCGCTCTGTCCCTCGTTCTGATTCTCGCGCTCGCCTGTTTGAGCTTCGCCGGCGCGGAAGGGGTCTATCCCCTCAACTCCACCGAAGAGATCACCATCTGGGGCGTTGGCAGCTATTCCTCGAAATACGCTTCCGCCGCCGAGGATCCCTGGTTCGCCGAGCTGATCAAGCGCATCGGCGCGAACATCGTCTTTGTCGAGCCGGCGCGCGGCGCTGATCGCACGCAGGCCTACAATCTGATGATCTCCGGCGGCACATACACCGACATCATCATGAACGCAGATCTGGTCAAGAACGCGACCGCCCGCATCGAAGAGAAGGTGATCGTGCCGCTGAACGACTATATCGACGAGTACGCCCCCAACCTGACCCGCTGGATGGAGGAAAACCCCGAAATCCGCAAGACCTACACCACCGAGAACGGCGATTTCATCTGCTTCCCCTATCTGCGCGGCAGCGAGACGGCCAGCGGCTTCTGGATCAATCAGGCCTGGCTGACCGAGTGCGCTCTGGAAGTCCCTGAAACCATCGACGAAGTGACCAACGTCCTGCTTGCCTTCAAGGACAAGTACAATGTAACTCCCTTCAGTATGTTCCAGAGCGTCATGGACGATGAAGGCACCGGCCGCTATGGCGTTATGGGTACGATTTACGACGCTTACGGCGTGCCCACCCGCTATTCCTGGTTCCGCGACAAGGAGCAGAAGGTTCATCTCTCCGCCTATGAAGAGGGCTACCGCAACGCGCTGAAGGTGTTCCACAGCTGGTTTGAGCAGGGCCTGCTCGATCCCGACTATGCTTCCGTGGATAAAAAGCTGATCGCCTCCAAGGCCGCCGCCGGTCAGATCGGCCTGCTCCAGTGCGACTATCAGGTCTACGTCAAGATCGACGCGGCGCTGGACGGCGCCGAGAACACCTGGATCCCGATCAAGGATCCCAAGGTTAACAAGGACGACGCGCACGAATATTATACTCGCCTGACCGCGACCACGACCTTCGGCGCATGCGTCACCACCGCCTGCAAGAACGTCCCGCTGGCCTGCCAGATCCTCGACTACTGCTACAGCGACGAGGGCAACGTGTTCTTCAACTACGGCATTGAGGACGTTTCCTTCAATTATAATGTCGACGGTCAGCCCGAATACACTGATCTGTACAAGAACGGCCCCGAGGGTCTGGGCGAATACGCGGCCATGTACACCCCCAGCGTCTGCGGCGGCTATCCGGCGGGCTTCAAGAGCGGCGAAGCCGGACGCGCCCGCAACAGCCAGATCATGCGCGACGCCGAGGACATCTGGCTGGAAGGCGGCACCGAGGACTGGTGGCTGATGCCCGTGCTCTCCGCCACCACCGAGGAAACCGAAACCTACACCGACCTCAACAGCGTCATCTCCACCTACTGCGGCGAGATGTACCACAAGTTCATCAACGGCGAGGTTGACCTCGACGCGGGCTGGGACGAGTACATCGACACCCTCAAGGGCATGGGCGTGGAGGACATGATCGCCATCAAGCAGGCGCAGCTCGACCGCTTCAACGCCCGCTAAACCATCGCCTCTTCGGGAAGGGCGGCGCGTCCGTCCTTCCCCTTTCTATTGGGCGCTTTGAGCGGCTTTTTCAGCGGTTTTCGTGATTTTGATCATATATCGGGGATTTTGTCAATCACTTTCGGGCGATTTTCGCGATATTGTCAATCGCGCGCATACTTTGACAATTTACTTTTAACGCAATCCATCGTATAATGATAACATGATTCAGGGGCCGCGGACAGGCCGATGCGGTTTGAAGCCGGTCGCAGCGCCCCGATCACAAGGAATCGGCGAAACCGCACGCCGATCGTCGTTCCCCCCATCATTATATTATGGAGGTTCCCGTTATGAAGAAGTTTCTGGCTATGGCGCTGTGCCTCGTGCTGGCGCTCTCCTGCGTGGGCGGCCTCGCCGAGGGCGAGAGCGTCTATCCCATCGAGACCGACGTGACGCTGAGGGTCTGGATGGCTTCCAACATGTCCTATTCCTCCACCTACGCCAGCGCCAACGAGCATCCCTGGTTCCAGGATTGGGAAAAGCGCACCGGCATAGACGTGGACTGGGTTGAGCCGGCCGCGGGCGCTGACAAGACGCAGGCCTACAACCTCATGATCGCCGGCGGCGACTATCCCGATCTGATTTTTGCCAGCGACATCGTAAACAACGCCGGCTCTCACATCGAGAACAATGTCATCATACCGCTCAACGACTACCTGAGCGAGTACGCCCCCAATCTGTGGGCGCTCATGCAGAATAACACCGACATCGACAAGTCCTACAAGACCGACGACGGCCAGTACTACTGCTTCCCCGCCCTGAAGGAAGCCGACACCTCCTGGGGTCTGGTGGTCAATCAGAAGTGGCTCGACGAATGCGGCCTGACCGCGCCCGAGACCGTCGACGACGTGACCAATATGCTCAAGACCTTCAAGGACAAGTACGGCGTGACCCCCTACACGATGCCCCAGCACGCGCAGAACCTGTTCTTCTCCACCTACGGCACCACCGGCAAGTACAACTGGTACCGCACGAAGGATCAGAAGGTACATCTCTCCGCCTATGAGGACGGCTTCAAGCAGGCGCTCGAGCTGTTCCACTCATGGCATGAGGACGGCCTGCTCGATCCCGACTTTGCATCCATCGACGGCGACACAATCGCCGCGAAGGCCGCCGCCGAGGAAATCGGCGCTTGGGGCGGCTCCTACAGCTACTTCCAGAAGATCAACGCCGCGCTCGACGGCAAGGAATACACCTGGACGGCCGTGAAGAACCCCGTGGCCAGCAAGGGCGACGAGTACGCCTATTTCCTCACCAACGCCCTGCCCACCGGCACCGGCACCGGCGTGACCACCGCCTGCACGAACCCCGAAGTCGCCTGCCGCTTCATGGACTATCTCTACTCCGAAGAGGGCATGATCTTCATGAACTTCGGCTATTCCAAGGGCGAGGACGCTTCCTCCGACGCGGCCTACTATGTCGATGAGAACGGCGACTGCCGCTACACCGATCTGTACATGAACGGCCCGGAGGGCATGGTTGAATACGCCCGCCGCTTCAGCCCCGGCATCGTGGGCGGCTGCCCCGGCTACAAGCTGGCTCAGGCCGGCCGCGACCGCAACAGCCAGATCATGCGCGACGCTGAGGACATCTGGCGCAACGGCTCCAACGAGGACTGGTGGTGCCTGCCCGTGCTCTCCGCCACTGCTGAAGAGACCGAGGAGTTCACCGACCTGAACAGCGCCATATCCACCTACTGCGGCGAGATGTACTTCAAGTTCATTTCCGGCGAAGTGGATCTGGAAAAGGGCTGGGACGAATATATCGACACCCTCAAGGGCATGGGCGTCGAGGATATGATCGCCATCAAGCAGGCTCAGCTCGATCGCTTCAACGCGCGCTAAACGTTCCTCATTGACGCGGGACGGGGCGGTCACACCGGCCGCCCTCCCGCTCTTTTATGAGGGGCCGGAGGCGAGCAATGAACCCGCCGCTCACTGTTCTCCTCCGGCTCCTGAACGACATTATGAGAAAGGATGAAAACGCATTATGCAGACCGCCAGACGCGCTTCGCTCGGCCATCGCATCGCCCGCGACCTTCAGCGCCACAAGTGGAAATACATACTGATGATCCCCATACTGATCTATCTGATCCTGTTCTGCTACAAGCCGATGTACGGCCTGATCATCGCCTTTAAGAACTACAAGCCCGCGCTCGGCTTTGCGGGCAGCAAGTGGGTGGGTCTCAAGTACTTCAAGAAGTTCTTCGGCGATTACTATTTCTTCCGCATCCTGCGCAACACGTTCCTCATCAGCCTGTATTCGATCCTGTGGGGCTTTCCCGCGCCCATTCTGCTGGCGCTGATGCTCAACGAGCTGCGGAACGAGCGCTTCAAGCGCACCGTGCAGACCGTCACCTACATCCCCCACTTCATCTCCATGGTGGTCATCTGCTCCATCATCCGCCAGTTCTGTCTGTCCGACGGCGTGTTCAACGACATCGGCGCGTTCTTCGGCGCGCAGCGGACGGCGCTTCTGCAAAAGCCGGCCTATTTCCGCACGATCTACGTCGCCAGCGGCATCTGGCAGGAGATCGGCTGGAGCTCGATCATCTATCTGGCCGCGCTGACCGGCATCGACCCACAGCTCTACGAGGCCGCCGAGATCGACGGCGCGAACCGCCTGCGCCAGACGTGGCACATCACGCTGCCCGGCATCATGCCGACGATCATCATGCTGCTGATCCTGCGCATGGGCAGCATACTGGGCGTGGGCTATGAGAAGATCCTGCTGCTCTACAACGAGACGATCTACGAGACCGCCGACGTGATCTCCACCTACGTCTACCGCAAGGGCCTGATCGAGGCCAACTTCAGCTATTCCACGGCGGTCGGCCTGTTCAATTCGATCATCAACGTCATATTCCTCGTCGGGACGAACCTCATCAGCAAAAAGGTCACCGACATCGGACTGTTCTAAAGGAGGTCAAGGTCTTATGCGTATGTCACGGGGCCAGAAGGCCTTCAATGTGTTCAACATCACGTTCATGGTGCTGCTCATGATCGTCACGCTGTATCCGTTCTATTACGTCATCTGCGCGTCGTTCAGCTCAAGTACCTATCTGCAGGTTCACCGCGGCTTCCTCATCGCGCCGGTCAAGGCCACCATTGGCGCGTACAAAAAGACGTTCAATCACGCGCTGATCCTCAGCGGCTTCGCCAATATCTTCAAGATCATGATCATCGCGCTGCCCATCAACCTGCTCGTAACCATCATCGCCGCCTATTTCATGAGTCAGCGCGGTATGATGTTCAAGGGGCCGATCGTGTTTTTGATGATGTTTACGATGTTCTTCGGCGGCGGCCTGATCCCGAGCTACCTGAACATCAAGCAGCTCGGGCTCTACAACAAGCTCTGGGCGCTGATCCTGCCTGGATGCCTGTCGATATACAACGCCATCATCATGAAAACGGCCATGGAGGCCGTGCCGGAATCGCTCAGTGAATCGGCCTACATGGACGGCGCGAACGATCTGGTCGTGCTCTTCCGCATCCTCGTGCCGCTGATCATACCGACGCTGGCCGTCATACTGCTCTATTACGGCGTGGGGCACTGGAACAGCTGGTTCCCCGCCACGATCTATCTGGAGGACAACACAAAATTGCCCATTCAGGCAGTACTGCGCTCCATCGTCATTGAAAACGAAATGCTGCTGGGCGGCGCAACCGAGGTCATCGAGGGCGAAACCTACGCCAACGATTACACTGAGACCATCAAGTACGCCGTCATCGTCATTTCGACCATCCCGATTCTCTGCGTCTATCCGTTCCTTCAGCGCTTCTTTGTCAAGGGCGTCATGATCGGCGCGGTCAAGGGATAACGGACTGCGGCTCGCGCTCTCACCGGCGCGAGCTGCTTTTTTGTGCTTCCACGCAGGGAAATAAAGAAAAGCCGCCGAATATTCCATCGAGCACACTCTGAGAGGGAGGAAAACAGCCATGCTTCGCCTTTACCCCGACGTGCCCTTCGAGGCCGTCAGCACTGATTACGCCGTCTCCGCCGAGGGCAAGACCCTCCGCGTCCGCACGGCGCGTGTCTCCGCCATGCCGGTCAATCAGATCTTCCGCGGCACGCAGCGCCCGCTGGACGAGACGGAAATCGCCAGCTTCGTCTCGTTCGAATCGGACGGCGCGGTGTCCATGACCGCCGTGGTCAATTTCGACGTGTTCCGCGCCTGCGTCGTGCCCGCGTCCCGCCATATCACCGTAACGCGCAAAGGCCGCGCGCTCTCGTTCACGCTGCCCGGCGCGGGGCATTATGTGCTGGAGATCAACGGCGTTCACAAGCCGCTGCACATATTCGTCGACGCGCCGGAGAAAAACGCGCCCGATCCCGCCGATCCGAGCGTCGTCTACTTCCCCGCCGGCCTGCACCGCGCGGGTGAGATTGCGCTTTCCAGCCATCAGACGCTCTATCTGGCGGCCGGCGCGCGCGTGAAGGGCTATGTGACCGTCAAGAACGCCGAGGACGTGCGCATCTGCGGGCGCGGCATGATCGACTGCGAGGACATTCCGCGTCAGGCGGCGCACAACGTCATCGACGCGGCGTGCGTCAAAAATCTGCGCGTGGAGGACGTGACGCTGCACGACGCGCCCTGCTTTGCGCTGCGCACCGCCGACTGCGAGGACATCCGCATCGAGAACGTGAAGATCATCGGCCAGTGGCGCTACAATTCGGACGGCATCGACCTCTACAACAGCCGCCGCGCGCTGGTGAAGAACTGCTTTGTGCGCACGTTTGACGACTGCGTCGTGCTCAAGGGCGGCCATTCGGTGAACGGCGTTCAGCTCGACCGCGTGACGCTGAGCGACATCGCCGTCGAGGACTGCGTGCTGTGGAACGACTGGGGGCGCGCGCTGGAGATCGGCGCGGAAACCGTGGCCGACGAGATGACGCGCATCGCCTTCCGCCGCTGCGAGATATTGCACTTCCTCTTCATCGCCTGCGACGTTCAGGCCTGCGGCGACGCGCACGTACACGATATACTCTTCGAGGACGTAAACGTCGGCGAGCCGCTCGACCCGCAGTGCGAGCCGCGCCTTAATGAGATTTTCCTGCGCCCGATGTGCTGGCTTTCGGTCGAGAAGATCGGCCGCGTGAGCGACGTGACCTTCCGCCGCATCGCCTACGAGGGCCGCACGAGCGTGCCCAATCGCTTCATTGCTCTGGACGCGGACAGCGACGTCCGCGGCGTGCATCTGGACGGCGTTTCGATCAACGGCGAGCCGCTCACCGCGCAGGGGCACCCGATGAGCGGCTTTATCGTGAATGAGTTCGTCTCGGGCGTGACGGTGAACGGCGCGCCGCTCGATGAGACGCGCGCGCATCACGAGCCGGACGAGGAAACGCGCCGGAGCTTCCTCATCGGCAACGGCGCGTATATCGAGATCTGAGAAGGATAAACATTCCCCCGCCGGTCGCTGGGTGCGGCTGGCGGGGGATGTTTTTTTGTGAGCGTGTTCAGTTGTCAGAAGGCGTTTCGGGGGCGAGACCTTTCATAACCTTGGGGTTATCCTTAAAATTCTCCACAATCAAAGCGCGGGCACGCTGAAAATCTGCCGGACGGACATAAATCGTGAATCTCCAAAAGCTGGTTCGCAAGGTTATCTTATTCTTTTGCAATAATCTGCACACTTGGTCGTTATAATACTCGTCATAGCACTTTAGCAGCCACACATTTTCTTCGTATCCACCAGATTTTTCAATTCCTGTTCCTGTCTGTTTTTCAGCAATCCTCTCCTCCTCGACAACCCCTTCCTTTTCAGCCCACTTTCTGAGCAGCCACGCTTGCGTCGCCGAATTCTCCGTAATCTCTCCCAGCGCATACAGCGTAAACGATGAAATCCACGAAACCAGCGGGCCTGCGAAAAGCGTAATCAAGCCAGTTATCCGAGTTTCACTGTAACGACTGTTGATCATTACAAGCGCCGCAATCACACTTCCAATAATCCCCAGCCAGCAAAGTACCTTGGCCAGCGTCTTGATCTTCCTGCCGATGTTGTCGAACATACTCTTCTCCTCCATTCGTGAAATTTTCTAATATAAATGTATTATATACCCCCCCCGATTTTTTCAAGCCTTTTTTCAATTTTGTGCGAAAAATTCCCGATCAGGCCTTTACACCCAATCGGGATGATACTCACATCCTATTACTTTTCAAACTCATCCTTCCCGTAATGCACGCGCTGTTCTTCCCCGTGCTCGCTCCACAGCCCGCCGTACGCGTCGCACAGGCGCGGCCAGTCGCGCTCGACCGTGTAGCCGTCGATGCGGCGCGCGTCGTAAGTCATCGCCGCGTCCGCGTCGGGCGTGAACTTGTACACCGTGCGCACCGTCACCGGAGAACCCGCGCAGAACAGCGGGAACCTTTCGCCCGCCGCCAGCCGCTCCACCGCGCGTTTGGCCGCACGCTCCACGCGCCGCCGCCCCTCCGCCGGAGAAACGCACAGCGCGCACTGCCGCCCCACGCCCTGCTTGACGCACGCCGCCTCGATCTGCGCGCCCAGCACGCGTTTCGCCTCGTCGCACAGCTTGTCGTCGCCCGAGACCATGACCACCGGCACGCCCTCCCAGCCGGCAATGTCCGCGTCGACGCCCACCTCGCCGAAGGGCACGCCGTTCACCAGATATTTGTGCCACGCCATGGAGGTCATGGTGTGCTCGAGAGAGCCGCGCTCCGTGCCCGCCTGCGCGTGATAGCCCACGAGGAACAGCCCGTCCGAGCCGTTCAGGAACGGGAACCGCGGGAAATGCGGCGTGCCGACCAGCAGCAGCGCGCGCTCGTCCAGCAGCTCGGTCAGCACGTTGTTCGAGCCGCCGTGCATATCCATGACGATCACCTCGTCCGCGCCGCCCGCGAACGCGCCGCGCACCGCCGCATTGACGTCCTCCGTCAGCATACGCCGCGCTTCGGCATAGAGCCGCGCGTCGCTGAGGACGTGCTCCTTCGTATTGATCCCCGAAATGCCCTCCATATCGACCGAAATGCAGATTTTCATGCGTATTCTCCCTTCCGTGTCATAAAACAGCCGCTGATCGCGCAGTTCAGCTCATCCCCGCCGCACGTCATAGCGCACGCGAATGTCGTGTACGCGTCTTTTCGGCGTGACCCAGCGCAGGTGATACTGCGGCGGCATCGTCACATGGTACGCCTCCGGCTCGCCCTCGTTGAGATCAACGTCAAAGCGATCGCTGACCGTCAAATCGTGCAGATCGCCTTCCTCGGGCGCGATCGTCATCCGCCAGCCGTTTCGCTCGACCACCGCGCGCTCCCCCGCCGCTTCCGGCCGCGAGAGCGTGTGCAGCAGATAGGCGATCTCGCCCGCCGCGTCCAGCTCGATGTGGTCGGTCACAATCAGCGCATCATCGGTCAGCTCAAAGCGCCGCGTCCACGCGGCGATATGCTCATAGGCGGCGCTCGGATCGATCGCGGCGGTCAGGCGGCCGTCCTCGTCCTTCGCGTACAGCACGCGGCCGGTCGCGCGGAAGGAAAACGGCTCCTGCCCCGCGCCGTCCACGAGTATGGTGTTGTGCGCGCGGGTCTGGTTCGTCCATTCGAAGTGGTGCTTTGTGCCGTACTGCCGCCCGAAATAGCCCGAGGGCGAAATCAGCGCCGTGCCGCCCGCCATCAGCGCGAAGCTCCCCTGATCGGCGTGCTCATGGCTGATGCTGCCGTATCGGCTCGAGCGCGCCAGCAGCGCCAGCTCGCTTTCGGGATGCTTAGGATCGGTGTGCAGGCTGACATAGCCCGCGTCTGGGAAGAAGCCCGCGCGCGTGCTCGGCCCGGAGAGCGCGTCCCTGTCTGGCTGTCCGTCCGGCAGGAACACGTCGAGCAGATGCAGCTTGAAGATCTCCTGATTCTGCGCCTGCCGCGACCACGCGCGGGTCAGTTCGTCGCCGAAGCGCTCGGCATAGATGTGATACGGGTTCTGAGCAAAGAAGCCCGGCCACTCCGCGTCGTCGCTGCGACACCAGTAGCCGTCGCCGAAGGGATGAATCTCCCAGTTCGGCGGGCAGAAATGCTGGAAATAGCGAATCAGGCGCTGATAGAACGGCCTTTTCAGATAGCTCGCGCCCGAAAAGCGCTCCACCGCCGAGAAAAACGGCAGATACCACTTCGTATAGCTGGACGCATAGAACATCCCCTCCGCCCAGCCGCCGTCCGGCCCGCCGAAATACGGGAAGATGCCGCCGTACACGTCGAGCGCCAGAGCCAGCCAGCGCTCGAGCGTCTCCTGCGGCACGGCGTTCGTGCCCTTCAGGACAAGCGCCGCCTCGCCCAGATAGGCCGGCAGCCGCCCCGCGTGTGAATTGCCGGGATTCTGGCAGAAATCGATGCCGTTCAGCTTTCGCTCGCACTGATACGCGTAGAGCGACACGGCGCGCGCCGCGAACACGCGCTGCTTCTCATCCAATACGTCCCAGAGCAGATCGAACACCGCCGGAAAACAGCGCGCGTGGCTCAGCCCCACCTCGTCGCCCCACGGCCCCTCCAGCGAGCAGGGGCCTTCGCTGTTCCAGTCGCACAGCGTGAGAAAGAGCGCTTTGGCGTGCGCCGCGGCTCTTTTGTCGTCCAGCAGGACGTGCGCCAGCGCGCAGGCGACCAGATCGCGGTCGCAATAGTCGCGGTGCCGCCCGAAATACTCGCGGTAGGGCAGCGCCGCTTCATCCACATGATAGCGCGGCGGCTCGGGCAGACCGTCCTCGAGCGCCAGCGCCACATTGCGCTGAAGCGTCGCGATGGCCTCGGGATGCGTCCTGACGATCTCCTCCGCGTCCGCTTTGAAGAACAGATGCCGCGGGCGCTCGTCCGGCACGGCGCTCAAGAGCGTTTTCGCGTCCGGCCGCGCAAAGCGCACGGCGTTATCGGCGATATTGAATCGCACCCAGCCGCGCTCGCCGCCCGCCGCATAGAGGTTCCAGCTGTACGCGCCCGGCTCGAGCGCGCGCTCCGGCACGATGAACGTTTTCTCCGTCTCGCCCGACCAGGCAGTTTCGCCCGCGGCGTTTTTCACCTCGACGCGGTAAATGCGCGCGCCCTCCTCCTCGCGCCAGCAGAAGCAGGGCGGCGTTTCGTACATCGTCTCATTTTCGCGCGGAGAGGGGAAAATCTGCCCGTTTCGCACAGGCTGCTGCAAGAGCGTTTTCATCATAACAGACCGCCTTTCCTGAAAAAAAAATCAGCGTTTGAGGGTATGTCGTCAATAGGTGTTTCAAAAAGATAAGCTCAATTCAAAGCAAGTATGTCCGGCGCGGCAAACGGAAAACAGGCGCTTCGTCTCACTATGCCCGCCGCCCATTCCGCGCCAAGTCACATCCCGATACGGAAAAAGACTCTATACTCAGCGTATGTTCGCGCCCCTTCACGCGGCGTTCGCGTCGGCTCGACACGGCGCTGAAACTTCAGCATCCTTCGATCAGAAGCACGCGATCAACTTTTCAACAAAGAGCAGGCGCTTCGTTCCGCACTGGAAATTCATCATCCACCGATCAGAAGCACGCGATCCGCTTTTCAATGGAGAAGAGCCGCTTCTTCCCGCCGCGCCAACCGCCTTCTCGTTTCGGAGACTTGCCAAGCCGCGCCCGATATGGAAAAAGGCTCCTTCGTTTCAAAATGAAGAAGCCGTTTGCATTGCTCAGTCCTTTTTGAACCAGCGGTATTCGCCGGTCACGGGGTCGATTTCGCCTTTCTGGCGCGCGGGCACGCCGGCCATGATGGCATAGTCGGGCGTATCGCGCGTCACGACGGCGTTGGCGCAGATGAGGTTCGCGCGGCCGATCTTCACGCCGGCCGTCACCGTCACGCCCGCCGCCAGCCAGCTGCCCCTGCCGATGACGATGGTATTGTCGTAATCGCCGTTGGTGCGCGCGCTGAAGGACTGCGTCGCCGGATCGAACTTGTGATGCCCCGCCGTGAGCGCGCAGTGCGGCCCGATGAGCACGTCGTCCTCGACGGTCACGTCGCCGTTTATGTAGGTGTACAGCCCAATGAATATGTTGCGGCCGATGCGCGCCTTGTCCTTCACGCGCACAATCGCACCGGGGGCGATCAGCACGTTCCTCCCGCCGAAGCCGAGGATCTCCGCGCGCAGGGCGTCGTCCGGCCCGTTGTCCGATTCGCCCGCGTATCTCGTCAGCGCCTCAAACAGCGCCCTGTCCATGCTTTCCGAAACGCTCATGCTCCCGTCCTCCTTTACCGCGTCATGCGGCGCATCATATCACGCGTAATCGTCAGATAGGATTCTCCCCCCGCCAGCGCTTTGGGCAGCTCCTCGATCAGCGCGCGCGTGACGAACGGCCGGCGATCCATCGTCGGCCCGCCCATGTGCGGCATGAGCAACACGTTGGGGCGCGTCCGCAGCGGGCTGTCCATGGGCAGCGGCTCGACCTCGTAAACGTCCAGCGCCGCCTTGAAGCGCCCTGTGGCCAGCTCCCGGGCCAGCGCCGCCTCGTCCACGATGCTGCCGCGCGCCGTGTTGATGAAGACCGCGCCGTCCCGCAGCAGCTTCAAGCGCCGCTCGTCGATGATGTGATAGGTCTCCGGCGTGCGCGCCAGATGCACGGATACGATCTTGCAGCCGCTCATGATCTCGTCGATCGTCGCCTTGCGCGCGCCGTAGGAAGCGGCTTCCTCGGACGTGACGTGGTCGGCGTTAATAAAGAGCTTCACGCCGAACGCGGAAAGCAGCCGCGCCGTCCAGCGCGCCACCGCGCCGAAGCCGATCAGGCCGACCGTCTGATCGAGCAGTCCCTCGTTTTTCCAGCCGGGCTGCGACCAGCCGTCCCGCAGAAGCTCGCCGTTGTAGCGGCCAATGTCGCGCAGCAGATACAGCGCGTAGGCCACGACGCTCTCGGCCACCGAGCGCGCATACAGCTCGTTGCCGCTCAGCACGGGAATATGCCGGTCGTAGACGGCCTCCGCCGCATAGCCCGCCACAGAGCCGCCCGTATGCAGCACGGCCCTGAGCGCGTCGGCCCGCGCGAGCGCCTTCTCGCCGACCGGCGGGCAGCCCCAGCCCAGCACGCACACGTCGATATGCCCGATATGCGCGGCCAGCTCGTCCTCCGTCCAGTTGCGGCCGTCCTCGTTCCAGACGACCGTTCCCAATTTCTCCAACTGCGCGCGCACGTCGCTCGGGATGAACGAATCGCGCACCTCGCCCGCAGGCATGGCCACCAGAATGTTCATGGCGTTTTCCTCCGATCATTCGACGACCAGATTGTGGATCCAGACGTCCTTCTTCACCAGAATATAGCCAATCAGGCACTTGATCAGATCGATTGCCTGACAGATGGCAAACATCGGCACAATCGGCACGCTGGTCAGCCGCGCCAGCGCCATAGCCGTGGGCAGCGCGATCACCCAGACGAAACCGCAGTCGAACACGAACGTGATGCCCGTCTTGCCGCCCGAGCGCAGCGTGAAATAGCTCGCGTTGGCGAAGGCGTACATGGGCATGGCCACGGCGGTCACGCGGATCAGACTGGCCGCAATGCGCCGCACGGTGTCCGTGGTGTTGTAAATATCCGGAAACAGCGGCGCGACGGCAAACAGCAGCACGCCGACCACCAGACAGCTGACCACGGCGAAGGCGATCATCTTGTTGTCGGTGTCCTTCGCGCCGGTCATGTCGCCCGCGCCCAGCTTCTGGCCGATGATTATGCCGACCGACGAGCCCAGCGCCATGTAGACCACGCTGAACACATTCGAAATGGTCGATGAAATATTGATCGCCGCCACAGCGTCCAGGCCGCGCATGGAATAGCACTGATTGAGAATCGCCATGCCCGTCGACCAGAGCAGCTCGTTGAGCATGAGCGGCATTCCCTTGATGATGATCTGCCTGACCAGCCTGCCGGTCATGGTACACTTCGTAAACAGCCCCGCGGCGAAGCGGTTGCGCTCGAGATGCGTGTGCGTCCAGATCATGATGATGGCCAGCTCCACAAAGCGGGAGATGACCGTGGCGATGGCCGCGCCGCGCACGCCCATGGCCTCGAAGCCGAAATGGCCGAAGATCAGCACATAGTTGAAGCACAGATTGACCAGAACCGCCGCCACGCCCGCCAGCATGGGCACGATGGTTTCGCCCGTCTCGCGCAGCGTGCTGGCGTAGGCCTGCGTAAAGGCGAAGGGCAGCAGACCGACCAGCATCACGGCCATGTAGTCGATGCCATATTCAAGCGTCACGGCGATGTCGCCCGATTCCGACCCGTCGTGCAGATACAGCGATATGAGCGCCGCGTCGGCCGCCATATAGATCACCGTGCCGATCACGGTCAAAATCACCGCGAGGATCAGCTTAAATTGCAGCGTGCTGCGCACGCCCTCGTGATTGCCGTTGCCATAGAACTGCGCGCCGAATATGCCTGCGCCCGACACGCCGCCGAACACGCACAGATTGAACACGAACAAAAGCTGATTGACGATGGCCACGCCGCTCATCGGCTCGGTGCCCATCTGCCCCACCATGATATTGTCCAGCATGGACACGAAATTCGTGATGCCGTTCTGGATCATGATGGGCACGGCCACGCCCAGAACCATGGCGTAAAACGCCTTATCGCCGACATACTTTCTAACGAGCTTCTTCAGGTGCATTGGTTGATAATCTCCTTCTTAATTGTATTGCCTATGTGATCGTCCGTCACGCGCGCCGTCTCCGGCTCCACGCGGCGGGCGGCTCGCCCATTTCCCGCTTGAATATGCGGCAGAAATACGCCGCGTCGTCATAGCCCACGCTGCGCGCCGTCTCCTCGACGCTCATGCGCCCGCTCTCCAGTATTTCGCAGGCGCGGCGCAAGCGCAGATTGGCCAGATATTTCGAGGGCGGCAGTCCGTAATAGCGCCCGAACAGCCGCTTGTAATAGGAATAGCTCACCCCGCCGGCCGCCGCGAGCGCCTCGTAATCAAAGCCCGGCTCGAAGGCGTGGGCGCGCATATAGTCCATAGAGCGCGACAGTATCATGCGCTGTCCGGACGAAAGATAGCTTTCGCTCTGCTCCTGCTGAATGAGCGCGATGATCACGTAGACCAGCGAGAGCGCCCTCTGATAATACCCCCGTTCCTTCATGATCCACACCGAATACAGCTTTTCAAACAGCACGCGGTAGGGATCGAACGCACGCGGCCTGAACATGAGCGCGCCCCGCGGCAATTCGCCGTCGTAATCGAAGCGGAAGTACAGGCTGTCGCCCTTCTCAACCGGCTCGACGAAATAGTCCACACGCTTTTCCGTCTTTGGCAGGAAGCGGATATCGCCGGTCTGCTCCACGAACGTCTCTCCGGCAAAGCGGACGCACGTTGCGCCCGAGAGCTTGTAGATCAGCTCGCAGGCGGTCAGGCGGTTGCTATAATCGTGCCTTTCGCCGTCGCCGCGGTGGAGTATGACGTAGTCCAGCCGCGTCACAGTGATCTTCTCCTCCGGGAACACGCGCATCCCTCCCCGCCGGCGATATGGCGCAAAAAACTCTTAATATATCATACCCGCTCCCGTGCCTTTCGTCAAGCGGATTTTGTGTCGCAAAGTCCAAATTGGGACGCGCTGTCAATGGCGCGCATTTCGAAGGACTCGTATAATAAATTCAGGAAGAGCGCCGACGCGCATCCTGAGCGGAGAGCCGCGCGTCCCCTCCGGGACTTTTCGCGGCGCAGCGCTCGAATAGCGCCGGATTTTCCCCGTCCGCCCGGCGCATCGCCGCATCGCATTTGAATTTTTCAGACAGCGTACAAGCAAAGGGAGTGACCATCATGAACGAACGTATCGCCCGACTGGCCGCCTATGCGCAGAGCCACGAGATCTATCCCGAGATCGTAAAGGTCGATTACGACCGCTGCGATCTGTTCCTCACAGAGCTGAAGCGCGACACAAAGCGCCTGTGCGAATACATGCTCGCGCAGCCGGTTTCGCTCCTGCCCGACATGCGCCTGACCGGCTTTTTCCACTTTGACGGCAGCGTGCCCTCCGATCTGTTCCACCGCACGGGGCACTGGCATTTCAATGAAATCTGCTCGCAGTTCTACAACAAGCCGCTCGAAAACCTCGCCACGTTCGAATGGCAGCACTCGACCGGCGATTTCCGCTACGCCATAGAGCACGGCATGGAGGGCTATCTTCAGCGCATCGCCGCCTCGAAAAGGGCGCACGAGGGCGATGAGCGCGCGCTGGAATTCCTGGACTGCGAGGAAATGGTCGTGCGCGCGATCATTGCGCTGGGCGAAAAGAACGCCGCCGCCTGCCGCGAAAAGGCCGCGCTGACCGACGATCCCGACTACAGGCGCGACCTGCTCATCATGGCCGAGACGTTCGATCAGGTGCCCGCGCGCCCCGCAAAGACCTTCCGGCAGGCGATTCAGTGCCTGTCGATGTGCTTCACCTTCCTGCCCGACTGCATCGGCACGATCGACCGCTATCTCTATCCCTACTATCGCGCCGATCTGGACGCGGGGCGGCTCACGATCGACGAGGCGCGCGCGCTCATTCAGGAGCTGTATATCGACATTTACGCCCACACCGGCACAAACGCCGGCAACCGCGCCGACTTCAGCGCCGAATCGCACTTCGCCATAGGCGGCTATCTGCCCGATCACACCGACGGCTTTAACGACCTGAGCCGCCTGCTGGTCGACTCCCTCATGGAGCTGCCGCTCAACAAGCCGCAGATTTCGCTCAGATGGACAAAAAAGCTGCCCTTTGAGACGCTCAAATACGTGCTCGACTGCGAGCGGCACGACGCGCTCAAGCGCATCGCCATCGTGAACGACGAGCCGCGCATCAAGTCCTTCATGGACAACCTCGGCCTGTCCTTCGAGGACGCGTGCAGCTACACCATGGTGGGCTGCAACGAGCCCTCGCTGGTGGGCGGCATCTGGCTGGGCGGCTGCACGACCAACATCGCGCGCTCGCTTTCAAAGCTGCTCGAAAGGCGCGGCGAGCTGATCGCCTGCCGGACGTTCGACGATGTGTACGCGCTCTACGAGCAGTGCCTGAACGCCGATCTCGAGCGCGCGCTGGAAATCAACAACGCCTTTAACGAGTACAGAAGCCGCGATACCAACACGCTGAGCAGCATTTTCCTCGACGGCTGCATCGAGAGCGCAAAGAGCGCCACGCAGGGCGGCGCGCGGCTGGCCGTCTCGGGCGCGAACATCATGGGCATGACCTGCGTCATAGACTCGCTGACCGTCATCGCGCAGTTCGTGTTCGACGAAAAGGCGTTCACCATGGAGGAGCTGCTGGACGCGCTTAACGCCAACTGGGAGGGCCGCGATTTCATGCGCGCGCTCATACTGAAAAAGGCGAAATTCTTCGGCAACAACGATCCGCTCTCCGACGGCATCGCCCGCCGCTTTACGGACAGCCTGCACGCCTTCCTCGCCCCCCGGCGCAATCTCTTCGGCAACCATCTGCTGCTGGGGTGCCTGGCCGGCTACAATCCGCATTACGTCTATTTCGGCAGCCTGACCGGCGCGACCCCCGACGGCCGCTTTGACGGCGATCCCTTCATGGTGGGCGCGGGCCAGACCGCCGGCAAGGATCGCGAGGGGCTGACCGCACTGCTCAATTCCGTCGCGCAGATGGACCCGAGCGGCATCCTCTGCGGCCCGTTCGTCTGCAACCTCATGCTGGACGAGGCGCTCATCCGAAGCAACGAAAACTTCGACAAGACCGCGCATATGCTCGAGACCTACTTCCGCATGGGCGGGCTGCACGTTCAGCTCAATTACGTCTCCCGCGAAGAGCTGCTCGCCGCCCGCGAACACCCCGAGCAGTACGGCCACCTGCGCGTCCGCGTGAGCGGCTTCTCGGGCACGTTCACGCTGCTCGAGGAGTCCATACAGGATGACGTCATGCGCCGCACGCACCAGAGCGACTGAGAAAGAAGGCTGAATTTCATGAAACTGCGCTGTGACAAAATCATCGTAACCGGCGGCGGCAGCGGCATCGGTGCGGCCATCGCGCACCGCCTGATCGATGCGGGCGCGCAGGTGGTCGTCGCCGGACGCACCGCCGAAAAGCTGCAAAAGACCGCCGAAACCATCGCGTCCGAAAATCTTCACATCCTCGAATGGGACATCGCAAACGTAAACGGCATCCCGCAGAAGCTGGAGGAAGCCGCCGCGCTCATGGGCGGGCTGAACGGGCTGGTCAACGCCGCGGCGCTGGGCACCGGCGTGCTGACCGGACGCGGCTACGAGCCGTGGGACATCACCGAGGACGAATGGGACGCGCTGATGGACGTGAACTGCAAGGGCACGTTCTTCATGATGCGCGACATGATCGATTATCTCCTCGCGCGCCATGAGAAGGGCAACATACTCAACATCGCCTCGAACGCCGCCTGCATGGATATTGTCGGCTCCTACGGCGTGGCAAAGCTCGGCCTGATCCGCCTGACCCGCGCGCTGGGCAAGAAATACGGCAGCGAGGACATCATCATAAACGGCATCGCCCCGGGCGCGACGTTCACGCCCATGATCGCGCGCTACGCCAAGCACATCGACGATCCCTATCCCCGCCACGCCATCGGCCGCTTCATCCGTCCGGACGAAATCGCCGAGCTGGCTTACTACCTGATGAGCGATTACGGCGAGATCATCTGCGGTCACACCGTCGTCGCGGATGGAGGAGACCGTGCCGCAACGCTGTGAAACCGCCATGATCTTCGACATTCAGCGCGCGTCCTATGTGGACGGCCCCGGACTGCGCACGACCGTGTTCCTCAAGGGCTGCAATTTGCGCTGCCGCTGGTGCCACAATCCCGAATCGCAGGATGGAAAGCCCGTCCTGATGCGCTATCCCGCCCGCTGCACCCACTGCGGCATGTGCGCCTCTCACTGTCCCGAACACGCCATTTCGGCGGACGGCGCGACGAACCCCGCGCTGTGTATCGCCTGCGGGAAATGCGCGCTCTACTGCCTCAACGACGCGCGCAAGCTCTGCGGCCGCATGATGAGCGCGGAGGAAGCGCTCGCGGCGGTGCTGCCCGACAGGCCGTATTACGATGCGACCGGCGGCGGCGTGACCGTTTCCGGCGGCGAATGTATGCTGCGCGTCGATTTTCTGGAGGCGTTTCTGCGTCTCTGCCATGAAAACGGCCTGCGCACCGCCGTGGACACCGCGGGCAACGTGCCCTTTTCCGCATTCGAGCGCATACTGCCCCACGCCGATCTGTTCCTCTACGACGTAAAGTGCGTCACGGAGGAAACGCACATTGCGGGCACGGGCGTGAGCAACAGGCTGATTCTCGACAACCTGCGCCGGCTTTTGAAAACGCGCGCCGATTCGATCGTCATCCGCGTGCCGGTCATCCCCGGCTTCAATGATAATGAAGAAGAAATCGGCAAAATCGCCGCTTTTTTCCGCGCGCACGGGCGGCCCGCCAAAATCGAGCTATTGCCCTATCACCGGCTGGGCGAAAACAAAAACGCCGCGCTGGGACGCGAAGGCTTTACCGCCGAGCCGCCTTCAAAGGAGCTCATGGCGCGCCTGAACGCGCTCTTGGACGATCTCAGATAGTCCCCTGCGGACGCGTATTGCGCGCGTCCGCTTTTTTGCGTTTGACAAGCGGGCGCGCGCGTACTAAAATAGAAGCAAGAGCTTATTTTGAAAGGAAGTCCTTCATATGTCCAAAATTGACGACGTTCGTAAGGAAATGATGGCCGCGCTGAAGGCGGGCGACAAGCCGCGCAAGGAAGCGCTGTCCATGCTGCTTTCCGCGCTCAAGGCCGCCTTCATCGACAAGCGCGCCGACCTCACCGAGGACGAGGAAAACGCCATCGTCTATCGCGAGATCAAGGAAGCGCAGGAGACCATCGACGCCACGCCGAAAGACCGCACCGACATCATCGACGAATGCAAGCTGAAGATCGCCGTGTATTCCGACTTCGCCCCGCAGCGCATGAGCGACGACGAGATCCGCGCGGTCATCGCCGAGGTGCTGAAGGAGCTGGATATCGCCGCGCCCACGGCCAAGGACAAGGGCCGCATCATGAAAACGCTCATGCCCCGCGTCAAGGGCAAGGCCGACGGCAACGCCGTCAATCGGCTGGTCAGCGAGCTGTTCGCGTAAAAGCATCATTCGGGAGGACGCATGAAGAAATACGAAGGCCATCTGATCTGCACCGATTTTGACGGCACGTTCGCGCTGCCCAACGCCGAGCTGTCGGAGGAAAACCTCGCGGCCGTGCGTGACTTTCAGCAAAACGGCGGCCTGTTTACGATCGCCTCGGGCCGCACGCCCACGTTCATCCGCGAGCTGGGCGACCGCTTCCGCCCCAATGCGCCGGTCATCGCCATGAACGGAGCAATGCTCTGCGACGAAAACGACGGCCATGTGCTGCGCCGCTTCCCGATGAGCCGCGACGTGCTGGCGATCATGGACGACATCGCCGCCACGGGGCTGCCGCAGCGTATGTCGCTCTGGAACGAATACGAGATCCGCGACGACTGGACGCGCGAGGACGGCGTTTTGCCCAGCGTGCGCTTCAAATCGCTGCCCGAGCCGTGGTTCAAGACGGTTATCATGGCCGATCCGGAAAGCACGCTGAAGATCCGTGATTACTTCCTCACGCGCTATGCCGGCCGGTTCAACTGCGGCCGCAGCTGGCCGGGCGGCTTTGAGATCCACAGCCTTGAAAGCGGCAAGGGCGAATGCATGCGCGCCCTCAGGGAGATGTACGGCGGCCGCGTTCACACGACCATCGGCGTGGGCGATTACGAAAACGACCTCTCGCTGGTGCGCGACGCCGACATAGGCTACGCCGTGGGCAACGCCATCGACGCGGTGAAGGCCGTTGCCAAGCGCGTCACCGTCTCCAACACTGAGCACGCCATCGCCCGCATCATCGCCGAGCTGCCCACAATCACCGCCGCGCCCTGTCATTGCAAATAATATAAGCACCCGCGCGCTTCATCCTGCATGGATTGAGCGCGCGGGTTTTGTATGCGTTTTTTTATTTAATCGTCACGACTTCGGACAAAAACGGATTTCCCGCCAGCTAATCCGCGCTGAATCCTAAATGTGCCGCCAAGGAAAAAGCCGCCGATTTGAGCGAATCCCTCATGCAATCAGACAAAAAGAACCGCGCCCAGACTCAAATACCAGGGCGCGGAAAAACCTTTCAAGCGGAGGAGCAGCTTCACTGCGTGCTCTATTTGACAAACAGTATGCGGCAGGAGTAAGGCTCCAGCGAAAACGCGCCGCCGATCTCCTCGCCCGACAGCATATCGCGCATATGGCGCACGTTCTCCGGGAAGAAAAGCGCCGCATTGTCCACCGGCTGCGCGGAGATATTCGCCGCGAACGCCAGCAGCTGCGTATCTCCCACCAGATCCGTATAGCAATAATAGCTGACGCGCACCTTCTCGTGCGAGCACTTCACCGCGTTCTCCCAGTAGGGCCGCCACTGCGCCTGCTCGACGGGGAAAGCATCCAGTATCCTCCACACGCGGCTCATCAGCTCCAGCGGATGATTCAGGTCGTTCGGGCGCGGCAGGATCCCGTGCAGCAGAGAGCATGCGAGCGCCTGCTCGAACGTCCATTTCGGCGGATTGGCATAGGCGATGAATTCCACCGGCACGCCCATGTTCCGGCCGAGATACTCCGCGCGGAAGTAGTCCAGATTCATGTCCTCCGTGCTGCCGTGCATCAGCACGAACTGGAGGTTTTCGCCCAGCCAGCTCTGATGGAAATACGGCCAGGCCGTAAAGTTGATGTAGCCGAAGGAATGGACGTTGATCTCGCCGCCGCGCGACTGCACCTCCTCGTAGAGCCGCTTGAACAGACTGCGCACGGCGTGATGATCATAGCTGCCGCGCAGCGTCCCGCTCCTGTCATACCAGCCGCAGCCGTGCTCGAGAGAATAGCACAGGCGCGGCCAGCTCGTGCCGTCCAGATAAACGCCGTCGGTGTGGCATTCATCCATGATTCGGGCAATCCCCTCGACAAACAAATCCGCATACCGGCTGCGATAGCAGACCATGTAATCCCGCTGGAAGGGCACGCGCCACCAGCCGCCGTCCAGCGCGCCGCTTTCCTTTTTAGCGGTCGTTTCGTTCTGAAGCGCGCTCCACTGCGGCGACAGCGTGGAGATTTCATAGCCGAAGTAGGTCAGCACCTTAATGCCGCGCTTGTGGCATTCCTCCACGATCGTTTTGATCTGATGCGTCGTAAACTCGCTCAGCTCAAACCAGTTCTGGCTCTTGTTCCACTTTTCGTGCAGGATCAGCGTGGTAACGCCCTTTTCCTTCAGCTCGTCATAGCGCCCTGCCAGCACGTCGATATAGTTTCCCTTGACCTTTATGCCGCAGTCCAGATGAAACGCGTTGTGAATGTAGGGGTTTCTGGGGAACGGCTTGACCGGCGTCGCCTGAAGGCCGAACTGGAACGAAATCGGCTGATAGGCGTTCATCCCCTCCCGCGGATCGGCCGTCCACGCGCCCGGATGGCTGTCCAGCAGGCGCAGGCGCAGAATCAGCCGCTCGCCGTCTCGGATCAGCTCTATGGCGTGATCTTCGCGCTGCGGCTGCCAGCTGCGCTCGTTCTCGGCGAACCAGCCCAGTCCGCGCTCCTCGTTGCCCAGCCAGAGCAGCGCCTTGAACGGCAGCGCCGCCGAAAGGGCCGGAATCGCGCCGCCGGTGGACATGGCCGTCTGGGGGCGAACCGTGCCGTCCGAGAGCGTGATCTCGCTGTTGGGGTACATATGAAACAGCGTCATGGCCTCCGCGCGCAGCGGGATTTCGAGCCAGAGCTTATCGAGCTTGTAGAGTCTGGGTCTGGTTCCGGCAATACCGAAAACCTCCGCGACCGTCTGCCCGCGCGTCATCAGCTTGAAATCCGCGTCGATGCAGCCGTCGTAATCCACGCGCCAGCAGGTATCTATAATGAAGCGTTCGGACTGCTTCGCGCCGCAGACGACGATCTGCTCGTCCGAGCGGCTCTGAACGAAACTCTCCGATTCGTTGTTCTCGTAATCGTCGTTCCAGACGGCCGGCGCGCCGTCCTCCTCCAGCACAAGGCGCATCGGCGCTGCGAGCAGCTCCACGCCCTCGGAGCGGATGGAGGTCAGCATTCCGTCGACGCCGATCGTATAGTCGCGCCCGATCACATGGACGATGTGCTCGCCGCAGACAGTCTCCGCGCGCACGGGCAAAAAGGGCTGGGGAATCTTCATTATGGAATCACTCCTTATGTTTCAGTAGACAAGCGCGGCTCGCCCTCGTTTTCCTGACAGATCAGGTCGATCATGGCCTGCATGGCGGGCGTAATCCACTTGCCGCGGTGATAGATCAGCTGGCGGCAGAGCGCAATGTCGATCCCCGCCACGTCCAGCCGCGCCACATCGCCGCGCTGCAAGGCCTCGCGCGCGACGAACTCCGGCAGGAAGGACAGCCCCATGCCGCCCTTCACCAGCCGCACGATCACATCGGTATTGCTGATCTCGAGAAAGGGCGTGATTTGCAGCCCCTCGCGCGCCAGCAGCGTGTCCAGCTTCTGCCGGTAGCTCAGGCCCTTTTCGGTGAGTATGAACGGCTCGGCGGCGCAGTCGGCCAGGCTCACGCGCGCGCGGCGGGTCAGCGGATGACCGGCCGGCGCGATGAACACGATCGGCTCCGGACAGGAAAGCGGCACGACCAGATCGCTGCGATAGATCGGCTCGTCGAGCTGATAGACCAGATCGGCGTCGTTCTGCGCCAGCGCGCGGGGCAGATCGACCGCCGTGCCCGATATGACGCTCAGCTGCACCTCGGGATAGAGCCGGCAATAGCGCTCCAGCACGCGCGGAAAGATCGACATACACACCGATTCGGCCATGGCCACGCGCAGCTGCCCCGAGATGAGCGCAGCGTTCTTCATCACGCTGCGCGCGCTCTCGGTCATGCGCAGGATATTCTGGGCATATTCGAAAAAGCGCAGCCCCTGCGGCGTGAGCGTGACGGTTTTGCCCACGCGGTCGAACAGGCAGGTTTCAAGCTCCGCTTCCAGCTGGCTGATCTGCATTGATATGGCCGACTGCGAATAGCCCAGCTGGCGCGCCGTCTGCGAAAAGCTGCGCAGCTCCGCCGCCCGCACGAACGTGGTCAGATTTCTCAATTCCATAGGCTGCTTCCTGTTCCTTCCGCACTACATAATTGCAACATTGTTTTAATCATAGTCTTGTGGTTCGCCGCTGTCAAGTGTAAAAAAGCGCATTACAGCATCAAATTGCGGTTATTTTTTACATATCGGTGACATATTCGCCACCCGTGCGTGCAATTTGCGCCCTTCCCGGTAAAAGTCCGCGTTCCATCGCCGCGCCGGTTCTCATCCGGCGGACGCAGTTTCTGTAAGGCGTTCCCGCTTGCGGCAGCATCATCACGGACAAAATCACAACTGCCTGTTGAACGGGTGATTTGCCCCAGCCCTATAAGGGCTCATTACTTGCAGCCACCCGCTAAAGAGAGCGTCGAAAAAACTGTCAAGCACACTCTCCGCTTTGCGAATCCCCTTTTCGGAGATTCGCTCAAACTTCTTTCCTGCCCTGCGTCAATATCTTGCTGTTTCCCTGTAGAGCCGCACCCGCCATGCGGCTCCATGACTTTTGCTGAAGCGCTTTCTTTCATAACCCCCAGTTGAAACGGAGGATTTACAATGCCTATTCGGCCGCCATAAAAGCCCCGCCGAGTCCGGCTTGCGGTTCGGCGGGGTCAATCGGTATGTACTTCAAGGCCGGCGCAGCTTCGTCATGGCGGTGGGCATGGGAAGGCGGCTCAGCTCTTCAGCCGTTACGCCGCGCAGGTTTTCCGTCTCCGGCAGCACCTCCGCCGTGAAGAGGAACGCCGTCATCTGCCAGACCTTATGCGTAAACACATGATTGGCCGACCCCAGTTTTTTCACAAAGCGCGCATGCACGCCCAGCTCCGCCAGACATTCGGTCAGCGAAGCCGCGTCCACGGCGTTCTCGAAATTCGGATATTCCCACAGGCCGCCCAGCAGCGCGTTCTCCGGCCGCCGGCGCACCAGCACGCGATCGCCGCAGGAGACGATCGTCACGCCGCGTCGCTCCTTCTTCCTGTCGAGCTTGGGCGGCATATGCGGCAGCTCTCCCGCGCAGCCCAGCTCTCGCGCACGGCAGAACTCCGCGACGGGACAGTCCTCGCAGCGCGGCCTGAGCGGCACGCACACCAGATTGCCCAGCCCCATCATCGCCTGATTGAAATCGCCGGGCCGCTCGCGGTCGATGAGCGCTTCGCCCGCCGCGCACAGCCGCTTTTTGACCGCCGTCTCACCGACGCAGCCCTGCTCGGCCGTGACGCGCGCCAGCACGCGGGTGAGATTGCCGTCCATCGCCGGTTCGGGCTGTCCATAGGCCATGGACGCGATGGCCGCCGCCGTATAATCGCCGATGCCGGGCAGCCTTTTGAGCGCCGCCGCGTCGCCGGGCAGTTTCCCGCCCATATCGCGCGCGACGATGGCCGCCGCCTTCATCAGGTTGCGCGCGCGGGAGTAGTAGCCCAGCCCCTCCCAGAGCTTGAGTACCCGCTCCTCGTCGGCCGCCGCAAGCGCCTCCACCGTCGGGAAGGCGGCCAGAAAGCGCGCGTAATAGCCCTTCACAGTCTGCGCCGTGGTCTGCTGGAGCATGATCTCGGACACCCAGATTTTATAGGGATCCTTCTCGCCGCGCCACGGCAGATCGCGCGCGTTTTTCTCGTGCCACTCAAGCAGCCGTTGTGAAAACATTTCCTTCTCCTCTATTGCAGGTCGATCAGCAGCTCCATGCCCGGATAGACCGCGCCCGTAAGCGCGTTATCGGCGCGCAGCTTCGTCTCGCTCAGCCCGAACAGCGCCGCCACATGCGCCGCCGTATCCTCCGCGCCGCACGCATAGACGCGCCGCCGCGCGGGATAGCGGCTCATATCGATGGTTTCGCCCTCGCGCAGCTCTCCCCCGCGCCGCTCGAACGCCATGAGCGCCAGCCGCGCGGGCAGGTGCAGCCGCCTGCACAGCGCCGCCGTATCCTCGCCGGGGTGCAGGAAGGCCTCGTCCGCGCCGATTGCGCGCGCGAACGTCTCTCTCGGGCAGGGGATAGGGCCGCGGCATCGTCCCTCAGGCACGATGATTTCGCGTCCCGGGAGCAGCCATGCGGGGCTGTAAAGGCCGTTGGCGCGCATCAGCATACACGCGGGGACGCGCAGCCGCGCGGAAAGCTCGTTCAGCCGCTCGCCCTCTAAAACAAAATCCGTCCGCACAGGCATCCCTCCAGTCGGTATCATGCCTATGCGGCGGATCGTCCTGTTTATGCGGTTTCGCGTTCAGGCGGCGCGCTGACGCGGCGGGGCGTGGGTTGATTTTGCAGGACAGTAAATTGTGCGCCGGCGAAATGCCGCGTCTGGCCGGTTATAGCTCCGGCACAGGCATGGGTGCGCGCGGGGGCGGGCGGCGCGGCGCAAATACACTTTTGCGCAAGCCCATTGGCCTTGTAATGTTTTCCGCGGGGAGAACGTGGGGCTGAAATGTGGAAGCCGCACTGCGGCCTCTCTGGACTCTCTCCATGGGAGTCACAGCGTGAGTACGTTTTGCGCGGGGAGCAAAGTGCGGACGTGCAGCGTCGTTCAATCCGTCAGCGTCCTGAGCACCGCATCGCCGCCCATAAGGCTGGTCGTCTCGTTCCACGTCTCGCGCATCCGGTTATACTGCTCGTCGCTCATGCCGTCGGGGCGATTGTTCATATACACGCCGGTGGGCAGCACGCGGTAATCGTCCGCGCCCGCCGCGTTCTTGAACGTCCACACATACACCGGCACATAGCCCGGCGCGGTCACGGCGATCGTGCCGTCGGCCTGCTCGGCCAGCGTAAACTCGAACACAATGCCCGAATCGGTATACTGCGAGCGATGCTGCGTCAGGAAATTGCCGATGGAATACACGCACAGCGCCGTGTGCGACACGCCGTTTGCATCGGTCGCAGTGATGTACTCGGCCGGCTGCACCATATGCGGATGCCCGCCGATGATCAGATCGACGCCCGCCGCCACCAGCTTCTTCGCCCAGTACTGCTGATCGGAATCAGGCTCGCGGTGGTATTCGTCGCCCCAGTGCGCCACGGCCACGACCACCTCGGCCCCCGCCGCGCGCGCCGCGTCCACGTCGGCCTTGAAGTCGGCGTTCTTAAAGCGCTTCACGAGGAACTTCGAGCGCTCGTCGCAGTGATCCTCCATGGTGTTGGTCGAATGCGTATAGCACACAAAGCCCACGCGGATGCCGTTGATCGTATACACCTCGGGCGTTTTGCTGTCGGCCTCGTCGACAAAGCCGCCGACGTGATCCAGCCCCGCCGCCTCCACATGTCCGACCGACTCGACCAGTCCGTCGCAGTAGCCGTCCAGCATATGGTTGTTGCACATGGTGATCATGTCCACGCCCACGTTCTTGACCACTTGCAGGATCACGGGCGGCGTGGTGAACTGCGGATAGCCCGAATAGCCGTACTTGCCCTTGCGCAGCGACGCGTCGATATTGATCATCGTGTAGTCGCTTTTGCTCAGCGTATCGCCGATCATCGAGAAATACGGCGCGAAGTCGTAGCTGTCGCTCGCCTTGTCATAGCACGCGTCCAGCATCTCCGTATCGATGACGATGTCGCCCGCCATGCGGATGGTGGCGCTGCGGCCGCCGCTCACCGGCTGCGCGGCGGGTGCGTTCGTCGCGGCGGCGGGCGTATCCGTCGCGGCAGGCGCGTCGGTCGCGTTCTGCGCGGGATCGGCCGTCGCGTCGCCCGCCGTGGCGTTCGCGCTCAGCTCGGCGGTATTATCCGGCGCGGCTGTGTTCGTCGCATTGGAAACAGGCGTAATGACCGTGCGGTCGTCGCGCTCGGTCAGGCTGCCGATCGCCTTCACGGACAGGCCGATGAGCACCATGAACGCCACGGCGATCACGCCCAGCCGCGCCCACTGCGGCAGCTTGAAGGACGCTTCCTTTTTGGGCGAACGCCTTCCCGCCTTGCTGAAGCGCGAATCCGCGCTGGATGGACGGCGTGCGCCTGCATTCGCTCCCTGCGCGGGGCGGCGCGGCGGCTGACCGGCAGGGCGGCGGGTGTTCTGGCCATTGCCGCTCACTGGACGGCGCACAGGCTGACCGTCATTCGCGGGACGGCGCACGGGCTGACCGTCATTCGCGGGGCGGCGCACAGGCTGGCCGTCGCTCACGGGACGGCGCACCGACTGGCCGTCATTCGCGGAACGGCGCACGGGCTGACCGTCGCTTGTAGGACGGCGCACGGGCTGGCCGTCGCTTGCAGGGCGGCGCACAGGCTGGCCGTCGTTCGCGGGACGACGCATCGGCTGGCCGTCGTTCGCAGGACGGCGCATCGGCTGACCGTCGCTCGCGGGACGACGCACGGGCTGGCCGTCATTCGCGGAGCGGCGCATCGGCTGACCGTCGCTCGCGGGGCGGCGCGCGGGCTGACCGTCGCTCACAGGGCGACGCGCAGGCTGGCCATCGCTTGCAGGACGGCGCACGGGCTGGCCGTCGCTCGCGGGGCGGCGCGCGGGCTGTCTGCTGTTATATTCATCCGTATAACGGTCACGATAATCGGGCATGGCGGTATCCTCCGACAGATTTCTGCATGATATAACAGAGTATAGCACATTTTCGCCGCGCCGCCCAGTCTTTCCGGCCATGAAATTTCGCTTCTTTTCCGATATTATATGTAAAATTCAGAAGATGTGCAACCGGCGCGCCCGCTTCATCGTCTATAAAATCGGATGTGAGCTGTAATTTGCGAAATTGTCATTAGAAGTACAACAAATTTAAGAACATTGTCGTTGACGAACGGCGCGTTTTGTTGTATCCTGTAATATAAGGTCGAGTCTATATGACCATACAGACGCGTAATCTGCACCTCTGCGTGCGATTAATAAGGAGATAAAGCCATGGCGAGCGGAAAAATCTTTAAAATCGGCAAAATGCTGATCAACGTATCCGGCAAGGGCATCGCCACCAAGGATACGACCACCGGCGAGATCCGTCGGATGCGCTTCCCCTGGGCCAAGCCCAAGCCGGTTCAGTCCGAGCCGGAGGAAAACGAGCGCGAAGCGTACAACGACGAGGAGCAGTACGCCGACGATCAGGATAATTATCAGGATTACGACGATCAGGAGCAGGACTACGCCGACAGCCGCGCCTATCCGGACGAGGAATACGACGACGAGGGCGACGAGAAGGGCGGCCTGCTGAACGCCGCGTGGTTCATGTGGGCCATGCTGATCCTGCTGCCTCCCTTCGGCATCTGGCTGCTCTGGCGGCGCAACCGCTATGAGTTCACCACGCGCACAGCGCTGTCGCTGGTGTTCATCGTCTGGTTCGTGCTGCTGCTGGTGCTTCTGTTCACCCGCGTCGGCGGGCGCGACAACACCGTGCGGCCCGATACCTCCACGCTGCCCAGCGTCTCCGCCACGGCGACGGCCACAGCGACGCCCACCACAACGCCCTCGTCCACGCCGAACGCCGATAATGCGAGCGTCCAGCCCTCCGTGACTCCCAACGCAGACGGGGCCACAGCGCCCGCGACCACCGATTCCGGCACGGCGACGCAGTTCGTCTATTCCGTGCAGGGCGGCCAGTATTTCCACTCCAATCCCGACTGCGGCAACATGACCGGCGCGAGCCGTGTGACGCTGAGCGTGGCGCTGGGCCGCGGCCAGACCGCCTGCCCCAAGTGCTATCAGCAGCCGACCAACACGCCCGCGGCGACCAACACGCCCCTGCCGTCCGGCAGCTATTACGCCACGCCGACCGGCACATACTATCACACCAACCCGACCTGCGGCGGCATGAAGAACGCCCAGGTGGTCACTCAGGCCGAAGCCATCGGCCGCGGCCAGACCGCCTGCCCCACCTGCGTCGGCTCGGTCTACATGACCACGAACGGCACCTGGTATCACAGCAAGTCGAACTGCCAGGGCATGACCGGCGCCAAGCTGGTCACCATTGACGACGCGGTGAAGGCCGGAAAGACGCCCTGCCCCGAATGCATCGGCACGATCGGCGGCGACGGCACGGGGGCCACGACCACCAGCGCCCCCACCGGCAGCGACTCCTCGAACGTATTCTACTGCACCGACAAGGGCACCTGGTATCATTCCGACGAGCACTGCCAGGGCATGACCGGCGCCTACAAGATCTCCGCGGCGGCGGCCGAGCAGAAGGGCAAGACCCCCTGCCCCAAGTGCCTGGGCGGCAACAGCGGCGTCGACAACTACTACGCCACGACGAACGGCAAGTGGTATCACACCGACAAGAACTGCCAGGGCATGACCGGCGCGACGCGCGTTTCTCTGGCCACCGCCCTCAAGCGCGGCCAAACCGCCTGCCCCGTGTGCGCGGGCGGCACCGCCGAAACCAAGCCCGACATCGTGGACGTCGAAGCGACCGCCAAGCCCAACACCGGCGCCACCACAGTGACCGACGGCGAGTACTACTCCACGACCGACGGCACATACTTCCACAAGAACGCGACCTGTTCCGGCATGAAGAACGCCACCAAGGTGACCGCCGCCCAGATCGCCGAGCGCGGCCAGAAGCCCTGCCCCAAGTGCGTCGGCACGTCGGGCACCTACTATTCCACGCCCACCGGCACTTACTATCACGCCAACGCGACCTGCTCCGGCATGAAGAATGCCGACATCGTGACGCTGGCCATGATCCGCAGCCGCGGACAAAGCCCCTGCCCCAAGTGCATCGGCGGCTCGAACACCGGCGATAACAACGGTGGTGCCAGCGACGATACCAGCTCCGGCTATTACTACGCCACGGCGAACGGCGAGCACTATCACAGCAAGGCCACCTGCTCCGGCATGAAGGGCGCGACCAAGATCACTCAGGCCGCGGCTGAAACGGCCGGCAAGACGCCCTGCCCCACCTGCGTCGGCTCGGTCTACTCCGCGGGCGGCCAGTACTACCACAAGGATAAAACCTGCGGCGGCATGAAGAACGCCAAACTGGTCACCATCCTCGCGGCGGAAAAGGCCGGCCAGACCGCCTGCCCCAAGTGCATCGGCGGCACGCCCAGTCCGACCGACGCCCCCAGCCAGGACGACGACGATTCCGATCTGGCCTACTACGCCACGGAGAACGGCGATCACTATCACCGCAACGCCACCTGCTCCGGCATGAAGGGCGCGACAAAGATCAGCGAAGCGGCGGCCAAGAAGGCCGGCAAGACGCCCTGCCCCAAGTGCATCGGCACGGTCTACGCGGTTGACGGCGGCGACTACTACCACAAGACCGCCACCTGCTCCGGCATGAAGAACGCCCGTCTGATGACCGTCGATCAGGCCGAGCTGAGCGGCCACGCCCCCTGCCCCACCTGCATGGGCGGCACGCCGATCGACAAGGACAACAACGGCACGAGCGGCAACTCCGGCACGAAGGTCGATCCCGACACCACCGAGGTGTGGGTGACGATCGAGGGCAGCAAGTACCACAGCGAGCAGTATTGCAGCGGCATGAAGAACGCCGCCAAGACCACGCTGAGCTGGGCGCTCTCCCACAACTACGCGCGCTGCACCGTGTGCAACGCCCCTTCCGCGGACTAATGTAATGCACGAACGCCCCGTCCGAGCCTGAAACGGTTCGAGCGGGGCGTTTTCGTATCTCTTTTCCGGTGCATTGCCATCATGCCGGCGCTCTTCAACACGGAAATGGCATGGACGCCCCCCAATCATTCCGCACCACGCGCTGCGAGTTGCGAACGCTTTGAAGGCGAGGCGGCACTCTCCTCTTCTCATAAAAAATCAGGCTCCGTCCGTCGGCGAAAAGCCGATGCAAACGAAGCCTGTGTTTTTTTGCGGCGCGCCGTCAATTCCTTTTGACGAACGGCGCGGAATATGATAGAATAGAGGTGTCAGCGATGGGGAACGTATACGCGCCGCGCCAGCTTCAAAAGCGGATAGAGCAGTATCACGTCCACGGGATATTGCAGCAGGTTTTTGAGCGCGCGCGCGGGCAGTATGACGAAGAACGCCTTGCCGTAGAGCAGATTGAGCCAAAGCGTGTTGAGCAGCAGATTGCAGATCACGTCGATCAGCAGCTTTGTGAGCAGCACGCGCTTCAGGCTGACGTCGCGGTCATAGAGCATCACGCCGTAAATCGCGCCGCTCACCAGACCGGTCAGCGTAAAGCCCGGAAAGTACGGGCCGATGGGGTGAATGATCGAGCCGAGTATGTCGGCCAGCGCGCCGTTGATCATTGAGGCGACCGGCCCCAGCAGCGCGCCCGTCGTGCTGAGCGCCAGATAGCCGAACGATATGCGGATGCTCGGCCCCAGCGGAATAGCCGCGACCAGCCCCAGCAGCACCTGAACGCCCAGCAGCATCGCCGCCGTCACCAGCGCGCGCAGATGGCGCATTCCGCGCAGCGACCGAACAAAAACGTTACCCTCGTTTGCCAATGTTCATCCCTCCAGACGCGATTCATTATACCTTCAATCGCGCCGCACGCGAAACCATATTTAAGGCAGGTTGTGTTAAATGAAGAGGAAAAAGGTTAACCGTCCGCGCATGATCAGCATCGATCCCGCGCTCGCGCCCTATGCCGAGGATATTCAGGCCCGCATCGAGCACTACCGCGCCGTCCGCAAATCCCTTCTGGGCGATCAGGAGATCACCACCTTCGCCAACGGTTATCTCTATTTCGGCCTGCACCGCGAGGAAGGCGGCTGGGTGTTCCGCGAGCATGCGCCTGCCGCCGCCGCAATCCACCTCTTCGGCGATTTTAACGGCTGGAACCGCACGTCTCATCCGCTCACGCGCCTTGAAAACGGCGAATGGGAAATCCACATTGCCGGCGGGGACGCGCTCAAACACGGCGAGCGCTATCTCATCGAAATCACAGCGTCGGACGGCAGAACCTTCGACCGCATTCCCGCCTATGCCGCAAGCGCCGTCCAGAACAGCGAAACCCGCCAGTTCGACGGCCGCGTGCTGGCCAATCCCCCCTATGAGTGGCACGACGAAAAGCGCGCGCGCTCCATGCCCTCCCCCCTGCTGATCTACGAATGCCATGTCGGCATGGCGCAGGAGGACGGCGGCGTCGGCACATACCGCCAGTTCGCCGACAGCGTGCTGCCGCGCATCAAAAAGGACGGCTACAACACCGTCCAGCTCATGGCCATTCAGGAGCATCCCTACTACGCCAGCTTCGGCTATCAGGTCACCAACCCGTTCGCCGCGTCCTCGTGGTACGGCGAGCCGGACGACCTCAAATACCTGATCGACACGGCGCACGGCCTGGGGCTGCGCGTGCTGCTCGATCTGGTACACTCACACTCCGCCGCCAACGAGCGCGAGGGCATCTGCAATTTCGACGGCAGCGGCTCGCTCTACTGCCGCGGCCATCATCCCGCCTGGGGCAGCCGCCTGTTCGCCTACGGCCGGCACGACGTGATCCACTATCTGCTCTCGAACGTCAAGTTCTGGATGGACGAGTACCACTTCGACGGCTTCCGCTTCGACGGCGTGACCAGCATGATCTACGCCGATCACGGACTGGGGCGCTGCTTTACGAGCTATGCCGACTACTATAACGGCGGCGTGGATTTCGACGCGCTGACCTATCTCACGCTGGCCACAGAGCTGATCCACGCGATCAATCCGCACGCCGTGGCCATTGCCGAGGACATGAGCGGCTATCCGGGGCTGTGCCTGCCCGTCACATGGGGCGGCGTGGGCTTCAACGACCGGCTCAATATGGGCGTGCCCGATCTGTGGATCCGGCTCATCAAGGACTCGCGCGAGCAGGACTGGGATATGTTCCATCTCTGGTATGAGCTGACCACCCGCCGCCCGCACGAAAAGACCATCGGCTATTCCGAATCGCACGATCAGGCGCTCGTGGGCGACAAGACGCTTTTGTTTCGGCTGCTGGACGCGGAGATGTACACCGGCATGGACCGCGCCTATCACTCGCCCAGCATGGATCGCGGCGTCGCGCTGATCAAGCTGATCCGCCTGATCACGCTGCTGGCCGCCTGCGACGGCTATCTCAACTTCATGGGCAACGAATTCGGCCATCCCGAGTGGATCGACTTCCCGCGCGAGGGCAACGGCTGGAGCGGCCGCTATGCGCGCAGGCAGTGGTCGCTGGCCGAAAACGGCTATCTCAAGTACAGCCAGCTCGGCCTGTTCGACCGCGATATGCTCGCGCTCGTGCGCAAATACCGCGTGCTGTCCGATCCGGCGGCGCGCAGCCTGTGGATCGATCAGGCACGCAAGCTGATCGTCTTTACGCGCGGCGGCCTGCTCTTCGCGTTCAACTTCGGCCCCGAGCGCGCGCTGCTCTCCCTGCCCATGAGCGGCATGGACAGCGGCGATTACACCCTCCTGCTCTCGACCGATTCCGGCGAATACGGCGGCTTTGAGCGCGTCGACGCGCCGTTCTCGATCGACGAGGACGGCCTTCTGCGCGGCGTGCTGAGCGAACGCACCGCCGTGGCGCTGAAGCGAAAGGAAAAGGCATGATCACGCGCATTCATCCGCTCAACAGCTGCGAGCGCGTCGCCTTTGTGGTCAATCTGGCGCGCTATGACGGGCGCTGGCTCTTCGTGCGACACAAGGCCCGCGCCACATGGGAAACGCCGGGCGGGCACATAGAGCCGGGCGAAACGGCGCTTGAGGCCGCCGGACGCGAGCTTTACGAGGAAACGGGCGCGCTCGATTACGCGCTCACGCCGCTGTGCGATTATTCCGTGCAGCGGGAGGACGGCCTATCCTACGGGCGCGTGTTTACGGCCGATATAACAAAGCTCGGCCCGCTGCCCGAAAGCGAAATCGCCGAGACGCGCCTGTTCGACGCGCTGCCGGACGATCTTACCTATCCCTTCATTACCCCGGGTCTGTACGACTTTTATAGAGGAGGAAACTACACTATGCTTCGAGTTGCAATGATCAGCAAATGGCACGTTCACGCCGGCGGCTACGCCAAGTTTGTCCAGCAGCAGGGCGACGCCTGCATCACCTGCGTCTGGGACGAGCAGCCTGAGCGCGGCCGCGCCTGGGCGGAAGAGCTGGGCGTTCCCTTTGTCGAGAGCTACGACGAGCTGCTGGCCCGCCCCGACGTGGACGCGGTGCTGATCGACACGCCCACCAACATGCACAAGGAAGTCATGATCAAGGCCGCGAAGGCGCACAAGCACATCTTCACCGAGAAATGTATGTGCCTGAACGTCGCCGACTGCGACGAGGTCATCAAGGCGGTCGAGGAGGCCGGCGTGATCTTCACCATCAGCTTCCCGCAGCGCTGCTCCGGCCGCAATCTGTTCATCAAGCAGTGCATCGAGGACGGCACGCTGGGCGACGTTACCGTCATGCGCGTGCGCAACTGCCACAACGGCGCGCTGGCCGGCTGGCTGCCCGATTACTGGTATGATCCCGAGACGACCGGCGGCGGCGCGATGATGGATCTGGGCGCGCATCCGATGTATCTGGCGCGCTGGCTGCTGGGCAAGCCCACCCGCATCCAGTCGATGTTCAACAACCTCACGCCGCATCCCGTCGAGGACAACTCGGTCTGCACGATCGAATTCGAGAACAAGGCGGTCGCCATTTCCGAGACCAGCCTGGTTTCGCCGATGACCCCCGCCATCCTCGAGGTGTACGGCACCAAGGGCGTGATCATGGCGGTGGATTCGAGCCTGCGCATCCGCACCGAGGATTCTATGAAGTATGTCAAGGACGGCTGGGTGGAGATCGACAAGTTCCCCGCCGACCTGCCCGCGCCCATCCGCCAGTGGATTGACAGCATACTCTACGGCAAGGAAGTGCGCTTCGGCCTGCAGGAGGGCCGCCAGCTGACCGAGCTGATGGAGAACGCCTACATCGCCGATAAGGAAAAGCGCGAGGTGGCCTTTGCGGGCAGTGCCCGCTGACACTTTGCGCGACCTAACTCAAACGATTGAGCAAACAGGTGTGACAGTGCGGCCGCACGACTTGCCCGGCCATAAATCAGAGCCGGTCAAGTCTCCGTTGTACCCGAATGACGCCGCGCATCCGCACTGCCATAACCCCGCCGCAGCGTGAAGAGAGTCCAGAGAGCCAATGGCTCTTTGGCGCAGTCTGGGGCGCGCAGCCCCAGCGTACTCCCCGCGGCATCATAACGAATCAGCACACCATAACGAAAGAAGCGCCCACCCAATGCGGCGCTTCTTTTCGTATAAGCGGACTCCGGTCGAACTCCGTCGGGATCGCCATAAAAAACATACAATTCCAAAGTGAACCAGCAAAGCAAGATAACCCCATGCCGCTGCGAGAACGCACGAATGGCGATCCCGACCCGCGCGGAACAGAAACGGAACCTCCCGCAAGCCGTCCTGTTTGGCGCTATGCGGCAAACAGCAGGCGTGATACAACCCAAAACGCCCCAACAGAACCGCCAACGCCCGCCGTTCCCCACTCCCGCGGAATAGAAACGCAGCCTTCCGCAAGCCGTCCTGTTTGGCGTTCACGTCACACAGCAGGCATAACCCAACCCAAAGCGCCCCAATAGAACTACATCGCCGCGCAGGACAACCCCCGCGTCTCCTCCGCGCGCACCCACGCTTCTGCCGGAGCTAAAACCGGCAAGAGACAACGCCGCGCCGGCCCACAATTCACTGACGGATAATAACAGCCAACGCTGCGCCGCGCCAGCGCGGACGTGCTTTCAAACGCCGCCCCTGAGACGGCCGACGACATTGCAGACGGCGTGCCGACACATATCCCCTCGCCAGCGACCATATCCCCTCGCCAACGCCCCCTTCAAGCTCGCAAAGGCACACAAAAAGCCCCGCCCAGCCCAACTCAGGCCAGACGGAGCCAAATATCAAGTCAATCGCTCAAATCGGAACACGGAACAGCTTCTCCATCAGCGGAATATAGACCGCTGGATCGCCGGAGGTCATGAACCTCACGCCGCCCTCGCCGTCCTCGCGGAGCAGACCGCCCTTTTCGAGCAGATCGGTCAGGCGGCGCGCCGTGCCGTCGTTGCCGTCCACAAGCGGAACATTCGGCAGCAGTTCGGACAGGACGCGCTTCAAAAACACATAGTGCGTGCAGCCCAGCACAACCGCGTCCAGCTGAACGCCCTCGTAATCGGACAGCATATCCCGCAGATACGCGCGCACAGGCTCGCCGCTCAGATCGCCGCTCTCCACAAACTCCATCAATCCGGCGCACGGCCTGATGAGCGCGTGCTCGCCGTATTTCTCGTTCAGGAGCTGGAATTTGTGCTGCTTGAGCGTCGCCGGCGTGGCCAGCACGAGGATTTTTCCGCCCTTCCAGAGGAAAGACGCGGGCTTCAGCGCCGGCTCCATGCCCACGACGGGAATGCTCAGCGTCTCCCGCAGCGTGGCCACGGCGGCCGATGTGGCGGTGTTGCACGCCACGACCAGCGCCTTCACATCCTCGGCCATGAGAACGTCCGCCATGCGCATGGCCAGCGCGCGGATTTCGCTCTCGCTCTTCGTGCCGTAGGGCGCGTTGAGATTGTCGCCATAATAGATGAAACGCTCCCGGGGCAGGCGGCGCATCACGTCCCGCAGCACGCTTACGCCGCCCACGCCGGAATCGAAAATGCCAATGGGCCTGTTTTTATCCATGATGACGGATCAGTCGTCCTCTTCTTCGTCCTCGGGCAGTTCCGCGTCGTGATAGACGTTCTGGGTGTCGTCGTAGTCATCCAGCTCGTCCAGCAGGCGCTGAACCTTCTCCACCGTCTCGGGATCGGTGACGGCGGTGGTGGTGGTGGGCACCATGCGGCGATCGGCCTCCAGGAAGGTGCAGCCGGCCTTTTCGAGATTCTCGCGCACTTCGGAGAAGGAGGAGGGATCGGTGTAGACGGTGGCGACGCCATCGCCGATTTCCACATCGTCCGCGCCCGCATCCAGCGCCAGCATCATCAGCTCGTCCTCGTCGAGGCCCTTGCTGTTGTCGATGACGATCACGCCCTTGTGCTCGAACTTCCAGGAGACGCAGCCGGTCGCGCCCAGACCCTTGCCAAACTTGTCGAACAGATGGCGGATCTCGGAAGCGGTGCGGTTGAGGTTGTCGGTCACCACGTCCACGATCACGGCCACGCCGCCGTCGGCATAGCCCTCGTAGGAAACCTCCTTGTAGGACGCGCCGCTGCCCTCGCCCGCCGCCTTCGCGATGGAGCGCTTGATGTTGTCGTTGGGCATGTTGTTGGCCTTGGCCTTGGCGATGACGTCGCGCAATTTACCGTTAGTGGCCGGATCGGCGCTGCCGCCCTCGCGCACGGCGATGGCGATTTCACGGCCGATCTTGGTGAAGATCTTGCCCTTCTGCGCGTCGGTCTTTTCTTTCTTATGCTTGATGGTCGTCCATTTATTATGTCCGGACATTGCCTGTCAGCTCCCCCGTAAAAAATTTCATACGCTTTATAATACCATAAATCCCGCCCGAAATCAAGACGCGCCGCCCACATTGCCCCGCACTTCACGCAAAAATAAAGGTCGATGGGACGCAATGGACGGCGCGCATATGAAATTCGCTTTTCTTACCAGTCGCTGCTCCAGTCGGTATCGCTGGAATCCCAGCTGTCATAATCGGTATCCCAGTCGCTGTCCGAGGAGGAGTCGCTCTCGTGATAGTATTCCGTGTCGGAGAAATCCTCCACGCCGTAATAGTCGTTGTAGGAATCGCCCTGATAGTATTCGGACGCGTCGTCGCGCAGCGCTTCGTCGATCGAATCGGCCAGCATCCAGCCGTCCACATCGTAATAATACCAGTCGCTGTCCTGATAGTAATAATAGTCGTCGTCATAGTAATAGTAGCCGCGGCGGGGATTGCGCATGTAGAGGAAGAACGCGACGACCACAACCACAATCAGTATCGCCGCAATCCAGCAGGCCTGCCGGCGCTGACGTCTCGCCGCCATGGGCGTGCGCTGCGCGGCGCTCTGCTCACGGCGCAGCGCCACCTCGCTCTTCAGCTTCTGATACAGCTCGTTGACCGCGTACGCCTCGTCCGGCCCCTCATAGCGCACCGCGCGCGAGCCGTCCGCCTTGTTCTTGTACACGACGAAACGATCGTTTTCGTCCTTATAGATGCCGAACGCCTTCGGCTCGCGGTAATCCTCGCCGATGAAAAAGCGCATCCGCTCGAGCGGCATATTCTTCGAACGGCAGAACGCCTTCAGCTCCTCGATCGTTTTAGGCACGTCCACCTGTGCCGCGCGGGGATTGGCCGCGCCGCAGGCCGGACATTTCACGTCCGTTTCGGGATAGAAATTCCCGCAGTTTTCGCACTTGATGTTCATAATTGTCCTCGCTTTTATGCTTCAGGTCGGTAGATGCTCATCTGCGCTCCCCTGTCAATGGCCGCCCTGCGATTTGAGCTTGAAGTCGCTCTCTTTCAGGCCGTCGGCCGCCATCATGTTTTCCAGCACCTCGATGTCGGAATTGATGTCGATCGCCTGCGTCGAGAAGAGCTGATCCAGCTGCTTTTCAAAGCCCTTGATCAGCGTGTCCATGATCTGGCTGATCTGCTGCTTCGAGGCGGTGATGTTGTCGCCCTCGATGCCCTGCTCCTCCAGGAGCGCGTAGGAATCGAGCAGCTTGAGCGTCGTAGGCAGATAGTAATTCATGAATTTGCGGATCTCGCCCAGCTTTTCCGGACGCTTGCGCACAATCTCGAATATATGCGACGTAATGCCCTCGATGCGGTCGATCTTCCCCGAAATTTCCGCGTCGGCAATGCGGTCGTTCAGGCTGCGGATCTCGCTCAGATAGCGGCCGAACTGATCGTCCTCGCCCTTGGCGGTTTTCGCGTTCGCGGCATTGGCCTGCGCCGCTTTCTGTTCAGGCGCCTTCTGCGCTTCAGGCTCGGGCGCGCTTTCCGGCTCGGGATCGGCATAGATTACGGCCTTGCCGCGCTTGATGTTGTCGGTGTGGATGTGAATGTCCACGCGCTGATTTTTCGGCGCGCTCCACGACATATCGTCCACGCCGTCCAGCACGATGCAGCCGCGGTTGTGATCGATATAGGTCGTCAGGCCGAAATAGCCCTGATCGATCATCGTTTGCAGCTCTTTTTCAACGGTGTCGATGCTCTCGTTGCAGCGCGCGGCCATCTCGGCCAGCGCCACCGGCGAACGCCCGCCGATGACAGAGAGATACTTGCGGAAGCGCTGCTCGCGCTTTCGGCTCTTCTCGCCCCACACGGTCAGACCCAGCCCGCACGCGAACACCAGCGCGCCCCAGCCGCCGATGCTCAGCGCCATATACACCAGCGAGCAGAGCATCGTGGTCACGCCCATGTTGCGCATCTTCCGCGCCGCGTTCCGGCCGCGCCCGAAGCCCTTGAGCTTCTTCAGGAGCATAATCAGCCCGATCGGTGGAAACACCGCCAGCATAATGGTCGTGCCGATCATGCTCTTGTCAAATTCAAAGTTCATATCCCATTCTCTGCTCACTGCTCAGCCAATCCTTTCAGCAACGTTTAACCGCCGCGCCGCGCTGCGTTCACATTCTAATCTGCGAACGAACCTGCCGCAGATACCTCTTATTGTCTATTATAGCATATTCCCGTCAAAAATGAAAGACATCAAGCGTTCCTTATCAAAATCTAATACAAGAGCGCCCGAACGGAAGCTCCCTCCGTCCGGACGCTCTGTCCATTATGAAATTACTTGCCGATGACGGCCTTGATGCGGCGCACGCCCGCGCTCGAGGCCTCTTCCTTGACGATCTTGAAGGACTTCAGATCGCCGGTGTTGCTCGCATGCGGGCCGCCGCAGATCTCCTTGGAGAACGGCCCCATGGTGTACACCTTGACGCGCTCGCCGTACTTGCTCTCGAACAGGCCGGTCGCGCCCTGCGCCTTGGCCTCGTCGACGGTCATCTCCTCGCAGGTGATCGGCACGGCGGCGGCGATGTACTCGTTGACCAGCTTCTCGGTCTCCTTCTTCTCCTCGTCGGTCATCTTGCGCGGGAAGCTGAAGTCGAAGCGCAGGCGCTCGGCGGTGATGTTCGAGCCCTTCTGATTGACCTCGGGGCCGAGCACCTTGCGCAGCGCGGCCTGAAGCAGGTGCGTGGCGGTGTGCAGCTTGGTGGTCTCCTCGGTGTGATCGGCCAGTCCGCCCTTGAAGCGCTGCTCAGCGCCGGCGTGGGACTTCTCCTGATGCGCCTTGAAGCGCTCGTCGAAGCCCTTCTCGTCGACAGTCAGGCCGTTCTCGCCGGCCAGCTCGACGGTCAGCTCGATCGGATAGCCGTAGGTGTCGTACAGCTTGAAGGCGGTGCGGCCGTCGATGACGGTCATGCTCTTCATGAACGCGTCGATCTGATCGACGATGTTCTCGGGCAGAGCGCCGCTTTCCTGGGCCGCCTTGAGGGTATTCAGCATCTCGCTCATCTCGGGCGTGGGGCGCAGCGTGGAAATCGCGTTCTTCAGCGCCTCGGCGGTATCCGCCTTCTCGGCGACGGCGGTCTTGAGCGCGGCCATGGCGGCGTTCACGCGGTTGATGTTATTGAGCACCTTGTCGAACTCGCGCAGACCCTGCTTGAGCGTGCGCTGGAAGCGCTCCTCCTCCAGCCGCAGCTGCTCGAGTATGTTGGCCTCGTTGCGCTTCAGCTCGGGATAGACGTTCTCGTACTGATGGATGATCACCTTGGCGATCTCGCAGGTGGAGCCTTCCGGCAGGCCGAGCTTCATGCCATGGCGCACGGCGCGGCGGATCAGGCGGCGCAGCACATAGCCCTGATCGACGTTGGAGGGCGTCACGCCGCGGTCGTCGCCGATGATGATGGTCGCGGTGCGCATATGGTCGGCCACGATGCGGAAGGAGCGGGTGTATTCGTCGTCGGGATTGTAGGTCTTGCCGGACAGCTCGGCGATCTTGGCGATGATGTCGCTGAACAGGTCGGTCTCATAGACGGACTTCGCGCCGGTCAGCACGCCGATGGTGCGTTCGAGGCCCATGCCGGTGTCGACGTTCTTCTGCACCAGCGGGATGTAGCTGCCGTCGGCCTGCTTGTTATACTGCATGAACACATCGTTCCAGATCTCCAGATAGCGGCCGCAGTCGCAGGCGGGGGAACAGTTCGGGCCGCAGGCGGGCTTGTCGGTGATGATGAACATCTCGGTGTCCGGGCCGCAGGGGCCGGTCGTACCGGCGGGGCCCCACCAGTTGTTCTTGCGCGGCAGGAAGAAGATGTGATCCTCGGCCACGCCGTTTTGCTTCCAGTAGTTCGCAGCCTCGTCGTCGCGCGGCACGCTGTCGTCGCCCCCGAACACAGAGAACGCGAGACGATCCTTGTCGATCCCAAGCCACTTCGGGCTGGTCAGGAATTCCCAGCTCCACGCGATGGCTTCCTTCTTAAAGTAGTCGCCCAGCGACCAGTTACCCAGCATTTCGAAGAATGTGCAGTGGCTGCTGTCGCCCACCTCGTCGATGTCGCCGGTGCGGATGCACTTCTGCACGTCGGTCAGGCGCGTACCCATGGGGTGCTTCTCGCCCAGCAGATAGGGCACCAGCGGGTGCATACCGGCGGTGGTGAACAGCACGGTGGGGTCGTTCTCCGGAATGACGGAGGCGCTGGGGATGACGGCATGGCCGTGCTCCTGATAGAACTTCAGGAACAGCGAGCGGAGCTGAGCGGCGCTCTTGATGTTGGAATTCATGGCAAAATCATCCTTTCATGATGGTGAATATAAAAAATGCGCCTTATCGCTGCAAGGACGAAAAGACGCATTCGCGGTACCACCTTGATTGACCCGCCCGATCGGGCGAATCCTCTCGCAGCGCCATAACGCGCGCCACTCGCCCCGCCATTTCCGGCGGAGAGCTGATGAAGGGGCGTTCACGCGGCGGCCGTCCGGCTCGCACCCTGCGCCGGCTCTCTGAAAACAGCCCTTCCACGCTACTGATCTTCGTCATCGCTTCATATACATTCCCTATTATAGCCGCGCCGCGCAAAATGTCAAATTAAGTTTCGGGCACGACTCATCGATCGAGTATGTGAACATCGCCAATCATGCGCTCCGGCGTGCGGTTATAGGCCTTCCAGGCCAGATAGAACGCATAGAGCACCGCGGCGGCCTGCGCCAGCGCGCCGACGAGCTTCACCAGCGGCCCGAGCAGCGGGATCCAGCCCAGCAGCGCGCCGGCAATGCCGAATACGAGTTTGAGCGCGATCACCGCAAGGCAGAACACCAGCCCCTGATTGGCGCAGAACCGGCCGAGCTTCGAATCCGGACAGGCAATCAGCGGGATGGGAAACAGCACGCAGCCCAGCGCCGCCATAAGATTGTTCTTCTTCAGATCCTCGGAATCAAAATGCACATAGTCCATAACTCCAGCCCCTCCATTGTTTTTTTCACTGTGCCCTATTATAGCACACGCCGGATCGCCTTTCACGCGCCTTTGCTTATGCTTTGCTTAAAAAATGCTGAGAGCGCGCCGTGCGGTTGACAAACGGCTCTCCGCGCGTATATAATCAGACCAATCGGGAAAGCACATCCGCCGCGGCGCGCGCCGCAGAGAGGACATAACATGAAACGAGATTACCGCCTACTGAAGATCAGCGTGCATCTGGGCGTCGCCGCGCTGATTTTATGGATGATTACGCACTACTGGCCGGCCGTAGAGCGCTTCGCCGCGCTGATTGTGAGCGCCGCCGCGCCGTTGATCGCCGGCTGCGTCATCGCCTACGCCGTCAACATCCTCATGGCGTTCTATGAAAAGCATCTGCCCCGCCGCATCGGCAAACTGAAGCTCGAAAAAGGCCGGCGCGCCGTGAGCCTGCTCCTGGCCGTCTGCTCTCTCGCGGTGATTGTCGCGCTGCTCTTGACGATCGTCATTCCGGAGCTGATCGAGGGTGTGCGGCTGCTGGCGCGCGAGGCCCCGCCGGCGCTGGAGCGGCTGGTGGCGTGGATCGGCGAAAAGACCACCGTGGACGGCGAAAGCGTGCTGCCCGAGGGCGTGACCACCTGGCTCGGCGCGCTCAGTCTCGATTCCGAGGGCCTGCTGCAATGGGCGCTCTCTCAGATCGACCGCATCGTGCCCGCCGTGGTCAACGTGGTCTCGTCGGTATTCTCGATCGTCGTGTCGGTCATGCTCTCGGCGATCTTCGCCGTCTATCTGCTCTGCGGCAAGGAAAAACTGGCCGCGCAGATCAACACGCTCATGGATGTGTACTTAAAGCCCCGCCGCGCCGCCGCCATCCGCCATGTGCTGGAGACGCTCAACGAGTGCTTCCACAGCTATATCGTCGGCCAGTGTCTCGAGGCGCTGATACTGGGCGCGCTCTGCACGCTGGGGATGCTGATCTTCCGCTTCCCATACGCCGTCATGGTGGGCACGCTGGTCGGCTTTACGGCGCTCATCCCCATCGCCGGCGCGTATATCGGCGCGTTTGTGGGCGCGTTCGTGATCTTCACGGTCGATCCCCTCAAGGCGCTGCTGTTCCTCGTCTATATCGTGGTGCTCCAGCAGATCGAGGGCAATCTCATCTACCCGCGCGTGGTCGGCACGTCGCTGGGACTGCCCGGCATATGGGTGCTGGCCGCGGTGATGATCGGCGGTCATGTGGACGGCGTGGTCGGCATGATGCTGGGCGTGCCGCTGTGCGCCGCGCTGTACAGGCTGCTGCGCGAGGACGTTCAGCGCCGCCGCGCACTGGCCGCCAAACCGGAGGACGAGGAACCGGAGCAGCGCGCCGCGTCGTAAGGTCGTAAGGATGTTTATTTCAGTCAAGCGCCGTCTTTATTTCGGGCGTGAAACCGGCGCGATTCCGTGCTATAATCAGCAGTGACGGCGTGCATTCCAGACACGCGCCGATCAAGCCGCGCATCACCGAAAGGAGACTCCCGCCATGAAATTCGACGTTCTCTGCACGCTGAGCAATCGCCTTCAGCGCGCGCTGCCCTATACCGCCGATCAGATCGGCGACCGGATTGTTCTAACCATTAAAAAAGATGATATTCCCAACGACGTTCAGCAGATCGACATACGCCCCGACGCTTTCACCGCGCCCGCGGGCAGCGACGGCTACATCGCCTGTTCGGCCTCCTGCGGCACGGGCGATCTGCTCTGCCCCTTCACGCCCCGCGCGGACGGCGAGTGGGTGTTCACCGTGCCGATTCTGCCGCTGTCCGGACTGAAGAAGGACGGCTTCTGCGCCGCGGCCATGGTGCTGAGCGGCAATCTGGATCTGTCGCACGTCGTGTCGGTCGAAAACGGAACATACCGCCTGTCCTTCCGCTTCGACTATGAAGCGCCCGCCTATGAGGATATTGCGATCGTCATCCGCCTCCTGCACGGCGATGACGCGGACTATTCCGGCATGGCGCGCGCCTATCGCAGCGAGCAGATCGCGCGCGGCGAGGTGAGGCCGCTCATCGAGCGCATGAAGGAGCGCCCCGAGCTTCGGCACGCCGCCGACACGCTCTACATCCGCATCCGTCAGGCGTGGAAGCCCGTGCCCTCCCCCGTGCCGGAGCAGACCATAGAAAACGAGCCGCCCATGCACGTCGCCGTTTCGTTCAAACGCGCGGGCGAGCTGATGGACGCGTACAAGCGCGCGGGCGTTGAAGACGCGGATTTCTGCCTGGTCGGCTGGAACCGCAAGGGCCACGACGGTCGCTATCCGCAGCTGTTTCCGGTCGAGCCTGATCTGGGCGGCGAGGACGGCCTGCGTGCGCTGATCGCCCACGCGCGTTCACTGGGCTACTCGATTGACTGCCACACCAACTCGACCGACGCCTACCGCATCGCCGACACATTCGACGAGGACGAGCTGATCGTCAAGCGCGACGGCACAATCAGCCAGAACAGCGCGGGCTGGAGCGCGGGCAATATGTATCACCTCTGCGCCGTGCCGGGGCTTAAGCGCGCCAAAGAGGATTTCCCCAAGGTGGCCGATCTGGGCTTTCACGGCCTTCACTACATCGACGTGATCTCAACCGTATGGCCGCGCGCCTGCTACAATCCGCATCACCCGCAGACCCGCCGCGAGACAACCGAAAACTGGCTGCGCATCCTCCACCTTGCGCGCGAGACGTTCGGCGGCGCGGCCAGCGAGGGCTGCTTTGATATGTACGTCCGCGAGATGGACTACGGCCTGTATCAGAGCTTCAACCTGCTGGGCGATATGCCGGAAATCGCGGCGCGGCGCGTCCCGCTGTGGAGTCTGGTCTATCACGGCATCGTGCTCTCGAACCCCTCCGCCGAGACGGTCAACTATCCCGCCAAGACGTGGAAGGAACGGCTCAAGTGCTACGAATACGGCGGCCGGCCGGCCATCTATGTCCATTCCGCCTTCGTAAGCGGCCGCAAGAGCAACTGGATGGGCGATCTGGACATACTCGCCGGCACCGACGAGCAGCTCGAAAAGGGCGCGCGGCAGGTCAAGAGCGCCTACGACGATTATCAGCCGCTCAAGTACCTCCAGACGCAGTTCATGGACAAACACGAACAGCTCGCGCCGGACGTGTACCGCGTGACCTATTCCGGCGGCGACAGCATGATCTTCAACTACGCCGAGACCGACTATGACTATGACGGCCATGTCGTCCCCGCGCACGATTACATTCTCGTCAAGGCGTAACGCACCATCGCCCGCTTCGGCTTTGTCCGCGGCGGGCCTTTTTTGTGCGCATTTTGCCGCTTTGTCCGAACAGGCCGCATCGCCGCGCGGGGCAGCTCGCTGCAAATTCTGCGCCGCCATTGCGCGCCTTTCTCTCGAACGCCTGCGCCGCTGTACCGAACGCATCGTTCGCCATCGCTGATCTCTTTCAGACGCATGGCGGGCGAATCCGCGTATTGCGGATATTCTTCTGCATAAACACGACGAACGGCTCCGCAGCCATGCTCTTCTCCATACGCGGCGCATCCCGCAATGCGGCAGACGCGCCGCTTCCCCATTAACCGCGTCCACTGGTTTCAGTGGCAGTCTGTTCTATCGACGGATTTCTCAGCCGCTATGGCAAACGCCGCTGATTCTTCCGGCCATGTCCGCGCACCGCGCCATACAAAGCGCCCTCACGGCATGGCTCCCCTACCCGCGACAGGCAATGCTATCCTTCGGTGATAATGCGTTCTGCCGTTGGATTTTTCAGTTGCCGCTATATCGAACCCATCATGCCGCCGATCTCTTTCAGGCGCATGATAAGCATATCCGCGCACTGCGGCTGCTTTTCCCAATCAATTCAACGCGCGCCATGACCTGTTCAATCTGCGAGCGGACTTACTTCGTTCGCCCGACAGATTTCTCAGCCAGGACAGAAATCCCCTCCCCGCGGCAAAGCAGGGAAGGGATTTTTTCGTCATGTGATTACAACTCTTCCTCCAGCAGGTTGAGCGGATGCGCGCCGCTTCTGTCCACGCGGAAGGTTCTGATTTCGAGCGGCTTAAAGTCGGCCTCGAAGGACGCGTCCGCAAAGGGCAGGTCGATCTGCGCGTGGGCGGGCGTGTTCGCCGTCTCGCTCAGGCGCACGATCAGGCCCTCGCCGTCCTCGGCGGGCTTTATGACGCTGAGCAGCACATGATCGCAGCCGACGCTCGCCTGAGAGGCCGCGCGGGGCAGTTCGCCCTTATGGAACGTCTCGCGCACGACGATGGGCGGCTGGTTGAGCGCCGCCGCGCGCCTTGTCAGCTCGGCGGGATCGAGCGCCGCACCGGGCACGATCGAGTAGGTAAACTCATGCCAGCCCAGATCCATCACCAGCGTGTCCTGATCCTTGAGTCCGAAATGATCGGCCCAGCCCGCGCTGCGCACGGCGATGAACCTGAGCGTATTGCCCTCTACAGAATAGCTGTAGCAGGAATCGGTCAGCACGGCCAGAGACGCCTTTTCGCCGTCCTTTTCGCCGCAGACCGCCGCCCACGCCTGACCCGGCTCTTCCTCGCCGTTGGCGGGCTTCTCGATAAAGCCGTAGGGAATCTCGTAGACGGCGCGCGTGTTCTCGGCCTTCATTGGGAAAGTCATCTTGAGGATGCGGAACGTCTCGCGCCAGTCGAGCCGCACGCGCACGTCGATGTCCGGCTTGTCGCGATAGAGTGTAAAGTCCTGAATGAGCGTGGAATCGTTGTAGTGCGACTCGCAGCGCATAACCGCGCACACCGCGCCGTTTTCGACAAGGCGCAGGCTGCCGTTTCCAAACGCGCCGATCGTGCCGGCCAGCGAATCCTTCGCGTGCGCCCAGGTATCGTTCTGATAGTCCTCGATCACCTCGGCCAGCGCGGCGGAGGCGAGCAGTTCGCGGCCATTCGTCTTGTCATAGATCGACGAAAGCGCGCCGCTCGTGCGGTTGAACGTCAGGCGCACCCAGTCGTTTTCGAGCGTATCGTGCCGCCCCCTGAGCAGCCGCGTGGACATCGCCGATTCACCGGCCTCGATATACCGCTTCAGATAAATCGTGCGCCAGCCCAGCGGCGGCAGCGAGACGGACACAAGGCCCTCCTCGTCGGCGCGCTCCGGCTCGGTATTCTTCTCGGAGCGGACGTTCTGGAAGGGCAGCGGCGCGCCGGTCTCGTCGCTCGCGCCGGTCAGACGGCTCGAGATGGGCACGACCGCGTCCACCGGGAACGTATTGGGGTTGAACACCACATAGGGCGTGCCGTTCGTCTCGCGCTCCCATTCCTCCCAGCCGGTGACCGCGCCCGCGTCGAGCGGCCGGCCGTCCTGCGTGTCGATGTGCCATGAGATGCGCTGGAGCGCGGCGTTCAGCACGTCGCCGCTCAGCTTGAGCGCTTCGCCGTGCAGCTCGCGCGCGTCCTCATAGGCCGCCTTGATGGCGCAGCCGCCCATGATGTCGTGGAACTGGTTGAACATCACGTCCGCCCACGCCGTCCTGAGCTTGTCGGAATAGTCCTTCAAATTCATCAGCGACATCGCCGCGGTCATCCACTTTTCGGCGGCCAGCAGGCGGTTCTCGGCGCGGCGGTTGTCGCGCTTGATGGCGCGGCAGGCGCTGTAACAGCCGATGGCGTGATGCTGAAGATCGCCCTTCACCGTCAGGTGCAGCGCGTCGTTCTTCTCCACATAGTCGAAATAGTCGCCGGGCTGGCCGAAGCGCAGGTTTTCGTCCCGCTCGGTATAGCGCACGACGGCGCGCAGATTGGCGATGGTCGGGCCGCCGCCGTGATTGCCCACGCCGTAAAACAGCATATACGGCTCGTCCTTTTCCTCGACGCGCCCGGTCAGCACATCCAGCCGCCGGCTCAGCTCACGGTCGCCCCAGTCGCCGCAATAGGCGAAGGGAATGCGGAACACGGGAATGCGCGTGCCGTCCACGCCCTCCCAGGTAAACGCGTCGGCGTTCAGCGCCTTTTCGTGCTCGCCGGGGCGCATCATGACGTAGCGCGGCATCCCCGAAAGCGAAAGCAGCTGCGGAATCATGCCGTTATGGCCGAAGCTGTCCACATTGTAGCCGAACTGCGCGCGCGTGCCGAAGGTCTTTTCATAATAGCGCTGGCTGTAGAGCGAATGCCGCGCGAACGATTCGCCGCAGGGGGCGTTGCAGTCGGGCTGGAGCCACCAGCCGCCCGCGATCACCCAGCGGCCCTCCTGAACGCGGCGCTTGATCTCCTCGAACATCGCCGGCTCGTTTTCCTCAACCCACTGATAATAGCACGCGCCCGCGCAGGTGAATATGAAATCGTCAAATTCGTTCATGCGGTCGAGCGCCGAGCGGAACGTCGCCTTGATCTCGGCGAAGCCCTCCTGCCAGCGCCACAGCCAGACCGGATCGATATGCGCGTTGCCGATAAACCAGATCGGGTGCTTCATCGCTTAAATCACGCCTTTCAAAAAGCATTGTTGGGCAGAACCGTTTATTGTTTTCATGCGCGAACGCCGCCGCGCTGCGCGACGCGTTCATAGAGTCTTTCGCGCCGCACGCCTGCTTTTCCTGCCAAAATCCGCGCCGATGTTAAAAAATGTGTCTCTCCTGCAAAATATGTCCCCCTATACACAAACGCTCCGACGCGGACGGCGAACCATCCGAATCGGAGCGATTCAATTATATCGGTCTCAACACAAAGCGCGCCGTCTGCGCAAGCGGATTTTCGCGGCGCTTGCAAGGCGTATTCCAGAGTATGCTTCAATAATTCCCTGAGCTGTATTCCGCTATCTCTGCGCTGAACGCCCACGCTTCAGCCCCCGCCAAAACCGCGGGCGTTCGCCCTGATCCGGCACAGAAATCTGCGCGCCTTTTGAAACGCGCTTCAGTTTTCCGCGTCGTCCGCGCTCTTTTTGCGCTTTTTGCCGTCGTCCGGCCAGAGCGCCGTGAAGGTCAGCTCGCGCGCCGCCACGTCGGCCGCATCCAGCCGCACGCGCACGCGGTCGCCGGGGCGGATCTTGCAGCGGGAGCGAGAACCGCGCAGACACTGGCGCTCCTCGTCGTAGAAGTAATCCTCGTCCGGCTCGCCGCCGCGCACAAGGCCCTCGGCAGTGTTGTCCAGCGCGACATAGAACCCCCACGCCGTGACGCTGACCACCGTCGCGTCGAACGCTTCGCCGACGTGCGGCTTCATGTACCAGGCGCGCACGAGGTCGTCCGCGTCGCGCTCGAGGGAGGCCGCTTCATATTCGCAGCGGCTGGTCTCGGCGGCCAGATCAGCCATCTTATTCTGCATGGCCTGCGCCGTTTCCAGCTGGCCGGCAATCAGCAGCTTCATCATGCGGTGTACCGTCAGATCGGGATAGCGCCGTATGGGCGACGTGAAGTGACAGTAGTCGCGCGCGGCCAGCGCATAATGCCCCAGCGGCTTGTCGCTGTACTGGGCGCGCTTGAGCGAGCGCAGCATGAAGCTCTTGACCACCGCTTCCTCGGGCGTTCCGGCCACGCTTCGCAGCACGCCCTGCAAAACCCTGGGCTGCGGGTCGCGCCCCAGATGAACCGGATGGCCGAATATGTTCAGGAAATTCTCCAGCACGGTCAGCTTGTCGCCGTCCGGCCTTTCATGGATGCGGTAGAGCAGCGGCAGTTTCGCTTCGCGCGCCTTTTCGGCGATCGTCTCGTTGGCGGCCAGCATGAAATCCTCGATCAGCCGCTCGGCTTCGCCGCGCACGCGCGCCTGAACGTCTGTCGGCTCGCCCTTCTCGTTCAGCGTGAAGCACGGCTCGGCCAGCTCAAAATCGATTGCGCCGCGCTCCTCCCGCTTTGCTCTCAGGCGGCGGGCCAGCGCATCCATTTCGAAAAGCGTTTCATGAAGTTCCTCGGGCACGCTGTTTTCCGCGCCGTCCAGCAGCTTATTAACTTCAGCGTAGGTCAGGCGCGCCCGCGAATGGATGACGGCGCGCTCGAGATTCGACGAAACGATCTCGTCACCCTGAATCTCCATGAACAGCGACAGCGAAAGCCGGTCAACGTTCGGCCTGAGCGAGCACAGGTCGTTGCACAGCTTCTCGGGCAGCATGGGAATCACGCGGCCGGGCAGATAGACCGACGTGCCGCGCCTGAGCGCTTCGCGGTCGATCGCGCCACCCCGCTTCACATAATGCGATACGTCGGCGATGTGAACGCCCAGCGTCAGGCCGTTTTCCGTTTTTTCGAGCGACACCGCGTCGTCGAAATCCTTCGCGTCGTCGCCGTCGATGGTGAACAGCGTCACGCCGCGCGCGTCGTAGCGGCCGGCCTTTTCCGCGTCGTCCGGCTCGGCCAGCGCTTCCGATTCGGCGATAACCTCCGGCGGGAAAGCCGTCTCGAGATGGCGGCTCTCGATCAGCGCGTCCAGCTGGACGGACAGATCGTTGCCGTCGCCCAGCACGCGCGTCACCTCGGCCTTGAGCGGCACATGGCGGCGCGGCCAGTCGACCACGCGCAGCGCGACGGTATCGCCCATCTTCGCGCCCAGAAGATCGCCCACCACCTCGACGCGGCAGAGCAGATGCGGATCGCACGGAGCCGCGCCGATATAGCGGATCACCTCCGGCGGGCGATGCACGACCTTTTTGCGCCGCCCCTTGCGCACGATGACCGGCGGCTGCTCGACGGTGCGTGTCGCTTCCTCCAGCACGGCGATCAGCGTTTCATGCGCGCGCTTCGTAATGGCGGCCAGATAGTACGCGCCGCCGTCCGAATGGCGCCTGGGCGGCCGCACGAGGATTTCGTCGCCGTTCATGGCGCGCAGATCGCCCTCGCGGGAAATGCGCACATCCGGCGAGCCGTCCAATGGCCGCGCGAACCGCGCTCCGCCCCGCGTCACCATGGCGCGCGCGGGGATCAGCCCCAGCATATCGGGGCGCGCATAGCGGTTCTTTTTCGTCAGCAGAATCTGGCCGTGCGCGATCATCTCCTTGAGCGCCGCGTCGACCGCTTCTATGGGCGCGCCCAGTCCGTCCGCGATGTCGAACGCGTTCATGGGCCGCCCCTTCTGTTCCAGATAGTCAATAATTGCCTGAATCATAATGTCCTTTCCTTACTTATTAATACAGCGGCCCTGCGTGAGAGCCGCGCCTTGTTTGTTCTATGCGTCTTTTATCGCGCCGGCTCATGACAAATCATGCCCAGCTCAGGCCGCGGCGATGCAGTCGATCACCAGCGCCACGAGCAGCGCCCGCAGCGCGTTCTCCTCGTCGGCGTGGACGCTGAAATATCCGCCCCAGCTCAGCCGCTCCGGCCGAATGAGCGCCACCTCGCGCCCGCTCTCGCTGATCTCGTAATCGTGCTGCGTCAGATCGCCGTGAACCGTCCAGTTCAGCCCGTTCAGCGCAAACCCTGCGCGGGAAAACGGCGACCACCGTCTTGTCACGCCGCCCTCTCTGCGGCCATGGGCGAACAGCTCGCACTGAAGGCCCAGCGTGCCGGCCTTCTTGACCACAGCCGCCACGTCGCGCCCCTCGCGGTCGTACAGGCGCAGCCGCTTTTCATGGGCGAGCGCTTCGCCCTGCGCGGTATAGAGCGTGTTGCCGTGCTCATCGTATATCGTCAGCGGCTCCTCCCATGAAAACCGCTTCTGATGAAAGAAAAATTTCATTGCAGTCCTTTCCAATCGCTCTTCAGGCGCTCGAATTCATCGCCCGCCTGAGAAGCGTCGCTTTCATAAAATACGCGCATGAGCGTCAGCCCCTGCGGCGGCGCAGTGATCCCCAGCTGAAGCCGGTCGCCGGTCTCTATGGCGCGCGCAATCGCGCCCCGCTCCAGCTTGCCGCTGCCCACCTGCATGAGCGTGCCCGCCAGAATGCGCACCATGTTATAGAGGAAGCCGTCGCCATGCACCAAGAGCGCCACCTCGCGCCCCTCGCGCAGCACGCGGCAGGCGTATATCGTGCGCACGGTGTCCTTCACGATCGAGCCGCTGGCCGCGAACGCGCCGAAATCATGCGTGCCCACCATACTCTGCGCTTCCTCGTCCATGAGGGACGCGTCCAGCGGATAGATCGAGTGCGCGTGCGTGCGCCGTCCCAGCGCGCTGGCATGGGGCGCGTTGTCGATCAGATAGCGATAGATTTTGCCCTTCGCCTGATAGCGCGCGTGAAAATCCGGCGCGCATTCCTCCGACGCGCGCACGCGGATGTCCGCCGGCAGCATGGTGTTGAGCGCGAAGGCGAATTTCTCCGCCGGAATGCCGCTCTTCGTGTCGAACATGGCCACCTGACCCAGCGCGTGAACGCCCGCGTCGGTGCGGCTCGCGCCGATCACGCCGGTTTTCTCGCCCAGCAGGCGGGAAAGCGCTTCCTCCAGCCGCTGCTGCACGCTGATGGCGTTCTCCTGACGCTGCCAGCCGGAGTAATCGGTGCCGTCGTATTCCACAGTGAGGCGGATGCGCCGCGCGGGATAGTCCTTCCTGCCCCTGCTCACAGAATCACCGCCAGCGCCAGCACGGCGCCCACGCACAGCGCGGCCTGCGCGTCCAGTTTGGTAAAGTGCAGCGATTTCATGCGCGTTCTGTTCTGCCCGCCGCGATAGCAGCGCGCTTCCATGGCCATGGCCAGCTCGTCGGCGCGCCGGAACGCGCTCACGAACAGCGGCACGAGCAGCGGCAGCATCGCCCGGGCGCGCTGGATCAGATTGCCCGATTCAAAATCCGCGCCGCGCGCCTGCTGCGCCTTCATGATCTTGTCGGTCTCCTCCACCAGCGTGGGGATGAAGCGCAGCGCGATGGACATCATCATGGCCATCTCGTGCGCGGGAAAGCCGATTTTTGCAAGCGGCTTTAAGAGCGCCTCGATCGCGTCGGTCAGCGCGATGGACGAGGTCGTAAGCGTTAAAAGCTGCGTCACCAGCACCAGCAAAATCAGACGGAGCGCCATGCGCGTGGCGGCGTACAGCCCCTTGTCGGTGATGTTGATGAACTTCCAATGCACGAGCGCCGTGCCGCCGGTCGTGAAGAATATGTTGATGAGGAAGGTCAGCACGACGATGAAGAAAATCGGCTTCAGCCCGCGCAGCACGAACTTCATGCCCACGCCCGAAATGCGGATCGCCGCAAAGGCGAACGCGAACAGCATCACATAGCCCAGCCACGTCCCCGCCGCGAACACGGCGGCGATCATGGCGATCGTCAGCAGGATCTTCGCGCGCGGATCCATGCGGTGCAGCACGCTCCGGCCCGGGAAATACTGTCCGATGGTTATCTGCATACGCCCGCCCCTTTCTCGGCCTTCAGCGACGCGGCGATCGCGTCGGCCAGCGCGGCCTTCGTATATGCGCCCGCGGGGATATTCGTCCAGCCGTCCGCGCGCAGGCGTTCGGCCAGCTGGGCGCAGGGCGGCGGCTCAAGTCCGGCGGCGCGAATGGCGTCTCCGTCCGAGAACACCGTCTCGGGCGTGCCGTCCAGCGTCAGGTGCGCGTGGTTCATCACGAGGATGCGGCTGCACAGAAGCGACACGTCGGTCATGCTGTGCGACACCATGATGAGCGTCGTGCCGCCCGCGTGAATATCGCGCATGATGGAGAGAATTTCGTCGCGGCCGTGCGGATCGAGTCCGGCGGTCGGTTCGTCGAGAATGAGCGTGTTCGATTTCATCGCCAGCACGCCCGCGATGGCCGCGCGCCGCTTCTGACCGCCCGACAGTTCGAAAGGCGATTTGTCATAGACGCTCTCGGGCAGGCCGACCATTTTAAGCGCCTCGGCCGCGCGAACACGCGCCTCCTCCTCCGGCAGCGCGAGATTGAGCGGGCCGAACATCACGTCCCTGACCACGCTCTCCTCGAAGAGCTGATATTCCGGATACTGAAACACCAGCCCGACGCGCTTTCGAATCTCGCGCAGGTCGACGTCCTTGTCGGACAGATTCAGGCCGTCCACGACGATGCTGCCCGATGACGGCTTGAGCAGACCGTTCAGG
>CAKTXR010000015.1 GCA_934631025.1 uncultured Clostridia bacterium
CGTGTTCCTCGTCTACAACAAAAACGACGCGGACAAGCCCGAAGCGATGATCATGCAGGGCAAAGGGCCGCGTACGGTTCATGTGATCTATTCCGACGACGAGGGCGAAACATGGTCGGCTCCGCGCGATATTACCGCCGATGTGAAGCCTTCCGGCTGGACATGGTATGCCGTCGGGCCGTGCCACGGCGTGTGCTTGCCGTCCGGACGGCTGATGCTGGGCGCGAATCACGCCGTGCTGGACGAAAAGGCGGGGTGCTCCGGGCCGTATATGTCGCACACGATCTATTCGGACGATCATGGCGAGACATGGAAGCTGGGCGAGTCGATCGGCAGCGGCACCAACGAATGCACGCTCGCGGCGTTCTCAGACGGCGAGGTGCTGATCAATATGCGTTCTATGCCCTATGGCGGCGCGGAAAACCCGCATTGCCGCGCTCAGGCGTGGGCGGCGGACGGCGCGCATTTTTCTCAGGCGGCGCTCATGCCCGCGCTTGTGGACGCGACCTGTCAGGGCAGCCTGCTGACCGTGACCACGCCGCGCGGCGAGGAGGTGCTGCTGAGCAACGCCCGCTCGACGGCGCGCGAAAACCTGACCGTGCAGCGCAGTCTCGATCGGGGGCGCACATGGACGGTCGAGCGCGTGATCGCCGAGGGGCCGAGCGCCTATTCGGATATGACGCGCCTGCCGGACGGCCGCATCGCCCTGATCGGCGAGACGGGCGATGAAACGCCCTATGAGCGGCTGACGCTCTGTACATTCGATTTGAAATAGCATAGAAAACACCGCCCGCTGATCGAAAAAGGCTCGACCGGCGGGCGGCGCTATATTTGTCAGAACGTCGTGCGATAGACCATGCAAAAGAGCGTCAAAAGCGCGAGAAAGCCGAAATTGAACGCGGAAAACAGCGCGATGTAGCGGCCGGACTGGCCGGGATTATGCCGCAGATATTCGCGGAACGTGATCAGGCTGGCCAGCGAGGCGATGAGCGTGCCCGCGCCGCCGATGTTGACGGCCAGGAGCAGCTCGCGGTAGTTGTCTGTGAACTGCGAGAGCAGGATCGCCGAGGGCACGTTGCTGATGACCTGACAGGACAGCGTGCCCACCAGCAGCGTGTCGCGCCCCAGCAGCGCTGAGAAGAACGAGCGCACCGCGCCGATGCGCGCCATATTGCCGGAAAAGATGAAGAAACACACGAACGTAAGCAGCAGCGGATAGTCTACCATGCGCATGGCTCTGCGGTCGAGCAGCAGTATGGAAATGGGAATGACCGCCAGACCGATCCAGTAGGGAATGACGCGGAACACAATGACGATGGACAGCGCGAACAGCGCCAGATAAATGAGCGCGCGTTTGGGCGAAAAGCCGGTGTCCGCGTCGCTTTCGGGCAGGCTCATCGGTTCGGGCTTTATAAAAAGGCAGCAGAGCGTAATCAGCAGAATCGACACGACGAAGGGCGGGAACATGACGCTCATGAATTCGCCGGTCGGTATGGAAAAGTGCGAATAGAGATAGAGATTCTGCGGATTGCCGAACGGCGTGAGCATACCGCCCAGATTGGCCGCGATGTTTTGCAGGATGAACGTGACGGCCATATAGCGCTCCTTGCGCGCCGTGTGCAGCACGAAATAGCCCAGCGGCAGGAACGTGATGAGCGCCATGTCGTTGGCGATGAGCATCGAGCCGATAAACGTGATATAGACCAGCGCCAGCACGCACAGCCGCGCGTTCCTGAACAGCTTGACAATCCGGCAGGCGAGGATATAGAAAAAGTTGATGTTCCACAGCGCGCACACCACCGACAGTACGCAGAAAAGGCAGGTGAGCGTCTTGAAATCGAAATAGCCCATATACGCGCTGTCGGGCGGCACGATGAACGACGTAATCAGCGCGGCGAGCATGGCCACGCCCAGCACGGTGTTCTTCTTGAAGAATCGGCCGATCGCGGCGAGAACGGCGCGGGGATGCAGACGAACGAGCATAAAAAAGCACTTCTTCCCAATCAAATTGACGTAAAAATCAAAACGGACGCATTATAGCACACACTTCTTTCCGGCGCGCGCATGAATCGGTTATTTTTGTTGACGATTACGACGTTTTTGTGCTAGAATCAATTTTGCACATAACTATACGAGATTTCTTCCTTCTTGCGCGCCTATGCTGCCGAATCACGGATTCAATCTGCAAAAAATGAAGGATTTTAAAGGCGTTTCCATACAGAATTAAATTGATTTCTGCTTTTTTTCTTTGCGTTCTTGACATGACAGTGTGATGTGTTGTAAAATTAATAAGAAATAGCGTTTTACGAGTATATCCGTATCGCTGCTCATAAAGATCGAAAGGACATCACAACGATGAAGATTACAACATATCTAGCCAGTGAGTTTGCTGTTCTCGACAGCAATGTTTATCACGGCGGTGGAACCGATTCCACAAAGGCGCTTCAGGCTATTCTCGATAAGGCGAACGAGAACGAGGGCGTTCGTCTCATCATGGATGGCGCGGCTCTTGTTTCACAGCTCGAATTATCATCGAATACCGTCATTGAATGTCTCACAAAGGACTGCGGCTTCTATCAGAAGGACGGCTCGGACTGCGCTGTTCTCACGAACAAAATCTGGGACATGAGGAGCCGCCAGACGCGCAACATCTCCCTCATTGGCGGAACGTATAACCAGAACTGCAAGAATCAGGCGCACGATGTTCCCGCAACGAAGGCGCTTCTCTCTCCCGGCCGCGATGATAGGCAGAACGATATGCCTGTCGAACGGCACTGGGTTTACGGAGTTGAGTTTTATGGAGTTGAAAACTTCCTCATGCGCGACGTAACGGTACGTGATTTCCGCACGTTCGCCGTAATGATCGGCGGCTTCAAGAACGTCACGATTGAAGATGTGTGGCTTGATCTTCCCGGTCACACCGATGCGCAGAATCAGGACGGCTTCCACTTCTGGGGTCCGGGTCAGTTTTTGAATGTAAAAAACACGGGTGGACGTGTGGGGGACGATTTCATGAACCTCGGTCCTGACGAGCACGACGGCGTTTCCTCAATCACGGACGTGGTGGTTGATGGAATATTTCTCGAGCACGCTGACCAGGCTGTGAGAATGCTCACTTACGGGACGGGCACTCTCGATCGCGTGACTCTCCGAAATGTGAGCGGAACGTACCGCAGCTTCGGCTTCTACATCAACTGCTGGTTCTCCGGATCAACCTACGGCGATTTCAAGAATATTTTCATTGAAAACGTAGATCTCAGGCAGGAGAAACCGAACTACAACTACCGCGCTCCGATGCTCTTCTCAATCGGCGGAAATATCGAATCGCTGACGATGAAGAACATCCGACATCACGCGCCCTCGGACAACAGAACCCTGTTTGAAATCGGCATTCCCTTCTATGATATCGCGTGGAAGTTCCCCGAGGACAATCTGCCGAAGATGAAGAACATATTCATCGAGGATCTGAAGATAATCGAGGATGACGATAGGGGCGCGGGCAACGAATACATTCAGGTTTATCTCCCTCTCGACAATCTTGTACTCAAAGATGTTTACGCGATGAGAAGCGGAGAAAAGAGAGGCAAGCTCCTCACCTTCAAAAACACAGGAAAGGTGGGCAAGCTCATCATGAACGACATCTTCGCCGTCGGGCTTGAGAAACTCGTCGATGAGGAAGAAAAATGCTCGCTCATCATGAGAAGCAACGTGAATAATCTTTAATGAAAAAAATTGGCGCGGTTCGCCGATTGCCGGCAAGATCATGGATTTGAGCGGTTGTTTGTTGTTCATAACTTGCAGCGCTTTTTCAGGAGCCGCGTGGGCGGCGTGACCAGCGCGCTCGACTGGGCGAAAACCACGCTGAACCGCTTCATAGAGGCCATTGCTGTGATGCTTGTGACGACCTGTCTTATTCCGCTCTTGCCAGTTGCAGCAGGCATTGTGCTGGCTAAAAAGTTGTATGGCGTTGATCTGACGGGCGGGCGTTTTGCGCGATTGACCGCTGAAAAGCCGGAGACTGCCGAGCCGCTGCCCGCTGCGCAGGTGGATATTGTCGTTCACAATGACGAGGAGCCGGAGCGCGAAAAACAGCGCGGCGAATAATCGTTTATAAAAAGGGACTTCGGGCCGTGCCGCCGGAATGGCGATGCGGTCTGAAGTCCCTTTTTGTTATTTTGCCCGCCACTGATAGGCGATGCGCGGCGTGCCGTCCTCCATGTAGACCGTGCCGCATTTCGTGAAGCCGCTGCGCTCGATCAGCTTCTGCATGATGCGGTTGTCGGCGTGGGTGTCGATGCGCAGATCGCAGCCGAGCGTCTGGGCATAGGACGTTATGGCGCGGAATACGCCGTGATACGCGCTGTCTCCGGCCACGCGGTGCAGCGCGGCATAGGGCGCGTCGCTCAGCCATGCGCCGTTTTCTATGCGCGCGTAGCATGGGTCCGCGCCGCAGCAGAGCGCGAACACGCCCGTGATCGTATCACCCTCGCATACGACGCGGCAGCGTCCGGTCAGTATGTCGTCGTGTATCAGCTGATCGGGCGGATAGGTATCGCCCCACTGCGTCGGATTGCCGGTTTGCTTCATCGTTTCGCGGGCGATCTTGTAGATTTCGAGGATGCGCGCCTCGTCCTGCGGGGCGGCGGTTCTGACGGTCGGCATAGTTTGCTCCTTTGGTCTGTCAGGCGGCCTTTTCAGCCGGCGCGGGTTTGTTTTTCTTGCGGATGGAGAAGAAGCCGATGACGGATATGGTCGCGGCGGAGATCGCGTCCACAATGATGTCCTTCATGGTGTCGGTCAGCGCTTCGTGGCCGACGAGCATCACGCCCTTGTCGGTCATGTATTTCTGCATATTCAGCCCGAACAGGCCGTCGCCGGAGAACTCGTAGATCTCCCACACGGCGCCCGCGGCCAGCGCAAAGCAGAACGCGAACAGCGACACGAACAGCGGGCTCAACTGGACGCGCACGGCCGGCGAATCGTTGAGCCAGTCCACCAGTATGAACCCCAGCGCGCCCAGCATTGCGCCGCTGAAGGCGTGCAGCACCGTATCCCAGTGGGGGATGAGATAGTAGAACGACATGACCTCGCCCAGGAAGATGGCGCAATAAAGGAATATGTAATAGAGTATATAGACGATGCTGGGCACGGGCAGCGACCACTTGCGCGTGAGGATCGTGGGCAGCCCCATGACGATCAGGCCGAGCAGGCATTGCAGCAGGATCAGGCCGTAATCGCTGCGGGACATCTGGTGCAGCCGCGCCTCGCTTTCGGGGGGCGCAAAGCACAGCCGGACGATGGCGTAGACGATGGACAGAAGCAGCGACAGGAACAGAAGCCGTCCCATGATGCGCGTAATGCGTTCGCGGCGGGTTTCCCGAGACATCGAAATTTCCTCCTCATCAGTGCATGTGAACACAGTATTTCTCTTTCATAGTCATCCTATGCGTAACCTTATCAGATCATTGTGACGCGGGCATGAAGCGACCGGTCAGGCCGTGTAAATTGTGGCAAAAAAGCGCCGCACCGGATGGAGTTCCGATGCGGCGCAATGCGATAAAATTACTTGGCGACGAACGTGCCGGCGCGGTATTCGTTCAGCGAATTGATCATGGAATCGACGCGGTCGCGCTTGATGAGGAACAGCGTCAATCCGTCGCGGCGGACGGCGAGATAGTCGTCGTCGTATTCGAGATACTCGATGGTCAGCTCGTTCGGCTCGACGTTCAGCTTGTAGGTGACGGTGCAGTAGACCTTGCCGTCGAAGTGATAGTCGTCGCAGAGCTTGCTGTTCATCGTGCCGATGATTTCCTGATAGAGCTTCTTGAACAGCGTGGTGTCGGTCAGCTCGCCGTCAAAGTAGAACGTTTCGTCCTCCTTGCCGGTTTCCTTGCCGTCCGCGTCCAGCTGCGGCGTGCGCTCGATGGTCACGTTCCACTCGTCGTCGGCCGTCTTGACGTTCAGCGCGTCCACGCGGGCGATGTAGATCAGGTTGCTGAACTGATCCACCAGATAGCCGGGCGTGGCGTTGTCCAGGAAGGAGAGGGAAGAGGAATCGACGGTGTAGACGGCGGTCGAATCGTCGGGCTTGACATATACCGCGTCGGCCGAGGCGAAATCGCCCACCAGATAGGTGTAGGTTACGGTTTCCTCGGGCTTGCTGCTGTCGGGCGTGACCTGCACGGCAACCCTGTAGCGATACGCGCCGTCCTCAAGACCGGTGCCGGTCAGCTCGCCCAGCTCGCCGGCGTAAGCGTCGATCGTGAGCGCGGCCACGCCGTTGAACATCTCTTCAACGCGGTCGCTGTTCGCGCCGTAGACGAAGGGCTGCACAAGGCGGATGCTGGAGACGCTCAGGTTGGTGTCGGTGTTGTCGTCATAGTTGATCTCGATGGTTTCGCCGCCGGCCGGCTCGATGACGAGATCGGTGATCGTCGTGGTGTCGGCGATGCTCCAGGGCATTTCACAGGTGTGCAGCGCGGTGAGCGCCTTGACCATGTTCTGCGCGGCCGACTGATAGATCAGGAACACGGCCTTGCTGCCCTGCTCGCAGAAGTAGGAGCTGGTGCTCGTCGGGGCCTGAGCGCCGATCAGCCAGACGTTCTTCGAGCCGTCGCGATAGGTCATGGTGACCGTGGCCTGCGGCTTGTCCAGCCCGTAGGGGGCAAAGTCGGTCACGTTCTCGGCCACGAGCTTGGTGGCGGTCAGGTTGGCCGCATAGCCCAGCAGGGTCTTGGCGGCCGACTGATCGAGATCAAAGCTCTCCGCTCCCTCGATGGAATAGGCGGGGGAACCGTCGGCGGGGGCGGTTTCAGCGCCGTCCTCGCCGTAGGTGTTGTTGTTGAGCACGGTGTAGCTGCCGCCATCCGGCAGCGCGACCGTCACGGAAGCGACCTCGCTGCGATCGTGATCGATCAGCTTGACCGTCGTGCTCTCATAGGTCTGCTCTTCTTCTTCATCGGCGGCGGGCTTGAAATGCTGGGCGGCTTCATAAGCGCCCACGGCGATGGCCAGCACGACGACGAGGCCGATCAGCGAAAGCCAGAGCTTGCGCTTTTTGCCATGGCCGTCCTTGTGGTCGCCGCTCTTTTTGCCGCGCAGATCCTCGGCGGAAGCGAGCTTCCTGAGGGGAGCGTCGTTGCCCTTGTGATCCATTACAGGCGCCTCCTCTTAATCCACACCACGATACCGGCCACGGCCACGATCAGCGGGATGACGATCACGACGATGGCGGCCAGCGTCCAGGCCGTGGTGCTGTCGGGAATGCTCAGCACGGAATCGGCGATGTACTTGCTGGAGATGCTGACGGTGCTGTCGCTGTTGACCAGCCAGTCGATGGCGTTCAGGGTGAAGTTCAGGTTGTAGCTGTAGTACAGCAGGTTGGTGTCGGCCACGAGATACTTGCTGTCCAGCAGGATGATGCGGGTGTCCTTTTTGGAGTCCTCGCTGTCCTGACGCAGCATGGCCATGGCCAGCGTCTGCGTGCCGGGCAGGCTCACTTCGTCGCCGTTCTCGACGACGGCTTTCTGGGAGGTGGTGAGCAGCTTGGTGTAGACCACGCCGGACTCGGGAATCTCGACGTTGTTGATCGGGCGGGCGCTGGGCACGACCAGATAGCTGTTGTCGCCGGCCAGATCCTTGGTGACGTCGTGCTCCGCGTCCATGTTGGGCACGAGGTTGAGCGTGCTGCCGTTCCAGTAGTTGGAGGTGGAGCCTTCGTTCTCGGTCACAACGCCGTCGCCGTAGGAGAGCTGATAGTAGTCCAGCAGCTTGACGAAGTTGGGCAGGCGGCTGAGATCCACGTCATAGCCCATCGAGCAGAGCATGCGGCCGCCCTCGCTCAGCCAGGCGCGCAGCGTGGCGTATTCGTCGTCGTTCAGATCGCGCTGGGGATCGACGATGATCACGGTGTCGCCGGCCTCGAGCGTCACGTCGGTGCTGCTCAGATCGAGCGTGCTCACGTCGTAGTTGCGGTTCTGCAGCTGCGCGGTGAGCAGGGTGCAGTAGGAGGACGCGTCCAGCTCGTTGTGGCCGCTGAGATAGAACACGCGCGGAGTCTCGGTGCTGGTGACGTAGACCAGCGCGGAGGTCATCTTGGACTCGAGCGTGAAATAGGTGTAGCTGCTGCCGGTGTAATTGCTGGTGGAATAGTAGTAGTAATCGTTGCGGTTGATCAGCTTGACGCGGCTTTCGTCGCCGTTGGTCACGATGACGGAGCCTTCGCTCAGCTGAACGTCGCCGGCGTACTTGGTTACGCGGGTCGGCTCGCTCACGGGGTCGATGTTCTCGACGGTGATGTGGCTGTTGAGCGCGTGATACTTTTCGAGCACGCTTTCAACCTGCACGCGCAGGGAGGATTTCGTGCTGTTCTGATAGAGCGTGTAGACGTGAATGTCCTGATCGACATTGCCCACGATCTCATAGGTGCTGTCGTCGAAATCGGTGGCGTTGATGGCGGTCACGTCCAGGCTGAGCGCCCAGTTGGTTTCAACCGCGCCCAGAGCGACGTTGAGCAGAATGACGACGGCGATGACCACGACGGTCAGTATGGTGGCGTATCCGCCGTAGCGGAACTTGCGCTGGCCGAGCAGAGCGGCCAGGCCCTTGGATTTCTTCTTTCCATTATTCATAGCGATCAACCCTCACTCCATCTTCTCTTGTCGATAACGCGGACGGCCAGGAACAGGATCACGCCGCAGAACGAGACGTAATAGAAGATGTTCGCAAAGCTGAGAACACCGGCCATGAACTCGTTGTAGCGGGTGTAGAGGCTCATCCAGGAGAGTATGGTGTTGATGAAGGACAGCCCCGGCACGGAGAGCTGGGAGCCGACGCTTTCGAGGATCTGGAGCAGGAAGTTGACGCCCAGGGTCAGCACGGCGGCGGATACCTGATTTTCAGTCAGCGCGCTCATCAGCACGCCGATGGCGACATAGCTGAAGCCCAGCAGCAAAAAGCCCAGATAGTTGGTGGCGATCAGCGCCGGATAGGTCACGTTGGAATAGCAGGCCAGTATGATTACATAGAACAGCGTGATGGCGGTGGAGATCAGGATCACAGTGCAGGCGGCGAAGAACTTGCCCAGCACGATGTCCCAGATGGAGCGCGGGGAGGTGAGCAGCAGCTGATCGGAGCGGTTGCGCTTTTCCTCGCTGAGCAGCTTCATCGTCAGGATCGGGACGATCAGCATGAACAGATAGTTCAGGTTGCTGAACATGGTGGACATATCGGCCGACGCGGACATGATGTTGGCCAGAAAGAACATCACGCCGCCCACCAGCAGGAAGATCGCCATAAAGACATAGCCGATCGAGGTCAGAAAATAGTTTTGAACCTCGCGTTTCCAGATTGCAAGCATTGTATTATTCCTCCCCCTTGTCGGTGGTCAGCTGCAGGAAGATGTCTTCCAGTTCGATGTCCATGGGGCGCAGCATCAGTATCGGGCAGCCCATCTTGGACATCTGATTGAACAGGGGACGGCGAATGTCGGCGCCGCGGTCGGCCTCGACCAGGAAATCGTAGCTGTCCGGCTCCTTGCAGCCCATCTCGTCGACCGAGCGGGTGCCGGGAATGTCGCGTATGGCCTTGTACACGTCGCGCTCGGGGCCGGCGATGCGCAGGCGGAAGCGGCTGGTGTCGGAGATGTTCTTGGTCAGATTGTCGAGCGTGTCCTGCGCGACGATCTTGCCCTGATTGATGATGACGACGCGCTCGCACACGTCGGCGACTTCGTGCAGTATGTGGCTGGAGAGGACGATTGTGTGATCTTCGCCGAGCTGCTTGATCAGCTTGCGGATCTCGATGATCTGCTTGGGGTCGAGGCCGACGGTCGGCTCGTCCATGATGACCACCTCGGGGTTGCCCACCAGAGCCTGCGCCATGCCCACGCGCTGCTTGTAGCCCTTCGAGAGGTTCTTGATCAGGCGCTTGCGCACGTCGGTGATGCGGATCAGCTCGGTGATATCGTCCAGATGGGATTTGACATAGGAGGGCTTGACGTCCTTGATGGCGCACACGAATTTCAGATATTCGTCGACGGTCATGTCCATATACAGCGGCGGCATCTCGGGCAGATAGCCGATGCGGCGCTTGACCTCGCGCGGCTCCTCGAGGATGTCGTGGCCGTCCAGCAGCACGCGGCCGGAGGAGGCGGAGATATAACCGGTGACGATGTTCATCGTCGTGCTTTTGCCGGCGCCGTTGCGCCCCAGAAAGCCGAGAATTTCACCCTTTTTGATGGTGAAGCTGACGTCGTTGACGGCAAGCTTGTTGCCGTAGCGCTTGGATACGTTTTGTATTTCGATCATATAGGAAGGTCCTCTCCTTTCTCTGCACAATATTATATCAAATTTAACACAGCGAGGTTTGAATTAGTTTTGAACAAATTGTAAACAAAACCATGAGCGCGCCCGAAATTTTGAAATTGTCCGCGCAAAAAGGCCAAATCATCATAGACAAAGCGCCGCCGCCATGTTAAAATAAGGCTGTCCCATTCAACGATGAGGAGGAAACAATCATGAGAATATGCGTACCGGTGCCCTGCTTCTTCGGCAATATGGATTTCTGCGAGGCGATTGAGAAGATCGCCGATCTGGGCTTTGACGCGATCGAGACTTATAATTGGAAGAATCTCGATCTGGACAAAGTGCGCGCCACCTGCGAGAAGCGCGGCGTGGAGCTGCTGAGCATGTGTACCACCGAGTTCAAGATGACCGACGCGGCTTATCGCGACGCGTGGCTCGCCGGCCTGAAGGAGAGCTGCGAGGCGGCCAACCGCGTGGGGGCGAAGCGCCTGATCACTCAGGTGGGTCAGGATACGGGCGCGCCGCGCGCCGAGCAGCACAAGAACATCGTCGAGACGCTCAAGCTGGCCGCGCCGATTCTGGACAAGACCGGCGTGACCATCATGATCGAGCCGCTCAACACGCTCTACAACCATCCGGGCTACTATCTCTGGTCGGCGGTCGAGGCTTTTGAGATCATCCATGAGGTCAATCATCCGCTGGTCAAGATCGTCTATGACATCTATCATCAGCAGGTGATGGAGGGCAACATCATCAACAACATCACCAACAATCTCGACTGCATCGCGCATCTGCATTCGGCGGGTCATCCCGGCCGCATCGATTTGCAGTTCGGCGAGAACGACTACAAGTACATCTTCAAGCGCGTGGACGAGGCCGGCTATACCGGCGCGTGCGGCCTGGAGTTCCGCCCGACATTGGGCGGCGAGGAGAGCCTGAAGGAGTTCCGCCGTATCTATCTGGACGAGAAATAAAAAGCGCATACAAAGCAAACGCCGCGGGGGAGAGCATTCCTCCGCGGCGCTTTTTTGTCCGCTTGAAAACATAAAAAGCGCGCTTTTTCACACAAAAAGAGGGAAAAAGCACAAAATTGAAGTTGAAAAGCACAAAGTAATAATTGACGATGGCCCGAAATGTAAAATAAAATTGTAAATGGGAGGCGCGAAAACGTAAAAACACAAAAGGGGGAGTCACAGGGATGGAAAAGACCGTCAGGAAGAGAAAGCGCTGGGCCGTCAAATCGAAGGACAGGGCGCTGCTGATGATGGCGATGCCTGCGATCATAAAGATTTTCATTTTTTCCTATCTGCCGATGATCGGCATTGTCATCGCGTTCAAGAATTACTATCCTATAAAGGGGATTTTTGCAAGTCCGTGGAACGGACTGAAGAATTTTGAATTCTTCTTCGTATCGGCGGACGCATGGCGGATCCTGCGCAATACGATCGGGCTGAATCTGCTGATGATCGTCACCGGGCCGGTCGTTCACATTACGGTTGCGCTGCTCTTATACACCATTACGAAGCCGATCGCGCTGAAAATCTATCAGTCGATTCTCTTCGTGCCGCATTTTTTCTCATGGGTGCTTGTGGGGCTGCTGCTGACGACGCTGCTCGACTATCCGAACGGCCTCGCGACGAAGCTGCTCGCGTCGCTGAATCTGGACGTGAATCTGTACGGAACGCCGGCGGCCTGGGTCGGCATTATTCCGTTGGTCAGCATCTGGAAGTCCACGGGCTTCAAATCGCTGATTTATTACGCGGTGCTGATGAACATCAGCCCCGATCTGTTCGAGGCGGCGCGGATTGACGGCGCGAATGAAATGCAGGTGGTTCGGCATATCTCTCTTCCGCATATCGTCCCCATGCTGATCGTTCAGCTGATACTGGCGGTGGGCGGCATTATTCGGGGTGATTTTGGCCTGTTCTACTATGTGCCGCGCAATCTGGGCGTGCTCTATCCCGTTACGGAGGTCATCGACACCTATGTGTTCAAGGCGCTGACGACCAACGGCGATTTCGGAATGAGCGCTGCGGTCGGGCTGTTCCAGTCGGTGGTCGGATGTCTGATGATCCTTTTGACCAACAAGCTGGCCAGCTCGGTCGATTCGAGTCTGGGTCTGTTCTGAGGAGGAAAAGCATGAAGAAACGCACCAAAAGCCTTGCGGGCGGCCGCATAAGGCCATGGGTCATACACGGCGTGCTGATTGTGTTCTGCTTTGTCTGTCTGCTTCCGCTGCTGATGACGATTTCCATTTCGCTGACGGACGGCGACAGCATTGCCCGCTATGGGTATCGGCTCATTCCCGACCGAATCAGCCTTAAAGCGTACGAATATGTGTTCTGTCAGCCGCAGCAGGTTATTACGGGCTACAGAAATTCGCTGTATATTACGATCGTCGGTACGGTTCTCAACGTGTTTGTGACGGCCATGGCGGCCTATCCGCTCAGCCGGGCGGATTTCCGGTTCCGGAGCGCCGTTTCGGTCTATATCTTTGTGACGATGATCTTCAGCGGCGGGCTGGTGGCCAGCTATATTCTGGTCGTGCGGTATCTGCACCTGAAAAACTCGCTTATGGCGCTGATTCTGCTGCCGGTTGCCGCGCCCTATAACATTTTCCTGACGCGGATACTGTTTCAGGACATCAGTCCGTCGCTGATCGAGGCGGCGGAGCTGGACGGCTCGGGCGAGTTCAATACGTTCATAAAGATCGTCATGCCGCTGTCCATGCCCATTATTGCGACGATTACGCTGATGATCGTGCTGGGCTACTGGAACGAATCCTTCAATGCGATGCTTTATATCGACGACGCGGGGAAGAGACCCATGCAGCTGATTCTCTACTACATTACATCCTATATCAATGAGGTCAAATCGGGCATGAACAACTTTGGCAGCGCGACGCTGGAGGACGTTGCCGACGTGCCGTCCGATTCCATCATGTATGCGATGATGATCGTTTCCTCCGCGCCGGTCATGTTCGTGTTTTTGTTCCTCCAGAAGTATTTTGTCAAGGGACTGACCGTCGGTTCGGTCAAGGGCTGACGCGCGTCCGACTCTTATGGCAGAGAAAATGCGGCGATCTGCAGTAAGCCGCGTTTCCTGATACGTTCCTCATTCCTACATGAATCCCACACTCTTAGAAAGGAAGTATGAACCATGACGTATTCCCGAAGGATGCTTACTTTCCTCCTTGCGCTCGGATTGATGCTGAGCGGCATGGCCTATGCGGGTTCTGCGCAGGCCGACGACGTTGTTTCCCTGAGCTACTACTATTCCGTCGCTTCGTCGCCCGACGTTGAGATGGTACAGGACGCGATCAACGAGATTACGCGCGAGACCATCGGCGCCGAGGTGAAGCTCTATCCCATCCATCCGAGCGATTACGTCCAGAAGATGCAGGTGATGCTCAGCGCCGGCGAAGAGCTGGATCTGTGCTTTACGGCCGACTGGAAGCTGCCCTATACCAGCAACGCGACCAAGGGCTGCTTTGCGGACATTACCGATCTCCTGCCCGAGCTGGCTCCTGTGACCTGGAGCCAGTATTCCGAGGATCTGTGGAACGCCGTGCGCATCAACGGCCGCATCTATGCCTCTATCAATCGGCAGGTTTTCGCCCGTCAGTCCGGCTTTGCACTGCGTCAGGACATGGTTGAAAAGTACAATTTCGACGCGAAGGCCGTGACGAAGCTCTCCGATCTGGGGGATTTCATGGCGCTCGTCAAGGAAGGCGAGGATCCCGCGGCGACGCAGCGACTGTTCAGCTACACATTTGCCAACTGGAAGGCGTTCCAGTATATGTATTACAACTATGGCTGGGAGAACATCGGCGACGCGACGGCGCCCGGCAGCGTGCGCTCGCTGGACGAGGCTCCCGTCGTGTTCAATGAGTACGACACCGACGAGTTCCGCGATTTCATTACGACCTGCGCCGATTTCGCGGCGAAGGGCTACATTCCGGCCAACGAACTGACGCAGCCCACCGTCGACGATACCGTTTCCGTCTGCGGCGTGCTTTCGACCTACAGCCCCTCCTGCGTCGACGGCACGGTCAACGGCTATTTCGACGCGCCCGCCGTCTATGTGCCGGTTGGAAAGCCGATCATCACCACCAGCAACGCCACGGCGACCATGACCGCCGTCGGGGCGACCTCCAGGCACGTTGACAAGGCGGTTCAGTTCATCGAGCAGCTGAATGCCAACGCCGACGTGTACCATCTGATCAGCTATGGCATTCGCGGCACGCATTATGATCTGGACGAGAAAGGGATGTACTATAAGCTCCAGGAGACCGTGACCTACAGCGCGCCCTCCTATATGTTCGGCGATACATGGAATGCGTTCATTGCGCAGGGCGGCGATCCCGAGCAGATCGAAAAGTCCAAGCTGCTCAACGAGACGGCTGACGTTTCCAGGCTGATGGGCTTCATCTTTGACGCGGCCAACGTGACGACCGAAATCGCCAACTGCTCCGCGGTGACCAACGAGTATATGCCCACCTTCGCGACGGGCGGCTTTGGCGACAAGACTCAGCAGAGCTATGAGGAATTCCTCAAAAAGCTGGACGCGGCCGGCGCGCAGCGCGTGCTGGAGGAAAAGCAGAGACAGGTCGATCAGTTCCTGGTCAACTAATGAAGGTTTGCGGTTATGGGGGAGGTCTTTCCTCCATAACCGCCCTGTATTTTGAAAACGGGGAAGGAGCATATTGCATGAATGACAGAATCAAATTTTCCGGCCATACGATGGGCACGCCGGACAAGGACATTTATCAGGTGATCGACTGCTTTTCAAAGATCGGCTATGACGGCATAGAGGCGCGCGTCTATCATTGCAAGGGCGAGGGCGATCAGGCGAGCGGTCAGATTGATTCCGAGACGATCACCGACGACGAGGCTTTGCGGATCTATGAAGCGGCGCAGGCCAGAGGGCTGGAGTTTTCCTGCTTGACCTCCTACTATAAGAATTTCGTTCTCCCTGAGGATCGGGCGTATACGATCGGCAATCTTCAGCGCGTTATTCAGATCGCGGCGTTGCTGCATTGTCCGCTCATCCGCGTATACGGCGGACAGGAGGCCTACGAGCTGACGGGCGTGTGGTTCAACGACGTCTGGACGAAAACGGTGTCCGGCATCCGCGAGGTGGCGCAATACGCGGCGCAGTACGGCGTGCGCGTCTGCATCGAGACGCACATCGGCTCGCTGACGATGAGCGTGCGCGATATGGTGCGCCTGATTGAGGACGTCAACATGGCCAATGTCGGTATGCTCTTCGACTATGCGTGGGTTGAGCTGGCCGGCGTCGAGCAGGGGCGCGCGGCGGTCGACGCGGCGGCGCGGCATATATTCCACGTCCACATGAAGGACTGGAAGCTGGTTTCCAGAACGCCGCTCAAAAAGACCTCCTGCCTGATGGGCGAGGGCACCGTTCGCTGGCCGGAGGTCTTTGACGAGCTGAAAAAAGTCGGCTATACGGGCTATATTTCCGATGAATACGAAAAATTCTGGTATCCCGAGGAGCTGCCCGACGCGGAGATTGGCATGAAGCACAATCTGGAGTATGCGCGTTCTCTCGTTCTGGGCGAATAAAAGGAGGAAGCGACTGTGTTCAAAGTTGGCATTGTCGGCTGCGGCGGCATTGGAAACGCTCATAAAAACGCGTGGATGCAGATCCCAGGCGTGAGCGTCGAGGCCGTCTGCGATATTGTTGAGGACAGAGCGCGGGCGATGCAGGAGAGCGTCGGCGGGGCGTGCCGGTATTATACGGACGCGGGCGAGATGCCGGACGATCTGGACGCTGTGAGCGTCGTCACGCCGCCCTATGCGCATTTTGCCATTGTGCGCGATCTTTTGCGGCGCGGCTATAATGTGTTCTGCGAAAAGCCGCTGACCATGGATCCGGAGCAGTGCCGCGCTCTGGATAAACTGGCGGCGGAAAAGGGCTGCGAGCTGGGCGTGGGCTTCAAGATGCGCTTTGAACCGATTTTTCAGCAGGCGCGCCGGTATGTGCCGCTGGTCGGGCGCGTCAACAGCATTGTGACGACCAAGCTGCAGGCCTTCAATCCGCGGCCTGAAAGCGCGTGGGTGACGCGGACGGGCGCGATGTATGAGCTGTCTATCCATGATTTCGATCTGATCTCGTACATCACGGGTCTGTATCCCGAAAAGGTCGAGTTCGCCGATATCGGCCATCGCTTCGGCTGGGAAAAGGACGATGCGTTTCACCTGGCCGTGCGCTATGACGGAGGCGTGACGGCGCTGCTTCAGGGAATGTACGCCGTCTCGTCGACGTTCTGCTACAGAGATCTCACAATCACCGTGCTGGGCGATCAGGGCTACGTCCGCATCGAGCGGCCGGACCGCATAATCGTTCATACGGATCACTATGAGGTCGTGGAGATTCCGGCCGCCGAAAAGAGCGCCTTTGTGTGCGAACTGGAGCACTTTAAGGGCGCGTGCGAAGGCCGGTGGAAGAACACGCTGACGGCGGAGAGCGCGACGCGCATGACGGACATGATTGAGGAAGCGCGCCGGCTGGGCGAGCGCTGATTTTTCGGGGGCGGTCGTTGCCCGGAAAGTGAAAAGCGGCTTGACAGAGCCGCCGGATGTGTAGTAAATTGATCCTGAACGGGCAGCAAAGCGGAGAAAGGCGCTTTCAGGGGCGCGCTGCATCGCCGCTTTGCTGTTCACTCTGTTTCATAAGGAAGCGCGATGGGGGGACGAATCCGCATGAACGGTTCTGAAGCAAGGCGAAAGAGCAGCGGAATAAAAATCGCGTCGAGAGCGTTGCTGGTCAGCGGCACGGTGCTGCTGGCGGCTATTCTGCTGGTCATGGCGCTGTTTACGGCGGACGTCGTTCGCGACAGCGCGGCTCGGGAGCTGCTTTCCGTCCGGAAGAGCACGCATCTCATATTTGAGCACGCGGCCTATGCGCTCTATACCTACTATACCCATCCCTCGGCGCTGAAGCTGATGAACTATGACGGCCTGAGCAGCTTTGAGGTGGCGCGCCTGTTTTACGACATCGGGCTGATCGAGTGCGGCCTGAATGCCGAAAGCACGCTCTATATTTATAACGGCGACGCAGGCATGATTTACGACATGAGCGGCGCGTTTGAGGCGGATGCGTTTTACGATCCATGGGTGATGGAGATGCTCTCCTCGGCGGACGCGCCCCAAAAGCTGTGCCCCTATGCGCGCAGGCTGATTCGATCGGATTCACGGCCGGAAAAGCAGGTCTATACGCTGTTCATGTTCGATCAGACGACGGGGCCGGTGCGGCACGCGATGGTGCTGAATCTGACGGAGAATACGCTGAGCGACGAACTGTTTGAGAGCGATGCGGGGGAGCTGCTGGCACTGGACGCGGAAGGAAGGGTGGTTAAAGGCAGCGGCGCGCATCCGTTTATGACGCGGATGACGGGAAGCTGGCGGGAAGAACTGGCCCGCTCGGAAAGCGGCTGTATGGTGAACCGTGTGGACGGGCGCAGGAGCCTGATCAGCTGGACGACGCAGGCCAATTATGGCTGGACGTTTATCTCGGTGCTGCCCATCGGCGAATTGCTGGGCGACAGGCGGCTTGTGGGCGTTTATGTCATCGCGGGGATCTGCCTGGCAATTCTGCTGACGCTGATGCGGAATTATTTCCTGTTTAAAAAGAGCGATCGCGCTATGAAGCGGATGGAGGCGGAGGCCGACGTTTCCTTTGACCAGCAGCAGGCCGTGCTGCGAAAGTTCATTGCGCAGGGCTTCGTGGAGGACAACGGCGGGGAGCAGCTGGCGCGCAATCATATCCAGTTCGACATGGAGCGTCGCTTTGTGCTGATGTGGTTCCAGATGGATCGAACGATCGCCTATTGGGAGAGCCATGAACTGCGGCAGCGGAAAAGGCAGGGTATGGCGCTGGTTCGGGCGCTGAACGCGGCCTGTCCCGAGATGCTGCGGCACGAGACGCTCGAGGTCAACAGCGCCGCCTATGTGCTGATCCTGAATGTTGAACAGCGGCCGGACGAGGAGACGCTTTGCGTCATGGCGCGCGATATGGCCGCCACGCTGGAGCGCGTATCGGGCGAAACGTTTTCGTGCGTCATCGGCGATGAAGTGGAGGATTATCAGGATCTGCATGAGCATTACGGCTATTGCCACAGCGCGATCGGCTATAAGCTCTTTGAGGGCGTTCGGACGATCATGACGGCGAGGGAGGCACGCCGGCGGGATGCGCTTGAGCTGACCGGCGACGCGGAAACGCTGAAGCAGATTGACAAAAACCTTCGGCTGGGCCATGCGGCGGAGGCGACGGCGCTGTTTACGGGGCTGATGGAGCAGGTGCGGCACAGCGCATATTCGACGCTGTACAGCGTGACGTTTGAGATGAGCCGGCTCATTATGCGCCTTGCGGAGGACATGGGCGAGTTTTTTGAGACGGAGTGGTATCGCATGCTGCCCGCCGCGCGGGTGGGCATCGATCATTTTGATTCGCTCGCGCTGCTGGAGCAGACGTATATTCGGGCTATCGACGATATTTGCGCGTATGTGTGCGGCAAAAGGCGCGATCATGAAATGGCGCAGAAGCACGACGACCTGATCCGTGAGGTCGATCAGATCATTGCGCAGAACTATGAGGACGCCAATCTCAACGCCGATGTGATTGCCGAGCGCTTTTCGATGTCGTCGGCCTATTTGAGAAGGCTGTACAGAAAGGAAACGGGCTGTTCCCTGAACGACAGGCTGATGAACGTGCGCCTTCAGAAGATCTGCGATCTGCTGGCCGGAACGGACAGACCGCTCAATGATATTGCGGAGGCCTCGGGGATCCGCAACGCCAATTATCTGTATACGGTCTTTAAGAAGACGTACGGCATGACTCCCATTGAGTATCGCGCCCTGCACGGCGCAAATCGCGGCGATTGACGGAGCGGCCTGCAATAAATCGGCCCGCCGGAACCTGAAAAGGCTTCGGCGGGCCGATTGCTTTTTAGCGTATCTTATCGAAAATAGGAGTCCGTCCATGTGTAGCCGCAGCCGGTGCAGCTGTGACGGATGTAGCCCCACTGCGTGCCGCTCGGCTCGATCACCGTTTCGGTGTAGTCCGGCGCCGCGCAGGCCTCGGGCTTCAGCACAACGTCGAAATTCTTCGTTTCGTGGGACTGGAAGGAATCGGTGTTGCCCTTTGTCTGCGTCGGTTTGCTCAGATCCTCGCCGATTATTGCCTTGCAATAGGCGCGTCTGTCCGGATTGTCCTCGAAAAAGTGAATCTGCCCCGATACGATGTTGTCGTTGACCACGCCCGCGTCGTATTTCGTGCGGCAGTGATAGTACATGCCGACAACGCCGCCGTTGTGTACATAGCCGTGGCAGGAATCATAGCCGTCAATATCGACCATGCAGGTGCGTATATCGGCGATGCCGCAGGCCAGTATGCCGCCCATGAACTCCTCACAGCGGCTGTCGCGGTTGCGATCCTCAAAGACCAGCTCCACGTCGACGTTGCACAGCTCGATCTTTCCGCAGCCGTAGCCGATCAGGCCGGCCACGCCCACCATAACGCCCGAGCTGACCATGTTGACGCGCCCTCTGACCGTGCAGCTTTTGATCGTGCTGCGGTCGGCATAGCCCGCCAGCCCCGCCGCGAAGCAATGACTGTCGTTTTCAATGTCGACGTAAACGCCGACCAGCTTCACGTTCTGCACCGTGGCGTTTTCCAGCACGGAGAACAGTCCGGCGAAGGCGGTGTCGTATTCCTTCTTGTTGCCGTCGAAGGCGCTGCGCCGGTCTGGCCCCGACTGCGTGACGGTCAGGTTGTAGAGCGTGTGGCCGCCGCCGTCGAACGTGCCCGAAAAGGCGAGGGGCACCCACTCGACGCCGCTCATGTCCAGATCGTTCATCAGCCGGTACGCGCCGCCCGGGTTATTGGCGATGGCCTTCAGGCCGTCCGCGTCGTATATTTCGGTATACTGCCCCTCGGCGGAGACGGCGGCAAAAGCGCCGAGCAGCAGTGAAACGGCCATTAGCAGCGAAAGCGCGCGCCTGATCATCGTCGGATTCCCTCTTTCTGCGGCGCGATGAATAACCGGCCGCTCCTCAATTTTGAGACAAATTCTGACAATTCATTATAGCGCACTTCTCATTCAAAGTAAAGCCGTCTTTTTGGCATTTTCGGCTGCCGGTCAACCTTCCTTAAACGACAGCCGGACGATCTGCATCTTCATCATATTGTCGCCTACGCGCGCCAGAAAGCGGAAAAAGCCGCTCACCGACGGGTCTTTTAAGTCGTTATAGCCCAGCATATAGCCGCGGCTGGAGACGCTCAGCCGGTCGCCCCAGCCGGCCAGCTCATCCGCTGCGTTTGAAACGGCGAAATACGCGCCCACATCCTGAATGCCGGCGCTCTTGATCCATGTTTTCAGCATGAGCCGAACCGCGCGGCTGTTCGCCGCATCGAACGCCAGCCGGCAGCCGGGGAAGGCGAGCGCCATTTTCTGCACGAGCGCCTTGACCTGATCCTTTAGAAAATAGTAAAACACGCCCGCGGCGAAGAACACAGCGCCCTCCGACGCGTCGATTTTGCCGAACCATGCCGTGTCGTTCAGGTCGCAGGGGATGTTTTCCTCGCGGGGGCCGGCGGGCAGCAGCTGATTGCGCACGGCGATCACGTCGGGGAAATCCAGATTGTAGATTTTGGCCAGATCGTTGTCGCAGCGGCGGCCGGTGTCATCCAGTCCGCAGCCCAGATTGACGATGGCCGCGCGGGGATGCGCCTTCAGATAATCGCGCACCTCCCAGGCCAGATCGCTCTGCCGCATGGCGACCTCCAGAAAGCCGAAGCGGTGCATTACGCTCTTTGACTTTTCAGCCAGCGCGTCAAAGTCATAATCGACCTTGGCCATCAGCTGCGCGGCGCTCTCGTCGCGATACAGGCGGGGATACAGCTCGGAGCATATTTTGCGGCCGTAGAGCGGGATGATCAGCGTTTCCTGAACGGTGTTTTTCTCAATGTGTACCTTCATGATCGTCCTCCTGAATTTTCAGACAGAAATCGCAGCAGTCGCCGCCCCGGCCGAGCGTCTTTGTCCTGCGCCAGCGCAGGCGGGGGTGCATATTGTCATAGGTAATATCGTCGCTGTCGCAGAAGCAGGGACACAGCTCCGGACAGCCATAGCGCACGCACGCGTCGTGATAGGGACACTTTATCATGTCGATGCGCCAGACGCCGCCGCCGGTTTGCAGCTCGCGCGCGGCAAAGCCCGCCGTCTCGCCGAAGATCTTGCGCGTGCCCTTGGCAAAGAGCGCGGGAACCAGCCGCCACAGCCCGGGCAGCCGCATGAGCTTCAGGATGGCGCGCCGCATTCGCCATGCCTTTTTCTCGACGTAGCCGTGGACGGTTTGGAACGCTTCTTCCTTCGGCATAACGCTTTGCAGCGTCTCGTAGGCCGCGACGCCCGGCATGATCTGCGATTCGAGATGCCGCAGCTTTTCTTTAGATTCGCCGGCGTTTTCGGCGCGCAGCTGCTCGAGACGGCGATGAAACGCGTCGGTCAGCGCCTGCGCTCGATCGGGGAAGCGGCGCTTGACCGTTTCGCGAAATTCTGTGCTGATGTAGCTTTCTTTCATGGCGTTCTCGCTTTCTGAGGGGCTATTTGTTGCGTCGGTAGCCCGCCTCGTCGCGGTATTCGGGATGGTTGGCGCAGTAAGCGTCGCAATCGCCGCAGATGGTATAATCGCATTTGCAGCCGTTGGCGCAGGTGGTCGTGCGGATCAGGCGCGCGTGCAGCAGCGCCATGCCGGTATAGTCAGGATTGCAGAGCGCCGGCATGACCTCGAGCAGATCGAACTGGCGGGCAAAGTCCGCCACGGGGCAGGCGGTGAATTCATAGTAGATCGGCTCGTTTTCATCATAAGGCGCGACGTTCATCTTATAGTCGTTCCATTGATCGCAGCGCGCCTTCGCGGTCATGAACGAGCGGTGGAGCAGCTTTTTCCAGAAGGGCCTGTTGACGTTGACAAATCGCAGCATCCGGAACGCGGGCAGGAACAGCGCGCCCTCCATCTCTTCAATCTCGGCCAGCGTGACGGCGCCCTTGCAGACGACATAGCAGCTCATCAGCGCGATGCAGTCGTATGTGCCGCCGCGGCCGTTGTGGAAGTTCTTCTTTCCGCCCAGATCGGTGCGCCAGTCCTTCAGGAACTGCGCGTATTGCAGCTGAACGCTTTCCCAGACGTCCTCGCGGCGCTCGGGTGGATAATGCCGCGCGATGCACTGGCGGATCAGCTTTTTGCAGGGCTTTGAATAGAGCACATGGCAGGTTCTGTCAAAGGTCAGCAGGGAATCTTTCATGACGCGTTTCCTTTCTGAGCGGCGTTACAGCGCGTCGATGATGGAGCTGACCAGCGCCGCCCACTGATGGGGATGGCAGGCCAGCAGCTCCTCGTGCTGCAAATTCTGCTCGTGAATGACGGGATGCGCGAAGTGCTTCAGATAGCGCGCGCGGTACTTCTCGCCCATTTTGAGCGCGTAGAATATGTGAATCTGCGTGCCGGGCACGTCGATTTTGTCCGGCAGGGGCGTTACGAGATCGGAATAGAACTGATTCTTGCAGCTTTCTTCCTTTATATAAGGCCGCGCGCCGCCGAACATGGCCATGAACGCCTTTCCGTACGCGCCCATCTCGGCGAGCCGCTTTTCCATGCGGCGCTTCAGAAACTTTGCCTTGAATTGTCCGTCGCGGATGAAGGGATAGAAGAGGGGCATCGCCAGATTGGTCGTCAGTCCCGCCGCGACGGGCGAGGATTGATCCAGATCGGAGCTGCCCAGTATGCTGCAGTCCATATGGATGCGCCGGCGCGCCGCCAGCAGGCCCACGAACGAGCCGCCCAGCGAGCAGCCGTAGGCCGCGCGGATATGGCCGCCGCAATGCGAGAGGATATAGGACTCGATCTTTTCGGTTTCCTCGAGCATCGTGGGAAAGATTGTTTCTTCCGTTTCGTCAAAGCCGTCGTAGCTGACGCAGAGCACATGGAAATTCTGCTCGAGGAGCGGAATGACCGCGCCGAAATTGCTCCTCCAATGGCAGAACGTGCCGGGCAGCAGCAGCACGGCGGGACGATCTTCATAGCCGAATGAATAGACCTTCATGGAAAGCCCTCCTTTGCGCGGAATGGCCATACGTTAGATAAAACTAACTAATGGCGTTTAGGAAAGCCGCCTTTCGGCAGCTGAGCGTGATTCACCTGAATAATTCTATTTTATCACGCTCCGGAGGGGAAAGCAATCCCGCGCGCGCTTTAAGTTATTTCGACGCGGAAGGCGTCAGTGGATGAGTGCGCCGAGGACGAGCAGATGCAGGGGATAGTAGAGATAGAAGAACCACTTCATGAAGCGGTTGAACGCGGCGCTTCTGCCCCGCTGGCCGTTGTATTGCCGGATGAGCGGCAGCGCGAGCGCCACGCCCATTTGCAGAAGGCCGTAGAGCGGATCGAGCGCGGCGGCATAGACCGCGGCGTACAGAGCGACATAGAACAAAAGCCAGAACGCCTGCTTTTTCAGATTGCCCCGATTCGTGCCGAAGGCCAGCACGCACAGCGCGGCGATGCAGCTCCAGTCGCTGGGGAAGCTGATCAGGCAGATCAGCACGATGAGCGCCGCCTGTACGCCGCCCGACAGGCGCGGATTGTGCGCCGCGCGCAGCATGACCAGCCCCCACGCGAGCGACCACATGACGCTCGTCTGATTGAGAACGCTGCCGTCATGGAAGGGGATGAACGACCGCCAGCCCTCGAAGGACGGCGAGAAAAAGACATAGCAGAAATGCGAGATCAGCGCGAACAGGAAGAGCCGCGCGGTGTATTTATTGATATTGCGCGTGTAGTGGAAGCCCTCGGCGATGAAATAGCACATAATCGGGCAGGTGACGCGGCCAAGCAGGTGCATGAGCAGCGGCAGCCACGCCCTGGGATAACCCGGATAGAGCGCCCAGGCGATGTGATCGATCGTCATGGCGGCGACGGCGATCAGCTTGAGGGCGTTGGCGTTGAGCGTTCCTTTGAGTTCGTTCTGCATGGCGATTTCTCCCGACTGCACGGCGTTTTTTCTACAGTATAGCGGCGGGAGAGGGGATTGTCAAGCGCGGCTTTCACGCCGCATGAAAAACCGGCGGCGAGACGCGCTGCCTGCCGCCGGTACGGGCGTTATGAATTGCCGGAATGCGCCGCCTGCTCCGCGCCGAGACGGCACAAAAGAGACGCGACGATGAAAAGCGCGCCCAGCAGCACGGAGCCGCCGAAGCTTAGGCGCAGGGAAAAGACATTCGCAGCGCCGTGCGTCAGCGCGGCATAGACGATTTCGGAAACGACCTGTGCGCCCAGCGGCAGACAGATCGTCAGGATTCCCAGACGCTTCAATTCCTGCGCGCCGCCGAACGTGAAAGGCGTGCCGTCGGAGAGCGCGCGCTGGAAATAGCTCAGCGCGAATCGTGCCAGCACGGCTTCACTCGCGCAGAGAATCATGACTGTGATGACGGCGGCGTACATCATGGTCATGCTGACGGACGCTTCCGTGAAGATCAGGCCGTTGATCGTGACGCGGCCCAGCCGCAGCGGCTCAAGGCCCAGCGCCAGAGAGGCGATCGCCGCGCCGCACAGGCAGAAGCCGACGATGCAGCAGACGAACGCAATCCGGCAGAGCACCTTTCCGAGACGGGCGAGCTTGCCGAGAACCTTCAGTGTATCCATGGGTTGCAATCCTCCTTTAGAGTGAGTTCCTTCATTTATATAAACGAAAATCGTGCGCGAAGCCGGCACCTTGTCGCAATCCCGAAAGGCTATCCCTTCGATTCGGGCGCCGGCGACTGGTATTCGAGCGGCACGTCGAACGGCTCCTCGGCGGCCAGAGACGCGTTGGTCTCCGCCGCGTCGACGCAGCCCAGCGCGCGGTAGGCGGCCTGACTTTCCTGAGAGGAGTGCGCGGAAATGTACAGCCTGTCCGCACCGAGCGCCGCCAGCTCTCCGGCCGCTAACGCGAAAAGCCGCTTTCCAACGCCCTGCCTGCGATACGGCTCGGACACCTGAAAGCAGACAAGCGGGGCATAGCGCGCCGACTGGCCGAACAGCGCGTGCGAAACCGTGATGAAGCCGACGAGCTGTTCGCCGGAAAAAGCGCCGAACGCCGACTGATCCGTCTCCATGTGCCGCTCAATATCCGCCGCGATTTCACGCCGCCGGTTCAGAACCCAGCTTTCCTCATAGTCGTTGGGGATCAACTGCCATGTTCCGTCGATTTTGCGCCAGGATTCGCGCACCGTCTGACGGCGGATGAAGCTGTCCAGCGAATGCGCGCCGAAATTTTGACGATTCAGGCGTTCATAGCGGATTGTCATGCAGTTCACTCCTTTCGGAGCATTTTGAACATCCCCGGCCCGTCCCAGTCGCAGGGGCGATCCTCAAAGCCCTGCCGCCGGTAAAAGGCCGCAGCTGACGGCGTGCTGATCAGCTCCAGACTGACCGCCCAGCCGGGCTGGAGGCTCTCGAGAATGTATTTGTGCAGCGCGTCCATCAGAGCCCGTCCAACGCCCTTGCCCTGCCAGGCCGGCAGAACGGCGAAATCCTTTATGTAAAAGCTCATGCCGCCGTCGCCCAGCAGCCGCGCCATGCCGACGGGCGTGTCTCCGGCATAGGCCGTGAAGGACGCGCGCGTGTTTGAAAGGGCGCGCTCGACCTGATCGCGGCCGGGCGGCTCCCATCCGACGGCGCGATAGAGCGACAGAAACACGTCGGCTGTCAGCGCGTCGACGGCGATTTTGAAGGGCGCTTTATCGGCCATGCTTTATTCCTCCTGCGGGCTTATGAGTAACACATAATTTGCAATACACAATGCAAAACACGCGTTATATTATAGCTGCGCAGAATACGTCTGTCAAGCGTTTTTTCTGAAATGTGCAAGAAATTATGCGGATTCAGCAGATGGCGGCGGGCAGCGTAAGCGCGGCGGCAGTCTGGGCGTGAGCATTTTAGAGGGGCGGCTGTTCGGACTGCTCAGTCTGATGAAAGCGGAGAACCCCGTGCAGGGCGTGGTCGATGCAGAAGGGCGGTACCGCCTGAGCGGAAGCATACGCACCCGCATGAGCGCCTATCCCTTCGAAGGCGAGGGGTTGCTGCTGCCGGAGAGCGTCGAGCTGATGCTGCGCTGCGCGGGAATCACGCTGCCTCTGCGCGGAACAAGAAGGGAGGAATGCCCATGCGGACGTTTTATCGCGTGATGACGCGCTGTCCGAAAACCGTTGTGCTGATTTTTATCCTGCTGACGGCAGTCTGCGCGCTGATTAAGCCGCTGATTGCCGTCAACTACGACATGAACGACTCTCTGCCGCCGGATACGGCTTCCACGCGGGCGCTCGATGCCATGGACGTGGAATACGACGGCGGCGTGCCCAACGCCCGTGTGATGGTCAAAAACGTCACCGTGCCCGAGGCGCTGGACTACAAGCGCGCGCTGGAAGCGATCGACGGCGTGACCAGCGTGACATGGCTGGACGGCGCGGCGCTGTTCTCCGTCACGATCGCCGAGGATAAGCGCATATCGGCGGTGGATGCAATCCGTGCGCTGATCGGCGGGGACAACGCCATGAGCGGATCGGCGGTTTCTACGGCCGTGGCCACGACCAGTACCGTATCGCAGATTCAGATCATTTCGGTTGCCGCGGTGGCGTTCGTGCTGTTTGTCCTTCTTCTGACCACGACCTCATGACTGGAGCCGCTGGTGGTGCTGAGCAGTCTGGGCGTGGCGATACTCATCAACAGCGGCACGAACCTGATCTTCGGCGAGATCTCGTTTGTGTCCAATGCGGCGGGCAGCATATTGCAGCTGGCGGTGTCGCGGGACTATTCCATCTTCCTGCTGTATCGCTTTGAAGAATGCCGCCATGAGACGGACGATCCCCGCGAGGCCATGGTCGAGGCGCTGTGCAAATCCACGATGTCGATTCTCTCCAGCGGCCTGACCACCGTCATCGGCTTTCTGGCGCTGTGCCTGATGCAGTTCCAGATCGTCCCGGACATGGGCCTTGTGCTGGGCACTGGCGTGGCGGTGAGCCTGATCACGGTGTTCATCTTCTCGCCCGCGCTGATCCTGCTCACGCATAATCTGCTGGAAAAGACGCGGCACCGCTCGTTCATGCCCTCGTTTAGGGGACTGGGCAAGTGCGTCATGCATCTGATGATCCCCGTGCTTGTGATTTTGCTGGCGCTGGTTGTTCCCGCCTATCTGGGCGCGGATATTCAGGCCATCGAGGACGTGTTCGGCAAGAGCGACACCTATGTGCTGATGGCGCCCCGCGGCAATACGGCGCGGGAAAGGGAACTGTCGGACGCGCTGAAAGAGCTGCCGCAGGTGAGCGGTATCCTGTCCTATGTGGACAACGCGGACAGCGTCATTCCGACGGAATATGTGGAATCCGACATGCTGTCCAAGCTGGTGTCCGAGCACTACAGCCGGCTTGTGCTGTCGGTGAAGGCCGATCTGGAAGGCGACGCGGCGTTTGATCTCGTGGCGCGCGTGCGGGAGATCGCCGAAGGCTATTCCATTGCGGCTGTGTTCATCGTGCTGCTGTTCTCGTTCAAGTCGATCTCGCTGCCGGTGATTCTGGTGCTGGCCATTAAATCGGGCATATGGATCAACACGGCGATTCCGTATTTCACTGGTCAGAGCGTGTTCTACATTTCGTATCTGATTATCACGTCCATTCAGCTGGGCGCGACGGTGGACTACGCGATCCTCTTCACCGACCGCTATACCGAGTTTCGCCGCAGCCTGCCCAAGAAAGAGGCCGTCGTGCAGACCGTATCGTCGGTCACCGTATCCATACTGACCTCCGGCCTGGCGCTGACGGTTGTGGGCTTTCTGCTGGGCTATATTTCGACGCACGGCCTGCTCAGGCAAATGGGCTTCTTCCTCGGCAGGGGCGCGCTGCTCTCGATGATCATCGTGCTGTTCGCGCTGCCGGGCATGCTGTATCTGCTGGACGGACTGATCGAGCGCACCACAAAGGGCGTGGCGTTTATCAAAGCGAATAGGAAGGGAGAATGACCTATGAATTTCAAAAAGGGAATGTCGCTGGCACTGACCGTCGCCATGCTGGACAGCGGCGCGCTGGCATGCCGACGGCGGCAAGGAGGAAGTTATCTATGCCGTGCTGGACGCGCAGGGGCAATGTGGAGATCGAGCTGGATATTCGCAAAAATCCCGATTACGAGGGCGAGCTGTTCCGCAGCCACGCCTTGCGGATCACCGCGGCGTTGGACACGGAAAAATGCCGCAATATCGCCGCCGAGGGTGCGACGGCGGCCAATGTGGGCACCAGCCGTCAGATGAGCTGCATCGTGCTGCCGAATACCGAGAAAACCATCCTCATTTCCACCGATGCGACGTATTTCGAGATGGACGCGATCTCCTCCAACGGCGTTCGGCTTTCGCTGGATATCGACGTGGACGACAGCAAACTGACCGATCAGACCGACAAAATCGTCGATGCGGGCGAAAAGCTGGACGACGGGGCACAGGAGCAGCTGGACGGCGCGCAAAAGATCGTAGACGCGATCTATGAAACCGCCAACGACGCGCTGGCGGTCTCGAAGGGCGGTTTCAGCAAACTGGGGATTGCGCTGACCAGCGAGAACTATGCCGAGGAGATCGCCCGCCTGCAAAGCGAATTGCTCGAAAACGTGGACGATTACGTCCGCGGCCAGGCCGACGAACAACTGCGCGAACGGGAAGAGGAAGCGGCGCGAGCAGGTGGAATCCGCTGTAAAGGCCGCCGCCCGACAACAGGTAACGGACAAAGTGACCGAAGCGGCGCGCGAGGAAGTGCGCCGTCAGGTGCTTGAAGGCGGCGAGGAGCAGGGCGCACGGCCGTGGAAGCCGCGGCGCGGGAGCAGGTACGCGCGCCGATCAGCGCTCAGGTGGAAGCGGAGATTCGCGCCGCCGTCCTCGAAGAGCTGGCGCAGTCGGGCGCGGCTGGACAGACGGAAACGCAGACGCTCAGCCCTGACGGCGTGGCTCCGTACGCTGTTTGAGCTGCGCGGCGCGGTGGCCCATGCGGAGGGAACGCCGAGCGACGAACGGATCGACGCGATCGCTAAGGAGCGCATGGCTTCTTCCGAGGTGCAGATCGAGAGCGCCGTGGCGGAACAGATGGCCGGCGAGACGGTGCAGGGCATGATCGCGGCTGAAATCGAGAAGCAGATGACCTCGGACGCGGTGCAGGCGAAGATCGACGAGGAAACCGCCGCGCAGCTCGCGTCCGCTGATACGCAGGCTTTATTGGAGAGCATGATCGAGCGGCAGATGCAGTCGGACGACGTGCAGCGGCTGATCAGCCGGAACGTCGAGGCGCAGATGGCTTCCGGCGACGTGCAAAAGCTGATTACCCAGAACATCGACGAACAGATGTCTTCTAATGAAGTTCACTCGAAAATCGAGGAGGAAATGGAAAAGCAGCGCGGCAGCCAGAAATATCTTAACAGCGTGGCGCAGGCGCTGGAGGAAAACGGGGAGAATGGAGAGGCCTATCGCGCGCTGTCCGAACTGCGGGAGAAGCTGGACGACATACAGAAATATCGACTTCAGGGGATTGCCTGAAGCCGGAAGGCGTGCTATGATAGAGCAAATGGATTCAGGAGGAGAAAGCGCCATGAAATATACGACGCTGCGGACGACCATTCCCGCGCAGGGCGGCTCGATGAAGCTGCTTATTCTTCGACCGGAGGAACCTGCGCCGGAGAGCGGCCGCCCCGGCGTTTTGTGGATCCACGGCGGCGGATATATTACCGGCATGGCGGGGATGGTCTATATGTCCCGCGCCCTGAATCTGGTCAGAAGGTACGGCGCAGTCGTCGTGTCGCCGGAATACCGGCTGGCCGGGCAAGCGCCCTATCCGTCGGCGCTTCTGGACTGCCACAGCGCGCTGGTCTATCTGAAGGAGCATGCCGGCGAGCTGGGCGTGCGCAGCGATCAACTCATGGTGGGCGGCGAAAGCGCCGGCGGTGGGCTGGCTGCGGCGCTGTGCCTGTACGAGCGGGACAAGGGCGGCGTGAAAATCGCCTTTCAGATGCCGTTCTATCCCATGCTGGACAACGAGGACACGGAAACCTCGCGCGACAATCATGCGCCCGTCTGGAACACGCGGCGCAATCACGCTGCGTGGGCGCGCTATCTGCGCGGCGTTGACGGGGCGGTTCCGGCCTATGCCGCGTCGGCGCGGGCTGAGGACTGCGCGGGCCTTCCGCCGGCCTATACGTTCGTCAGCACGGCCGAGCCGTTTTACGCCGAGACGCTGGCTTATGTTCAGCGCCTGAGGGACGCGGGCGTGGAAGCGTCCGCCGACGTTTACGAGGGGCTTTTTCACGCCTTCGATATGCTGGCGCCGTTTTTGCCGGTCAGCCAGCGCGCGGCGGCCGCGTTTGAAAGGCAGTTTGAATATGCCGTGCGGCATTATTTTGCCCGGCAGGATGATGAGTGAAATCGCTGGTTTGAAATGCGTTCAGCCGCCGTGAAGCAGGGAAAGCGGGCTTTGCGGCGGCTTTTTATGCGGGCTGTCATGCGCCGTCCGTTGGCGGCGTTCATTGGAAGTATGGATTACGGCATATTCAAGGGCAGGATTAACTGCTCGCGGACGTGTATTTTGTGCGCCGTGAATGAGCGGACGGCGGCGCGGAAGGGGGCGGAGGAACATGAAAAGACAATATGACGACAGTCGGCCTGTGGAAAGCGGCGCTTCGGTCCGGAAAAGGACTGAAGCGCCGCGCGATTTTTGGCTTTACTCCGGGTAATCTCTCACATGAGGTTTCAGGTAATCGTGCCAGAAATCATAGAAGCCGTAGCCATACTCGTGGCTGGTGCAGTATCGGCGGAAGCGCTCGGCGGGCTTCGGATCCCAGCGCTCAAGGCCGTCGGCGCGTGTGGCGCGCGCGGGGGAAAGCGCGCCCTCGCCGTTGCCGTTTACCGCGGAAACGCAATAGGCCGCGTCCTCCGCCGGAGCGTTCCAGCGCCGCGAAGAGCCGCGATAGACCAGCGTCCGTCCTGATTCGGTCAGGCGATAGAGGCAGTATTTCGCCGCGCCCAGCACCTGTCCCCAGCTGACGGCATAGCCGGCCTCTGTACGGACAACGCGCAGTCCGTCCGGCGCCTGCGCCGGCTGGTCGGTCAGATAGACGGGGTAGTCCCAGCAGGGCTTGCCCGCGCGGTCGCCGTTCACGCCGCGAACGCGCACATGCAGCTTGCCGTTTTTCAGTCCGCGGAGGGCGTAGTGCGTCTGCTCGATTTTGGCCAGCGTTCGCCAGGTTTTCGCGTTGTCCGTACTGATTTCCAGCTGCCAGCGCTCGGCGCGGCCGGTCCAGAAAACGTCTGCGCCGCCGTCCCGCGCGACGACCGAGGTGATCTGCGGCGGCAGGGGCTGCGCGTCTAGCGACGTCCACTCGAATACGGTGCGTCCGGCAGGCACAGTGAAGCGCAGGCCGTCCTCCGTACGGGTGAACGGCGCGGGTTCGCCGCTGCAATACAGGCGATAATCCGCGCAGGGGAAGTCGATGCGCAGCGTGACGGCGGCGTTTTGACGCGCTTCGATGACGCCGCTGATCTGCCGCTTCTCGACGGTGAAGCCGATACCGGCGTTTGCGCACTCGATATGTACGCCGCCTACGCCGATCTCGCTGCCGTCGAAAAGCGCGGCCTGCGCCTTCGTTTTGCCGTATACGCGCACGATGCCGGCGTGGCCGGTGAATTGCATATCCGCGCCTGTGTGGCGAATCTTTGCGGCGCGGTGGAATACGTAATCGGTGCGCCCTTGAAGCTCGACCATCACGCCATAATCGGTCGCAGTGGTGTATGCGCCGCGGTCGGCGTTCGTGCGGCGATGGGAGACGTAGGTCAAAAAGTCGCCGCTGCCCTCGTAATAGCGGCCGCAGAAGGTTTCGTCCGGCTTGAGCGCGGGCATGTCGATCGGTATGCCGCCGTCGCTGTCCACGGCCGGCGCGCCCGGCTTGAGCTGCACGATGGAAGGCAGATTGTCCTTTCCCTCGTTGAACCAGCTGAAGCGGCCGTGGACGTGCATGTCGGTCACCGCGTCGTAGACGGTGATGTAGTCGTTTCCGCTCATGATGACGCTGCGGCAGCGGTAAAATGCCGCCGCCTTTTCATTCGCATTTACGCGCGCATACTGGGCAAAGCCGAAATCGTACAGCGGCTCGGTCAGCTCGCTGCGGCCGACGCTGAGGTATTCATTGCCGACGAGCACGCCGAAATTGCAGCAGGCCTGCGCGTCGCCCTTGTTCCAGTCGCCCATATCCTCGGCACGCTGCGCGCTCCAGCATTTGCCCGCGGCGTAATAACACAGGCTGCCGCAGCCGCCCGCCCCCGCGATGCCCCAGCGGTAGTTCGGCCCTTCGTCGATCTGGATCAGCTCGACGGTCATCTCCTCCGGGTCATAGGCTTCGCTGCGCATGACATAGCCATAGCCGGTGTATTTGGCGCTGGTCAGCTGTGGGCGCGTGCCGTGCGCTTCGGCCTCGGGTCGATTGGCAAGCGGACGGTAGTGCGACGTGCCCGCGCCGGCCTCCTCAAAACCGCCGCGCGCCTTATTGCCGAGCGAATAGAGCGCTTCGGCGAGCAGCGGCTCATAGTTAAACAGCGCGTCGCCCCATTGCAGCAGCTGATAGCTGTCCGCGGGCCGCGCCGGGCTGTGCGCGCCGATCGAGGGGAAGCGCCGCACGCCGTTCACCGGCGCGGAGAGCGTCCCGAGCAGGAAAGACCAGAGCCGGGGCAGCGCCGGATAGAGCGCGACATAGTCGCCGTAGGTCTCGTGCAGCAGATACTGCGCCTGACTGAGCGGCCGCAGCATGGCATGGACATAGCAGCCCAGATTTTCCGTCCAGCGCCCGCCCAGCGCGTTCCAGGCCTTCACGTCGGGGCGCGTGTGATACTTGAGATTGCGCGCCACAGCCAGCTCGAACTCGTGCCGCCATACGTCCGCGTGAGGATGATGCGGGAACAGCGCCGCCGCCACGCCCGCCACACCGCGCGCGTCCATCAGGAAATTCGGATGTCCGGCGAGCATATTGCGGATGGGCATGTAGTTTTCATCCGAGAACGCATAAGCGCAGAAGGCGAACGCAGCGCGCAGATCGCCATACTGCTTGTCGGTCATCTGCGGTATGGTGCGGTCAAACAGCACCGCCCAGTCATAAAACTCGCGATTGGAAACAGCGCCGGTGCGCGCCAGATTGTTGAGCGAGCTGGACAGCTCATAGATCACCTTTTCCACCATCGCGGGCGTAAGCTCCCGCACAGCGCCGAGATACCACAGATCAAAGCCGTTCGGCGAGAGAACATCGTCGGTAAAGAAGCGGGGGAAGGCGCTCCTGTCCTCATCCCAGCGCAGCACCCAGTCTTTCACCTTGTCCAGCGCGATGTACTCCTGCCAGTACCACAGCTCCTCGATGTGCGTCAGCCGTTTCTCGGATACCTTGTCCTGCACGAACAGTCCGTCTGACCGGGCAGGACAGGCGGCGGTGTCCTCCGCGTTTTCAAAGAACGCGACGGCGCTGCCGCGCGTCCCCTCGGCGAGCGGATAATAGAATAGCAGCGCTTCATCACGATAATAGAACCGCACGGCCAGCGTGCTGGAGGAGCGCCAGAGCGCATATTCGTGGTCGTCCCACTTTTCGGCATGGCGGATGAACACGCCGATGCTGCTGCATTCATCCGCAAAGGTGACCGTCTTGTCCTGCCACCAGCTCACCCAGCTGTCGAAGGGCGCGACGAGCGTCGGTATGCGGCCGTCCGGCTCCAGATATTGATCGATATACTCCAGGCCGCGGTAGTGATTGCAGCGCCGGATGGGGGAGAAGCCCTGCCAGTCGATCGTCATCGCGGCGCTGTCCTCACGGGCAAAGCCGCCGATTTCCTCCAGCAGATCGGCAAATTCCATGCCCAGCGCAAGGCGCAGCGCCGCGCGATAACGCTTTTCGCCGCCGCAGAGCGCGTCGATCGTGACTTCGGCGAACACATCGCCCACCTGCCGCACCGTCACGCGCTTTTCCAGCACGGGCACATTGAGCCGCGCCGTTCCGGCGATATTTGTTTCGGCCATGCGCAGCGTAAAGAGCGCGTCGGCGACGGAGGTGATCTCGAGCTGCACAGCGCCGTTGTCCGCCCGGAAGCCGTCCGCGCCCCGCTCCCAGCGCATTGCGTGCGGCGCAGCGCCATTTTCTATAACAAAGCGCTTTTCATCGGCGCAGTTCAGCGCGGTGATCAGCGCTATTTTCCCTTCGTCCTCCACCCATTGCGCGGCGTATTGAACGCCCGCTTCGTCGATCAGATGGAAGGCGGCGCTTTCGGGGCGCTCGGCAGGGAGGAGGACAAGGCTTTCCGGCCAGTCGAACCCCGGATGATGAAGATTTTCGGTGAGCGTGAGTTTCATGGCGTTCTCCTTACTCTCTCTTCCTGAAAACGGGGCGTCCGCCGCTGTGACGAACGCCCCGTTTGCCTGAGTTATAGCATATGCCTGCCTGTCAAGACGCGGCGTATGCGGGAGATTACTTGTCCAGATACGCGTCGACCTGCGCCTGATAGCCCGCGAGCACCTTCTCAAGGCCGGCCTTCTGCATCTTGTCGATGTACTCGTCATAGTAGGCCTGCCAGCCGTCGGCGCCCTTCACGCCGTTGATCAGCGAATCGTGGAACTCCTTGTAGAGCGCGTTCACCTGATCCAGCTCGATGGAGAAGTCGTCGCTCTTGAGCACGATGCCGGTCAGCGCGGACTTGATGGTGTGGTCGCCGTAGTTGATCTCGTCGATGATGTCCAGCGTCTGCTGCGTGCAGGCCTGATTGAGATAGGCGTTGCGGGTGTTGCCCATGATCCACTTGTGCGCGGAGTAGAGGTAGTCCGAGCCGCCCTGAGAGCCGTCATAGCCGAAGGTGCGGATGGTCTTGCCGTCCTCGTTGAATTCCCAGTGGGTGCCCTCGATGCCGTAGACGATGGTGTTGTAGATTTCCTTGCCGCGCTCGGTGTTCATGCACTGGATGAATTTCATGGCCTCTTCGGGATGCTCACAGGAGCTGGTGATGCCGTCGCCGCCGGCGGCATAGGTCATGGGCGCGTAGTACTGATCGTTGAGCTGATAGACGGTGATCGGATAGCCGTAGGCGGTGGTATTGAACTCGGTGAGGTACTCGGCGGTGCCGGTGCCATTGCTGAAATCAAGCAGCTTCTTCGGTGCGTTGGTGGTCAGATAATCCTTGGAGAAGCTGCTCTGCACCTCGGCCGTCACATCCGGGTACACATAGCCCTTGTCATACCACTCGCCCATGCGCGCCATAGCGTCGGTCACGCCGGGCTCCATGTCGGTGAGGTACACGGTATGGGTGGCGTTGTCGATCTGGAGAGCCTGAGTGGTGGTATAGCCGGACACGCTGTCATGGTATCCAATGAATATGTTGTAGTTGGACGTGCCAGAATTCGCCATGCTGGTCAGATAGATGCTGCTATTGCCGGTGCCCTCTCGCACGGCGAGGAGGGACTTCTCCATCTCGTCCATCATCTCGGCGACGGTGTACTTGCCGTAGTTGTCGGAGCGGAACATGTCGTACAGCTTGTCGCCGTCCACCCAGCCCTTTTCGATGTATTCGGTCGGGATGGCGAGGGAGCGGCCGTTCGCGATCTGCTGCTGATGGCAGATGATATACTGCACGCCGTCCACCTTGCCGTAATCGATCATCTGCTGGGGCAGCTCGGCGGTCAGCTCAGTGGCGAGGGACATGTATTCGTCGATCGGGCGGAGCGTGCCGTCCTCGACCAGCTTATACAGGTTCAGGCTGACGGTGTTGAGGATGTCCATCGGCTCGCCGGCGGACAGGCCCAGCAGCACCTGCGTCTGATAGTCGCTCGGGGCGAAGGGGTGCAGCACGACCTCGACGTTCTCGAGGCCTTCGTAGGACTTGAGCATCTCGTTGACTCTGGCGTTGACCAGCTCGGTGTCGGCCTGCTCGCCGTTGCCGCGATACCACCAGTGCAGCGTGACGGTATCCTCCGCATTGGCCACGGAGACGCAGCCGAGCAGGAGGCAGAGTGCCATCAGGATTCCCAGAAACCGTTTCATGAAAACAACATCCTTTCAGGATTTATTTGCAAAGAGACGCTATGTCTCTCATGCTTCGATGGAGAGGGTGCTTATCCCTTCACGGCGCCTATGGTCATGCCTTTGGAAAAATATTTCTGGAAGAAGGGAAACACCACCAGCACCGGGCCGGCCGCCAAGAGCGCCATGGCGAAGCGGAAGGACTCCGTCGGTATGACCGTCGCGCTTTCCAGCGCCTGCTGTTCGGCGGAGAGCTGCTTGAGGAATTCCGCCTCGCGGAGGATGCGCTGGAGCAGATATTGCAGCGAATACAGTGCGGGCTTGCTGATATAGTACACGCAGGTCATCCAGTCGTTCCACTTGCCGACGAAATAGAGGAAGCCGATCGTGGCCATCGCCGGCACGCTCAGCGGCAGGACGATGCTGAAGCAGATGCGGTATTCGCTCGCGCCGTCGATCTTGGCGGATTCGATCAGCGCGTCGGGGAGCTGCTGGAAGTTTGTGCGCAGCACGATCAGATTCCACGCTGAGGCGATGCTGGGCAGTATGTACACCCAGTAGGTGTTCTTCAGATGAAGGTACTTTGTGATGAGCAGATATGTCGGCACAATGCCGCCGCTGAAGAGCATCGTAAAGAACGCCATAAAGGTGAACGCCCTGCGCAGCACGAAATTGCGGCGGCTCAGCGCAAAGGCCATGATGGACATGACAAAGACGTGCGCCGCCATGCCCGCAAAGCTCACAATCGCCGTCACCTTGTAGGAATTGATGAGCTGCGTGGGGTTGCGGAAAGCCATGCGGTAGCTCTCGGTGGAAAATACCTTCGGGATGAGCGAGAAGCCGCCGGTGGTGATGACGTTTTCATCGGTCAGCGAGACCGAGACCATCAAAACGAGCGGGAGAACATAGCACAGAGAGAGAATGATGAAGAATATGTGCAGCGCGATCTGTCCCTGCGCCCTGTGCGCTTTATTGCTGTGAACCATCTTTTGTCGTCTCCTCTCTCAGAACAGGCTGTTTTCCGGGCTGATGCGGCGCACGATCAGGTTGGTCATGACCACCATGAAGCAGCCCGCCGCCGACTGGAACAGACCGACCGCCGCCGATTTTTCCATCGAGCCGCCCATCAGCGCGCGGAAGGTGTAGGTGTTGATGATGTCGGTCGTGGGATAGAGCACGCCCTGATCCTTCGTGACCTGATAGAACAGGCCGAAATCGCCGCTGAATATATTGCCGATACCCAGAATCGTCAGTACGACGATGACGCCCGTCAGGTGCGGCACCATGACGTGCCAAAGCTTCTGCACGCGGCTCGCGCCGTCCAGCTCGGCGGCCTCAAGGAGCGACACATCCAGCGAGACCAGAGAAGCATAGTAGACCACGCTGTTCATGCCGACCGTCTGCCAGATGTGCGTGACGATGAGTATGAACGGCCAGTATTTGTACTCGGCGTACCAGTTGATCTTCTGCCCGCCGAGGGCGGAGATGATGTTGTTCACCACGCCGGAGGCCGGGCTTAAAAGCGCGTAGACGATATAGGCGATGATAACCGGAGACATGAAGCGGGGCAGTATGATCGTCGTGTGATAGACCTTGAGCGCCTTCTGCGATTGCAGATTGTAGCACAGCACGGCCAGCAGTACGCCGAAAACCACGTCCATCACGAGGAAGGCCACGCTGTAGCCGATCGTGTTGCGCATCACGCGCCAGCAGTCCTGAGAGCGGAAAAAGAACTCGAAATTGCGCAGCCCCACCCACTTGCTGCCCATGATGCCCAGATTGGGGTTGTACTTTTTGAATGCGATCACGATGCCGAACATGGGCAGATAGCTGAATATGATCAGCGCCAGCACGCCGGGCAGCGCGAGCGTGAACAGCTGCAGATTATCCTGCAATTTACCGCTCTGTCGGGAAAGACTGTTTTTGCGGGTCAAATTCATCATCCTCCGTTTCATGGTAATATTTTAATGCGCCTTTTCTTTTCGCGAAAGTCACAATTTGTGCTATAAGTTACCTTTTGTGCTCAGTTTGTCCGGCGCGCTGGACAGGGCTCCCGCCTTTTGATATAATGTTAAATGTACTAATGCAGCCAGAGGGGAGAGCGGGCTTTATGTGGTCTGTCCTGATCATTGACGACGAGAGGAACTTCTGCGCCATTTTGGAGGATTACATCGTGCGCGAGGGCGGGAGCTTTTTCGTCCGCGCCTGCTTTACCGACGGTCAGCTCGCGTGGGACTGGCTGGAGGAGAACGACGTCGATCTGATCATCACCGACATCCGCATGCCCAACATGACCGGACTGGATCTGGCGCAGCGCCTTTACGAAGCCCATCGGGATATTCCGCTGATCGTCATCAGCGGCTATTCGGATTTCGATTATGCGAAGCGCGCCATACAGTATGGCGTGGTGAATTATCTGCTCAAGCCGGTCGACTTTGCCGAACTGAGCGAGACGCTTGACCGGCTGGACGGGCAACTGTCCTCCCGCCGCCGCGCGCAGGAGGGGGACAGCCGCGTCATGCTCTTCCTTTTTTATGCGATGGCGGGGCTGCTCGGCGCGCAGGACAATCTGGCGAACGCCGCGAGCGCAGCGCGCGTGCCCTTCAGCATAGAATCGGATTGCTTCCGGCTCTTTGAGGCCGGCGTCAGCGCCGTGCCCGACCGCATGGAGACGGAAAATCTGGCGCAGATATTGGAAAATCTGCTGCGACTGCACTGTCCCGGCGCGACGGTCTACCGCGTGTACGAGACGGCGGAGCGCTTTTACTTTTTAGCCGTTGGCGGCGGGCAGGGGACCGAGACGGGCGCGGCGGATGAAATGCTGCGGCGGGAGGGCGGCTTCATCCCGCGCTTTTCGCTGCTGGCCGAGACCGAGGGCATGGCGGCGCTGTGTCGGGCGGTGCGGCAGAGCGGGCTGCGGGATACGTTCCTGTCCAGCATTTCGCAGAGCGAGCTTACCTGTAATCCGCTCTCCGGCGACGCGCCCGACGGCGACCGGCTCCAGCGCAGGCGGCTGATCTTCGAGCAGGCCGCGGCGTATATGCGCGCCCATGTGCAGGAGGATCCCTCCCGCGAGGATGTGGCGCGCGCGGCGTTCGTGTCGCAGTCGTATCTGTCGCATGTGTTTAGCGACATCGCAGGGATGAGCTTTGTGGAATATCTGACGAAAATCCGCATGGAGAAGGCGGTGGAACTGCTGGCCACGGGCCGGCGCATCAGCGAGATTGCCGAGGCGGTGGGCTATCGCAGCCGCAAGGCCTTCCTGGCCAACTTTCGGGCGTTCACCGGACTGACGCCGTCGGAATACCGGCTGAAATACTGTATCGGCGGTGATGGTCAGTATGAGTAAGAGCGCAGCAATCCCGATGAAGCGCGCCGTTTGGCGAAACTTCTGCTATGTATTCATCTTCTTCCTGATCGTGACGCTTTTTATCGCCGTGTTCATGTATTCGCACGCCAAGACCACGCTGGAAACCGAACTGCTCAAGAGCAACGAGGATCTGGCGGCGGGCTATGCCGAGCAGATGGACGACTTTTTCATCAGCCTGAACCGGCTCAACGCCACGCTGGCGGTCAATCAGCCGATCAATTCGTATATCGCCTCGCCGCGCCTTTCGCCGGTGATTTTTTCCGGCCTGCGCGAGAGCATACGCTCGCAGCTGGAGACGACGGTCTATGCGTCGGAGTACATCGAATCGATATACGTCGTGTCCATCGCCGACGATCAGTATATTTCGAAAGAGGGCTATCGGGCGCTCAGCGCGCTGGACGTGCAGGACGGGGGCTGGCGCGACATGCTCTCGGACGAGCTTGTTCCGGGCGTGCCCGCGGTGTTCACGCGCAAGGTCAATCGCATCTATCCCTATGTGCTTTCCTATGTGACGCCGGTTGCCAGCGGCGAAAATATCGGCTATATCATCGTCAATGTGAATGTGAAGTATTTCCCGTCGCTGACGCAGCAGAGGCGATCCGACGTGCTCTCCTCCTATGTGATCACCGAGGACGGACAGCTTCTCTGCCGTGCGATGAAGCGCGATCTGTTCGAGCCGCTTTCGTGCGTGCCGGAGCTTGAATCCTTCCGCCCCGGCGAGGACGCGCGCAGCTGTCTGGTGAACGGCAGCGAGCCTTATGCGTACACGCAGATCTACTCGCCTGCGCAGCGTTATTATTATGTCACAGTGACGCGCCTGACGGAATATACGCAGAGCCTGTCCACGCAGCAGCGGTTTCTGGCGGCGTTTTCCTGCGCGCTGCTGCTCATGTTTGCGCTCGCGGCAATTTTCCTGTGCCTGCGCGCACAGAAGCCCATCCGCAGCCTGCTGACGCTCCTCGAAAATCCGAAGAGCATGGCCTATCAGGCGGATTACAGCACGCTGGAGATCAAGCAGATTGCCGAGCGCTTTGTGCGCTATATCCAGGCGAACACCGCGCTTTCAGAGGAGCTGAAGGCGCAGATGGAGGTGCTCAGCGACGTGCGGCTCTGGGCGCTGCAATCGCAGATCAATCCGCATTTCATATTCAACACGCTCAATCTGATCCACTGCGAGTGCGTGCAGGCGTTCGGCTATCGCAACGCCGCGTCCGATCTGATCCTCAAGTTCAGCAAGCTGATTCACTACGCGCTTTATTCGAATCATCTCGTACCGCTCGAGCAGGAGATCAGCTACACGAAGATTTTTGCGGATATACTTTGCCGCCGCTATGGCGACAGCATCCAGATTGCTATTGAGATTCCGCACGACTGCCTGAGCGCCATGGTGCCAAAGCTGCTCTTTCAGCCGCTGATCGAGAACTCCGCCCAGCACGGCGCGGATTTTGCACATGGCCGGACGCTGCATGTCGCCGTGCGTGCGGCGCGCGTCGAACCTGCCGTTCCGAACGGCGAGATCGTCATTCGTTTCACTGTAGAGGACGACGGTACAGGCATTGCGCCGGAGGAACTGGAGACGCTCCGGCGCCGTCTGCGGGAGTACGACCGCAACGGCAAGAGCAGCATCGGCCTGAGCAATGTGGCTGCGCGGCTGCGGCTGCTGTATCCGGAGGAATCGAATGTTACGATCGAGAGCACGCTGCATGCGGGCACGCGCGTCATCATAGAGTTTCCGTACGCGGCCAGCCGCTTTGCGGACGAGTGAGTACACGAAAATGCGCGGAGAATCCGCTCCTTCAGTGAAGAGAAGGGGGCGGGTTCTCTGCGCGTTCTTTGAATTGGTACAGGGGGCAGGAAGGGCGAGGGATATTTCAAGGTTCCGTTGCCGATTTACATTCCGTTTTTTGATGCATGGATCGCAAATTGGTGAAATCTATTCTAAAAGATGACAGCTCTGCTCTGGATTAGTTGTGACAATACATGATTTTGAAGTCGTAGCCGGGACTGAGAATATACGTTGATTTGGCAGGAAGAAAAAAATACATGCGCGGAGAGAAATTGTGCCCTTCGCGCCTGTGTGCATGATGAGAAATGAAGCTGGCTCAGAATGTCTTTCTGAGAAAATATCTGAGGAAACCCTTGCGGCAAGGGGATTTGAACCGCTATGGGGTAAAATAAAAGCATCAGCCTTTGTATCAAAAGCTGATGCTTACTATGGCGGAGAAGCCGGGATTTGAACCCGGGCGGCGCTTATCGCACCCTACTCCCTTAGCAGGGGAGCCCCTTCGGCCTCTTGGGTACTTCTCCACAGAGTCTGCGATGATATTCATGGCGGAGAGAGAGGGATTCGAACCCCCGGTGCCTTTCGACATCACTGGTTTTCAAGACCAGCGCCTTCAACCACTCGGCCATCTCTCCGTAACCAGCGATGTTCATTATAAGCGGATACGCCCTGAATGTCAAGTCTTTACATGATTGTTTAATTTTGAATTAACATTACGAGAGGGCAGGGGATGTGTGGGGAGTGCGAGAAAGTAGGTGGTTTTTGTGTGCAGAGGGGGAGCGTGTGGGAGGGAGACGGCGGTTTCTGCGCGCGGCGTTGTTCCGCGCTGACGCGGCGGGGCATTGGTGCGCATTATAAGATAGTGAATTGTGCGCCGGCGAAAGGCTGCGTTTGGCCGGATATAGGCCGGCACAGGAGTGGGTGCGCGCGGGGGTCTGGCGGCGGGGCGCGGCGTTTCTATTGCGGCGCTTTGCGTCTGATCACGCCTGCTGTTTGACGCTGAGCGCCAAACAGGCCGGCTTGCGACAGGTTTCGTTTCTATTCCGCGAGGGTTGGGATCGCCGTTTGCACGTTCTCGTGGCTTTGCGTGGTTATCGGGCTTGCGCGTTTCTTGGTGGCGATCCCGACGGAGTCCCTGACAAATGTCACGATGAAAGTCTTGTCTGCGGCCCCGAAGAAGTTCAGGAGGCGACCGGAAAGTCTCCTGGGGGGAGGATAAGCCTTGAATAGAAGCTATCTATATCCATGCGCCGTGACCCGTAATGCCAATGAAGTGCGCCGCAAGCCGATCGTCTTCCTCTGGCACAGTGACTGCGCATTCGCGGTGGTACCGCGGGGAGTACGCTGGGGCTGCGCCAAAGAGTCATTGACTCTCTGGACTTTCTTCATTTGATTCGCGGTGTGGGTGCGTTTTGTGCAAGCAAAAATGTGCGGCTTCGCGGCGCTGTTCCCCATATAATAGGTAGAAGTACCCGACAAAAATTGCAAAAAATATTCCAGAAACAGGAACAGCGCGCAACGCGCCGCCGTCTAAATAGTAGATTTTTGGAGGTGAGTCTCTTGAAGAAAATCATTGCTATCCTGTTGGCTGTTCTGATGGCCTGCCCCGTGCTCGCCGGCGCCGCGCTGGCGGACGAATACAATGACCCCACCTATGCCGGCGCTGATGCGTATATCGACGCAAACGACATCGCGCATCTCGTTGAGGCCGACGGTACCGACACCGCTCTGCCGCTCGAGTATGTCACCGAGATACTCGCTGTGACCGGCAAGGGAGTGGTCGCGCTGGCCGACCCCACCGGCGACAGCGCCTACCAGCTCGCCATCGTCGAAAAGGGCGCTCAGAACGTGTTCACCATCGACGCGTGCAGCGGTCAGGCCGTCTATGTGGCCGACCACAATGCCGTCTACTATATCGCCTGCCCTGAAACCCGGCAGCTGATGAAGCTCGACCTGACCACGCTGGCCACATCGCCCGTTATGGAGCTGCCCGCCGAGGACTGTACGCTCTATGCGAGCATCGACGGACTGTGCGTCAGCGTACCTCAGGCCGACGGCAGCTACGAAACCAGCCTGTATGAGCCGGAAACCAACACGCTGCAGCCCTCCCGCCTGAAGGACGGCGCGATCTGGCAGAATTTCGGCACGTTCGAAACGCAGATACTGCCCGAGGGCGGCCTTGAGCTGCGCATGAAGGGTCAGGTCGACTGGCGGCTGATCACCAGCGACACCGTGACCGCCGTCACCGCGCTCAACAACCGCGTCTACTTCCTCGGCTCCTATGAGTTCGCCAAGATCTTGCGCGTCTATGACCTGACCGCCGGCCTGCTCAGCGACGCGCACATATTCAACCAATCCGCCGAGGATGTGCTCGCCGCCGGCAGCGACATGATATACGCCCTCGACACGACCGGCACAGTGCTCGGTCTCGACCCCAATACGCTGGTCGCCATGAAGAGCTGGAACCTCAACGTCAACTGGGCGATCATCGACCATCTCGTGGGTGCCAAACTGCAGGTGTGCGGCAACAAGCTGCTGGCCTACTACGCGACCACCAAGGAGACCGACACCGACGAAACGATCGCGCCCGTCGCGCTGCACGACGTGTTTGAGCTGACCCCGGCCGCCACCGCGACCCCGGCTGTCACCGCCACGCCCGCGCCCGCCTATTCCACGCTGAAGTCCGGCGACCGCGGCGACAATGTCCGCGCGCTGCAGGAGCGTCTCAACGCGCTGGGCTACAACAGCGGCAAGGCCGACGGCATCTATGGCGAAAAGACCGTCAGCGCTGTGACATGGTTCGCCGACGCGATCGGCGCGACTCAGGACGGCGTGGCCACCGCCGAGCTGCAGCGCCGCCTGTTTGCCGCGGACGCGCCCGCCTTTGTCGAGTATGTCCAGCTGGTGCGCGGCGGCCGCAGCGGCATTCGCGTGCTGGCGCTCCAGAATCGTCTGCGTGATCTGGGCTATCTGGCCGACAAGGCGGACGGCCAGTTCGGCAGCCGCACGCAGAAGGCCGTCGTGCTGTTCCAGAGCGAGAACGGCCTGCGCGCGACCGGCGACGCGACCGTTGAAACGCTCAAGAAGCTGATGAGCAGCAAGGCCGCGAAGTGCTCCAGCTACATCGATCTTCAGTCCGGCGACAGCGGTATCCGCGTGACCGAGCTGAACAAGCGCCTGAACGAGCTGGGCTGCCTGATCGGCCCCGCCGAGGACACGTTTGGCCAGCGCACCGTCGACGCTCTGGCGCGCTTCTGCGCCGTCAACGGTCTGGCCGCGACCAAGAAGGCCAGCGCCGAGCTTCAGGAGACCATCTTCTCGAAGAGCGCCGCCGCCTATACCGACTATGTTGAGCTGAAGTACGGCGACAGCGACGACCGCGTGCTGAAGCTGCAGGATCGCCTGACCGAGCTGGGCTACTATGGCGGCGAGCATCGCGGCAACTTCCGCTCGATCACCAAGCAGGCCGTCATCGATTTCCAGAAGGCGAACGGCCTGAAGGACGACGGCGTGGCCACCGTCGAAATGCAGAAGCTGCTCTATTCCGACGCGGCCAAGCCCGCGCCCACCGCCGCGCCCACGGCTGAACCCACCGCCACGCCCGAGCCGACCGCCACGCCCGATCCCAGCGCCTACACGGAGCTGAAGTACGGCGACGAGAACAGCGACAAGGTGCAGGCGCTCCAGCAGCGTCTGACCGAGCTGGGCTACTATGAGGGCAAGGTGCGCGGCAACTTCCACTATATGACCAAGCAGGCCGTCATGGACTTCCAGAAGGCGAACGGCCTGAAGGACGACGGCGTGGCCACCGTCGAGACGCAGGAGCTGCTGTTCTCCGACGCGGCCAAGTACAACCCCGCCAAGACGACCGCGACTCCCGAAGTCACGGCCACGCCCGAGGTCACTGCGACCCCTGAAGTCACCGTCACGCCCGAGCCTGCGCCCACCGTGCCGGCCGATCAGGTGGTTGACCAGACCGTGATCGACGCGATGGTGAAGTGGCTCAATGACAACCACGCGGTCACGCCCGCCTGGACGAGCAAGAGCGCGGTCAAGTGGATGCAGACCGTGCTGGTGAAGGACGGCAAGCTGGTACTGCCTGAGGGCAAGACCGAGCCGAGCGCGATCTACGACAAGGACACGAAGGCCGCTGTGGCCGCCTATCAGCAGGCCGCGAACCTCACGCGTGACGATGACCATCTGGGCGTGATCGACGCGGAGACGCTGGCGCTGATCTGGACGACGGCGCAGGCGCAGGCGTAACGAGCTGTTGTGCATAAAAAAGGGGAACGTCATCCTGCGATGGCGTTCCCTTTTTGCGTACGTCGCCGCGCGGGAGACGTTCAAAGGTGCTGTTCCGCGCTGGCGCGGCGATATGTTTTCGTTGATCACAGGTTAGCGGATTGCAGGCCGGCGAAAGGTTGCGTTTGGCCGGTTATAGCTCCGGCTGAGACGTTTGTGCGCGCGGGGGCTTGACGGCGGGGCGTGGGTGGGGGAGACGATCGGGGATTGGCGCGTTTCACGAAGCCCTTGCAACAGCTTTAATCTCCGGTATGCAACAGGCAGGCTTCTGCATCTATCGAAGCATGGCGGAACACCAACTACCGCCATGCCGTTCACGAGTGGTGGGGAAGGTTGTTCCCCATGGGTAAGACGCACACGCCAACGCTGAGCCGCGTTCCTCCGCGCGCATCCACGCTTGTGCCGGTCTATATCCGGCAGATACAAACGCCGCGCCGGCCCGCAATACACTGACATATAATGGCAGACCGACGCGTCGCCGCGTCAGCGCGGAATAACGCTCTTAATGCGACGGCCGCGCCATGAAAAACAGGCGGCTTTTTGTGCGCCGCCGTGTTGAAATGTGAACGAAACTATGCTATAATGAGTTAAAGAATGGCATTGAGCGCCGCGATCAGCGCTACGCCCGGCAGGCCCAGCGCGCCCACCGCCAGCGCGGAGAGCGGATTGAGCGGCAGGCTGTAGTTTACCAGCGCGCCGAAGCGATTGACGATCATCAGCGCCAGCGCGCCCAGGAGACTTCCCGCCATCAGCCGCCACATCAGCCGCATGGGCACCAGCAGCAGCCAGCCGATCAGGTAGAGCAGCGTCAGACCCAGCGCAAAGGCCACAATCAATTCCCACGAAATCACGGCGCGTCCCCTCCTCTCGTCTGATCCATTGTACGGCGGGCGGCGGGGCGGTATGCGCAGATCCGAAAGGAGTTTGTTATCGATGAGCATTTCCGTTAAGTCGTTCGGCCATCTGCCTTGCGGATGCGAGGCCAAGCTGTACACCATGACCAACAAGAGCGGCGCGTCCGTCTCCGTGACCAACTACGGCGGCATCCTCGTGAGCATCGTCGTGCCGGACAAGGCCGGCAAAATGGGCGACGTGCTGCTGGGCTATAGCAGCATTGAGGGCTACGCGCCGGTCAATCCGGGCTATCTGGGCGCGCTGATCGGCCGCTATGCCAACCGCATCCACAACGGCCGCTTCCCCTTCCACGGCGAGACGATCCAGCTGGCGCAGAACTCCAACGGCCAGCACCTGCACGGCGGCAACGTTGGCTTCAACGCCAAGCTCTGGGACGTCGAGACGCGCGAGAACGCGGACGGCGACGAACTGATCCTCACGCTGGTGAGTGCGGACGGCGAGGAGAACTACCCCGGCGAGCTGCGCGTCACCGTGACCTATGGCTGGAACGAGAAAGACGAGCTGTCGCTGCACTACGAGGCGGTTTCCGACAAGGACACCATCTGCAACCTGACCAACCATTCCTACTTCAACCTCGAGGGCGACGCGTTCGGCACGGCGGCCAACCACACCGTGCGCATCGACGCGGATCGCTTTACGCCGATGGACAAGGACAGCATTCCGACCGGCGAGCTGCGCGACGTGACCGGTACGCCGTTCGATCTGCGCGCGGGCAAGGTGCTCGCCGACGGCTTTGCGTGCGAAAAAGACGACGAACAGCTGACATTCGGCCAGGGCTACGACCACAACTTCGTGCTCAACGGCGCAGGGATGCGCGAGTTCGCCGAGGTGAGCGCGCCGGTGAGCGGCCGCGTGATGCGCGTGTCGACCGACCTGCCCGGCGTGCAGCTGTATACCGGCAACATGATCGACTGCTTCAAGCCGGGCAAGTGCGGCCGCGTGTATCAGAAGCGCGACGCGCTGTGCCTGGAGACGCAGTTCTTCCCGGACACGCCGAACAACCCCGCCTTCCCCAGCTGCGAGCTGAAGAAGGGCGAGAAGTACGACCACACGACGGTGTTCGCGTTCTCCGTGAAGTAAGGCGGGCGAGATCCGCATGCCGCCGCAGCGCGAAGCGCCATGAAGTGCGTCCGGCGGGGCAAGGGTTCTTTGGCGTAGGTCTGCTGTGCGCTGGTTCGGTGATTTGTGCGAATCGGAACGATCATCGCATCGCATCCGAGCAATGCTGAGGAGAATTCCCGCCAACGCATACCGCTACGGCGTGAAAAGTGTTGATAGGGGGAGCAGTCGTTTGGTGCAGGCTCAGCGCGGCTTTCGCTGTGCGTGAATCGGAAGCATCGCATTGTCTTTTGAAAACTGCTGCGGAAAATCCCCGCCAACGCACTCCGACGTGCGCCTTCCACACGCCCTCGTAAAATTCACAAATCCATAGCAAAAGAAGCGTCCGCTCCATGCAGACGCTTCCTTTTTGTGTAAATTGTGTAATGAACGAGCGGGAATCAGCTCTCGCGCAGCGCGATGACCACCGGATCAATGTCGCCGTTGACGGTTTTAAGCGTCTCCTCGGCCTGCTCGTCCATGCAATAGGTCTCGCCGAACAGCCATGCGAACGGCTTGCCCTCCGGCTGGATGTAGGTGTTTCGGCTGAACACCGTGTTGTGGTTGCCCGGATAGTCGGACTCGCGGATCAGATAACCCAGGCAGCGGTCGAAGATGTTGTTCTCGACCAGATAGTCGCGCGTGTCGTCGGGACAGGAGCCGGCGCTGAACATCGGCGCATGCGTCTCGCGGCCCGGGCAGCCCCAGCCGCAGCCGCCCATGCGGCAGAAATTGCGCGCAATGTGAATGTTCTCCGATTTCATCGTGCCGCCCTCGACACGCGGATTGTAGTATTCCAGCGACCAGAAGCAGTATTCGATCAGGTTGTCCTCGTAACGGATGTTGCACATCTGCGACCGAGAATAGCCCACCGGCGTGAACTGATGGGTGATGCCGGTGTCGTAGATCTGATACATCCAGTTGTTTTTGACGGTAATGCCGTCGTTGGACATCCACAGCTCGACCGCGTTGCCGTAGCGCACGTTCTCGCCGCCGATGAATCCGCGCAGGATCGAGCCGCCGAGATAGCAGAATATACAATTCTGGATGGTAATATCCTTGCAATCCGGATAAACGCGCAGGCCGTGCGCGCCGGTATAGCGGATGTCGAGGTTGTCGAACACGATGTCATGGCTGCGCGCGTCCACGGTGATGAGGTTGTAGCAGGTGCCCAGCTCGATGGACGTGTAAACGTCGCCGGGGTTGCCCGCGCTGCAATAGAGGAAGAGATCGTCGTTTCGCAGATTTGAGAAAAACTCGCCGTCGGCCTTCAGGTCTTTCTCATTTTCAAAGTCGTCGAGCGTGGGGATGCGCTTCACGCCGCAGACGTCGTCGTATTTGCCGGGCACAGGGGTGTGATCGAGCGCGACGATGCCGACGTTATTGAGCGGCTCGGTGCAGCGCCAGACGTTCTCGAAGTCGGTTTTCTCCCAAAGCGCGGGGTCGGCGTAGTTCTTGAAGGAGCCGTTGATGATGGGCTTTGCGCCCTCGCCGTAGGCGGAGTAGGTCACGCCGGAGCGCGCGCAGATATGGCCGCGATATACGCCGCCGCGCTCAAAAAGCACGCTGTCGCCGTATTCGAAGCGCATACCGTTGAGCCGGAGCGTGCTGTGAATGGCGGTTTTCGGGGTCAGGCCGTCGTTTCCATCATAGCCGTGCTCGGAAACGTAGATCACGCGGCCGCTGCTGCCGATGGTCGACACGGCGCTGAGCACGGCCTTTTTCATCAGCTCAGCCTTGTAATCGAGGTGCGAGGGATACTTGTCTGCAAAAATCATGGTGCATTTCTCCTGTAAAAAGTCGTTTTTGTCCAAGAATCGCGGGGGATGAATTTCGCTTTGCCGGCGCTTGTCCGCGCTGACGCGGCGCGGCGTTGGCGGGTTATTATACGCGCGTGAATTGTGCACCGGCGAAATGTTGCGTTCGGCCGGTTGTAGCTCCGGCACAGGCGTGGGTGGGGGCGGGTGGGAGAACCCCTCCGGTTTCGCTGCGCTCAACCACCTCCCCTTTCAGGGGAGGCTTTTGGTGCGCTTAACGTTACAGAGTGCCTCCCCTGAAAGGGGAGGTGTCGCCGCAGGCGACGGAGGGGTTATCCTGCTCGCACGCCGCGTCTTGCGTTCGCATTTCGCCTATCATACGTTTCTATCAGAATATTTTGCGTGCATCTCACGCCTGCTGTTTGCCGCGCGCGCCAAACAGAGACGGCTTGCGGCAGGCTCCGTTTCTGTTCCGCGAGGGTCGGGATCGCCGGTAGAGCGTTCTCGAACGGCGTGCGGTTATCGAACTTTGTGGGTTCACTTGGGGCTTGTGCGTTTCTTTGCGGCGATCCCGACGAGAGAACGAAATCAGCGACGCGACATGGGTGTGCTTTTGCGAAAACACATTGGCCTTGCCATGTTTTCCGCGGGGAGAACGCTGGGGCTGCGCGCCCCAGACTGCGCCAAAGAGTCATTGACTCTCTGGACTCTCTTCATTTGATTCGCAGCGTGGGTACGGAAAGCGCAGCGAAGGCCGTTCGGGTGCAGCGCAGCTGCTAGCGAGCGCCCGCCGCACAGCGCTCCACCAGCGTCGCCACGCGGCACGCCCGCCCATACGCCAGCGCCAGATACTGCTCCAGCGGCAGCGCGGCATAGCCGTCGTTCTCGTGGCGATTCGGCTTGGTCAGCGTGTTCAGCTCGAACGTCAGCGGCCCGCTGAAGCCGCATTCGTTCAGCCGCCGCGCAATGCCGTCCCAGTCGCCGATTCCGTCGAACGGCAGCAGGTGCAGATCGTCGATGTAGGTGATCTCGCCGTCGAAATCGCGTATGCCGAGGTTGTCGTTCAGGTGGGTGGCGATCAGCCGGTCGCCGTAGAGCGCGGTCATGTCGCGGCTGTGGTTGTAGCACAGCTCGTGGCCGGTGTCCCAGCAGAAGCCGACCGCCGGAATATCGCGGCACGCGTCCATCACCGCGGCCAGATACTCCTCGCCCTCGGTGTTCTCGACGGCCAGCCGCACGCCCAGCGTTTCCGCCTCGCGCGCCAGCCGCACAAAGCGTTCCACGCCGATCTCCGTGGGCGTGTGCTCCTTAAAGCCGATAAACGCGTGCGCGACCATGATCGGCACGGCGTTGTCCGCGCAGACGCGCAGGCAGTCGATCAGCTCGGCCAGCGCACCGTCGCCGGCTTCACCGCCCCGCCACATCTCGGCCATGCGCGTGAACGGCGCGTGGATCGACTGATACAGCATATTTTCCGCGCGCGCTGTGGCGGCATAGCGCGCAATGTCCTCGTCGGGCGTCCAGCCGGTAAAAAAGCCCTCGAAGCCGGCGGCGGCGAACAGGCGGATCTGCTCGACGACCGGCCGTGCGAACTGGCCGCTCGTGGCCAGGCACAGCTTTCTCTTCCACATGGTCATTCTCCTTGCCCCGCGCCGTTTTGAGCGCGGTGTACAAATCTCATCGCTCCTATTATAGGCGTTTTTTCCGCGCACGGCAAGAGAAACTTTGCGAAAAAAAGCGCCGCGGGCCGAAAATGCGTCACGGCGGCAGGCGTTTCTTCCCATTATAATAAGGCGTGCGAGCGGTTTGTCCCGCGTCCGTCCGCGCTGACGCGGCGATGCGTTTTTCCACTTCATTGGATAGTGAATAGTGCGCCGGCGAGATGTTGCGTTTGGCCGGATATAGGCCGGCACAGGCGTGGGTGGGCGCGGGGGTCGGTCTGCGCGGCGCGTACGGTTCTATTGCCGCGTCTTGCGTTCGCATTTCGCCTACCATACATTTCTATTGGAATGTTTTATGTTCGTCCTACGCCTGCTGTTTGCCGCACAGCGCCAAACAGGACGGCTTGCGACAGGTTCCGTTTCTATTCCGCGTGGGTCGAGATTGCCATTAGAGCGTTCTCAAATGTTATGCGGTTATCGAACTTGCTTGGTTTACTTCAGGCTTGTGGGTTTCTTTCCGGCGATCCCGACAAACGGGGGATGAGTTGGCAGCATAGTGTAGGTACATTTTGCGTGAATATATTGTCTTTGGAATGCTTTCCGCGGGGAGAACGCTGGGGCTGCGCGCCCCAGACTGCGCCAAAGAGACATTGGCTCTCTGGACTTTCTTCATTTGATTTGCGGCGTAGGTGCAAAAGCAATGCAATGCCTTTCAGGAACAGCAAAGGCCTGCTTTTTGCACATCCACGCCCTGCAACACCCGAGTACACGGAAAGACCTGCCCGACTCCAATTTATGGTCGGGCAGGTCGGGCTGTATAGTACTAAGTTTTCTTGCATCGCGCGGCAGCAAGTGGAACCGGCACTGCCGGCGAGCCGCCCTCAAGCGGCGCGGAGTCGGGTTGCGTGCGCGAAGCGGTGTGAATGCGGCTCAGCCGCCGGGTTGCGTGCGCGAAGCGGTCTGGCCGCGGGCACTGCCCGCTCAGGCTTTTTTTTCGAAGGTGTGGCCGCATTTGGAGCATTTGACGGTGACGTTGCCCACGCCGCGCGGCAGCCTCAGCGGCAGATGGCAGTTCGGGCACTCGAAATAGACGTATTTTTTGCGATTTTTGAAGCGTTCGCGCGCCTGCATGACGCTCGTCTTGGCCTTGTAAAAGCGCGCGCTGAACCACGCGTTCTCCGCGCGGCGCTTCGTTACGTTGCGGGAGAGCAGACGGAAGATCGCCCAGATCCACAGCGCCGAGATCAGAACGCTCAGTATTGCCGAGTTCGCAAACGCATTGATCAGCGTCAGCACAACCGCCGTCCACATCGACGCGTTGCCCAGTTGATCCACGCCGTTACGTCCCTGCATAAAACGGAAAAATCCGGCCTTCAACTTATCCCAAAACGACATTTCTATCACTCCCACTCTTTCATTTCCATCATTTTATCACGCAAATATCACCATAGTATGAACGCAGCGCCCGCAGATGCAAATTCTGCGTTAAGCCTTTGAGCATGAGCGCTTTCGCCGCACGGGATTCATATTCTCGTGCTAGAATAAAATCATCAATCGCGTGACGTTTTTATGGCGATTGACGATTGTTCATAAATTGGCTATATTTATGCGCTATGATTGCAGAGTGAAGGGGGCGCTTCGCCATGTACGGCTATGTCTCGATCAATGCCCGCACGCTGGCAAAGGAGGATTACGCGCGATTCCGCGCCGTCTACTGCGGATTGTGCCATGCGCTCGCCGCCCGCTACGGTCAGGCCAGCCGCTTGACGCTCAGCTACGACATGACCGTGCTCCAGCTGCTTCTGTCCTCGCTCTATGACGAGGAGGAAACGCAGGGCCGCGAGCGCTGCGCCGAACGGCCGGTCATTGCGCATTATTATGCGTGTGGGCCGTGCGCCGATTACGCCGCCGACATGAGCATACTGCTCGCGCACTATAAATCGCTCGACGATCAGGCCGACGAGGGTCGTGCGCCGCGGGGCGTGAAGGGGCGCGCCGTCGAGCGGGCGTTTGAAGCTGTGCGCGAGAAATATCCCGACAAGTGCGCGCGCATTGACGCGGCCTTTCGGGAGAACAGCCGCCTTGAGCGCGAGGACGGCGGCAATATCGACGCGGCGGCCAACTGCACCGGCGCGATCATCGCGGAAATTTACGCGTGGCACGAGGATTTTTTCGCGCCTGTGCTGCGGGAGATGGGGCGCGCGCTCGGCCGGTTCATCTATCTGATGGACGCGTATGAGGATCTGCCCGCCGATGTGAAGAAGAACCGCCCCAATCCGCTGCGGGCGCTCTCGCGGCATGGCGATTACGACATGGAAATGCGCCAGATCCTCATGCTGGAGATGGACGCCTGTACGGCGGCGTTCGAGCGGCTGCCGCTGGTGCGCGATTTGGCGCTCATGCGCAATATTTTCTATTCCGGCGTATGGGGGCGCTATGCGTGGCTGTGCAGGAAGCGCGGCGTGCCGCTGGACGAAGCGCCCGACGCCCAGACGCCGAAGGACGCTATATAATAGGAAAAAACTGCCGACAAAACGGCGCGGTTTGATTAGAAAGCCGAGGAAACGACCCGTTCACCGGACGGAGAGCGGGCGCAGGCACGGCCTGCCAAGGAGAAAATATGGATCCATACAAGGTTTTAGGCGTGTCGCAGGACGCGACGCAGGACGAGATCAAGAAGGCGTATCGTAAGCTGGCGCTCAAGTATCATCCCGATCGGAACAACGGCTCGAAGGAAGCCGAAGAGAAGATGAAGGAGATCAACGAGGCCTATGCCATGCTGACCGATCCGAACTACCGGCCGAACAACGCGGCTTCGCGGCCGGGCGGCGGCTATGGATATGGCGGCGCGGGCCAGAGCCAGTCGAGCTGGGGAAGCTATGATCCGTTCGGCGGCTACGGCCCGTTTGGCGGCGGCTATGGCGGCGCGTACACGCAGAACGAGCCGGATGGGCTGCGCGCGGCGCGCTCGTACGTCATGAGCGGCTATTATCAGCAGGCGCTGACGGCGCTCGCGGGCGTGAGCGACCGCAGCGCCGAGTGGTATTATCTGAGCGCGCAGGCGAATATGGGTATGGGCAACCGTGTGACGGCGCTCGAGCACGCGCGCATGGCGGTGAACATGGCGCCGGACAATTTCCAATACCGGCTGTTTTTGCAGCAGCTTGAGCAGGGCGGCGAGACCTACCGCACGCGCGGCCGCAGCTTCGGCGTGCCCTCGGCGCTGTGCAACAACCCCTGTCTCTCCTGCATCCTGCTGGACCTGATCTGCAACTGCTGCTGCGGCGGCTACTGGTGCTTCTGCTGAGCGGGCAGTGCCCGCGGCTAAACCGCTTCGCGCATGCAACCCGGCGGCAGTGCCGCTTCCACATTTTCCGCGCCGCTTGGGGGCGGCTCGAGTCTGGTCGATTCAGCGTGTTGATGGGATATTCATACAGCCCGACCTGCCCGACCATAAATTGGAGTCGGGCAGGTCTTTCCGTGTACCCGGGTGTTGCACAGTGTGAGTGCGGCGATTCGGGGATAGCAGTTATTGCGGGGTTTTGCAAAAAGGTACTTTGCCGCGAATCAAATGAAGAGAGTCCAGAGAGTCAATGGCTCTTTGGCGCAGTCTGGGGCGCGCAGCCCCAGCGTACTCCCCGCGGAAAGCATAGCAAGGCCAATGTGATTTCGCAAAAGCGCACCCACGCCGCGCCGCCGACTCCGTTCTCCCGTCGGGATCGCCGGAAAGAAACGCACTAGCCTGAAGTGAACCAAGCAAGTTCGATAACCGTATAACATTTGAGAACGCTCTACCGGCGATCTCGACCTGCGCGGAACAGAAACGCAAGATGCCGCAAGCCGTCTCTGTTTGGCGCGCGCGACAAACAGCAGGCGTGGGACGAACATAAAACATTCCAATAGAAACGTATGGTAGGCGAAATGCGAACGCAAGACGCGGCGTGCGAGCAGGATAACCCCTCCGTCGCCTGCGGCGACACCTCCCCTGAAAGGGGGAGGTGGTTGAGCGCAGCGAAACC
>CAKTXR010000016.1 GCA_934631025.1 uncultured Clostridia bacterium
TTTCTGCGTCCTCTGGCGCAGTCCGCCCGAAAAACATAGTCCACCCAATCCTTCATCAGCGGGTAGTTCTCCTCCAGCTGGGTCTTGCTGCCATAGTAATCATACAGCATTTTGGGAATGAAGGTGGCCGCATCACTCCAGATCCCGGCGCATAGTCCGGGAAACGCATTGGGCAGGTAAATTGCGGCGGCTCCGTTGTTTCGCCGCTGGTCGCTGCGCAGATCCCGCAGGAACTTGCGGTAAAAAGCCCGGGTATCCATGTGAAATCCGGCGGTGGTGCTAAATACCTGCGCATCTCCGGTCCAGCCCAGCCGCTCATCCCGCTGGGGACAATCGGTAGGAATGTCCAGAAAGTTGGATTTCAGCCCCCAAAGGGAATTGGAAAACAGGCGGTTGATTTTTTCATTTCCGGTTCGGATAAATCCCGTCCGGTCCATTTCCGAATAGATCGCCCGCCCCTCAAAGCAGGCGGCATCCACGCGATCCAATCCGCTGACCTTCACATAGCGGAAGCCGAAGAATGTGAAGCGAGGGCGGATCTCTCTCGAAATTCCATCGGAAACATAAGTGAATTTCGATTCCGCATGGCGATAGTTTTCGTGATAGAAATTCCCGTTTTGCAGAACCTCTCCGAATTCCAGCGTCATGGCGGTTCCCTTGGGGATCGGCTGGGTGCAGACCACATGTCCGGCAAAATTCTGGCCCAAATCCAGCACCGTTTCTCCGGCCGGCGTATGAATCACTTCCTTCACGGGAATCGACTCCATGTAGTGCAATGGGCTTGAATAACGGTCGCACAGCCTGCCGGGGGCGGGAATCAAAACCGGCTGCTTCCAGTCGCCGGGAGCCTTTGTGTAGTCCTGCGTCTCGCCGTTATAAATATCGGAAAGGGTGGTAAAGCTGCTGCGATACTGCCAGCCGGAATCTGAGCAAAGAGTTTCCGTATGGCCGTCGGCAAATTCCATGCGCAGCTCTACGATCAGCGCCAGAGGCCGCTCATAGTGGGTGGGCTCGCCCAGCCCGAAATGTCCCCGATACCAGCCGTCTCCCAGCAGGACGGAGAGGGTATTATCCTGCGCAAGCAGGCTTGTCACATCGTAGACGCAATATTGGAAATGCTCGGTATAATCATTGAGAAACGGCGCAAGAAGATCATTCCCCGCTTTTTCCCCGTTGAGATATGCCTCGAAAAGCCCCAAACCGCAGATATACAAGCGGGCAGAGCAGGGCTTATCCGGCAGAGAAAAAGTCTTTTGAAACTCCGGATGGGTATCCCCGCCCTCTACGCCAAGCCATTGACCCTTCCAAGGATCGCCCAGTTTCCCTGTTTCAAAAAAGCAGGGCTGCGACACGGCTTCCTCGCCGCAATCGCTGCGGACAGCAATGGTGTACCAGTAGCGGGTATAGGGTTTCAGAGGAAAATCCAAGGCTTCTCCCAAGGAATTCAGGTTCCCCTCCTTTTGAAAGACGGCCTTTTGCAGCGTTTCATCCAGTCCGACCAGAATCCGGGCCGTCTCCTGCCGGGAGCCGGTGTTTCCGCGAACCTTCCAGGAGCACTGGGGAACTCCGTAGTCAAAGCCCATGGGATTTTCCCAGCCATTGATCTTGATTGCGTACAATTCCATAGAACTATCCTTTCCTGCCGGGGGTGCATTTCACCAGCAGCTGAATCAGCCGTTTCCCGCAGTCCTGAAGGGCTGCCACCGGCAGACTGCCGTCCCGGATGGCGGCGAATAATGTCTCTTCATCAAAACTTGTTCCCGGCATGATCAGATCATTGCCGGCCAAAATACAGCCAACCGGCGTGGACGGGCCGTATTTTCGAGCTTCGCCCACACTGACAAATTGGCCGGTGGTTCCCCAATCCGTCATGACGATCCCGTCAAAGCCCCATTCATCCCGCAGAGCATGGGTCAAAAGATCTCTGTCATTGGCCGTATGCACTCCATTGAGAAGGTTCATGGAGGTCATGGCAGAGAAAGGTCGGGAATCTTTTACGCAGATTTCAAATCCCTGCAGGTAGATCTCCCGCAGCGCCCGTTCCGAAACATGGGAATTGGAGGTGGAGCGGCAGGTCTCCTGATTGTTGGCTGCCAAATGCTTGATGCAGGCGCCCTTGCCGGGGTGCTTCTGCACGCCTCTGGTAACGGCAGCGGCAAATATGCCGGAGAGATAGGGGTCCTCCGAGTAGTATTCAAAGTTTCTGCCGCACAGGGGGGTGCGCTGGATGTTCATGCCCGGCGCCAGCCAGAGATCGATCCCCAGCTCCTCCATTTCGGCTCCGGCAATATCCCCGGCCAGCTCTGCCAGCGTCGGATTCCAGCTCTGCGCCAGCTGCACCGCCACGGGCAACGCCGTGCAATACTGATATTTGATTTCCGTACCTCTTAAATCCACCTTCCGCAGTTCCGGGGGCAGCACTTTTCCTAGGATGGGGTCTTCCTCCACATTGTTGATGTATGTGTCGCCCCGCTGATAAACCTTTGGATTGACCCGAATCCCGGCAGGACCGTCTGCCATGGCGCATTGGGGAATACCGTAGTCCTCCAATCGGTCTGTCGTGTCCCCCGCCGCACCGGGTATGGACTTGGAGGCGTTGCCGATCACCGAGAAATCCGTAAAGCTCACCCGGGCCGCACCGATGCACAGAAGTGCCAATTCCTCCGGCGTCAGCTGTCCCGCCAATTCCGCAGCCGTTGCGCTTCCCTTCACAACATCAGAAAAGCCTACCCTCCGTGTTGGGGCGGAAAGTGCGGTCAGCGTTCCGGTGTAAGTGTGGGTAACGAACGGTATGGAATCCGGATCGATAAGAATTTTGGGGCAGGAATAGGACACGGCTGCGCTGCGCTTTGGGAAAAGCCGGTCTGCTTTCTCCCCCCGGAACAGAGAACGGCACTGCTCCGTAACGATGGTTCTATCCAGCACCAGCGCTGCCTCCGGCTGCAATTCCCGGCTGCTTTTTCCTACATAGATTCCGTATTCTCCCTGCTCCAGCACCCATGCGCTTTTCTCCTCGTCATAGGATGCAAGCGATACGCACGGAAAGGAAGCCGTAACGGTCTCCTGCTCTCCCGGATGCAAAAGCTTTGTCTTTGCAAATCCAACCAGCAATTTATCTGCCTTTGGAAGCTCGGTCCGGGGCTGTGCTGCATAGATTTGAACCACATCCTTGCCCGGATGGTTTCCGATATTTCGGACGGTAACCGAGACGAAAACCCGTGCATCCTTTGCGTGAGCCTGTATATCACTCCATGCAAACTCTGTATAGGACAGCCCATAGCCAAAGGGGTAGCGGGGCTCCACACCAAAGCTGTCAAACCAGCGATAGCCGACGAAAATTCCTTCTTTATACCATACATCCTCCGGCTGCACGCAAAACTCGTCCGCACAGGGGTAGTCCGAATATTGCTTTGCCCAGGTGGCGGTCAGCCTGCCGCTGGGGGATTCTGCACCGGTCAGAATTTTGGCAACGGCAGTGCCGAAACCACTGCCGCCCTGGCTGACAAGGACAATTGCTCTGGGAAGCTCCCGCACGGCTTCCAGATCCAGAACTCCGCCCACATTGAGCAGCAGCACGAAGCGTTCATAGCGCTTTGCCAGCAGGGCAATATCCTGCTTTTCCGTTTTCGTCAAAAGGTAGTCGCCGGGGGCGTTCTTTCGGTCCGCACCCTCTCCGGAATTTCTGGACAGAACATAAATTGCCGCGTCTGCCGGACGGAGGTCCTGTTCATTTAACGCCCGGAGCTCCGGCTCACGGAAGGGCTTTCCCATCATGGTCAGAAGCGCCACGCTGATTCCCTGATGGGACAGATCCTGAATATGGGCATCGTATTGCGCCTTTGCTGTCCGGATCACCGTATCCTGCTCGGTAAGCCAATCCTCTGTGACGATCCTGTACCCGGCGTCTTTCAGTCCCTGCTCTATGGTTACAAAGCTTCGCACATTCACATCTCCGGAGCCTGTGCCGCCCTTAACGGTTCGCCTTGCGCCGCCTCCGAACAGCGCGATAGACTGCACCTCCACAGGAAAGGGCAGTACGCCCTTGTTTTCCAGCAGAACCATTCCCTCCGCCGCAATCCGCGCGGATAAGGCTGCATGGCGTTTTTCCCGTTCTGTAACGGCCATGCTTGCGGTCGCCATTTTATTTCGCATATCTGTTTTCCTCCACAAAATCCAGCGCGCGGCTTATCCAGCCGTTGGCGACGGTAGCAGTTCCCAGCCCAAAGCCGTGGCCACCGGAGGGGACACGCTCGATACGGTGGGGAATTCCCGCCTTGGTCAGCGCTGTCTCCATGTCCGCTGCATCCTGCTTGGGAACCGTGTTATCGTCCTCTGCCTGAACCAGATAAACTGGCGGATAGCCGCTGCCGACCTGACGACTTGCCGTATATTCCGCTATTTTTTCCTCTCCGCTGTGAATGCCCAAGATGCCGGAGCGGAGGAGCTGTGCTGCGGGTCCGCTGAGGTTTTCCAATCCGATCAGCGGATAGGCAAGGAGCAGCGCCCGGGGATTGGGAATGCCAAAATGCCTCGCGCCGTGATTTTCGGCTCCCCACATGGCCGCTAGATGCCCGCCGGCGGAAAATCCGCCCACAATGTAGTTCTCTGCATCGAGCCGAAATGCGGCTTCGCTGCTTTTGATGTACCTCCACGCCAGAGCAAGATCCTCCAGGGGCTTTGGCATGAGCCCCTCTGTAAAGCTGCTTTGCGTTGCAGTGCGGTAATTCAGGCAGAAGCAGTCCATCCCCAGCTCGTTCAGCTTTGCCGCTGCCGGCAAGGCTTCTACCATTGTACAGACCGCTCCGTATGCACCGCCGGCATTCAGAATCGCATATGCTTCATACCTCCGGTTTTCCGCCGGGAGATGGATTAGACAAGCGCCTTCGCCCACCGGGTAAACATACCGGCCTCCGCCAAGGGCGATTTTCTGCAAACGGTTCAAGCCATACGCCACATCCTCCCAATACCATGTGGGATTCTGCCGCTGAAGCTCTGCCAGCGACAACTCCTCCTTGCCGCGAAACCAGTCGCCTGCGCTACTTGCAATGAATTGACCAAGCATCGGCTGAAAGCAGGGCAGATTCAGGATATCCTTTAACCGTGTGTTTTTTGTGAATTCCATGGCGGCCTCCAAATCATAAAATATTGCGCCGAACGCCCTCTTGAATTTGCCGCGGCCTACCGATATAATAATAGCAGGACATGCTCATGAAGGACGGTGATTTTCTTTGTTTGACGGCATTTCTCTTCTCCATTCCGAAACCAGTCTCCCCATCACCTCAAGGCAGGTTTCGGACGCGGCGCTGAAGAGCGGAAAGTACGACCCTGAAAACTTGGCGAATTCCGACTTCTATATTGTCGGAAGCGCGGATGCCTTTCGCCCGGTTCCCATTACAGATTACGCCAGAGAAAATCTGTTTTACATGCAGGCGTTCACCATATTCGGCTACCGAAAAGGCTCCTTTACCCGGCGGCAGAATTTTCATTCCTTCCTGATACTCTATACCCTGGCGGGAACGGGGCGAGTGGAATACGGCGGACAGACAGCCGAGCTTCATGTTGGCGACGGCGTTTTTATCGACTGCCGGAAGCCGCACTATTATGAGGCGGCAGAGGATTGGAATGTCGCTGTCTTTCATTTTCAAGGTCTGCTTGCGGTGCACTATGCGGAAGAATATGAAAAAATGGGACAGCTTGTTTTCCATGAGGAAACCACCGGCAGATTTGCACGGTATCTGGAGCAGATCCTTGAAATTTATGATTCCCCCCAGCTCTGTCGGGATCTGCGGGCCTCCCATGCCATTGATGGGATGCTCCTATACCTTGTCGTACAGGCTTCCAAGGCTGCCATACAAAAGCAGGATGTGCCCCGTTTTGTCCAGCAGGCCATGAAGCACATGGAGAAAAACTTCGCACAGCCGATCTCTCTGGATGCTCTGGCAGAGCTGACGCAAACAAATAAGTTTCATCTGGCCAAGGAATTCAAGCATTACATTGGCTTTTCTCCCAACGACTACCTGATCTGGATACGGATCAATCAGGCCAAGCTCCTGCTGAAAACCACAACGCTCCCCTCTGTCAAAATCGCGCACTCGGTCGGCATTCACGACATCAATAATTTTAATTACCTCTTCAAAAAGCGGGTAGGCACAACGCCGATCCGGTATCGCAACAATGGGGATTATATTCTATGAGAAAGCCGACGCGGACAGAAAATGCCCGCGTCAGCAGTTTATCACGGGTTTCCCCAGATGCCGAAGACCAGTTCCTCCACTTTTCGGCTGATATAGGAGCCGGAACCGCCCAGATCCTTCCTGTGGGTGGCAAAGACCGCCTCCAGTTTGTCTGCCGGGGACACGAAGAAGTGGGTGCCCAGCGCGCCGCTCCATCCGTAGGTGCCCGGGGTGCAGAATTGATCCTGCTGGCGGATGCGGACGCCCAGTCCCCACACCTGTCCGGGTTCCGGTTCCAGGTGTTTTTCCTGCGCCTCGGTATGCATAAGCCGCACGGTCTCGGGCTTCAGATACCCGTCGCCCTCCCGGCACAGCATTCTCCCCAGCTTTTCATAGTCCTTTACCGTGCAGTACAGCCCGCCGCTGCCCGCCACATAGTCAGAGTCCTTTTGGATGCGGATGATTCCCTCCAGATCCTTGCCGGTTCCGGTGATGTCCGTCAGCTTCCCGTTCTTTCTCGTATAAGTTCGGGCAAGGTGTTCCCGCTGTTCACCGGAGAGCCTGAATGTGGCGCTTTTCATATCCAGCGGCGCAAACACAAGCTCCCGGTACGCCTCTGCCGGGCATTTACCCGTCAGGAAGCCCAGCAGGCAGCCGAGAATATCAAAGGCGGCGCAGGGAGAATAGCCGGTCGCCGTACCCGGCTGAAAATCCAGCGCATAACGGCTGTAGGAATGAATCCGTTCTTCCAGAGAATCGTTTTTGTTCTCCTTCATCATGGCTATCATGCCGGCAACGCCCTGCTGCAGGCCGGAAGCGTGGCTCAGGAGATCCCGAATGGTGATCTCCCTGTCCGCCGGAACGGTTTTCACCTTGTCCATCCGAAAAAACAACAGCTTCGGCAGAAGCGATACCATGCTCATACCGGGATGAAATTCATACCGCTTGTCGGCACAGACCCGCATATCGGAAAACGCCGGCAGGTATTTGGAAAGCGGGTCGTCCAGACTCAATACGCCGTTTTCCATCAGCTTCAGGATACCGACGGCTGTCACGATCTTGGTCATGGAGGCCATGCGGAAAATCGTATCATCCGTCACCGGAGTCCGGGCAGCAACATCGGCATAGCCCCATTTCCCGTCATATACGATCTTGTCATCCTTGCGGACGAGCAGTGCGCCGCCGGCCATTTCCCGGTTTTGCAGATACGCCTCCATGACCCGGTCGATTTCTCGGACATCCATATCGGCATCCTCCTCAGTACTTTTTGCTCAGCTGAGCCTCGCATTCCTCCCGGGTGATCTCACCGGCGTTGCATCGAGCCATCAATGCCACATCCTTATCCTTGAGCTTATAGAAGCCCATGACAAGAACGCCCAAAAGCGTTCCGATCAGCGGAATCAGCGCATAGATCAGCCACATCACATCCATGGCCTCCTTTGGCTGCGTGACGCCGGCTCTCTGCAAGTCCTCAAAGCTCTCTGCTGCCACGGGGATGTAGTTGGACAGGCCGAGGATGAACAGGCCAAGGGAAGACGAAACGCTGGTGGTCAGCTTTGTTACGAAGGAAGACAGTGCATTGCAGATGCCGGAGCAGTCCTTTCCGGTTTTATACCGGGTATACTCAATGGTGTCCGGCAGGAAAAAGCTCTTTGCCACATTGCTGACATTTCCAAAGGGCGCCTGCAGCACCAGCAGCGTGCAGCAGATCACGAAAATCGGACCGACAAAATAGATGCTCATCTGGATCAGTGCGCCGATCACACCGCAGACCATAAACACCTTCAGCTTGCCGAATCTGTTGACCAGCTTTCTCGTCTGCATTTGCGCAAGAATGACCGGGATCAGGGAAATCAGGATGGGAATGGCCATGACCAGGCTGCTGCCGAAATGATAGTAGGAAACCAGCAGGCCTACTGCGCCTCCGGTTTGCAGGCAGGAGGTAATGACCGTGCTGAGCAGCAGAAGCATCAAATACTTGTTGGTTTTAATGCAGGTCCACATGTCCTTCAGAGAGTATTTCTCGGTTTCCTTGGGATCCACATTGGCCAGCGTGGTGTTGTGTTCCTTTACGCCTCTGCCCAGAGGAAGCATCATGAAGAAAAAGGCAACGGAGGAAACCAGTGCAACCTCGCGGATGCCGATGCCCACATGCTCGCTGATCGCCACAGTCCAGAGCATTCCGGCTCCGATGGTGGCGATGGAGTTGATGATCGTCTTGGTCTGCAAAATGGAGTTGCGCTCGTCGGTGTTGTCGGTCAGCGTAACGATCATGGACTGCATGGGGACTTCTACCAATGTATAGCTCAGATCATACAGCAGATAGAAAATAAAGAACCACGCGAGCTTTCCGCCTGCGCCCCAGCCTCTCGGCATACAGAAAAACAGCGCTGTAAAAATGGGAAACAGGAAAAAGGTCAGCCGGTACCACGGCAGATATTTTCCTTCGCCGGTCACCTTCTTAAAGGCCTTCCACTCCGTAATATGAATGCGGTCCACCAGATAGCCGAAGATCACATCGTCAAAGGCGTCAATGATCTTAACGATCAGCATGGCTCCGGCGATGGCAGCCATATTGATCCCCTCGAAGATCATGAAGGTGCTCATCATTGCGGTAACGATGTAGCCCTCCAGCGTTCGGCCAAGATCTCCGATGATGTAGCTGCGGCGTTCTTTCTTTGTGGTCCGCCACCCCTCCTGGCTGACCTTCTGCTTCGCTTTTCCCATAGCGGCTCCTCCTTTTGGCAGTATGCCAAATATATACATTTATTCTATCACAGACCGTTCACTCCGCCATCGGAAGATGTTGGGGAAACATCATAAAATCTTGACTAATTACAGCATTCTTTATCTCTTGGAGATGGTTTCGATGCTTCATCGACAAGGCACCGCATGAGCTGCTCAAAGCTGCCGCGCCGAAATTGATTGATATCTTTCCGCTCTTTATTGATAAGGCAATCCGTCAAAAGGAATCCGTGCATCCCGACAGACCGGGCAACCATATCCTCCGTCACATCGTTGCCGACCATCAGGCATTCTTCGGGAACCACATTCAGGCGATTCGCAATTTCAAGGTAGTATGCCGGATTTGGTTTGCAGAAGCCGATACTTGGCTTGTGTAGACGCAACCTAGTTAGTTGTTTGAAAATGATTGATCATCAACTCGCTGCGTAGCTGAAAAGTGGCCACTTGTACATCCATTATCCCCGGCATTGACTACGCTTAAGCCCGGATGTGGAAGCATGGAGATCAAGATGGCAAGAGGACAATACAAATGCGCCACGCCTGCAATTTGCACCCGCTATTGCCCCCAGCAGGGTGCATCGTCCCCTGTATCATAGTTCACCGGATTAGCCATTCTGATTAGACTATGGTAGATTTTGATACAATTTCTCGGGAAGGTCTATAATTTCAGTGATTTTCACCTGCGGTATGATGGTAACTCATTTGTAAGTCGATTAGACTAATGACAGGCCTGCGATTGCCCTGCCAGTGTCTGGGTGCAAATGCACCCGTTATTGCACCCAGCAGGGTGCATCGTCCCCTGTATCATAGTTCACCAGATTAGCCATTGAAATCCGTATGTTGAATGACATACGGATTTCTTTTTTGCGTCTTGGGAGCGGCAGGCCAGCATCCTATAAACTGCCGCCGATAAACGCGGCCCGCGGATACAAAAAACGCATCATAAACAGCATCGAGCTGGATGGGGATCGTCTCCGTCCGGCTCGATTTCATAGCTGCTTTTTTGCGAAAATGCGCTCGGCTCCGGATGTTCTCGAGGAATCATCCGCAGCGCTTACTTTTTCTTCCCGCCGTCCGTTATCATGCCCGACGGCGCCGAGCCGGTGACCGCCTGCTCCAGAAACGCCGACACGGCCGCGCCGGTATTGCAGGGCTGGAAGCAGGTATGGCCGGTATCCATTTGAGCGATGCGCCGCATTTCATCTTCCGTGAGCGCAAAGTCAAAAATGTCCAGATTTTCCCGCATGCGCTGCGGATTCGAGGACTTGACCAGCGGCACAATATTCCGCTGCGTCAGCCAGCGCAGAACGACCTGCGCCGGAGATTTGCCGTGCGCCGCGCCGATCCCGCAAAGCGTTTCGTTGTGGAACAGGTCGTTTTGTCCGGCGGACAGCGGCGACCATGCCTGCATCTGAATATCCTGCGCCCTGAGATATTCAAGCTCGTCCTTTCGCTGAAAAAACGGATTGCACTCCAGCAGATTCACGGCGGGCTTGACCTTGTTCCAGAACAGGAAATCCGCCAGATGATCCTGCGTGAAATTGTCCACGCCGATCGCGCGAACCTTTCCTTCCGCGTACAGCTCCTCCAGCGCCCGCCATGCGCCGAAAACGTCGTGATAGGGCTGATGAATCACATACAGATCGAGATAGTCCAGTCCCAGCTTCTCCATGGAGGCCGCAAAGCCGCGCTTCGCGCCCTCATAGCTCACGTCCGGAATCCAGAGCTTCGTGGTGACGAACAGCTCCTCTCGAGGAACGCCGCAGCGCCGGATCGCCCGTCCGACCGCCTCTTCATTGTCATAGGCGGCGGCCGAAAACGCCCGTGCCGCCATCCCCTCGATCTGACATACATTTTACCCCGCACGGATAAGACGGCTGACAATACGGGCGTATTATTGACAGCGTCGCAAGGGAAAGCGCATGAAGCGCGTCCCTCGACCTATCAAAAGGAGGATATGCCTGATGAAAAAATTTCTGTGCGCCCTGCTCGCGCTCGTTCTGGCGCTGGCCTGTGTGCCGGCCATGGCGGACGTGGCCCGCGTGACCGACGAGACGAAGGAGTTCACCCTCTGGGCGGCCTATAACCCGACCTATCAGACCGAATGGGAAAGCATGAAGGCCTGGCAGTACTTTGAAGAGGCCACCGGCGTTCACATCAACTGGGTGCTGTTTTCCAACGACGAAATGGGTGAGAAGCTCAACACGCTGATCGGCTCAGCCGACCTCGAGCACTTCCCGGACGGCTTCTACCGCTGCTGGATCAGCGATTCCACGCTGAAGCGCTTCGGCCCGGACGGGATGTTCGTCGATCTCAAGGATCTCGTGAAGGACAACGCGCCCAACCTGTGCAAGGCGCTGGACGAAATGGACGCGTGGAGCAACGTGCTTGATCCTGAAACCGGCGCGATGTACTCCGTGCCCGAGCTGAACAGCGCGCTGTCCGCCCGCATGCACCCCAAGCTGTTCTTCAATAAGAAGATGCTGGAGGCCGTCGGCGGCGAGCTGCCCACCACGACCGACGAGCTGTACGACCTGCTCGTGAAAGTCAAAAACGCCGACGCGAACGGCAACGGCGATGCGAGCGATGAAATCGGCATCACCAGCAACGGCCTGAGCAACGTGCTGCGCGCGTTCACCGGCGCGTTCGGCATCAACAACCGCGGCCGCGAAGATCTAAGCGTCGACGCCGACCCGAGCGATCCCTCGAAGATCCGCTTCGTCTACACCAGCGACGCTTACCGCGAGTATCTGACCTACATCGCCAGGCTCTATCAGGAGGGCCTGATCGACCCCGAGCTGTTTGAGCTGAGCACCGCCAAGATGGTCGCCAAGGGCAGCCAGGACATGATCTTCGGCCTGTCCTACACCAACTGCCAGGCGGCCAGCGTCGACGCGAACGACTATGTCGGCCTGGAGGTCGCGCTGAAAGGCCCCCACGGCGATCAGCAGTGGAACAACATGATCAAGGGCGTGGGTCTGGGCGCGTTCGCCGTGTCCCCCACCTGCAAGGATCCCGCGACGCTGGTCAAGTGGATCGACAGCTTCTATTCCGAGGACGGCGCGCTGATGTTCTACTTCGGCAAGGAAGGCGAGGACTTCTACTACGACGAGGACGGCATGCCCGCCTACAACAAGGAGCTGCTCGATCAGGTGTCCTCCGAGAACCCCTATGACAAGGTGATCTCCGCGATCACGCCCTTTGCCTCCGGCACGCTGCCCGTGCTGATCAAGGACGCGTTCTTCTGCGGCGCGGAATGCCGCGGCGTGAACCTGCAGACCGCCGAGAACCTCGCTCCCTATGTGAACGAAGTCACCTGGAAGTTCAACTTCACCACCGATGAGAGCGAGGAGCTCAGCCCCCTGAGCGCCGATCTGCTGACCAACTGCCACGACGTGTACCGCGCCAAGTTCATCAAGGGCGAGCTGGATATCAGCGACGACAGCGTCTGGCAGAGCTATGTGGACGAAATGCAGTCGCTCGGCCTTGACCGTTACATCGAAATCTATCAGGGCGCTCTCGACCGTATGCAGGCTCAGAACTGACGCTCAATCGACCCCATCTCAGCGCGGAGCAGAACGTGTCTGCTCCGCGCATCGGCTATATAAACTGAAAGGATCATGAAAAAAATGTCGACACGCTGTGTTCAGCGCCCCAAACGAACGCTCCGCGCGCGCATGGCGCGGGAAATACACGCCAACTGGCAGCTTTATCTGCTCGTTCTGCCGGGCGTTGCCTTTCTGCTGCTCTTCCGCTACTGGCCAATGCTGGGCATACAGATCGCCTTTAAGGATTTCAAGCCGATCAAGGGCATATGGCGCAGCCCCTGGGCGGCTGAGCGCGGCCAGATCAACGTCTTTAAGCACTTTATCCGCTTCCTGAACAGCGCCTACTCGCTGCGCATCATCGGCAACACGCTGGCGGTGAGTCTCTACAGCCTGCTGGCCGAATTCCCCTGCTGCATACTGCTCGCGCTGATGATGAACGAGCTGCGCAGCGAGCGCTTCAAAAAGGCCGTGCAGTTCGTGACCTATGCGCCGCATTTCATCTCCACGATCGTGCTGGTGGGCATCATGCAGCAGCTCTTCGCCTATCCCTCCGCGCTGATGCGCACCGGCGGCGTTGTGAACACGCTGCTTCAGGCGCTGGGCGGCGGCGCCGTGCCGTTCATGACCAGCGAGACGGCCTTCCGGCATATGTACGTCTGGTCGGGCGTGTGGCAGAACGTCGGCTGGGGCTCGATCATCTATATGGCGACGCTCTCCGGCGTGGATCCGCAGCAGTACGAGGCGGCGCTGCTCGACGGCGCAAACAAGCTCCAGCGCGTGTGGTATATCACGCTGCCGGCGCTGATTCCCACGGCCGTCACGCTGTTTATACTCAACCTCGGCTCGCTGATGAGCGTCGGCTTTGAGAAGGCCTTCGCCATGCAGAACGACCTGAACCGCACGACGGCGCAGGTACTCTCCACCTACGTCTACACGCAGGGTCTTGTGGACAACAACTATTCCTTCGCGACGGCGGTTGATCTGTTCAATTCCGTCATCAATCTGATCGCCGTCGTGACGGTCAACACTATCGGCCGCAGGGTCGCCGACGTGAGCTTGTGGTAAAGGGGGCAAAGCGATGGAAAACACAATGAAAAACATCCGCCGGACGAAAGGCGACCGCGTTTTCGACGCGATCAACGTCCTCCTGCTGTGCATCCTGCTGATCGTGGTGCTCTATCCGCTGATCTATGTGCTCTCCTGCTCCTTCAGCGATCCGCTGACCGTCGTTCAGAGCAAGATCCGCCTGCTGCCGCAGAAGCCGACGCTCATCGCCTATCAGCGCGTGTTCCGCAACGAGCTGGTCATGAGCGGCTATAAAAACACCCTCATCTATACGCTCTTGGGCACGGCGCTGAACGTCGTCGTCACGACGATGACAGCCTATCCGCTCAGCCGCCGCGATTTCGCCCTCCGCCGGCCGATCACCATGCTCGCGGCCTTCACGATGCTCTTTTCCGGCGGCATGATCCCGACCTTTCTGGTGGTCAAGTCGCTGAAGCTGATCGACACGATCTGGGCGCTGCTGCTGCCCGGCGCGATGAGCGCGTGGAATATGTTCATCATGAAGAACTACTTCCAGACCAGCATCCCCGCCGAGCTGTACGAGGCCGCCTGCATCGACGGCGCGGACAACTTCCACATCCTCCTGAATGTCGTGCTGCCGCTCTCCGCGCCCATCGTCGCCGTCATGGTGCTCTATTACGGCGTGGCGCACTGGAACAGCTACTGGAACGCGCTGCTCTATCTGCGCGACCGCGCGCGCTATCCGCTCCAGCTGGTGCTGCGCAGCTTCTTCAGCGCGAACGACTACAGCGAGCAGGGCGGCGCGGCCGGCGACAGCGGCATGGGCGCGCTGCTCGTAGCCGAGACGATGAAATACGCGCTGATCGTCATCGCCTCGGGGCCGATACTGTGCCTGTATCCGCTGCTCCAGCGCTTTTTCGTCAAGGGCGTGATGCTGGGCGCGATCAAGGGCTGAAGTCCACCATTTTCCGAATATTCCTCCGCAGTCCGCTGACATCCAATGGATCGACGCGCGATCTGCGGATATTTTTATGTCCCGCGTGAAAAGCCCTTGCCAGGGCGCTCGATCTCATATATAATTGGTGTGTATACCAAAGAAAGGAGGAACGCACCGAACCGACCTGCCGACTTCGACTGCGCGCATAAGCGCCTGAAACCCGCGATTTTCTTCGACGCACTGTTCCAAGATTGAAGCGTCGACCGAGATTTTTTGCATCATTGCGAAGGGAGCCTGACAACCATGACGACGGCTGCTATCCTCCAATCGACAGACGCATTCTTTTTTCTTATCACATCCCATTAACCGCCGGAGAGAGGGCTTTTTGCCTGCATCCGGCGATTTTTGATGCGGAAAAAGCCATGAGTTTGAAGGAGGCGAAGATCATGAAAAGACGGATTTGGATCATTCTTCTGCTTGCGCAGGCCATGACGCTGTGCGCCGGAAGCGCCCTGGCCGGCCGCCAGACGCCGGACGGCGGCACCTGCGGCGGTATGCGCCAGATCAGGGATTTCAACAGCGAGCAGCATCAGATGTTCTGCACTCAGTGCAAGCTGCTCTTCTGGTAGGATCATATTCCCAAGACGACGGCCACCTGCACGCAAAGGGCCGTATGCTATCTCTGCGGACGGAGCTACGGCGAGACTGCGCCGCACGATCTGGTGCAGTATGAGGCTAAAGATGCCGCCTGCACCGAGGACGGCTGGATCGCCTACGAAACCTGCCGCAGCTGCGACTACACACCTACAAGGAACTGCCCGCGCTTGAGCACGACTACAAGGCGCGCACGTTCAAACCCACCTGCACCGAGGACGGCTGCACCCGCCACGCCTGCACCCGCTGCGGCGACACGTTCACCGACCGCTGCGTGGAGAAGTTCTGGCACTGGTTCGGCGAGTGGATTCCTGATACCGACGGCACGCATAACGCGCTCTGCCTGCGCGAGGGCTGCGGCTATACCGGCACTGTGTTCTGCACGCCGCTCGAGTTCGTGCTGACGGCCGAGGGCGAGGATGCGCCGTTCTCGCTCACGCTCTGCCCCGTGTGCGGCGAATACGCCGACGGCGCGCGCCTTGCGCTGATCGAGGATGCGGCCGCCGAGGCCGAGACGGCGGAGGATGCGCTGCCCGCCGGAGAGCTGACGCTGCGCATGGGCGCGCTGGGGAACGGCCACGTCGTGATGAGCGTCGGCTTTGAACACGAGGGACAGCTTGTTCAGCCCAAGGGGCTGATCAGGATCACGCTGCCTGCCACGCTGCTCGAAGGACATACGCTCTCTGGTGAGCGCCGACGGCACGGAAACCGTGCTGGCCGCCGAAACGGACGGTGAAAGCGCGTCCTTCATCCTCGACTTTACGAGCGATGAAAGCCCCGTCCGGCTGATCCGGTTGCTTCCCGCGGCGTAACGGCTGCTTTTTACGGATTTCCTCTGACCGGCGGGTTCGCGCCTGCCGGTTTTTTTTGCGCCCGCGCGGCAGTTTCTCATTGCAAAATAACCGCGTTTTGTTTATAATCAGGGCGTATCAACGGCAGTCTTTCTGCCGCGTAAAGGAGACGCACCGCATGATCGAAAGCAAAATCGTTCGCTCGGGCGACCGCTTCGTCATCGAGATCGAGGGCAAGCGCATCGCGCCCATCGCCTACATGAGCTATCAGCCCGAGGTGGCCGACTACGCCCGCTTTACCGCCGCGGGCTTTGAGCTGCTCTTCGTGGGCGTTTACGCCAGCGATCGGGGCATCAACCCTCACAGCGGCCTGCGCCCCATGCGCCCCGGCTTCTGGAAGGGCGACGATCAGTTCGACTTTTCCGCCGTGGACGAGGACTTCCGCATCGCCGTTCAGGGGCGCGCGCCGGGCGAGGCCTACATCATTCCGCGCGTCATGCTCGAGGCGCCGCCGTGGTGGGAGAAGGCGCATCCCGAGGAGCTGTGCCGCGATTTCTCGGGCGCGAGCCTGCATCAGTCGTTTTCATCGGAAAAGTGGTTTGCCGACGCGGAGCGCGTCATGGCGCGCTTTCAGGACTGGCTGGCCGAATCCGGCTGGGACAGATACGTCGCGGGCTGGCATCTGGCCGCGGGCAGCACGCAGGAGTTTCTGCGCGCCTATGCGCACGACGATCACTACATCGACTATTCCGAGCCGTCGAAGCGCGCCTATCGCCGCTGGCTTTCCGAGCGCTATGAGGGCGACATCCAGCGCCTGAACGCCGCATGGGGCACGCGCTACGCCGCCTTTGAGGACGTTCAGCCCGCCACGCCCGCCGAGCGCCGCTATCAGACGGACACACCCCGCGCGCGCGATTTCTATCGCTTCTATCATGTGGAGACCGCCAATGCCGTCGTGCGGCTGTGCGAGGCCTGCAAGCGCGTGTGCGGCGGACGGCAGATCGTCGGCGCGTTTTACGGCTACACGGCCAGCGCCATCGACGTGGGGCATCACGCTGCGGACGTCGTGCTCGCTTCGCCGGCGGTCGATTTCCTCGCCAGCCCCTTCTGCTATAACGGCGCGCGGCCCCTGGGCGGCGATCTCGCGCTGCCCGGCGCGGTGGATTCGACGCTGCTGCACAATAAGATCTGGTTCGTGGAGGCCGACATACGCACCTGCCGCTCTCAGCAGATATACGACTGCACGCCCTTTGTGAACCCGAACGCGAAGCTTGCGTTCTACAATCCCGTCTGGGAAGGCCCCGAGACCGTCGAAGGCTCGCTGTCCAAGATGACGCAGGCGTTCGGGCGCGTGCTGACCGGCGGGCTGGCGATGTGGTGGTTCGATATGTGGGGCGGCTGGTACCGCGATCAGACATTCATGGACTTTATCGTCAAGGCCAAGGCCATTTACGACCGCGCGGCGCTCTCCGGAGAAAGCCGGCAGACGGCGCAATTCGCCGTGTTTGCCGACGGCGATTCCGGCCCGTTCCTGACCGAATTCCTGCTCAAAATGAGCCGCATGGGCCTGCCGTGGCACGTTTTTGTGAGCGAGGACATCCCGCTGGTCAATCCGGACGATTACCGCGTGGGCTGCTTCCTCTCTGAAAAGGCGTGGAACGCCGCGAGGGAGCGCTGGACGAGCGATAACCGCTCGCTGATCCTGGCCGGCTGGGGCGAAACCGGCGAGGTGCGCGTGCGCCTTGAAAACGGCGCGGCGATCTACTCGGGCATCGGCCGCGAGCCGGAACCAGCGCTGCTGCGCGAGGCGGCGAACGTCGCGGGCGCGCACATCTACGCCTACACCGACGACATTATCTACGCCGACGCGCACTATGTGTGCATCCACGCCGCGTCCTCCGGCCAGAAGCGCATCTATCTGCCGCACATGGGCCGCCTGCGCGACGCGCTGACCGGCCGCGAATACGAGAGATACGACCACTTTACCGACTTCATCATGGAGAAGGGCGAGACGCTGCTCTTTGAAATTCTGCCGGTCTGAAGCGCGTCTCGGCCGCTTTTAAGGTGAACGGCCCTGCTTCAAACCAGCACCCTTTCGCCTTGGGATTCTCGAGTTTTCTTTAGAAATTGCAGCAACTCGCTCCATAAAATAAACGCCGCGCTTCCCGCCTTAAAAACGGAAAGCGCGGCGTATTTTTCACTTATTCACTGGTATTTTGGCGCGCGGCAATGCTCAGCGAATCGCACGAGAGACGATCTCATCCTGAATTTCGCCGTTCAGCGTCACGAACACGGCGCTGTAGCCGCACACGCGCACGCACACGTCGCGATGCTCGTCCGGCGCTTTCTGCGCTTCGACGAGCAGATCGCGGTCGATCAGATTGAACTGGAGCGACGAGCCGCCCGCGGCGATAAACGACTCGATCAACGCTGTGATCAGCGGCTGGGCGCGGTCGGCGGGCAGCTGCGGCAGCGTGATCTCGGCGCAGAAGGAATCGGCGTAATCGGTAAAATCGATCGCCTTCACGGCGCGGAGGATGTCGGTGGGCGTGCTCTCGATGAACTCGCTGGGCGAGCAGCCGCGCGACAGCGGCGCATGGGCGCGCCGTCCGTCCGGCGTGGCGATGGTTTTCCGGCCCAGCGGCCGGAAAATATCATGCGCGTAGAATGCGGGCAGATAGTCGCCGCCGCGCCCGTTTTTATAGAGCGCGCCGTGCTCGTCGCGATAGAGCGCCGCAATGTCCTTCAGCACGCGCGCGCCGAACGCGTCGACTTCATCGCTTCCCGCGCCGTATTTGGGGATGCGCTGGACGATGAAGCGGCGCTCGGCCTCGTGTCCCTCGAAGTCGGTCTGGCAGAGCGCCAGCAGCGCCCTGAGCGTCGTCTCATGCCGGTCGTAGACCAGCGTTTTGATCGTATTGAGCGAGTCGATCAGCGTCGCCGGCGCGAGCAGCGAGATCGCGGTCGAGGCGTATTTCGTGCCGCCCGCCGTCGCATCCCGCGCCGATTCAAGGCAGCCGGTCATGGTCGCGGACAGCAGCGGCAGGGGATCGTACTCATGCCACAGCCGCTCGTATTTATTCTTAGCCGCTATAATGCGCAGGATGTAGCGTCTGATCGTCTCGAGCGCGTCGGCATAGAACGCGTCGAACGTCTCCGCATCGCTCGTCTCCATGGCGTCCAGCAGCAGGCGCGGCAGGTTGATCCATGTGTCGGCGCGCGGGCAGACCTCGGTGTTCTGCAGCGTTATTTCATGGCAGCCGCCGCCCACATACGTCCGCGCGTCCTCGAGCGCCTGTCCGCATTTCACGCGCGCGGCGATGATCGTATCGTCGTTCTGCATGACCAGCACGGGGATGCGCGCCGCCTGCACCGCGGCGATCTGCTCGAAATACGCCTTCGGATGCGCCGAGGACACGCGGCAGTTGATCTTCGTGTTGACGTAGCGCCCCTCGAGCACCGCTTCGAGCAGCGCGCGCGTCACACCGTTATAGCAGGGCGTTCCGTCCAGACGGCAGCCGCCGATTTCAATGGTCGTGGACGTTTCGAAAAAGCCGCGCTTCACCTCAAAGCGCGTGTCGGTGTAGGTAAGCAGACTGTGAAACAGCGCCTTCGCGTCCTCGTGCGTCATAACTCCGGCGGCAATATCCGCATCGTAATACGGCTCCAGCAGCCGGTCGAGATGGCCGAATATGCTCACGCCGATGCCCTCGAGCGAGCCGATCGCCTCGCGGCAGAACACAATCGACGCGAGCGCCTCGTAAAACGTGCGGGGGCTCTTTGCGGGCACGCGCCCGGCGGCTTCAGCGACGCGCAGATAGTGAGCGCGCGTTTCGTCCGCATCCGCTTCGGCCGCCAGACGGCGCGCCTCGTCCGCAAACCGCGCTGCCAAACGCATGAGCGCGCGCATGGACGCAATCGATCCGCGCAGAAAGGCGCGGCTTTCCGCGTCCTCCGCCCTTTCAAGCGCGGCCTCCGCCCGGGCGGCCAGCCCCTCGAAGCCGACTGAAAGTATATTATCATAGCCCAGAGAATAGTGATCAAAGCTCACCGGATTGTTCCATGCGTGCAGGCGGCCCTCCTCGCGATCTGTTTCCGTTTCCCGCGCATAGGGATTGAGCCACAGACCGGCGGTTTTCTCGTGCAGAAAGCTGCCGACGTGCGATTGCAGCCCGCCCCATGTGTGCCGCGCCCGACCCGACGAAAACTCAAAGAAAAACGGCGAATGTTCAAAGACGTGAACCAGCGCATGATCGCACAGATACGCGATATTACGCGCCTTCAGTTCATAGGAGGACAGCGCGCCGCGTTCGTCATAAATGCGCTCGAACGCGGCCAGCAGTTCGTCCGTGCAGGGATCATAGGTTGAATAGTACGCGTCGAATTCCTCTGCGGCTCTTTGGATGGCGTTCATGATGATTTTTCCCTCCGTCAAGGCGTTCTGCACGCCCTTCTCCCCATAAGACAGCATATCTTCCTTGCCAGTTCAAGGATTTTCTGTCGTCATTGCTTGGCAAACGCCGCGCCGCGTCACACCGCGCGCACGGTCAGATCGGACAGCTTCCTGTCCTGCAATATGCGCGCCATGCCTTTGAACGTACACATTCCTGGCGTTTCGGGGCGGTGGCAGGGCAGGCCGCATCGTTCGTCCAGCACGGCGTCCAGTCCGGAGAGCAGCGCGCCGCCGCCGGTCAGGATCAGCCCGCCCTTCAGAAGATCAGCCGACAGCTCCTCGGGCGCTTCCCCGATCAGGCCGTTGACCAGCAGCGCCAGCGCCTCCACCAGCGGATCGACCGCCCGCTTGATCTGCACGGCGCTGATTTCCTTTTCGCCCGGAAAGCCGGTTTTCATGTCCAGCCCGACCGCCGAAGCCGTGACCTCGCGGGCCGGCAGCGCGCTGGCCAGAACGGTTTTCAGCTCCTCCGCCGCCTGAAAGCCAATCTTCAGCCCCGTTTCGGCGCGCACGAGCTGCACAATGTCCTCGTTCATGCGATTAAAGCCGTAGCTCAGCCCCTTCGCCTGCACGACGCGCCCCCGCGCAACCAGCGACGCGCTCATTCGACCCGCGCCCGCATCCAGTATCGCGCGGCCCTCCGGCCTTGAAACGTCCAGCCCCGCGCCGGCCGCCGCCGCGACCGCCTCCTCCAGAAAGCCGCATTGTCCCGCGCCCAGCTCGCACGCCGTGTCGATCAGCATTTCCTTTTCCCCGGGCGCGAGCCGGCCGCCGTCCAGAAAGACGACCGACGGACGATTCACCTTCGCGCCGCCCATAAACGGCTCCAGCAGCCGCGTCAGCCACTGCGCCGTCAGCCGCGCGTCGGCGATCGAGCCGTGTTCGAGCGGCCGGCTGAGCGTTACGCCCGGCGGCGTGCGCCCCAGCATCTGACGCGCTTCATCCCCAATGGCGATCAGCGTGCCCTTCCGCGCGGCTCCCCACGACGGCGCGGCGAAGGCCAGCCCCTTCTCGCGCGTGGCCATGCGCACGGCCGTCTCTCCAAATTCAATCGCAATATCCCAAAGCATGAAAAGCCCTCCGTGATTTTATATGAAGTTGAACTACGCCTTTTCGCGATATTCCCCTGAAATATGAGGTTGAACCTCTTGTTCTGAATTATAGCACATTTCCCACCGCCGCGAAAGAGCGCTCTTGTTCTTCCGCGCGCGGCATGATATAATAGGGGACAGAATGGCTCTTCGGGCCTTTTGACATTGTGAAAGAGAGGCTTTCATCGCTATGAATCGGACGATCAACGATTTCTGCGCCGAGAAAAGCGCCTATGCGCCGCGCAAAAACACCGACACGTTCTTCCAGCTGCCGGCCGGCAGCAACGTCTTTACCGGCGCGCTGATGGATTCCATCCGCTATATCGAAAAAATCCAGCTGCTCGACGCCGATCTGTGGAAGCTGTTCGTCAATCAGTTCCGCCAGGGCAGCGTGGACGATTCCGACCGCGGCTGGCGCTGCGAATACTGGGGCAAGATGATGCGCGGCGGCTGCTTCACCTATCAGACCACGCGCGACCCTGCGCTCTATCAGGCGCTCGAAGCGACCGTGCGCGATATGCTCACCGCGCAGGACGCACTCGGCCGCTTCTCCACCTATTCTCCGGAAAAGGAATTCGACGGCTGGGACATCTGGGGCCGCAAATACATCCTGCTGGGGATGCAGTATTTCCTCGAGATCTGCCCGAACGAAGCGCTCAGGACCGACATTCTCGCCGCGCTGCGCCGCCATGCCGACTACATGATCGAAAAGCTCGGCCCCGCCGACGAGGGCAAGCTGGAGATCAACGAGGCCACCAGCCACTGGCACGGCCTGAACTCCAGCTCCGTGCTGGAGCCGTTCGTGCGGCTGTATAATCTGACCGGCGAGCAGAAATATCTGGACTTTGCCGCCTACATCGTCGAGCGCGGCGGCACCTCGATCGCCAACATCTTCGAGATGGCCTATGAGGACAGGCTCGATCCCTATCAGTATCCCGTCACCAAGGCCTACGAGATGATGAGCTGCTTCGAAGGCCTGCTCGAGTACTACCGCGTCACCGGCATTGAGAAGTGGAAGGACGCCGTGGTGCGCTTCGCCCGCCGCGTCTACGCCTCCGACATCACGGTGATCGGCTGCGCGGGCTGCACGCACGAGCTGTTCGACCATTCCGCCGTGCGCCAGCTGGACGTGACCGAAAAGGGCATCATGCAGGAGACCTGCGTCACCGTCACCTGGATGAAGCTGTGCTATCAGGTGCTCTGCCTGACCGGCGAGGCCGCCTTCGCCGACCACATGGAGCAGTCGATCTATAACTCGCTGATCGGCTCGATCAACGCCGACGGCGTAACCGTCAACGGCGGCCTGCCCTTCGACAGCTATTCGCCGCTGCTGCCCGGCCTGCGCGGCCGCAAGATGGGCGGCTACAAGGTCATGGAGAACGGCACGTTCTACGGCTGCTGCGCCTGCATCGGCGCGGCGGGTCTCGGCCTGATCGGAATGTCCTCCGTCTCTGCGGCGAAGGACGGCCTGTATGTCAATCTCTTCCTGAACGGCACGGTGAAAGCGCTCACGCCCGCCGACCAGCCGCTCACGCTCAAAACCGCCACCGCCTATCCCGTGGGCGGAACCGTCCGCATGACCGTCGGCCTGAACGCCCCCGAGCGCTTCACGCTGGGCGTGCGCATCCCCGCGTGGAGCGAAAAGACCGCGCTGTCCGTAAACGGCGTGCCGGTCGCCGTCAAGTCCGGCGACTATGCGCGGCTGGATCGCGAGTGGAAAAACGGCGACACGGTGCTTTTGACGCTCGATCTGCGCGTCATGCCCGTCCGTCCCGAGGATTACGGCGTCGATTCGAAGGACGCGCCCTTCATCGCGCTGCGCCGCGGCCCGATCGTGCTGGCCCGCGACGCGCGCACCGGCGATTTCGTCGACCGCGCCGTCTCGCCCGTGTTCAACGAGGACGGCTCCGTGCGCGCCGTTTCCCGCGCCGAAACGCCGTTTGACTGCGTCGTGGCGCAGGATATCGCCCTGACCGACGGCTCCGTGCTGCCCATGGTCGATTACGCCTCCGCCGGCAAGACCTGGACGAACGAATCGCGCATGGCCGCCTGGTTCGCGGTGAAGTAAATCCCTCAACGCCAAAACAGCCTGTGGACAAACCGCGTCCGCAGGCTGTTTTTACAAATCCCTTTTCAACTGAGAATTGCGAAAAGCGCTTCATCAAAAGTCATGGAGCCGTATGGCCGATGCGGCTCCACCGGAAAACAACAAGATATTGATAATATGCAGGGTGCGAAAGAAGTTTGAACGAATCCCCGAAAAGGGAATTTGCAAAGCGGCAAGTATGATTGACTATTTTTTCGATGCCCTCTTTAGCGGGCGACCACAAGTAAATGTGTCCTTATAGAACTGCTTCAAATCACCCTTTCAGTGAGGGGGTAATTTTCGCTCAGTTCGGCTCGAGCCGGTGAAGGACGGTTTCGCATCGACGCTCCCTTTTTTCAACGCCGCCGGATCAAGGCTCATGCGTCCGACATCTCTTGAGTTTCATAGCCGGAGCCGCGCTTCGTCCCCGAGACAGTTTAAGGCTCGCCGTCAGTCCTTCCTCCGATATGCCTTTTGATCCGTGTTCTCGAAAATTTCTTCCGAAAAGAGCCGTTATCCGGCGCGTTCTTCACGGTATATTTTCGCCGGAAATGAATTTTTCAAAGCGTTCGTCCTTTGTATCGGCGCACGCTGAAATTCCCTGCGTTCGCACAGACTCTCCGAGTTCTCAGTCACGCGCCGAACCAGCCGTTCAATTCCGGCGCGCGATGCTCATCGGCCCGTAACCTGACCGCAAGCGCCGACTGCCGATTGCCCTCCGCGCGCCGTTCGCGTTTTTTTCGTCGGATTGCGTGTAAATTTCGCCGCCCGATACAGCTGCCGAGTCATCCCGCGACGACGTGTCCCCCATAAAACACATCCTCCGTCAAGCGCGCTGAACCGCGTGCTCCGGCGGAGGATGTGCTTTTTTATTTTATCAAGACGGTTCCAAAACACCTGTGAATACCTATTTGCCCACGCAGAACTGCTCGAACACCGCGTCTATGACCGCTTCGCCCGCGTCCTCGCCGGTGATCTCGCCCAGCGCGTTTCGCGCTTCCCAGAGATCGATCGAGGCCATATCCAGCGGCGCGCCGCTCTTGATGGAAGCCGCCGCCCGTTCGAGCGCCCCGGCCGCCCGTTTGGCGCAGGCGATGGCGCGCGGCCCGGTCATCAGGTTTTCGCCCAGCTCGGCCACGCCGGCCCGCGCGCGGATCAGCCGGCGCAGTTCGTCGACCCCCTCGCCGGTGCGCGCCGAAACGCATATGTCCGCGCCGTCCGCAGGGCCGCCGCCGGTCAGATCGGATTTATTGCGCACGATGATAAAGCGCCCATCCGCTTCGGAAAGCAGCGCCCTGTCCTCGTCGGTCAGCGGCTGAGAGCCGTCCAGCACGATCAGCACCACGTCGGCGTTCTTCTGCGCCGCGCGCGCCCGCTCCACGCCGATTTTTTCGACGCTGTCCTCGGTGTCGCGCTGCCCCGCCGTGTCGCTCAGGTCGATGCGCGCGCCGTCGATGGTCACCGTTTCGGTCAGCACGTCGCGCGTTGTGCCCGGCCGATCGGTCACGATGGCGCGTTCGCTGCCGGTCAGCGCGTTGAGAAGCGACGACTTGCCCACGTTGGGACGGCCGGCCAGAACCACGCTGAGCCCCTCACGGACGATTCTGGCGGCTTTCTCATCCGAGCCTGCTCTCAGTCGTCCCGCGATCTCCAGCGCCTCTGAGGCCACTTTGCGGGCCGCTGCCGGCTCGTCAATCTCGTCGGGGAAGTCGTTCGAGGCCTCGATGAGCGCCAGAAGGTCGTTGAGCTGTTTTCGGCAGTCCCCGACAAAGCGCGACACGCCGCCCTCCAGCTCGCGCACCGACGCGCGCAGCGCCGCTTCGCCGCGCGCCGAAACAACGCGCATGACCGCCTCGGCCTGGCTCAGATCGATGCGCCCGTTCATGAAGGCGCGCTTCGTAAATTCGCCCGGCCCCGCCGGAGACGCGCCCAGCGCCAGCACGCGCTCGAGCGCCTTCTTCGCCGCCGCGCTGCCGCCGTGGCACTGGATCTCGGCGACGTCCTCGCGCGTGTAGCTTTTGGGGGCGCGCATGAGCACGGCCATGACCTCGTCAAGCCGCTCGCCGTTTTCGTCGATCAGCCAGCCGAAATACATCCTGTGCGACTTAAGCGATCGAACGCGCGCGGCCGGCCTGAAGGCCCCCAAAAGGATGGACTCCGCGCCGTCGCCGCTCACGCGCACAATGGCCACGCCGCCTTCTCCGCGCGCCGTAGCAATCGCCGCAATGGGCGCGCTCATACGTTGCGCAGCGGCAGGATCATGTAGGTGTACGCGCCGCCCTCGACCGGCGTCACAACGCACGGGCTGACCGCTGAATTGAAGCGCATGAGGAAGGATTCGTCCTCGATGGCCTTGAGCGCGTCGGTAACATACTTCACGTTGAAGGCGATTTCAAGCGGCTCGCCCTCGGTTTCCACCTGAACCTCCTCGTAGGCGTCGCCCATTTCGGAATTGGCGGTGATCACCAGCAGGCTGGGGCTGATGGTCATCTTGATCATGTTGGTCTTGCTCTCGCGGGCCATGAGCGAGGCGCGCTCCACGCACAGCGCCATCTGCTCCTTGTCCAGCACATGGACGGTGGTCTGCGCCGAGGCCGGAATGATGCGGCGATACTGAATGTACTCGCCCTCCAGCAGCGACGCGTAAACCCGGACGCTCTTCAGCTCGACCAGCAGCTGATTGCTGCCGAAAATGAGCGTCGCCTCGTCCTCGCCGGAGATGATCTTGGACAGCTCCTGCAAAAGCTTGCCGGGAATGACGGCGTTCAGCGGGGGAATGTTCGGCTCTATCGCAGAAACGCGAACTGCCAGACGGAAGCCGTCGCAGCCGACCATGCGCACCTCGCCGTTTCCAATTTCCAGCAGGCAGCCGGTGAGGATCTTGCGGCTCTCGTCGGCCGAAACGGCGAAAAGCGTTTCCTGAATCATATCGCGCAGCAGCTCCTGGGGCAGATGCACTCGATGGGTCTCGTCGATCTGCGGCAGCTGGGGGAAGAGGTCGGCCGGCTTGCCCGCCATTGTGGTGCGCGAACCGCAGCACTTGAGGGTGGCGATCATGTTGACGGAAACGGTCATTTGCAGCTCGCCGCCGGGCAGCTTGCGCACGACGTCGCCAAAAAGACGGCCGGGCATGACGATGCGGCCCTCTTCGGCCACCTCGGCGGGCGCGGAAACGGAAATGGTCATGGCGCCGTCCGAGCAGGTCAGGCTGATGCCGCTCTCGGTCGTTTCAATAAGAATGCCCTCCAGAATGGGCATGGTGCTGCGCGCGGACAGCGCGTGCGTCGCAATGGACAGCGCGTTGACCAGATCCGTGGTATTGACAGACAGTTTCATGGTGGATTTGCCTCCTCATGGTGTGTTGTAAGAATTTATTTTAAAGAGTAAGAGTCGTATTAGTGCTGTGGAAACTGTGGACAAGTCTGGAAAAAGCCTTTGTCCACAAGGATTTTGGCACGCCGAAAGCCGTGGAAAAGCTGCGAATAACTCCGCCGAAATGGAGGAAGGACTGTGGAAGGCGCTGTGGACGATTATTTTTTGAGCGCCTGAATCGCCGCCCTGATGGCCTCGTCCGTTTCGGCCAGCTCGGCGATTTTATCGCAGGCGTGCATGACCGTCGTGTGATCGCGCCCGCCGTAGAGATCGCCGATGCGCGTTGTGGACAGGCGGGTCTGCTCGCGCGTTAAATACATGGCCACCTGCCGCGCCGTGGCGATTTCGCGGTTGCGCCGCTGGGAGAGAAGATCGGCCTCGGTGACGTTGAAATACGCGGCAACAGCCTTCATGATGCCCTCGGGCGTGACGGCGCGCGCTTCATTGGAGGGCATGATGCTCTCGAGCGCTTCCTGCGCCATGTCCAGCGTGATCGAGCCGCCGGACAGCTGCGCCATGGCGTTGACGCGGGTGAGCGACCCCTCCAGCTCGCGGATGTTGGACTCGGTCTTTTCGGCGATGTAGTGAAGCACGCTGTCGGAAATGACGATGTGCTCCAGCTCGGCCTTCTTGCGCAGGATCGCGATGCGGGTTTCGTAATCGGGCTTCTGAATATCGGCGATCAGGCCCCATTCGAAGCGGGAACGCAGCCGCTCCTCCAGCGTCGGGATCTCCTTGGGCGGTCGGTCGGAGGAAATGATGATCTGCTTGCCGTTGTCGCGCAGCTCGTTAAACGTATGGAAGAACTCCTCCTGTGTGGCGGTCTTGCCGGCGATGAACTGAATGTCGTCCACCATCAATACGTCCACGGTGCGCAGCCGGTCGCGCAGTTCCTGATTGGTCTTTTGCGCGATGGCGGTGATCAGCTGGTTGGTGAAATTTTCGGACGTGATGTAGAGCAGCCGCGCGCTCGGATTGTTCTGATGAATATAGTGGCCGATGGCGTGCATGAGGTGCGTCTTGCCCAGCCCAACGCCGCCGTAGAGAAACAGCGGATTGTAGGCGTCGGCCGGAAGCTCCGCCACGGCCAGCGACGCCGCGTGCGCAAACCGGTTGGACGCGCCCACGACGAACGTGTCGAAGGTGTACTTCGGGTTGAGCATCGAGGCGATGAGCAGATCGTTTTCGCTTTTCGGCTCGTCGCGCTTCTGGGCGGCCGAAAAGATGGGATTTTCGCCCTTCGCGACAAAATCTACCTGATATTTGTGGCCGTAGCTGATCATGACGGCGTTTTCAATCAGGGAACGATAGCGCGAGCGCATGGTCGTGAGGATAAAGCCCTGCTCCAGCTCGAAATACATATGGCTGTCCCCGACAATGATCGGTACCAGCGGCTTGAACCAGGTTTCATACTGGATGTCGTTGACCTCCTGCCTGATCAGCTGAAGCGCGTTTTCCCATTGAGTTGTGCTCATCTGTATCCTCCAAAAACTGAAAGCGGCGTTCTCATACGGCCGCGCAGTACAATATATTGGGCCAAAACTCGACTTTTCCACAGGCTTATCCACATCATGTGGATAACGGGGATTGCGACTGTGTACAATTCGAGGAGAATTGCTTATAAATCATATCAGAAAACGTACGGCGAATCAAGCGGCAAGCAGGTAAATTCACACTCTTCCGGCTGAAAATCTTTCGGCTGATCAGCCCCAAAATAAGCGTTAATATTATATTAAACGCTACCTACTTTTATATAACTGAATTTTGGCTGGAAGAACGGCCGATATTTGAGCCGAAACCCGAGCTGTGGAAAAGCGGTTGAAAGCGCGGGGACAGACTGTTGACAGGCTGTGGAAACCTGTGGAAAAGCGGCGAAAAAGCGCGGATTTTCGGGTGAAGGACGGGGCGTTCGACAAAGGAGGCGGGAAATGCGGCTGAATTTTCCTGTGTGGGGAAGCGCGAATCTTGAGCTTTTCTCCGGCCGCCTTTTCCGCTATAATGAAAGCGGCGTGAAGAGTTATAGCGGCGCCGAAAGCGTTCGCCTTTGAAACAGCGATATTGTCAGGAGGAAACAGCGATGAAGCGAGCGACAATCCATGTCGAACCCCTCGTTCTGCCCACTTATCCCGACCCGCCCAAGGAGGAAATGCCTCTCTTTGCGGAATGCCGCGACCATCAGCGCACGACGGGGCGGCCCTATCCCAACAAGGCGACGCTCTCCGTCGACCGGACGCGCCGCGTGGAGAAGGCCTACACGGCAGTGCGGCTGGAGAACGACTGGCTGGAGGTGATCGTCCTGCCGGAAATCGGCGGCAAGATTTTTTCGGCGCGCGACAAGACGACCGGCTACGACTTTTTTTACCGCCAGCATGTGATCAAGCCCGGCCTGATCGGCGCGTTCGGTTCATGGACGTCCGGCGGCGTGGAGTTCAACTGGCCGTTCCATCACCGTGCCTCCGCCTTCCTGCCCTGCGATTACGAAATCGAAGCGTGTGCGGACGGAAGCGTCGTCTGCTGGCTGTCCGAGCACGAGCCGACCGACCGCATGAAGGGCATGGTCGGCGTGGCGCTGCGGCCGGACGCGGCCTATCTGGAGACGCGCGTGCGGCTGTGCAACCGCACCGAGAGCACGAAATCCTTCCTCTGGTGGGAGAACGCCGCCGTGCCCGTGAACGAGGATTATCAGATATTCTTCCCGAAGGACGTGACGTACGTCAGCTTTCACTATCTCGATTCGCGGATTTCCTACCCGATCGCGGGGGACGCGTCCTACAACGGCATCGACATGCGGCAGGCGCGCGACATTTCGTTGCATAAAAATTCACGCGACGCGACTTCCTACTTTGCCTGCGCCTCGAAATACGATTTTTTCGGCGGCTATGATCATGGCAGGGCGTGCGGCGTGGTGCATATTGCGGATCATCACATCGCGCCCGGCAAGAAGATGTTTACCTGGGGCTACAGGCAGCTCGCCGAAACATGGGAGCGTACGCTGACCGACGCGGACGGCCAGTACGCCGAGCTGATGGCGGGGGCCTACACCGACAATCAGCCGAATTTCTCATGGCTGGAGCCGTACGAGACGAAGGAGTTCTCTCAGTTCTGGTATCCCATTTCAAAGATCGGCACGCCGGATTATGCCAGCCTGCGCGGCGCGATTGCCCTGCGCGCGCATGAAATTGCGATCGAGACGACCGAGACGTTCGGCGCGGCGCGCGTGACGGCGACGGCGGGCGGCGAGACGATTCTCTCGTGCGAGGTCGTGCTGGAGGCGGCGAAGCCCGTGACGATCCCCTGGACGAAGCCGGACGCGCGCGTGCAGATCGCCGTTTCGGCGGGCGGGAAAACCATCCTCTCCTATGCGGAGGAAAGGCCCGACAACCTCAAAAAGCCGCCCGTCAAGGACGCGATGAAGCCGGCCGCCGAGATCCAGTCCGCGGACGAGCTGTACATGGCGGGGCTGCACGTCGAACAGTATCGCGCGCCGGCGGTTATGCCGGACGCCTACTGGCTGGAGGGGCTTCGGCGCGATCCGCAGCACGCCGGCTGTCTCATGGGCATGGCGGGCTACTGCTGCAAAATGGCGCGCTTTGAAGAAGCCGAGGAGTACGCGCGGCGCGCCGTTGAGCGGCTGACGCTGTTCAACGCCCGCATTCCCTCGGGCGATGCGTACTATCAGCTCGGCCTGATTCTGGAAGCCGAGGGCAGGGCGGACGAAGCGTACGACTATTACCGGCAGGCGGCCTGGGTCGGTTCGAGCGTCTCGAAGGCCATGACCCGCGCGGCGTGTCTGGCGCTTTCCCGCGGCGACGCGGAAACGGCTGCCGACCACGCCCGTCAGGCGCTTTCTCACGATACGAATAATCCGCTCGCGCCGGTGGTGCTGGCGCTTGCACAGCGGGAGACGGGCGACGAGACCGCCGCGAACGCCGTTATCAGGGCGGGGCTTGAGAACGATCGATTCAATATGCTCCTGCGCTTCCTCTCCGGCATGGATCGGGCGCGCTTCTTTGCCGAGATGCACGCGGAGCCTGCGCAGACTGTGCTCGATATGGCGTTTGATCTCATGGGCATGGGGCGGTACGCGCTGACCGAGGAGCTGCTGACCGATTTCGGCGCGCATTGCGGCCATACGGTGATGACGGCGCTCACGCTGGGCTATGTCCGCCGCCGTCAGGGCAGGGATGCGGGCGACGCGCTCGACGTCGCCGCCGATGCGCCGCTGGGCGATACCTATCCCGTGCGCGCGGGGGAGATCAACGTGCTCTCCTATGCGCTAGAAAGCGGCTTTAAGCGCGCCGCGTTCCTGCTCGGCTGCGAATATTATGACAAGCGGCAGTATGAGCGCGCGGCGGCGCTGTTCGAACGTGCCCTTCAGGACGAGCCGGACAACTACATGGTCTATCGTTCGCTGGCGGTGGCGTACTATTCGCACATGAACCGCCGCGCCGAAGCGCTGCCGCTCATGCGTCGGGCGCTCTCGATGAGCGATTCGGAGCAGCTGCTCTACGAGACCGCCGCCCTCATGGATCAGCTGGGCGCAGCGCCCGAGGAGAAGCTCGATCTGCTTCTGCCGCGCCTGCCGGCGATGCGGCGGGACGATCTGTTCGTCGAGCTGGCCAGGGCGTATAATCAGGCGCATCGGCCGGAGAAGGCGCGCGCTGTGCTGATGAACCATGTGTTCACGGCCTGCGAGGGCGGCGAGCACGCCATCGCCGATCAGTATATGTTCTCCTTCTTCCAGGAGGGCGCGCGGCAGGAAAAGGCGGGGGATTACGAAGCGGCGCTTGAAAGCTATACGCAGGCGCTGACGCTGCCCGCGTCGCTGGGCGCGGGGATCTGGAATCGCACGAAATATGTGCCCTATCGCTGTCGCATCGCCGAATGTCTGGACAGACTGGGGCGGCGCGCGGAAGCGGAGGAGATCTGGCGCGAGATGCTGGAGATCGATATCGACTTCTTCAGTAATATGCACCTGCCTGAGCTGCCCTACTATCAGGCGCTGGCGGCGGAGAAGCTCGGCCTTCAGCAGCGCGCGTGGAACCTCATGGGCGCGGCCAAACAGAACTGGACGCGCGAACTGAAGCGCACAGACAGCGGATTTTTCAGAACCACGCCGTTCTTTATCTCCTTCGTGCAGAGCGCTGCCGAGCTGCGGGAGGCGCAGTACGATTATCTGCTCGCGCTGGTCAGTCTCTACGAGGGCGAAAAGCGCCGCGCGGCCGAGCTGTTTGAGCGTTCGAGCCGGCTCAACGCCGATCATCTCTTCTGCCGGTATTACAGGGACGAGCTGGCTGCCGAGAAAGGAGAATGATCCATGATTCTTGAACTGGCGGCCGGGAAATGGCGCGCGGCCGTCGCGCCCGAGCAGGGCGGCAACATCGTCGGCCTGTGCTTTGACGGAAGGGCCGTGCTCGCGCCGGCGCGTGCGGACAACGCCGATCCCTGTCTGGTCGGCAGCCCGATGCTGCTTCCGGCCAACCGCACGGCGGGCGGGAGGTTCTGCTTTGAGGGCCGCGTCTGGCGGCTGCTCGTCAACGAGCCGAAGAGCGGATCGCACGTCCACGGCCTGCTGCATACGGCGGTGTTTTCCGTCGCGGAAAGCAGCGGCGCGTCGGCGCGGCTGCTTTATGAAAATCACGGCGAAATCTATCCCTTCCCGTTTCGGATGGACGTGACCTATACGCTTTCCGAGAGCGGTTTTGCGGCGCGATACGCGCTGACCAATCTCTCGGACGGGGCCATGCCGTATTCGTTCGGGCTGCACACGACGTTTGTCGAGCCGGCGCGCTTCTCCGTGCCGCTGGGAATGCAGCAGGAACGGGATGAGAAAAACCTGCCCACGGGGCGCTGTCTGCCGCTCGACGAGACGGAAGAGGCGTATGTGCGGGGAACGTATTCCCGCGGCCGCGTCATTTCCGGCTACTATACCGCCGCCGGAGATACGGCGCGCATCGGCGGTTACCGCTATCGCGCCGAGGGCTTTGATCACTGGATATTGTACAATGCCCGCGGCGGGGGCGGCGTATTGTGCGTCGAGCCGCAGCGGGGCTGCGTGGACGCGCTGAACAGGCCGGACTGCCCGATTCTGGCGGGGCGTGAGACGGTGCATTTTGGGACGTATCTTTCGCGCGCGGAATAGCGCATGACAAAACCTCCCGCCGTTCGATTTCCGTTTCGAACGGCGGGAGGTTTATGTATTGACGAGTCTTTATGGGCGCGGGACGAGTTATTGCACTCCGTAAAAAATCCCCTTTTTGAACGAGCAGTAAATCGGCAATCCCGAAGCGAAGTTCAAAAGGCCGCCGGCGACTATCCACACAAGCTCTGGTGAAGCGCCCGCATATATCGCGATTTGAAGGATTCCGATGACGGCCCCCGCCAGTCCGGCGCAGGCGATCAGGCCGAAGCTGAGATTTTTCTGCCGTCTTGTGGCGATTTCCTTTTCGTGTATTTTATTCAGATAACCAATACAGGCGACGCCGAATACAATGGCGGCCAACACGGCGAGAGCCGCATAGTCCAGCGCGTAGTGAAAGCCGTTTCGGCAAAAGTAAATGACGCCTGCCATGAGATGCGTTATCCAGCCCATATCGCTGAGCAGCCCCAATACCAGAAATGGAATATCCGGCATCATGGCAGTGTAGCGGACAGCCTGGCTTCCCTCCCGCTGGAGCTGTTCGATATGGGCTTCCGTGGCTTTTCTTTTTTCGTGCAGGATCTCCTTTATCGGACTCATGGAAAATCGCGAACCTTTCATTCTTTTTTTTGCTATGCCGCAATTCCAATGCCATGAAGGACTTCTGCCGGACGACCTTTCGGAAACTCGGTGAGAAGAGAAAAGCGGCTGTTTAATACGCGCTGTTTTGGCGCGCGGCCTATTCCTCGAGCGGCGCGCTCTCGGGCAGGTATTTGCGCGCCAGACGCAGAAGATCGGTTCGGCTTTCCGCGCCGCTTATGCCGATCATCTTGCGCAGGCGGTATTTGACCGTGCTGACGTTGATAAAGCAGCCCTCGGCCACGTCCTCGTAGGCCTCGCCCAGAAGCGCGCGGCGCAGAATCTGCTGGTCGAGCGCGTCGCAGGCGTTCAGAAGCCGCTCCACGCAGAGCATTTCGCGCAGTTCGCCGTCCTCATAGAACGCGTCGGTCGTTTGGGGCGCGATCTGCTGAGCGGCGGGCGCGGGCGGCGGGGCGGCGCGCTTCGGAGAGAGCGGATCGACGTCCCAGCGGATGAACATCTCCACGCGGGACAGGCAGGGGTTGCGCTTCAGCGTGTCGATGAGCGCCACGGCCGCGCGTCCGTATTCGGCGAAGTTGCCGCGCACGGAGGCGATGTGATCGGCGTAAAAATCGGTGAGCCGCGTCTCGGCGCAGCCGATGATAAAGAGCCGATCGAGCGCGTCCGGATCGCAGGCGGAGAGCCGGCGCACCAGCGAGATCGCCGCGAAATCGTTGGCGCAGATCGCCGCGTCGTAGGCGTGCGCCTGAGGACGGAACGCGCTGAAGCAGTTCTCCAGCGAGCCGTCGTTGAAGAATATGTCGCTCTCCCGCGCGCCGGCGGTCTGGAGAAAGTAGGCGCGCCGGCAGACGTCGCCGATCGAGCGCGGATTCACGCCGTAGAGCGCGATGCGGCTGCGTCCGGACGCGCGCAGCTTATCCACGGTGTCCTTCATGCTGCCCTCCATGTCGGAGCAGACCATCGAGCAGCCGACCGTCAGCTCGTCGCGCGCGCGGCCGTTGAGCAGGATCGGATAAACGCCGGCCCGCTCGGCCGCCCGAAGCCCCTCGGCGATAAAGGCGCTGCCCGAGCCGACCAGAAACACGAAATCGCCCGCCGCGCCCTCCGCAAGCTCTTCGAGCGAGGAAATCATGCGGAAGGACAGGCGCTTGAGCTTCAGCTCGGACACAAGGCTCGAAACGATATGGGCGCACCAGACGCTTCTGGCGTAGTCCGGCTGTTCAAAAATAAGGATCATGGCGGCTTCTCCCATCTGAAAAAACGGCGTATCGTTTCCGTCATTATACAGGATGCGCGCGGGGAGGGTCAAGTTTTCCGTGAAAATCACGCAGAGATTTTGAGCTTGCCGGCGCGCGGCGCATCGTCTACAATCAATATAACGCAAAAAATGAACGGGAGGACGAGTCCATGAGCGAAAAGGTGACGCTGACGCGGGCGCAGGAGGTTATTCCGACCTATGTTCCCAAGCCCCCGATCGAACTGCCGATGTTCTTTGAAAAAAAGCCCTATCAGGGCGCGACGGGACGGCTCTATCCGCTGCCCTATTCCGACGGCATTACGGACGAGAAGCGGGACGTGTCCTACGAGGTCTATACGCTCGAGAACGAGTATGTCAGGACGCAGATCCTGCCGGAAATCGGCGGCAGGATCCTCTCCGGCTATGATAAGATCGGGGATTTCGACTTCATTTACCACAACCATGTGATCAAGCCCGCACTGGTCGGACTGGCCGGCGCGTGGATTTCGGGCGGCATTGAATTTAACTGGCCGCAGCATCACCGTCCGACCACCTTCCTGCCCGTCGAGGCCGCGGCGGAGGAAAACGACGACGGCAGCAAGACTGTCTGGGTGGGCGAGGTTGAGCCGTTCAACCGGCAGAAGGGCATGGTGGGCGTGACGCTGGAGCCGGGCCGCAGCTACATTCGGGCAAAGGTGCGCCTGTACAACCGCACCAGTCAGGCGCAGCTGTTCATGTGGTGGGCCAATCTGGCCGTGTCGGTCAACAACGACTACCGCACGGTGTTCCCGCCCGACGTGGAATGGGCCAACGATCACGACCGCCGCGCCGTGATCAGCTGGCCGGTCGCCAAAGGCGTTTATAAGACCGCCCGTCCTTTCAATTATGGCGCGGGCACCGATCTTTCGCGCTATGATTCCGTGCGCGTGCCCTCATCCTTTATGGTGTCGCAGGGTCAGTCCGATATGGACTTCCTTTCCGGCTACGACGAGGGACGGCAAAAGGGCATCGTGACTGTGGCTGACCATCACATCGCCCCGGGCAAGAAGCTCTGGACGTGGGGGCACGGCGATTTCGGCGCGATGTGGTGCTCGAACCTCACCGACAGCGACGGGCCGTATATCGAGCTGATGACCGGCGCGTATACCGACAATCAGCCCGACTTTACATGGCTCATGCCCTATGAAACGCGCGAGTTCGAGCAGGTCTGGTATCCCGTGCGCGACATCGGCCTGGTCAAGAACGCCACGATCGACGCGTGCGTGAATCTCGAAGAGCGCGAGGGAAGCGCCTATCTGGGCTTCAACGTCACCGGCGCGTTCAAAAACGCCGTGATCGAGCTGCGCGACGGCCATACCGTGCTGTTTTCGGAAAAGGCCGATCTCTCGCCGGAGAAGGGCTGGAGCCGCCTTGTGCCGCTTAACGGGCATGATTTCGAAAACCTGGCCGCCGAGCTGACGAGCGAAACGGGAAAGCGGCTGGTCGCCTATGCGCCGTATAAGCGCGGGCAGAAGCAGCCCATCGCGCCGCGCACGCCCGTGAAGCGCCCCTCGGAATATGACAATATCGAGGAGCTGTTCATCAACGGGCTGCATCTGGAGCAGTACAAGCAGCACAATTACGATCCGCGCGACTATTACCGCGAGGCGCTGCGCCGCGACGCGGGCGACATACGCTGCAACACGGCCATGGCGCGGCTGGCGCTCAGGGACGGCCTGTTCGAGGACTGCGTGTCCTACTGCGATAAGGCGCTCGAACGGCTGCTCAGCCGCAATCAGCACCCCGCCGACACCGAGAGCCTGTATCTCAAGGGCGTGGCGCTGCAATATCTGGGGCGTTATGACGAAGCGTACGACGCGCTCTATCGCGCCGCGTGGAACGGCGCGTACGCCGCGGCGGCGTATTATCAGCTGGCCGTGATCGACGCGCGGCGCGGCGAATACCGCACGGCGCTCGAGCATCTGGACGAAGCGCTTGTGCGAGGCAGCCGCAACGGCCGCGCGTTGAATCTCAAATCGGCGATCCATCGCGCGCTGGGCGACGATGCAGCGGCGGAGTCGATTGCGCGGCGGCAGGCTTCGCGCGATCCGCTCGATCTGTGGGCGCGCGCGGAGCTGAGCTGTTTTGAGGACAACGCAGACGAAATCCGCGCGATGTTCGGCGGAAAGCCGGAAAACTATCTGGACGCTGTGTGCGCGTATATGGAAGCGGGCTTTTACGAGGACGCGCTGCGGCTGATCGAGCTGGCGCAGAGCGATTATCCGCTGATCGCCTATTACAGGGCGTATATCCTGCGTCTGCTGGGCCGCGGGGAGGAGAGCCTGGCCGCGCTTTCGAGCGCCGCGCAGAACGGGACAATGTGCTTCCCCGCGCGGCTGGAGGATATCGCCGTGCTGCGGGATGCGATCGCGCGAAACGGCGCGGACGCGAACGCCTGCTATGATCTGGGCAATCTCTTCTACGACCGCTTCCGCTATGACGAAGCTGTCGCGCTCTGGGAGGAAGCGATTCGCCGCAATCCCGGGCACGCGGGGACGCTGCGCAATCTTGCGCTGGCCTATTTCAGCCGACGCGGAGACGCGGCCTCGGCGCGGGTCTGCATGGAGAAGGCGCTGGCGCTGCGGCATGACCCGAGACTGCTGTTTGAATATCAGCAGCTGCTCAAGGCGATGAACATATCCGTTCAGGAGCGGCTGGACGTTTACGATCGGTACGCCGATCTGCTCGCCGTGCGCGACGACTGCTGGCTCGACCGCATCGTGCTGCTGAGCCAGCAGGGGCGCTACGAGGAAGCGATACGCGCCGCGCAGGGCCGCCGCTTCCACATCTACGAGGGCGGCGAGGGCAAGCTCACCAAGCAGCACGCCTGGATGCACGTCCTCTACGGCAACGAGCTGGCCGCCGCGGGAAAGGCGGAGGACGCAGAAAGGATCTATCTCGCGGGCGCGGATCTGCCCAAGTCCTACGGCGAAGCCAAGACATGGTTCAATCAGGAAGCGCACATCTATTTCTATCTGGGGCGGCTGCTCGAGCGGCAGAACCGCGTGGAGGAAGCACGGCGCGCCTACGAGGAAGCGGCCGTGCCCAAGGCGATCGTCTCCGAGCTGTCGCTGTTTCGGGCGCTGGCGCTGCGCAGTCTGACGCGCTTCAGCGAGGCGGAGCGGGTGCTGGGCGAAATGCTGGACGCGGGCGCGGATATGATCAAAAACAGCGACAGGCGCGCCTATTACGGCGTCGGCGCGCCCACGCCCATGCCGTTTGAGGACGATATTGTGAAGAGCAACACCGTGACCGGCCATATCCTCCGCGGCTATGCGCTATTGGGGCTTGGGCGGCGCGGGGAAGCGCAGGGCGAGATCGACGCGGCGGCGAGAATCAGTCCGGAGGACTTCCGGCTGTACGCCTTTGAGCAGATTCGGGATACGTTCTGAGTTGGAGTTTTAGGAAGCGGCGGGGCGGGGTGCTCCGCCGTTTTCATGATGGCTGCGATATAAATGCCCAGTTCAATTTTGAAGATGAAAAAAAGCGCTTTGGCAAAAGGCAGAAAGATGCTTAAACGAATCCGAGGAAGAAATTTGCGAAGCGGAGAGCATGATGGACATTTTTTTCGACGCTCTCTTTAGAGGACGGCCACAGGCAATATGCCCTTATGGGGCAGGGGCAAACCGTCCGATGAACGGGCAGCTGTGATTTATACCGGCGCAATTTTCACAAAAATGGCTTGAGGGACGGGGGTTCATCTGTTATAATAAATCAGAATATGCCTTGACGCTGTTCCGAACGGGTCTGAATCCGTCCCCGTGCGGCGGGAACGGCGAATCACGATATTTGAGGAGATGCTGGATAGATGAAACTGGGAGTCGTCGGTCTGCCGAACGTCGGCAAGAGCACGCTGTTTAACGCCATCACCTGCGCCGGCGCGCAGGCCGCCAATTATCCGTTCTGCACCATCGAGCCGAACACCGGCGTGGTGGCCGTGCCGGACAGCCGTCTGGACGTGCTGAGCGAAATGTACCATCCCGAGAAGTACACCCCCGCGACGATCGAGTTCGTCGACATCGCCGGTCTGGTCAAGGGCGCGAGCCGCGGCGAGGGTCTGGGCAACAAGTTCCTCTCCCACATCCGCGAGGTGGACGCGATCGTCCACGTCGTGCGCTGCTTTGAGGACGACAACATCATCCATGTCGATGGGTCGGTCGATCCGGCGCGCGACATCGAGACGATCGAAACCGAGCTGATCCTGGCCGACATGGAAACCGTGTCGAAGCGGCAGGAGAAGGCCAGCCATCTGGTCAAGAGCGGCGATGCGAAAATGGCGCTCGAGCTGTCGGCCGCCGATAAGGTCATGGCGCACCTCAACGAGGGCCGCCCCGTGCGCACCTGCCCGCTGACCGACGAGGAGAAGGCGGTTGTGGACGGCTGGTTCCTGCTCACCTGCAAGCCCGTGCTGTACGCGGCCAACATCTCCGAGGACGATCTGGGCGGCGACGTGGAAAATCTGCCGCTGGTCAGGGAGGTCAAGGCGATCGCGGAGAAGGAAAACGCGCGCGTGATGGTCATCTCGGCCAAGGTCGAGGAGGAAATCGCGCAGCTGCCGCCGGAGGAAAAGAAGGAGTTCCTCGAGGAGCTGGGCATCTCGGCCAGCGGCCTTGACCGTCTGGTTCAGGTGAGCTACGACCTGCTGGGGCTGATCAGCTATCTGACCGCCGGCCCGAAGGAAGTGCGCGCCTGGACGATCGAGAAGGGCACGAAGGCTCCGCAGGCCGCCGGCAAGATCCACTCCGACTTTGAAAAGGGCTTCATCCGCGCGGAGATCGTCGCCTATGACGATCTGGTGCGCGAGGGCAGCATGGCCGCCTGCAAGGAGAAGGGTCTCGTCCGCTCCGAGGGCAAGGATTACGTCATGCAGGACGGCGACGTGACGCTGTTCCGCTTCAACGTCTGATCGCTATTTTGGATATATGAAAAACCAGCCTTCCGTCTATATGGAGGGCTGGTTTTTTATGGCGGCTGAAGAGACGCGGCGGTCTACAGCTTATACTTTTCGGCGTCCGGCTCGCATGACCCCGAAAAGCGCTCATAGGCGACGCCCAGCGCGGTCAGCAGGAGCGCCGCTTCCCGTTCATACTTGAATATGTCGCAGAATTTTTTCGTGCGCCGTTGTGGAGAGCCAGCATTCGCCGCCCGAAAAGAAGGCGATGTCCTCGGGACGCTCGGAGTACATCCAGTCGAACAGATCGTTCATGGAAAGGATGTATTCTCTCACTTCAGGAGACAGGCGGTAGACGCAGACTTGAATGAGCGACTCGTCCCATGTAACGGTGCCCAGCCACTTGAAACCGTCCGCATTCTTTTTTCATTTTGGCGTTGCTGCGCGATGAGAGCAGAAAGGGCTTCAATGCGCGGCGGATTTCCAGAATGCGTCTTTTGAAGGGGCGGCCATAGCTTCGATAGACGAGCAGAACCGCGTCGCTTTTTTCAAAGGCGAATGATATGAATTTTTTGTAGTTTTCTCCCTGAATGTCGCCGATGATGGAAAGCATGGCGTTTCTCCTGAACGGTTTATTTTTCCCGCAGCCCCTCGCGGTACTGGCGGGGCGTGGCGCCCTTGTAGCGGCGGAACTGCTTGATGAAGAAGCTCGAATCGTTGAAGCCGCACTGATAGGCCACCTCCGCCACGGTCAGATCGGACGAGGACAGCAGCGCGCTGGCGCACTCCACGCGGTAAAAGTTGAGATAGTCGATGGGCGAGCGATGCACCACGGCGCGGAAGGAGCGGCAGAAATACTTGGGCGAAAGACCGGTCAGCCGCGCCAGCTCGCCCAGCGAGATCGGGCCGGCATAGTGACTTTCGATGTATTCCAGCGCCGGCTTGAGCTGCTCGGCGCGGCGGCGGCGCGCGGGCGGCTCGCTCTGGATGGGGCTTTTTTCACTCAATAGCGCCAGATGCCCGTAGAGCGCGTACAGACAGCCCACCGCCAGCAGCAGATGGCTGTCGCTCAGATCGGGCGTGTATTCAAACAGCTGGTCGGCCAGCGCGCTCAATCGTCGGCCGGATTCGCTCTCCTCGGGGCGGATGTGCAGGCTGCGGCTGAGCAGCGGCGCGATCGCGCGGGCGCACGGCTCGCTGCCTAAAAGCGACGCGTCGAACACCACGCACTCGTAGACGCAGCCCTCCGGCTCGCCGCCGTGGAGCGCGCCCCTGCCCAGAAAGACCAGATCGCCCGCGCGCGCCGCGATTCGCGCGTCGTCCACATACAGGTGAATCACGCCCTGCCGCACGCGGATGATCTCGCACTCGATGTGCCAGTGCATGGGCATGCGGTAGCGCGGGTGCTTCTCGTCCACATAATAGCAGGCGATCGGCCGGTCGGGCGTGCCGTGGAGAATGTGTTCGTTGTAGTCCAGATACTGCATGGCGGCTCCTTCTGTCTGCGGTTTCAGGGAGGGCGAAAGGTGAATATCGTTTTATTTTTTGCTATTATACCACAATACAGCCGAACAAATCAATGTTAATATTATGGTGTGCTCCGAGAAGTCTCTTAACGCGATTTTTGGGGCATGAAAAACATGAACCATCGAGGCGCTTATAGAGGGCGCGCTCGCAATTAAAGGGAGGTTACTATCATGGCTGCCAACAGATACATCGGCGAATACCCGGTCATCGGCATCCGTCCCACCATCGACGGCCGCAGAGGCGTTCTGAAGGTGCGCGAGAGCCTGGAAGATCAGACCATGAACATGGCGAAATCCGCCGCCAAGCTGCTCAGCGAAAATCTGCGCTATTCCAACGGCGAGCCGGTGAAGGTCATCATCGCCGACACCACCATCGGCCGCGTGGCCGAGGCCGCCGCCTGCGCCGAGAAGTTCCGCAGGGAGGGCGTTGAGATCACCCTGACCGTGACGCCCTGCTGGTGCTACGGCGCGGAGACCATGGACATGGAGAAGGACACCATCAAGGCCGTCTGGGGCTTCAACGGCACCGAGCGTCCCGGCGCGGTTTACCTCGCCAGCGTTCTGGCCACCCACGCCCAGAAGGGCCTGCCGGCGTTCGGCATCTATGGCCGCGACGTGCAGGAAGCCACCGCGACCGAGATCCCCGAGGACGTCGCCGAGAAGATACTGCGCTTCGGCCGCGCGGCTGTCGCCGTGGCCACCATGCGCCGCAAGAGCTATCTGCAGATCGGCTCCATCACCATGGGCATCGGCGGCTCCATCATGGACACCAACTTCATCGAGGATTATCTGGGCATGCGCGTTGAGTCGGTCGACGAGGTCGAGATCATCCGCCGCATGACGCTGGGCATCTACGACGAGAAGGAATATGAGAAGCTCAAGGCCTGGGCCGACAAGTACGTCGTCGAGGGCTTCGACAAGAACCCCACAGAGCTGCAGAAGACCCGCGAGGAGAAGGACAAGGACTGGGAGTTCACCCTGAAGATGTACCTGATCATCAAGGATCTGATGAACGGAAACAAGAACCTGCCCGAGGGCTGCGAGGAAGAGTCCGTCGGCCACAACGCCATCGCGGGCGGCTTCCAGGGCCAGCGCCAGTGGACGGACTTCTATCCGAACTGCGACTTCCCCGAGGCCATGCTCAACACCAGCTTTGACCACAACGGCGCGCGCGAGCCGTACGTTCTGGCCACCGAGAACGACATCCTCAACGGACTGGGCATGCTGTTCATGAAGCTGCTCACCAACCGCGCCCAGATGTTCGCCGACGTGCGCACCTACTGGAGCCCCGAGGCCGTCAAGAAGGCCACCGGCTATGATCTGGAAGGCGTCGCCAAAGAAAACGGCGGCTTCATCCACCTGATCAACTCCGGCGCGTGCTGCCTGGACGCCAACGGCAAGGCGCTTGACAACGGCACGCCCGTCATGAAGCCCTGGTACGACGTGACCGAAGAGGATCAGAAGGCCATCATGGCCCACACCACCTGGAACTACGCCGATCTGGGCTACTTCCGCGGCGGCGGATATTCCTCCCGCTTCGTGACCGACGTCGAGATGCCCTGCACGATGATCCGCCTCAATCTGGTCAAGGGCCTTGGCCCGATGCTCCAGATCGCCGAGGGCTGGACGGTCAAGCTGCCCGACGAGGTGACCGATACGCTGTGGAAGCGTACCGACTACACCTGGCCCTGCACCTGGTTCGCGCCGCGCTGCGACGGCAAGGAAGGCCCGTTCAAGGACGCCTATTCCGTCATGAACAACTGGGGCGCCAACCATGGCGCGATCAGCTACGGCCACATCGGCGCCGACCTGATCACCCTGTGCTCCATGCTGCGCATTCCGGTCGCCATGCACAACGTGCCCGAGGAGAAGATCTTCCGTCCCTCCGCGTGGAACGCGTTCGGCATGGACAAAGAGGGCGCCGATTACCGCGCCTGCGCCAACTACGGCCCCGCCTTCAAGAAGTAATATAACCGCATAGACCGGCGCGCCCGAATCCGTTTTCGATTCGGGCGCGCCGATTTTGACGGCAGCGCAGAACAAAATAGCATACACTCGCGGCGACAGGGCAGACGCGAAGACTCGGCCGCGCCGCTATAATAAGGACATGAACAGACACGATGACGCGCAGCGGGCGATAAGGACGCTCCGCATCGGCGACTGCCGCCATGAGGAGCGGAGGATCCCGCACATCTATGGCGTGCGCAATACGACGGAGAGTCATACGCACGATTACTATGAGTTTTTTCTGGTCGTCAAGGGACGGGCGGTTCACCGCGTCAACGGCGCGGAAATCGTCGTCGGCCGGGGGACGCTGGCCGTCGTGCGCCCCAGAGACGTTCACGGCTACGATTACTATCTTTCGGATGATTTTGAAATGTACAATCGAGGAATTCGGGCGGATCGCTTTGACGCGTTGGCCGCGGATTATGGCGAGAACGCGCGTGTGCTGACGGACGGGCGGCTGTCCAGACACGTCCGGCTGGACGAGCGCGCGCTCGATTCGCTGCTCTATCTGATCGATAGTTACGAAAACGACGGCAGCGCCGAACAGGGCGCGCGGCTTGAACTGCTTGTGCGGACAGTGCTGTTTTACGCGATTTTCGGCTCGGAGCAGGGCGATTGCTTCCTGCCGGGCTGGCTCGGCGCGCTGCTGATTCAGATGAAGCGGCGGGAGAATCTCTTCGGCGGGCTGAAGAGGATGATTGCGCTGAGCGGCTATTCGCGCAGCCGCGTCAACCACGCCTTCCGAAAATATCTCGATATGACCCCGACCGACTATATCAGCCGCGTCCGGCTGGCGGAGGCGGTGCGGCTGCTGGAGGGAACGCCGATGACCGTGGCGGAGATCGCGGGCGAGTGCGGGTTCAATAATCTCAGCCACTTCTATGCGGAATTTAAGCGCGTCTACGGCGTTCCGCCGAGAAAACTCTGACGCGCGGAGGAGAAGCCATGAAAGAAAAGATCATCGACCTTTCGCTTGAGTTTACGCGCGTCTATCGGCAGATGAAGGACACCTCCGCGGCGATGCGCGAGGCTCACGCCGTGCGCACGCTCTATCCCGGGCTGCTGCTGCCGCCCGAAGAGGGCGATATGTACGCCGGGCGCATGGAATGCCACTATGCGCGCGACCTTCCGCTTGATCTCACGCCCCAGGGCGGCGCGCAGGTGGGCTATGTGATGTTTCCCGGGCGGTTCCGCACATTGGAGGAGGAATATCCGCATCGCAGGGACGAAATTGAAGCGCTGATCGAATTCTGGAAGACGGAATCGACGTTTGTCAAGCTCCGCGAGGAAGCGCCTGAGGACGTTTACAGCTATCTGATGGAGACCGGCTTTGTCAAGGACGACGAGGGCTATATGCGCTGCGACGATCCGGCGCGGCCGAGGGGCGCGGGCTTTATCTCCGGCAGCGCGGACACTCGAACCGCCGGCATCATGGTCAACTTTACCCGCGCGGTTGAACGGGGACTTCCGGGGCTGAGGCAGGACGTCGAGCGGGCGATGGCGAAGAATCCCGGACGCCGCGATTTTTATGAGGCCTGCCTGTATACGCTGGAGACCGTCGATCTGTGCCTTGAGGACTATGCGGCAAAGTGCCGCGCCGCCGGCCGCGACGACATGGCGGATATACTCTGCGCACTGCGAAGCGCCGCGCCGGACAGCTATCGCGCGGCGATACAGCTGGTGATCATTCTGACGATCCTCATGAGGACGTGCAATTACGGCCGGCTGGACATAGCGCTGGGCGATTTGATGGACGCGGATTTCCGGCGCGGCGCGCTCGATTTTGAGCAGGCCGTGCGGCTGACGATCGGCTTTTACGATCTGCTCGACGAGTGCAATGTGATTTACGACAGCCGCATCATCGTCGGCGGCAGAGGACGGCCTCATCCCGAGGCCGCCGACCGATTCGCGCTTGTGGCCATGGAGGCCGTGCGGCGCTGTCACCGCGTGGTGCCGGTTTTGACGCTCAGGCTGTACGACGGCCAGAATCCGGCGCTCTTCGACAAGGCGCTCGACTGCATTGGCGAGGGCTGCATCTATCCCACGCTGTACAACGACGACGTGTACGTCCCCGGACTGCAGAAGAGCATGAATCTTCCCTATGAGGATGCGCTGGATTATGTGCCGCTCGGCTGCGGCGAAATGACGCTCTACGGCAAGGGCGTCGGCGCGCCGAACAGCACGACGCGCTTTCTCAAGGCGCTCGAAGCGGCGCTGCACAACGGGCGCGACGGCGCGGACGGCCTGCTGATCGGTGAAAAGACGGGCGAGCTGTCCGAATTGGACAGCTATGAAAAGCTGGAGGCCGCCTTCCTCAATCAGGTGCGCGCCGTGGCGCGCAGAGAGATACGGGCGCACGAATGGAACCGCGAGCGGACGGGGCGGGACTGCGCGCTCGTGCTGCACAGTTTGCTGCTGGACGACTGTCTGGAGCGGGGCGCGAGCATCTACGAGGGCGGCGTGCGCTATTTCGGCGCGAACACGGAGGGCTTTGGCCTGATCAGCACGGCCAACAGCCTGGCGGTGATCAAAAAGCTGGTCTACGATGAGAAAAAGTATACGCTGCCCGAGCTGGTGCACATGCTGGATGTGGATTTCGAGGGCTATGAGGGCGCGCGGCGGGAAATGTTGAATGTGGACAAATTCGGCAACGACGCTGAATGGGTGGACGATATAAAGCGGCGCATTGAAGGCGAGATCAACGCGATCTATCACGACATTGGTCTGAAATCGCATCTGCACTATTATACCGTCGCCAATGTCAACCCCGGCGGCATAACGATCGGCCCGTATGTGGCGGCCAGCGCGGACGGGCGGCGCTGCGGCGAGCCCATGTCGCTGGGCAATTCGCCCATGCCGGGCACGGACGTGAGCGGGCTGACCGCCATGCTGCTCTCCTGCGCCCGGTCCCCATCCGATAACGGCGGCGTCGTGACTAACATGAACATTTCGCGCGCCATGCTGAACGACCGCCGCGAGACGGTCAGGCAGGCGTTTCTGGCCTATTTCAGGCTGGGCGGGCAGCAGCTGAACGTCAACTGCTTCTCGAAGGGCGATCTCGAGGATGCACTGATTCATCCCGAAAGGCACCGCAATCTGATCGTGCGGGTGAGCGGCTATTCGGCGCGCTTCACGTCTCTGGACGCAATTACTCAAAAGAACATCATGGAACGCACGCTTTTCTGATAAAATCGACTGAAAAAAACGCCCTTTCCGCGCGCCTTGCGGTGAGGGCGTTTTCGCTTTGGGCGCGTTGCTTTTGTGAGGGCGCTGTGCTATACTGAAAGCCACTAAAGCCGCGGGAGGATGGAATCATGCCGCCGATTACCGTCATGATCAAGCCGGTTTCAGGCGCGTGCAATATGCGCTGCCGCTACTGCTTTTACGCCGACGAGATGAAAAACCGCGCCTGCGCCGTGCGGCCGCCGATGAGCCTTGAAACGCTGGAAACCGTCGTGCGGCGCGCGCTGGCCTACGCCGAGGGACAGGCGAACTTCATCTTCCAGGGCGGCGAGCCGACGCTGATCGGGCTGGACTATTATCGCCGGCTGATCGAATTTCAGCGCTGGTACGGTGGGCGCAATGTCGAGATCAACAATATGCTCCAGACCAACGGCTATGCGCTTTCGGACGAGATGATCGCCTTCTTTGCGGAAAATCACTTCCTGCTGGGCGTGTCGCTGGACGGCTGTCCGGCGGCGCACGATCTCATGAGGCCGGACGCGCGGGGCGATGGGACGTATGCGCGCGTGGAGCAGACGATCGAGCGGCTTGAAAGGGCGGGCGCTGAATACAACATACTCTGCGTCGTGAACGCAGAGGTGGCCGCGCGCGCGGACGAAGCGCTCTCCGCGCTGTCGAAATACCGGTATCTGCAATTTATTCCCTGTCTGGACGCGCTGGAGGGCGGCGCGGGCGATTATGCGCTTTCGCCGCGGGCGTGGGGCGAATTTCTGATCAAGGCGTTCGACTTTTACGAGCGGGCGTACAACGCGGGCCGCATGGTCAGCATCCGCAATTTCGACGACTGGCTGCGCGTGATGCTGGGCGGAGAGCCGGCCAGCTGCGCCATGATCGGCCATTGCTCGCTGAACTATCTGATCGAGAGCGACGGCGACGTTTATCCCTGCGATTTCTACGCGCTGGATCAGTGGCGGCTGGGCAGCGTCAGGGAGAGCAACTTCCTGCGCCTGTCCGGCGGCGAGACGGCGCGGCGGTTCATCGCGGAATCGACGAGCGTGCCGGACGAATGCCGCGCCTGCCGCTACGGCGCGCTGTGCCGCAACGGCTGCCGGCGCGAGCGGGGCGCGGACGGGAAGAACCGCTGGTGCGCGTCGGTCAGAATGCTGATGGACGCGCGGCTCGGGCGCATGGAGCGTCTGGCGCGGAAAATGGCGCGGGAGATGTAAAACACGTCCTGAAAGTTTCATTGGAAAACGAATCACATCCGGCGGATTTATGCGCCGCGTCGAGAAAAAGCTGCGGCAAGCCGGCAGATTATCCCTTTGACGAAGCGCAGGACGGGAGTCTTTTACGCTTGAGTGTTCAGGCTGTTTTTGAAGCGGCGAAAGAATCACGGCGGCCTGCTGAATGGACGGTCTGCTTCGGCCTTATGAGGGCTGGCCGCCAATTCTATGATAAAAATATCCCCGGCCGTCATGAAAAGCGGTCGGGGATGGATTTATCTGTCAGGGTGCTTTAACGCGCGAGGACCCGGCCGGAAAAAATCCGGTCGGGTGAGGGGATGGGCGTTCAGCGATAGCTCCAGTAGGCGTTGCTGATGTAGCCGGTCTTGCCGTTGTAGGAGACCTGGCTCCACTTTTCGCCGACGCTGAGCACGGTGATCTTCGAGCCCTTGGCGATGGTGCCGATGCGCTCATAGCCGGTGCCCGCGCCCGTGCGGAAGTTGACGTTGCCGGTGGTTCTGGCGGACAGCCCCAGCGAGACATAGGACGCGCTGATGTAGCCGGTCACGCCCTTGGAGGGCACGCTGACCTGATACCAGCCGTTCGCGGTGGAGAGCACGCTCAGGCGCGTTCCGCGGGAGACCGCGGCGACGGCGTCGTAGTTCGTGCCCGCGCCGGCGCGGATGTTGACCGTGCTGGACGCGTACTTTGTGGTCACGCTGGCCACGCTGCCGGAGACGGCGCTCTGGTCGCCCTTGGAGGGCGTGCTCGCCGTGCCGCCGATGGAGACGTAGCGGGCGTACACCCAGCCGGTCTTGCCGGTGGACTCAACTTTCACCTTGTGCCACTTGTTGCCCTGATAGAGAATCTCGACCGCCGCGCCGTTCTTGGCCCAGCCCACGATCGAGTTGCTCACGCCCGCTTCGGAGCGGATGTTCACCGAGCCGTCGGCGGCCGGCGTCTTGATCACGCCCTTGACCGAATCGGCCAGCGCGCACGGCATGAGCGCCGTGACCAGCAGGCAGACCACCATCAGAATAACCAGTTTCCGTTTCATGAAAAGCACCTCCTGTATTTTGGGTTCCGCTTATTCAGACGCGCCGCCCTCAAAATGGTTGCGGCCTGCGCGTTTCCAATTTATGGCAAAAGAATTGGAAACGGATAAAAAATCGCCTGAAACGGACGCGGATAACGTGCGGGCGGTTGACACGGGCGGCCGATATGCGCTACAGTATGGAGAGAACGAAAGACACGGCGAAGGGACGGGATGGATCATGTTCCTGATCGGCATTTGCGGCGCGAGCGGCAGCGGCAAGACCACGCTGGCCGACGAACTCATGCGGCGGCTCAACACCCGGGCGATTCTTCTTCATCAGGACAGCTATTATCGCAATCACCCGGATATGTCCTTTGAGGAGCGCCGGCTCATCAACTATGACGAACCGGCGGCTTTTGACAACGACGCGCTTTACGAGGATCTTCGCCTGCTCAAGGCGGGAAAGCCCATCACAGAGAAACAGTACGACTATACGCGCCATCTGCGCTGCGACACCGGCGCGCCGGTCGAGCCGGCGAGCACGGTCATCATCGAGGGGATTCATGTGTTCTATGATCCCCGCGTGCGCGATCTGCTCGATCTCAAGCTGTATATCAAGGTCGATCCCGACATCTGCCTGCTGCGCCGCGTGCAGCGGGACATCGCCGAGCGGGAGCGGCGCATCGACGACATTGCCCAGCAGTATCTGAGCACGGTCAAGCCGATGTTCGAGCAGTATATCCGCGGCTATGAGCGCGACGCGGACATTATCGTGGCGCGCGGCGGGAAGTCCCAGCGCATTGCCGACGCGCTGGCCTGCTATATCAACAACGGCGGCATGGCCGAGGAACAGGGCGAACAGACGGCCCCGCATGACATGTAAGAAGCGATTGGGCGCGCGTATTTCGGCGCTGAGCGAAGGAGTATAAGGATTTATGTATATTGCCAACGGATGGAAGGATTACGAGGTCATCGCCACGGGCGGCGGCGAGAAGCTGGAGCGCTGGGGGCGCGTCATACTGCGCCGTCCCGATCCGCAGACCATATGGCCCGCGCAGTCGCCCGAACTGTGGGAGCGCTGCGACGCGCGCTATCATCGCTCGGCCAGAGGCGGCGGCGAGTGGGAATTCATGAAGCGCCTGCCCGAAAAGTGGGAAATCCGCTACAGAGATCTCAAGTTCTGGGTGAGGCCGACCGGCTTCAAGCACACCGGCCTCTTTCCCGAGCAGGCGGTCAACTGGGACTGGATGAGCGGCCTGATTCAGAAAAGCGGCCGTCCCATACGCGTGCTGAACCTGTTCGGCTACACCGGCGGCGCGACGCTGGCCTGCGCGGCGGCGGGCGCTCATGTGACGCACGTGGACGCGGCCAAGGGCATGGTGCAGTGGGCGGGCGAGAACCGCGCGCTCTCCGGCATCGATGAGACGCGCGTGCGCTGGATCGTGGACGACGCGCTCAAGTTCGTCATGCGCGAGCAGCGGCGCGGCAACAGCTACGAAGGCATCCTCATGGATCCGCCCTCCTATGGGCGCGGCCCGGGCGGCGAGGTCTGGAAGCTCGAAAACGAGCTGTACGGACTGGTGAGCGAGTGTGCGCGACTGCTCTCCGACAAGCCGCTGTTCATGCTTATAAACAGCTATACCACCGGCCTTCAGCCCGCCGTGCTCAACAATATGCTCACGATGACCGCCGCGCGCGGCCGGGGCGGGCTGGTGACCGCCGACGAGATCGTGCTGCCCGTGACCGAGGGCGGCGTGCTGCCCTGCGGCGCGAGCGGACGCTGGCAGGCGGAATGATGAACGCGCATGAATGTGATTGAAACAGTCCGCGCCGGAAAATTCGAGATCCCCGTACTGTATCTGGACAATCATCTGCTGGGCGTGGTCAAGCCCTGCAATATGCCCGTCCAGGCCGACAGCTCGGGCGATCTCGATCTGCTGACGGCGCTCAAGGACTATATCGGGAAAAAGTTTGACAAGCCGGGCGCGGTCTATCTGGGGCTGGTACACCGGCTGGATCGGCCGGTCGGCGGGGCGATGGTCTTTGCGCGCACGTCGAAGGCCGCGGAACGACTGAGCCGCGAGTTTTCCGCGCATACCATGGAGAAGCGCTATCTGGCGGTCGTAAAGGGCGCTCTGAGCGCGCCGATGACATTGACCGACTATCTGGTCAAGGACGCGAAAACCGGCATGGTGCGCGTCTGCGGGGCCGATACGCCGCTTGCGAAGGAAGCGCGGCTGCGCACGACGCCGATCGCGTCTCAAAACGGCACGACGCTGGTCGACGTGGAGCTGATGACCGGACGATCCCATCAGATCCGCGTGCAGCACATGAACGCGGGCTTTCCGCTCTGGGGCGACAACCGCTATGGCGGCGGCAAACCGGGCGAGCAGATCGCGCTGTGGGCGTACCGGCTGACCGTGACGCATCCCACGCTGAAAACGCCGGTGACGCTGATCGCGCCGCCGCCTGATACGGGGGCGTGGACGGCCTATCGCGGCGTATTGGAGGACATGACATGAGCGATAAGAAGAACGCGCGCCCGGGCAGCGTCATGGCGACGTTTCTGTGCTGCGTGCTGGGCGTGCCGACGTGCGTGAAGCTGCTGCCGGGGCTGTATGCCGCCGACATGATGAGCGCCGTGGCCGTGGGCGTGCTGCTGGGCGCGGCGTATCTGGTGCTGAGGCCGATCCTGCGCGTGGTGACGTTTCCGGTGGGCTGTCTCACGTTCGGGCTGTTCAACGCGGTGATCGACGTGGCGCTGCTCTACGGCTGCGCGGCGCTGATCGAGGGCTTCGCCATAGAGAGCGTGATCGCGGCGGTCGGCACGGCGCTGCTGATCAGCCTGCTCAGCGGCGTTGTGGGCGGATTCAAGTAGGCTTTCCACAGGCATTTTGGCAGTTCGGTTCGTTCATGAGCCGGACTGCTTTTCTATGGCGCATAAACACGCGGCAGGGCACGCCCATGGCCCGACAGCGCCTGATCGTATAGACCGTGCCGCGCGAGCAGCCGTCCCAGAAGGCCAGCACCAGCTCGGCGCGCGCGACAATCTGATCGTTGCGCATCAGCGGCGCTCTGCGGCCGTGGCGCGCGTAATCGGGCAGGTATTCCGTCAGCTTTATGCCGTGCGCAAGGGCATAGGCGCGCGCACACTGATCCACGCCCCGCGCCCCGCCCGAGACGATCTCGCTGACGTTTTCGGGCAGATAGTCGCCCAGATTGGGTACGGTCAGCGTCCGTGAACCGACGACGGCGACGCGCATGATGCTTCATCTCCTCACTCTTTCATATAATATGAACCCGAAATAGGTTCATGTCTGCATAATACCATGTTTCGCACCTAAAATGAACCCATAATAGGTTTATTGAGGGGAAAATCATGAAAAAAAGTGAGAAGCATCTGTCGCTCAGGATTGATGAGGAGCTTTTGCGCCGATTTGACTATGTGGCCAGATATGACGATCG
>CAKTXR010000017.1 GCA_934631025.1 uncultured Clostridia bacterium
TTTTTTGTTGGTGTTTTCTTATGAAACGGCGACATAATTTTGATGTTAAATGAGAATTGACTTGTATGCAAAAAAATGTAAAATAGAAAACGAAGGGCAATCCGCGCATGACCGACGGCAAAAGGAGGATGCGCATGAAACGAATCATCCGATACTTTCGCGACTTTTACGCGCACTGCGGCGGGGCCGTGATCGGCTATCTGCTGCTCACGATCGTCCACAAGATTCTGGCGTTCATTTCGCCGCCCGCGGCGCAGCGGCTGATCGACGCGGTGATCGGCGGCGACGGCTTTCTCCGCGCCATGATCGAGAATGCCGTCATCACGCTCCTGTTCGTGGCGGCGCTGTACTTCAGGAATCTGCACGGTTCGCTGACGGAGAACCGCGTGACGGCCTATGCGGAGGGGCGCGTGTTTTCCGATATGCTGCATATGCCCTTCGGCCGCCTGCGCGGCAAGGCGCTGGGGCACTATCTGCACCTGATCGACCGCGACGTGGATCAGATCACAGGCCTTGCGTTCTATGACGGCACGGTATTCGCGCTGAACGTGCTGATGACTGTCGCCATGGCGGTTTATCTCTTCCGCTGCGACTGGGTGCTGACGCTGGTGGTGCTCTCCGTGCTGCCGCTGTTCGTGATCTTTTCAAAGCTTCAGCTGCCGCGGCTCGAGCAGGCTCAGGAGGCGGTCATCGAAGAGCAGGAGAACCTCAACGACCGGCTGGACGAATGCTATGCCGGCGGCGAGAGCATCCGCGCGACCAACGCCGAGACGCATTTCTTGGCGCGCTTTGAGAACGCCGTCGCGAAATGGCTGCGCGCCAGGAAGCGCTTTGCGCTGTATGACACGACCTACGACATCCTCTCGGTGACGGGGCTGATGAACATCGCGGATACGGCGATCTACTGCATCGGCGGCTGGCGCGCGCTGACGGGGCACATGAGCGTCGGCATGATCATGACGTTCTCGCTGTATTTTTCCACGCTCTGGAACAGCGTCGAGGGGTTCATGGAGTTCTTTAAGGAGTATCGCGTCAAGCAGGTGTCACTCAACCGCCTTGCCGAGCTGCACGAGCAGAGCGCGCCCGTCGAACGTCCCGTGAAGGCATTGCCGCCGCTCGAGACGCTCTCGTGCGAAAAGCTGGGCTTTGCCTATGGCGAAAAGCGCGTGCTGGACGGCTTCTCGCTGGAGATCCGTCGGGGTGAGCGCGTGCTGATCACCGGCGAAAACGGCAGCGGCAAATCCACGCTGGCGCGTTTGCTGGCCGGTCTGATCGAGCCGGAAAAGGGCGCGATCCGCTATAACGGCGAGGACATTCAGACGATCGATCCGGCCGCGCTGCGCGAGAAGGTGCTGCTGGTTCCGTCCGAGCCATTCATCATATCGGGTACGGCGCGGGACAATCTCTGGAACGGCGCGGGTGAGGAGACGCTGTGCCGCGCGGGTATCGACAAGCCGATTGAGAAGAATGGCGGCAATCTCTCGAACGGGCAGAAGAAGCGGATCCAGCTCTGCCGCGCGCTGGCCTCGAAGGCGGAGGTTGTGATCTTCGACGAGCCGTTCAACTTCATTGACCGCGGCGCGAAGGAGGACTTCTGGCGCGAGATTCTCTCGACCTTTGCCGACCGTACGCTCGTCGTGATTTCGCACGACGCGTTTCCGGCGAAGGACTGCGGGCGGATCGTCGAATTGCGCGCGGAGGGATGAGTTTTCATTCGCACGCTTGAAATTGCGCTCCGGATATGGTATGATCAACATATCTATGATTCCCGGGAGTGTAAACGAAAATGGTGCTTTTGACATTGCAGGACGTTTGCAAGGCCTTTGGCCTGAACGTCATATTGAAGGATATCAACCTCACGCTCAAGGAGGGGCAGCGGCTCGGCCTTGTGGGCGTGAACGGCAGCGGCAAATCGACGCTGATGAAGATCATCACCGGCGACATGGCGCCCGACAGCGGCACGGTGAGCCTGCTGCGCGGCACGCGGGTGGGTCTGCTCACTCAGCAGGCCGACATCACCTCAGAGCTGACCGTGGTGGAGGAGCTTTCGCGCGTGTTCGAGCCGCTGCAAAAGATGGAGGAGAAGCTGCGCGGCCTCGAGCGGCAGATGGCCGAAAACCACGAAAACGCCGATCTGCTCGAGAGCCTGAGCGCCGAGTACACCCGCCTGACCGACCGCTTCGAGCAGGCCGGCGGCTACGAGTGGCCCAGCCGCATACAGGGCGTGCTGGCCGGACTGGGCTTTTCCAGGGAGCGGCGCGAGCAGCCCGCGCGCCTGCTCTCCGGCGGCGAAAAGACGCGGCTGTGTCTGGCGCGCATGTTGCTCATGCAGCCCGAGCTGCTCATGCTGGACGAGCCGACCAACCATCTCGATCTGGAAGCGACGCAGTGGCTGGAGGACACGCTGAGGAAGTACAAGGGCACGGTCATCGTCATATCGCACGACCGCTATTTCCTGAACGCCGTGTGCGACTGCATGGCCGAGCTGTCCATGACGCATCTGACGCAGTATAACGGCAATTACGACGCGTTCATGACCCAGCGCCGCATGAACCTCGAGCGCCAGCTCAAGGAATACGCCATGCAGCAGAAGGAAATCGCGCGCCAGCAGGCCATCATCGACCGCTATCGGATGTACAACCGCGAAAAGAGCATCAAGGCCGCCGAAAGCCGCGAGAAGCGTCTGGAGAAGATCGAGCGCATCGAGCGGCCGGTCGACGAGGCGAAGGTGCGCTTTTCCTTCGAGGCGAAGCGCCGCACTGGCGACGACGTATTGATGGTGCAGGATCTGTCGAAATCCTTCGACGGACGCGTGCTGTTCCAGCATTTCAGTCTGCATCTGCGCGCGGGCGACCGCGTGGCTGTCATCGGCCCCAACGGCGTGGGCAAGACGACGCTTTTGCGCATCATCATGAACGAAATCCCTGCCGATACCGGCGAGGTGATCTACGGTGCGAACGTGGACATCGGCTATTACGATCAGCATCAGGCGGGCCTGACCATGACAAAGACCGTCATGGACGAGCTGTGGGACGCGTTCCCGCGCATGGAGCCGGACGAGGTGCGCAGCGTGCTGGCGCTGTTCCTCTTTACCGGCGACGACGTGTTTCAGAAGATCGAGACGCTCTCCGGCGGCGAGCGCGGCCGTGTGGCGCTGGCCAAGCTGATGCTCAAGAAGGACAATCTGCTCCTCCTGGACGAGCCGACCAACCATCTGGACATGGACTCCCGCGAGGTGCTTGAGGGCGCGCTGGACGATTTCGGCGGCACGCTGCTCACCGTCTCGCACGACCGCTATTTCATCAACCGCGTGGCCAACCGCGTCGTGGAGATGAGACGCGACGGCATTGCGGAATATCTGGGCAATTACGACGATTATCTCGAGAAAAAGCGCCTTCTGGAGGCCGGACAGGAGGAAGCCGCCGCGCCGACCAAGACAAAGACGCAGCTCGACAAGGAAAAGCGCGTCGAGCGGCTCAGGCGCGAATCGGTCAAGGCGCTCAAGGCGCGCGTCGGCGAGCTGGAAAGCCTGATCGCGCAATCGGAGGAGCGCATCGCGCAGCTGGAGAGCGACATGGCCGATCCCGCCACCTATCAGGACGCGGGCAAGGCCGCTTCCGTCGCCCGCGCGCATAAGGAAGCGCAGGAGACGCTCGAAGCGCTCTACGACGAATGGACGGAAACCGCGGATATGCTGCAAAGCGGCGCACAGTAAATAATCAGCAGGCGCGTTCTTCATGGCGAAGAGCGCGCCTGCGTTGTCTGAGGGTTGAATAGACAGTGCAAATCCCTGAATACTGGATACGCGAAGTCGAAAGCGTGATGGACAATTTTGTGACGCGCTCTTTAGCGGGCGGCCGCAGGAAATATGTCCTTGCAGGGCTTGGCAAAATCATTCGTTCAATGGGCGGCAGTGACAGCGCGCGGCTTTTTCGCGGCGGCCCAAAGAGAGCGCCTTGAGAAGGATTCGAGCCGCGCTGTCGGGACGGGATAGCTTGCAATCCAGCGCCGCCGAATCGTCGCCGGAGCATGGCCGATGAAAGCATCTCTCACGCAGATTTGGACAGCCGGTATGCTGTTCTGAGTTTTTCCGATATGATCACAGGCGCGCCTTTCTCTATTGAAAAGCGCGCCTGATTTTTGTATGCGGATTATTGGAAGGCGCGGCGTGCGCGCTATTTCGCTTTGTCGGCGATTTGGCTTGGCCGCGCCGTCAGCCGGAAGCGCACGCAGCCGTCCGGACAGGTGAACGTCCTCGTGAGCCGCCCCTCCCCGCCCAGATTTTCGAGACTCCCGCCGCTGCGCACGGCCTCGAGCATGGGGAAGAGCAGGAGCATGGTCTTGGAGCACAGCCCTTCGCCCGCCTGATTGACGGGGCAGCCGTAGCCGCAGCGATACACATCGCCGATTTCCTCGCCGCTGCGGCAATAGCCCTCGGGGCGGTCGCCGCGCGTATAGCCGACGACCTCGATTTCAAATGTCCAGTCCTCAGAATACCACTTTTTCATGCGTGCGCCTGCCTTTCTGGTCGGAGCGTGTTTCGGACGTTCTTTGAAGCGCGATTTTTGCAGCGGAAAGACCCGATCGAGCCGCTTCCCGAGCGGATGAACGGGCCGCAAAGGATGGCCGCCCGCCGCCTTGACGCATCCTGTAAAAAGCGCCGCGTCCGGCGGAATGCGCGGGCGCGACGGAGAAAGTGTTATTCGACGGTTTCGGGCTGTTCGATCTCAACGTTGCGGCAGAAGCTGATCTCAAAGCCGTTCTCGCCGACCGGATCGTGCGGCAGATCCTGCTCGACGTGCCGCCAGCGGTTGTGGCGCACGGTGATGTTTTCGGCGTTCATCGCCTTGAGGATGCGCGGGAAATCCGATTCGAACAGGTTGTCCTCAATGACGATGTTGCCGTGATAGTAGTTGTTTTCGCGCTTTTTGATGGCCGGAGCGATGACGACGGCCGCGCCCTCGGTGTAGCCGCAGCCCAGGAAGCGGCAGTTGCGGATGGTCAGATCGCGTACGCAGCCGCTCTCAAACCAGCTGTTCGCGTCGCCGGTCAGATGCACGCCGTGGTGCATATTGGCGAAGGTGCAGTCCTCGATCAGCGTGCGGCGGCAGGTGCTGATGAGGAAACCGCGCGGACGGTTCCAGCCCACCTCGCAGCCGCGGATGATGACCTCGGGCATCTGCGTGAAGTTCTCGACCGCCATGCTCTCGGCGATGTTGGCGGGCAGTTCGTCTTCGCCGGTCACGCGGATGAGCTTTTCGTTGATCATCAGCGCGTCGCTCACGGTGATCTCGCCCACGCGGCCGAGCGTCTCGCGGTCGACCAGCGCGATCACGTCGCCGGGGCGGTAGATCTGCACGCCCTGCTGCTGGCCATGCATCAGCCGCGCCACGAACGTGTGGCTGTCGATCAGGCGCTCAACGGTGGCGTAATTGCCGTGGAAGTTGCCCGCGTCGTCAAGCATATTGCACAGATAGCAGCCCTCGAGCAGAATCGTGCCGCTGCAATGGACGAAGTGCGTCGCGTCGGCGTTGACCGTCACCAGACGGCCCTTGTGCAGCGCCGTGCGGACGCGCCGGAGCGTAATGTTCTCGCTGGTCTGGCCGATGACGCCCATGGCCGCGCAGTGATAGAGCGTCACGTCCTCGAGCGTGGTGTTGCGGCTGTTCTGGATGAAGAAGCCGGGGTGATCGCGATGGCCGTGCGTGGCCACCCACCACGCACCGACGCGGTGCCTGTCCTCGCCGTAGAGCCGGACTACGCCGTCCTCCAGCGCCTCGGCGCGCACGCTGCGCACCAGCCCGCCCAGAAAGCCCGCGCGCTCGGGATGCTCCCAGTAGGGCAGATAGACCAGCCGGTGCGGTATGCCGCGTTCGCCGTCGAACTCGGTGACGAGATAGCTGATCATGTCGGCGGTGTCCCAGCCGCTTTCGGGATCATAGAACACCAGCTTGCCGTTCTCGACGCGATAGGGATAATCCTTGTCGAAGCGCAGGTCGGTGTAGCCGTCCTGCGAGGCCAGTATGCGCGCCTGAGAAAAGAACGGGCGCGGATAGTCGATCGAGAGATTGCGCACGGTGACGTTTTTGCACGCGTCGATCACGAACGGCGAAATTTTGCCGTGGAATATGAAATCCGCGCCGCCGCCCTCGACGGTCAGCCCGTCGAAGCCGATCAGCGGGAAGGCGATGGCCTTGCGGCCGCCGTCGTTGTTGGACATATAGTATTCGCGCACCATGGCCTGCTGGGGATAGAAATGGTATTCCCCCGCGTCGATGAGCAGCGTGGAGTTCTTTTCGCGGCGGCACTGGAGAAGCGCCTCGAGGACGGCCGGCGTGGCGTCGCCGTCTTTGCACAGGCGCATATAGTCGGACAGACGAACGATCATGCTGATTGCTCCTTACTTTTTGATGACCTTGTTGTCGCCCAGAATATCGGGCTTGTTGACCATGCTGTCGGTCTCGGTGATGGGACGGACGACCTTGCAGGGCACGCCCGCGGCGAAGCTCATGGGCGGGATGTCGCGCGTGACCACGCTGCCCGCGCCGATGACGCAGTTATCGCCGATGGTCACGCCCGGGCAGACGACGACGTTCGCGCCGAACCAGCAGTGCGAGCCGATGTTGACCGGTTTGGCGTAGCACATATGCTTTTCCTCGCCCTTTTCGTTGAGCATGAGATAGCGCTCGTCGGGCAGCATGGGGTGAACCGGCGTGACGATGGTCAGATTGGGGCCGAAGTTGTTGTCCTCGCCGATGGTGACCGGCGCGTCGTCCTGTATGGTGGTGTTATAGTTGAAAAAGTTCTTTGCGCCGATGCGGGTGTGCCGGCCGTAATGGAAGAATATCGGGCCCTGCATGAAGCTGCCCGCGCCGAACGCGCCGGTGATCTCGTGCAGCAGCGCCATACGCTCCTCGGCTTCGTCCTCGCGCAGGCTGTTGAACTTCTGGCTCAGATTGTGAGAGCGCAGCTTGATGGCCTTCAGATCGGGATCGCCGGGGCAGAACAGCGTGCCGGCAAAAATTTTCTCTTCTTCTCTCATGACGATTGCTCCTTGCTGGTCGGAAAATAGACGTGTCTTATCGCTCACATTGTAGCGTTAATGCGGGCGTTTGTCAACCGATTATTCTTCATTCAGCGTCCAGCGGAAGTGCGCGAGGATCCGCCGCGCCGTCAGCGCGTCCTCCTCGAAGGCGCCGTGGCCGGTGTGGTGGATGACATAGGGCTGCCCCTGCGCGTTGCGCCGGTCGGAAATCACGGCGATGTGGCCGTCGTAGATCACGAAATCGCCCGGCTGCCAGGCGGCGATGTCATCTGCGTCGGTCGTCAGCTCGAGGCAGTGCCGCTCGAAAAACACGCGCAGATTGACTACGCGCCGGAAATCGATGTTGGAATCGGGCAGGTTGTTCGCCAGCGGATAGGCCTCCGGATGCGCGCCCACGTCCTGATCGAGCATGGCCTTGAGATCGTAGCCGGCCGCCTTCAGCGCGCGCCAGATCACGTCCGCGCATACGCCCTGCCCCTCGGGCGGATAGCCGCCGGCGAAGTAATCGCTGACGTATTCGGGCTGAGAGCGGATATAGCGGCGCGCGGCCAGCATGACGTCGGTGTAATCGTCGATGAGATCGCCGTCCGCGTCGGCGCTGCTGTAGAGCGTGGTCACGCCGAAGCGGACGCGGGCATACCAGGCGGGCAGCTTGAAGGGCGCGAGAACCAGCATAAAGACGATGAGCGCCATAAAGAGCGCCCCCAAAAGACGAAAAAAGCGAAAGCGCGGCCGTCCTGCGGTCGTTTCAGGCGCGTTGTCCATTGTAGAGTCACACTCCGCGGTATTTGTCGTATTTCCACATCATTCCTTTGAATTTGACGCGAAATTTGCCGGAAAGGTTTCGCATATTTCGTGAATGGCTGGAATATACATGATAATACGATGATAAAGCGATGAGAGGATGATGACGAATGTGGCGCGCTGTCCCAAATTTCAGGCCAAATACCGTCTGATTGAAAATTGCAATCCCTGAAAACCGACGATACGCGGCCGGAAAATCGAAAAATCGACAAGGAGACGGCCGGGGACGCGATGTTCTGTGACACGTCATATATATACAGGAGCGTATAGAATGATTTATGGAAACTGCCCTATAAAATGGGCGCGAAATGGGAAAAAGAGGATTTTCAAAATTCAGCGTCGTATACAGCAGGGAGCAATGAACGCGTTGCGCTTTGACAATATCGGAGGGATACATATGGTTACCGTAAAACGACAAAGGAAACGCAGCCTGGTCAATCCGCGCGGGCGGCAGGTCATCGCCGCGCTGAGCGCGCTGCTGGCGTTGGCTCTTATCGCGGGCGCGATCGCGCTGGTCGCGCTGATGCGCATGAACAGCCGCATGGAGGATCTGAACGGCTATATCGCCAAATCCATCCGCACGGACATCAATCAGGCCATACAGTGCTACGATACGCTGGAGCGCAGGGGCGACGACGCGGCCGCCGACGCGCTGGGCAGCATGAAGCGCTATATGTATTCGGCCTACGGCATGAACCGGCTGCTCGTCGAGGCGCGCGGCGAGCGATACGCGCTGCTGGATGCGTCGGCCTACAACAGCTTCCAGACCGCCGTGGGCGAATACGAGCGGCTGCTGGCCAACGGTCAGGCGACCGGCACGACCCGCGCGACGCTGGGCGACTGCGTGAAATCCCTGCGCACTATGCTCGCCGCCCGCTTTGACGAGAGCGACAACCTGCTGCCGCAGTAGCGTCGGCCGTCTATAAATCGAGCCTCCCGCATCGTTTCAAAGCGATTGTCGGGAGGCCCTTCCATGCGCGCTTACAGATCGTCCGCATCCTGCACGGGCTCCTCGTCGTAGAACGGATTGCCCGTCCAGCTGCCCTGCACGTCGCTGTGGAGCTGCTCGTCGCCGCCGGAAAATTCCTCAAGGGACTGCATGAGCTGCTTTTCCTGCTGTTTCTTCTTCTTGTCCATAAAAAATCACCCCGTCGATAGCTTCGGCGGGGCGCGCGTTTTTTATGCGTCGGGCTTCGGTTTGTCCCAGAGCGCGTACTGTGCGTCGTTGCGCAGCGCGGTCAGGAGCTGCTCGCGGGCGTTGGGCACGCTGCGGCAGATATGATCGAGCAGCGCCTTCATGTCCTCGCGCTTGGTGTAGCCGTTCGCCGGACAGGGCGAGGGCACGACGGGCAGGGACAGTGTCTTCACATAGTGGATGACGTCCTTTTCGGAGACGTAGATCATCGGGCGGATCTGCGTCATGCCGCTGCGGGTCAGGCGCGTCACCGGCTGGAAGGTGTGGATGCGCCCCTCATAGAGCATACTCATCAGCAGCGTTTCCAGCGCGTCGTCGCGGTGATGCCCCAGCGCCAGCTTGTTGAGACCGCGCTCGCTGCACAGATCGTTCAGCGCGCCGCGCCGCATTTTGGAGCAGAGCGCGCAGGGGTTCTTTTCGTGGCGCTCTTCAAAGACGATGCGGCCGATTTCCGTCTCGCGCACGGTGTAGGGTACGTCGATTTTCTCGCACAGCGCGCGGATGGGGGTGAGATCGAACGGCTCAAGCCCCGTGGTCAGCGTGACGGCCTCCAGCTCGAAGGGATGCGGGCTGAAGCGGCGGTAGAGCGAGAGCGCATAGAGCAGCAGCACGCTGTCCTTGCCGCCCGATACGCCCACGGCCACGCGGTCGCCGGACTCGATCATATGATAGTCCTGATCGGCGCGGCGGATGCAGCCCAGAATTTCTTTCATGCGTGAGCGCGCTCCTTTATCAGACGTGCATGACGGCGGTGGCGATGGAGAAGAGTATGGTCAGCGAGCAGGCGTCCACCAGCGTGGTGATGAGCGGGCTGGCCATCAGCGCCGGATCGAGATGCAGCTTGGAAGCCAGCAGCGGCAGCGTGCAGCCGATCGACTTGGCGATGAGTACGGTCAGGAACATGGCGACCGAGACCACCATGGTGACGGTGACGGTGTCGGCCGTTACGCCGGCGGTGAAGGAATAGAGCAGCAGCTGCCGGCCGATGTTGACCAGCATAAGCACGCCGCCCACCAGCAGCGCCACGCGCGCCTCGCGCCACCAGACCTTGAAAATATCCTTGAAGTGCACCTCGCCCAGCGCCAGGCCGCGGATGACCAGCGTCGAGGACTGGGAGCCGCAGTTTCCGCCGGTGTCCATCAGCATGGGCAGGCAGGCGGTCAGCAGCACGCCGAGCTTGCCGGTGTCGCTGAGCACATCCTCAAAGTGCGTGATGATCATGCCGGTGAACGTGGCCGAGATCATGAGGATGAGCAGCCACGGGATGCGGTTCTTGAACAGCGTGATGATGGGGGTCTTGAGATACTGATCGTCGGAGGGGAGCAGGCCGCCCATCATTTCGATGTCTTCGGTGTTCTCCTCTTCGATAACGTCCATGATGTCGTCGGCGGTGACGATACCCACCAGACGGTTTTCGTTGTCCACGACGGGGATGCTCATCAGGTCATACTTGCGCACCGTGTCGGCGACGACCTCCTGATCGTCCAGCGTCTTGACGGAGATGACGTTGGTCTCCATGATTTCGGAAACCGGCTTATCCTCGTCGGCCATGATCAGGTGCCGCAGCGCGAGCGTGCCCACCAGATGGCGTTCGCTGTCGATGATATAGCAGGTGTAGATGGTCTCCTTGTCAAGGCCGGTCTTGCGCAGCGATTCCATCGCCTGGCGCACGGTCATGGAGTTGTGGAACTCGGCGAACTCGATGGTCATGATCGAACCGGCCGAGTTTTCCGGATATTTAAGGAACTGATTGATCAGCGCGCGCTTTGTGGGATCGGTGTTCTGCAGGACGCGCTTGACGACCGACGCGGGCAGCTCCTCGAGGAAGTCGACCGCGTCGTCCAGGAACATTTCGTCCAGCAGGGAATGGATTTCGCCGTCGCCGATCAGCGTGACCAGCTGCTGCTGCTGCTCGCTGTCGATATAGGCGAACACTTCCGCCGCGATGTCCTTGGGCAGTATGCGGAACACCATCAGCAGCTTTTCGCTCTCAAGGCTCTCCATAAACGAGGCGATGTCGACCACGTTGAGCATGAGCAGCGCGCCGCGCAGTTCATTTTTCTTATTGCCGTCCACCAGCTGCATCAGCCGGCTGTGAATGATTTCGCGATCCATGGGAAAACGCCCTCCTTTCATGTGTGCGGCGATCGAGATTGAAATCTCGATTGCCAAAATCGCAACGAAAAACAAGACACACCATGCGGCTGTGTCTTTGGCGCTATGCGATGTGATGAAAGAAGACGATATAATGAAGAGCGATCGCGCGCGTCAGGGCCTGCCCGTCAGACGGCGGCCGTGAGCGCCCTTTCAGAAACGTGCGCAGTGAAAACCGGATGCGCACGCGCGTCTACTTCGATACACGCCTTCGACCATCGAGCATCTACCGCCAACGTCCATCCGGCTCCACCTCCTGAAAAATGGCTTAAGTGAATTGGAATCTACTATTAAGAATACAACCGGCGCGGCCCCTTGTCAAGTCGCCGCGCCGATTGGCTTTATGCGCATACGGACGCGTAAATTATGAATATTCGCGTCAGAATGATGTAAAAGCGGTGGATTTCTGTGAAAGACGCGCATAATCATGCAAATCGCTTTGATTTTAGCATGGGCGCTTTCCCTAAATTTTATGTGTGGCGCGCGCGTTAAATGTCCCTGAGCGCCTCGTCCAGCGCCAGCGTCATGGCGGCGATCATCGCGCTGGCGCGCACAAAGCCGTCGATGCAGATGAATTCGTCCGGCGCGTGGCATTCGCCGTGTCCGGCGGGCAGGTTCAGCACGTGCGCGTCGCCGCCCATGGTCGTGCCCACGGTGAAGGCGTTGGGCAGATATTTGCAATAGGTGCCGCCGCCCATGTAGTAGGGGCGCGCGTCCGGATTGCCGCTGGCCGCGCGGAAGGTTTCGAGCAGCGCCTGCGCGAGCGGATGCTCCTCGGGAATGGTGAAGGCGGAGGAGTCGCCGTGAATGCCGATGGAGAAGCCGTGCGCGCCGAACCATTCGCGCAGCTTTGCCGTGATTTCCGCGCCGGAAACGTGCTCGCCGTGCCGGATGTCCAGCGTGAACATGAAGCGGCCGTTTTCCGTGCGCGCGATGCCGTTGGCCACGGTCAGATCGCCCAGCATGCCGTCGTGATCGGCCACGCCCAGCGCCGTGCCGTTCGTATCCGAAAGCGCGAGGGCGACTGCGCCCAGCACGCCGCGGTCATGGGTGCTCAGAGCGTCGCACTCTTCAAGGAGCGTACACAGCCGGCGCAGCGCGCTGTCGCCCTGATGCGGATTGGCCGCGTGCGACGCGACGCCCTTCACGTCCAGCCGCAGCGCGTCGCCCTCGTCGGTTACGCTCAGCCACGGCAGGGTATGCGCGTTCAACCAGCTCGCGAGCGCGCCGCTCTTTTTCACGTGCGCGGTCAGCTCGGCCATGACGGTGTTGTAGGCCTCGCCGCCGTTCAGCGAGAGCACGTCGGACAGCGGCGCGTCAAGCGAAATGTCAAGCCGCAGTATGCCGCGCTCGCCCAGCGAGACGGGGAAGCCGCCGTCGGGCACGAGCGACGCGTCGGGCAGCGGCTGCTCGCGGGTAAAGGCGCGCAGATCGGCCATGCCGCTCTCCTCGTTCGCGCCCATGAACACGGTGACGCGGCTTTCGAGCGACAGATTGAGTTCGCGCACGCCCTTGAGCAGATACAGCGCGGCGATTGCGCCGCTCTTGTCGTCGCTTACGCCGCGGCCGATGAGAAAGCCGTCCCTTTCGATCATGTCGAACGGGCGGGTCAGCAGCCAGTCGGCCTCGTTGACCGGCACCACGTCCACATGGGCGAAGATGCCGATGTTCTTTTCGCCCGCGCCGAAATGGGCGAGGATATAGCCGCTCGCGTTGTGCTCGGTCACGTCAAAGCCGTTTTCGCGGTAGAGCGCGGCGGCTTCGCGCAGGGCGTTGTCGTATTCGCGGCCGAACGGCATATCGGTTTCGGCGGCGGAGCGCACCGAGGGCACGCGGCACAGCCGGATGAGATCGTGCGCCATGTCGGCCTGATGGGCGCGCATATACTGGAGGATCGCTTCGTAATGGGCAGCGTTCATGGTGAAAAGTCCTTTCTCTGAACGATTACTTTTTGGGCTTGGGCGCGGGCAGATCGTCGTACAGGGCGTTAAACAGGTCGGCTAGTGCCGCTCTGTTGTCCACCTCGTCGACCAGCAGCATGGCCTTCGCGCCCTCGTAGGGCAGCTCGAGCGCGGCCTGCGGCATGAGCGCGCGCGCCGATTTCGTCGGCTTGACGAGCAGCCGATCGTCGTAAATGCCGCCCACCACCTTGCCGCGATAATAGAGGATGTATTCGCTCATCATGGCGCGGAAGGCGATTTCGTCAAGCTCGGACAGCTGATCCAGTATGAATTGAAGATAGCTTTTGCTGGAAGGCATTGCTTGTTCCTTTCCCTGCGGTTAATCGCGATAGGCGTGAACCCAGCCGATGAGCGGCTTCATGTCGCCGGTATCGAACGAGTGCCACGCCACGGCGCGGTCCTGATCGGGCAGCCCCATCAGCAGCTGGCCGTTCATGCCGCCCTTGGCGAAGCCGCTCGCGCCGCTGCGGTTGAAGCCGTATTCGCGCTCGAGCGAAAGGGCGATCCACTCCTTTGAGAGCAGCCGTTGACCCCGCCACAGCCCGTCGTCCATGTACAGTCGGGCCAGCCTGGCGGTGTCCGCGCTGCCGGTGTACAGGCCGGTTGCGCCCATGGCATAACCCTGCGGGCAATGGCTGAACGCCATCTCGCGGAAGCCCAGCGGCAGCAGCAGCGCGCGCCAGAGGAAATCGTCCAGCGCGCAGCCGGTCTTTTCAGTCACGGCGCGGGAGAGCAGATAGTAGGCCGCGTCGCTGTAGCGGTATTCCGCGCCGGGCGCGAAGGCGAGCGTCGTATTGAACAGATACGCCAGATAATCGCCGCCGGTGACGGGATTGAGATCGGCGACGTCGATGTCCAGATAGCCGCTCGGGAAGCCCGCGCGGTGGCGCAGCAGATGATCGATCGTCATGTCCTCCCAGCGCTCGTCGTAGCGCGCGGGCATGAAGCGGCGCAGTATGTCCGCGATATGGTCGTCGGGGCGGATCAGGCCGCGGTCGTACGCCAGCCCGACGGCCGCCGCGGTGAACGCCTTGGCGACGGAATAGCCGTTCTGGCAGACGCCGCACGGCTGGAGCGTCAGTTCTTCGGACTCGCCGCCGCGCCGAACCTCGGCGATGCGCAGCACATTGAGATGAAGGCGCGCAATTTCGCGCGCCATGTCGTTGAGAAAGCGGCTCATGCGTTGATTTCCTCCTGTCGTTGAATGGGGCGTTGTTGCTGGAGTGTCTCTGAAGAATTTTTTCGACGACTGTTCCGGCGTTGAAATTCCTCGATTCAGCGCCGTTGAGCCTTCGGGATTTTGAACTGAACTGACAAAAAATCCGCTCGGATTTGCCGCGTTCCCTTTTTCAAATGCACTGCGGCGAAGCGGATGGACGCGCTGGAGCGCCGCCGGTTCTGCATGGTTCGCGCTACGCGCCCAGCGTCTCGCGGATGATCCGCGCCAGATTGGCCGCCATGACCTCGTGGCCGCGGATGTTGGGATGCGTGAAATCGCCGCTCAGTCCGGCGCTGCCCAGCGTCTGAATATCGCGTCCGTCGACGGCGAACGCGCCGTATTCCCGCGCGGCGGCCTTGACGATGCGGCGGAAGGCGTCGGCCTTGTCGCTGCCGTCCAGATCGCCCTGATAATAGAATATATCGATGCAGAACACCGGCTTTTCGGGGTTCTTCTGGACGACGGTTTTGACGAAATACCGAACGCGCGCGGCAAATTCCTCCTCGCTCATGTCGAGCGAATTGATGCCCATTTCCAGCACGGCGATATCCCAGTCGCCCCGCGCGGCCAGCCAGTCGGCCATTGCGCCCTCCATGCGCGCCGAGCCGGCATAGCCCATGTTGATGAGATCCATATTGAGCGCTTCGGCGGTGCGGAAGGCGTAGCTGCCCGGCGGGAGCAGCGACAGCGAGCCGTGCGTGATGGAGGAGCCGTAGATCATCAGCCGCTTTTCCGGCAGATGTGCGGGATCAGGCGGGCAGACCGCGCCGCTCGCGCCGAAAATCTCGTAGGACGAGACGGGCAGCAGCAGCCGCACGACGTGCGGATCGAACGGATAGCCGTTCTCGCGGTGGATGCGCTCGAGCAGCGGCATATTGGCGGGCGGCGCGACGTGTATGCGCGTCCTTTCGGTAAACACGACCTTGAGCGCTTCCTGCCACGGCGCGCCCATGCTGCCGTAGTAGACCGGAATGACGCGCGCGGACGGCGCTGGATCGGCGCTGTTGATGCGCAGGTCGATATCCGCGCCCTCCTCGCCGGTGATTTCAAAGCGCAGCTCAACGCCGGTGCCGCCCCTGTTCAGGCGTTGGCCCTGCGCGCCGAGGTGCTCGCTGACGGCCTTGGGCGCGCGATACATGATGTAGCCCTCGCCGTCCGGATTTTTCTCGATTTCGGAAACGTTGTACAGCTCGATGTTCTGGAAAATCATGCGGTATGCAGTCCTTTCATGAAGAGTGAGACGATGCCGGTCAGGGGGGCGCGGCGTATGGCGCAGTCGCGGCAATCGCTGTACGGTGCTGTCCTTTTCGCATTGGTGATCAGCGCAATTCGCGGGGAAGTTCAGCACGTTGGGTGCGGCGGTCAGTTTCGGGCGCGTCTGTCGCAGCATAGGGAGGTCGGATGCGCCGGTAGAGTGACTCGCGTTTTCGCACGGCCTGCCTTTTAGCGCGGGAAGAGCCGCCATGACGGAGCGTGTTAATGCCGATGCTGCGCCGTCCTTTCGCATTGGCGATCAGCGCAATTCGCGGAGTGAGTTCAGTGTGTTGGATGTGGCGATACATGGCCGCCACGAAGGGCGGGGCGTGCGATGCGCGCGGCGGTTGGTCTGTCTTTTTATGGAAAAATGCCCGACTGTCTGCGCATTGCCGGCGCTCCTATCCTGCCGCGATAAAGACCAGCGGGCGGAACGCGGAAAAGCGTCCCATCCCGCCGGAAAACGTGCTTATTCAGCTTCGACGCTGGCTGAGCCGACGTGCAGCGCGGGGGAGCCGACGCTCACCGTCACCTTTCCGGGCGTGCTCGTGCGTACGATGGCGACGGCGCGTCCCTCAAAGGCGTGGCAGCGGGCGGAGGTGTACTGATCCTCGTTCTTCGGATCGCCGCTGAAGATGCCCATCAGCTCGCCGCCGTCCACCAGGCAGTTCAGCTCGCACTTCGCGTCGGGCACGCGGTCGCCGTGCTCGTCGACGACGGTAATGTCGAAATAGCACAGATCGCGGCGGTCGGCGGCGAAGCGCGTCTTTTCGGGCGCGACGGTCACGGCGTTCGGCTTGCCCACGGTGTGCAGCGAGGAACGGCCGCACTCAATGCCGTTTTTATAGGCGACGGCGGTCAGCTCGCCCTTCTCATAGGGAATATCCAGCGTGGCGATCGCCTTTTCCGGACGCGCGCGGCCGATTTCGCGGCCGTTGAGCAGGAAGGCGATTTCGTCCGCGTCGGTGTAAACGTCGGCCTTGACCGGTTTGCCCAGATACTTGTCGTCGAACGTCCAGGTGTCCAGCACGTCGTACCAGTGCCAGCCGGTGCCGGAGAAGCCCTCGCCGTAATGCTCGGGATGCGTGGTGAAAATGCGCGGCTCGGTGCCGCCGATCCACACGGCTTCGCGGAAATAGGACTGCGGACGGCGGTAGCCGCACAGGTCGAGATCGCCCTGATAGCAGGTGCGCCAGGGGTATTCGGCCAGGCTGATGCCCGGAATGAAGCCGTCGCGCGCCCACAGAGCGCGGCCCGTGCCCGCCTCGCCGAGATTGTCGTAGGCCGTCCATGTGAAATCGCCGATGACGTGATCGTTGTCCAGCACGGCGTGCCAGGAATCATAGAAGCGGACGGCGTGCGTCTCGCTGCCCCAGATGACGCGGTTCGGATAGAGCCTGTGATCGGGGGTGTAATGCTCGAACTGATAGTTGTAGCCCACGATGTCCAGCGGCGCCATGTAGCCCTCCGTCCAGTCCAGCCAACTGGTGTCCACGCCGCCCTGACCGATGTCGGGACGGCCCTTCAGGAAATCGTGCTTATAGTCCTCGGGATCGATCTCTTCGGGATACGTCCACATGCCGCACACGCCGGAGGTGACGAAGCGGGTGGAATCATATTTGCGGATCTCGGCGCTCAGCTTTTCAGACCAGAGCGCGCCGTCCGAATCGCCGTTGCGCTCGCCGATTTCGTTGCCGATGGAATAGCTGACCACGCAGGGGTGGTTGCGGTCGCGCAGCACCATGGCGGCGATGTCGCGCGCCCACCAGTCGGCGAACCAGAGATGGTAGTCCACGCCGGTTTTCTGCTCGCGCCACATGTCGAACGCCTCGTCCATGACCAGCATGCCGATGCGGTCGCACACCTCGAGCAGCGCCAGAGACGGCGGGTTGTGGGCGATGCGCACGGCGTTGAAGCCGGCCTTTTTGAGCAGCGTGAGCTTGCGCTCCTCGGCCGCCGGAAACGCCGCCGCGCCCAGCACGCCGTGATCGTGATGGATGCAGCCGCCGCGCATCTTCAGGGGCTTGCCGTTCAGCCGGAAGCCGTGAACCGCGTCGGCTTCGATGGTGCGGATGCCGAACGTCGTCTCCGCCTCGTCGGTCAGAACGCCGTCCGCGCAGATTTCGGTCTTGAGCGTGTAGAGCGCGGGGGAGTCAACGTCCCACAACTGCGGATGATCGATTGAGAGCGTCAGCGCAAGCGGCACTTTTTCGCCGGCCTGAACGGAGAGCGCGCCCTGCGCCTGCGCGGCGGTCTGTCCATCCGGAGAGACGACCGCGGCTTTGACCGTCACGCCGGCGGCCCTGTCGGCGGTGATGGTATAGGCGGCTTTGACTGTGGCTCTTTCATCGGTGGCTTCGGGCGTTGTGATGAACAGATCGCGCGGCTCCACGCGCACGTCGCCGCCCGTCCAGAGGAACACGTCGCGGTAGACGCCCGCGCCGGAATACCAGCGGGTGGAGGGCTGGAGTCCCTTGGTGGAGACGACCAGCTTGTTGGTGCGGCCAAAGCGCGTCTTGTCGGTCAGATCGACCAGCACGGGCGCGTAGCCGTGCGGGTGCATGATCAGAACGTCCTCGTTGTACATGACCTCGGCGCACATATACGCGCCGTCCAGATCGAGGAGCATGTGCCGCTTTTCATCGCCGGGCGTGAGATACTTGACATAATGGCCGTCTCCGCCGGGGAAGAAGCCGTTCGCCGCGCCGCCGGCCACATCCGCGCTGCGGGGCAGGGAGATCGTATAATCGTTGGGCAGATCGACGGGAACATAGCCGTTCGTTCCGGGAGCCTTCAGGAGCCAGTCCTTCGAGATGCAGGTTTTTCTCATCGCTTGATCGTCCTTTCAATTCGTGAATGGGAAGTTGCTTTCATTATGCACGATAACGGCTCATTTTGCAATGTATTTTTACATCTGTCGGCAAAAAAGGCTTGTCGAAAATAAAGAAAAAATCCGCGCCCCGAAGCCGGAACGCGGAAAATGCGGTGCGGATTACACGCGGGCGAAATAGCGCGCGCGGTAGACCGGCTCGAGCGCCTCGACGCGCCGGATGGTCTCCTCGGAAAGCGCGTCGTCCAGATCGAGCACGGTGTAGGCGAATTCGCCGCGGGATTTGTTGACCATGTTGTCGATGTTCACGCCCTGCTCGGCCAGCGCAGAGGTGATGCGGCCCACGGTGTTGGGCACGTTGGCGTGCATGACGGTGAGCCGGTAGCGGAAGGCGTCGGTCAGCGGGCAGGCGGGATAGTTGACTGAATTGACGATCGAGCCGGTTTCGAGATAGTCCTCCAGCTGGCGGCTGACCATATCCACGCAGTTGTCCTCGCTCTCGGGCGTGGACGCGCCCAGATGCGGAATGGCCACCACGCCGCGCTGGCCCAGCAGCTCGTCGCAGGGGAAGTCGGTCACATAGCGGCGGATTTTGCCGTCGGCGATGGCTGCGAGCAGATCGTCGTTGTTGACCAGCTCGCCGCGCGCCAGATTGAGCAGCGCCGCGCCGTCCTTCATTTTGGCGAACACGGCCGCGTTGAAGGAGCCGCGCGTAGAATCCATCAGCGGCACATGGATGGAGAGATAATCGCACTGGGGCAGCATTTCGTCCTGATTGTCGACATGGACGATCTTGCGGGAGAGCTTCCAGGCGTTGGCGACGGAGATGTAGGGATCATAGCCCAGCACGCGCATCTTGAGATCGGCCGCCGCGTTGGCCACCAGGCCGCCCACGCCGCCCAGGCCGATCACGCCCAGCGTCTTGCCCTTCAGCTCCGGGCCGACGAACTGGCTCTTGCCCTTTTCGACCAGCTTGGCGACCGCCGCGCCCTGTCCCTTGAGCGTTTTCGCCCATTCTATGCCGCCCACGATGTCGCGCGAGGCCAGCAGCAGCGCGGCGATGGCCAGCTCCTTGACGGCGTTGGCGTTCGCGCCCGGCGTGTTGAACACGACGACGCCGCGCCTGCCGTAATCCTCGACGGGGATGTTGTTGTAGCCTGCGCCCGCGCGGCCCACGGCCAGCAGCTTCTCCGGCACGCGCAGATCATGCATGGCGGCGCTGCGCACGATGATCGCATCGGGATTTTCAATGTCCTTGCCGACGGTGAATTTGTCCGCGGCGAGCACGTTTTTATAGACCGGAGAAATTTCGTTGAGCGTTTTGATATTAAACATGGCTCTCAAACTCCTTCATGAATTCGACCAGCGCCTTTACGCCCTCGATGGGCATGGCGTTGTAGATGCTGGCGCGGATGCCGCCCACAAGGCGGTGTCCCTTCAGGTTGACCAGACCGTGCGCGGCGGCTTCCTTGACGAATTCCGCGTCGCGGTCGGGGCTGTCGGTGACGAATGTGACGTTCATGCGCGAGCGGGAGGCGGGATCGGCGGTGCCGCGGAAGAGACGGCTGTTGTCGATCGCGTCGTAGAGCAGCTGCGCCTTTTCGATGTTGACCGGCTCTATGCCCTCGACGCCGCCCTGCTTTTTGAGCCACTTCAGGCACAGGCCGCACATATAGATGGCGTAGGTCGGCGGGGTGTTGATCATCGAGTCGTTCTCGATCTGCTTCTGCCAGTCCATGATCTTGGGCGTGATGGGCAGGCAATGGCCGGGCAGATCGCTGCGCATGATGAGCAGCGTCACGCCCGCCGGGCCGATGTTCTTCTGCGCGCCGGCATAGATCACGCCGAAGCGGCTCACGTCGTATTTTTCGGAGAGGATGTTGGAGGACATATCGGCCACCAGCGGCACATTTCCGGTCTCGGGCAGAGTGGAATAGCGCGTGCCGAAGATGGTGTTGTTGGTGGTGATGTAGAAATAGTCGGCCTCGGGATCGAAGGTCTTTTCATCCCAGGCGGGGATGCGGACGTAGTTTTCCTCACGCGAGGAGGCCACGCAGCGCGCCTTGCCGTACTTGTTCGCCTCGACCATCGCGCCGTGGGCGAAGTTGCCGCTGTCGATGTAGTCGGCGCGGCCTGATCCGGTCATGAGGTTCATGGGAATGGCGGCAAACTGCTGCGTCGCGCCGCCCTGAAGCAGCAGCACGGAATAGTTGTCCGGGACGTGCATCAGCTCGCGCACGAGGGAGACCGTTTCCTGATAGATGGGGAGGTACATCTTGGAACGGTGACTCATCTCCATGACCGACATGCCGGTGGAGCCGTAACAGCACATCTCTCGAGCGGCGGTCTCCAGGACTTCGAGGGGCATGGCGGCGGGGCCGGCGGCGAAATTATAAACGCGATCCATGACGAATCCTCCTTGAATATCACGGGCGATATAGGCCGCCCGCAGAAAATATATCGCTATTATAGCCCAGAGCGCCCTGCATTTCAAGCGGTTTTCGGAACGTTTTCGTTCAAATCTGCATCTTTATTCATACTGAACTGCAAGTTAACACAAACGGCGCTTCCGGATATTGCCCGCATATTGCCAGCGCATTTTTCCCGATTATTCATATGCGGCCACTTGAAAAAAACACTGTGAGCGTATAAAATAAGTATGTATGCCCGAGGCACGCAATCAGAAGCGCGGCGGGCAAACGCTGAAAACGAAATAGCGGAGGCAAAAGCCGTGAAATATGACGCTGTCATTTTTGATCTGGACGGAACGCTGACGGAATCGGAACCGGGGATCACAAAATCCGTCCAATATGCATTGGAGCAGATGAACAGGCCGCTGCTCGACGCGGCTGCGCTGCGCCGGTTTATCGGGCCGCCGCTGCGCGAATCGTTCATCGCCGTCGCGGGTATGGCGGAGGACGAGGCGGAGGAAGCCGTGCGCATCTACCGCGAGCGCTTTTCGACGGTGGGCTGGATGGAAAATTCGGTCTATCCCGGCATTGCGCCCCTCCTGCGCGCGCTCAAGGCGGGCGGGGCGTATGTGGCGGTCGCCACCGGCAAGCCTGAGGTGTTTTCGAGGAAGATCATCGACTATTTCGGTCTTGCGCCGTATATCGACCGGCTCGAAGCGATCACATTGACCGATCATCACGCCGACAAGGTCGCGCTCGTGCGCCGCGCGCTGCCCGAGCGCTTTGAAAGGGCGTGCATGGTGGGCGACCGCGCGGGCGACATGGAGGGCGCCGTCGGCAACGGCATAGACGGAATCGGCGCGCTTTACGGCTACGGCACGCGCGAGGAGCTGGAAAACGCGGGCGCGCGCTTTATCGCTGGATCGGTGAATGAGCTGCGCGGCTTGCTGCTGGACGCGGGCGACGCGCCGAGGGGGCTGTTCGTCTCCTTCGAGGGTACGGACGGCTGCGGAAAGACCACGCAGCTCAGGCGCGCGGCGGACTGGCTGAGGGCGCGCGGCTACGAGGTCGTATCGACGCGCGAGCCGGGCGGCTGTCCGATCTCGGAGCGCATCCGCGAGATCATACTCGACGTGAAATCAGCCGGCATGACCGCCGAATGCGAGGCGATGCTCTATGCCGCCTCCCGCGCGCAGCACGTCGGCGAGGTCATAAAGCCCGCCGTGAAGCGCGGCGCGATCGTGCTGTGCGACCGGTTCCTCGATTCCAGCCTGGTCTATCAGGGCGTGGGCCGGGGGCTGGGCATGGGCGCTGTGCGCGCGCTCAACCGGCTCGGCGTGGACGGCTGCGAGCCGGATCTGACGCTGTTTTACGACGTCAGTCCCGAGCGCGCCATGCAGAGGCGACGCGCCGCCAGCGCGCCAGACCGGCTGGAGCTGGAAGAGAAAGAGTTTTTTGAAGCGGTGTACGGCGCATATAGGGCGCTGGCCGCCGAGGATCCCGAACGCATTGCGGTGATCGACGCCGACCGGCCGATCGACGCCGTAGAAACCGATACGCGCCGCTGTCTGGCCGAAACGCTGGACGGCTCCGTGCGCCGATAGGAGGAAGTAAGAATGGATACCGGCAGACTGTGTATGTTTTGCATGGAGGACAATGAAGGGCAGTCCATCTGCCCCCATTGCGGCAAGGACGCGAACGCGCCGCTGATCAAGAATCACTTAAAGCCCGGCGAGATCCTGGGCGGCCGCTTCCTGGTGGGGCGCGCCGTCGGTCAGGATGCGTCCGGCGTGGTCTATATCGTCTATGATCTGCGCAAGGAGCGCGCGCTGCGCATCCGCGAGTATATGCCGCGCGGCGTGGCCATGCGCGCCGAGGGCAGCAACGATCTGGTTCCGCTGCCCGGCATGGAGGGCGAGTTCGCCGCCGGCCTTGAGGAAACGCGCAAGAAGGCCGAATCGGCCGACGATCCCTCGAAGGCCATGGCCAATTTCGAGGAAAACGGCACACTCTACGTCGTGCTGCGCCGCAAGAAGGCCGCCGCGCCCGCCGCCGCCGTGCCGGAGAGCGCCGAAGCCGCCGCCGAAAGCGCCGAAGTCCCCGAAGGCGACGAACCCGAGCGCGAGGAAGAGGAAGCCGCCGAGGACGAAGAGGAAATCGAGGAAGAGGACGAGGACGACGGCGAGAAGAACAAAAAGCGCATCATCACCGTCAGCGTGGCGCTGGTCGTCGTGCTGGTGCTGATCGCCGCGGTCGTCATCATACTCACCCGCGGCGGCAGCGACGCCACCGTGAAGCCGAACGTGTCGAACGACCCGCTCAACGCATGGTCCGCGCCCACCGAGACGCCGCTGCCCACCGCCGGCGCGACCGACGAATTCGGCAACATCGTCGCGCCCACGCAGGGCTGGCAGCAGCAGCCGGGCGGCGACACAATCAACAACAACGTCGCCACCAACACGCCCATTCCCGACGATTACGAGCCGGACTGGGCCAAGGACACCGACACGCCCGCGCCGACCGCCGTGCCGCTCACGCCTACGCCCGATCCCGACGCGACCGCTACGCCCGAGCCGCGCGTGACCATCGAGCCGACGCTCATCGACAAGAAGGCCGATAAGGCCCTCATCAACGCGCTGCAGGCCCGCCTGATCGAGCTGGGCTGGCTGGACGTGGAAGCGCCCACCGGCAACTACGGCAACCAGACGAAGGACGCCGTGAAGGCCTTCCAGCAGGAGGTTCACGACCATTACGACAACACCGTCGGCGTGGACGGCATCGCCGGCAAGGCCACCATTGGCTGGCTGAACCGCGACGACGCGCCGCGCAAGGGCGGCGAGCAGCCCACGGCCACGCCCGAGCCGACCGCGACGGCTGCGCCGGAAGACACGGCCACCGCTGCGCCTGAGAACACGGCCACCGCCGCGCCCGAGAATACGGCTACCGCTGCGCCGGAAGATACCGCAACCGCTGTCCCCGAGGACACCGCCACGGCCGAGCCAACTGAACCGGCGGAGCCGACCGTGACCATCGAGCCGACCCGCATCGACAAGAACGCCGACAGCGAGCTGATCACCGCGCTTCAGCAGCGTCTGATGCAGCTCAAGTGGCTCAATATCGACGCGCCGACCGGCGAATACGGCAAAAAGACCCGCGAGGCCGTGCGCGCCTTCCAGAAGTGCGTACACGACCGCTATGACGATTCCATTCAGGTGGACGGCATCGCGGGCGAGGCGACCATCGGCTGGATCAACCGCAGCGACGCGCCGTGGAATCCGGATGCGGACGGCATGCCCGATCTGCCCGAGACGCTGCCCACCAACACGCCCGCGCCGACCGACACGCCTGCGCCCACCAACACCCCCGCGCCGACCGACACGCCCGAACCGACTCAGGAGCCTACGCCCTCGCCCACGCCGTTTGCGCCGAGCGCCGAATTGACCGCGACCGTGCAGGCGCGCCTGATCGAGCTGGGCTGGCTGGATGCGTCCCAGAACACCGGCGTGTATGACAACGCCACCGCGCTGGCCGTCGCCGATTTCCAGCGCTATATGAACTCGATCAACACCGACATTACGCTGCCCGAGGACGGACAGGCCGACGACCTGACCGTGCAGTGGCTGAAGTGGAGCGGCGCGCCCACTCGCGCCCCCCTGAACACCACCCCTGCGCCTGAGGAGACCGCTACGCCCGAGCCGACCGTCGTCTACTCCGAGCAGATCGACGAGACCTCTGATGAGGACGCGATCATCTGGCTGCAAACCCGCCTGATCGAGCTGCAATGGCTCAAGGGCACGCCCAACGGCGTATACGATGCGAACACCCGCACCGCCGTCTCGCTGCTGCAGGATTATCTGAATCAGCGCTATACGCTGACGCTGGACACCAGCGGCACGGCCAGCAGCGTGACCCTCAGCTATCTCAACAACGAGTTCAACGAGCCGGTCAATCCCACGCCGGACAACGCGCCGACGCTCGACTTTACCGCGGACAATACCGTAAACCCTCCTGATGCGCCCGTCGAGGCGCCGACACAACAAATATCGACGGAAGAGCCGACCGGCGCGCCCGTAACTGATGTGCCGGCCGAGGAACCCACTGAAGAGCCTACTGAAGTACCGACCGAAGAGCCTACGCCCGAGCCGACGAAGGAACCGGCCGTATACGACGGCTCCGACGAGGAGACGGTGGTTTCGCTCAAGACGCGTCTGATCGCGCTGGGCTGGATGGATGCTTCCACAGAAGCGACCGGCGAATACGACCAGATGCTGAAGGACGCGATTGAAGTGCTGCAAACCTGGCTTCAGACCAACTGGGACGAAGCGCTCTGGGGCGACGTTTCAAAGATACCCTCGGTGAACGGCGAGTATGTCGACTGGAAAACCATGAACGTCATCTATTCCGAAAATCCGCCCGTGAAGCCCGACGACTATGTGCCGATGGGCTGATCAGAGCCCGTTTTCATGGCGAGCCTCGCATGATTTCCTGCGAGGCTCGTCTTACATCCTGCAATTCAATGAAAGAGCGCGGCCTCTGCGCCGCGGAAAGGACGATGGCCTATGGCGCAGATTGTCGTCGGAATGTCCGGCGGCGTCGATTCATCGGTGACGGCGCTCCTGCTCAAGCGGCAGGGCTACGACGTGATCGGCGTTTTCATGAACAACTGGGAGGAGAAGGACGGAAGCGGCGTTTGTACGTCCGAGCAGGATTACGCCGACGTGCGCCGCGTGTGCGACCGCATTGGCATTCCGTATTATTCCGTCAACTTCGCGAAGGAATATCAGGAGCGCGTGTTCAGCTATTTTCTGGAGGAGTACAAGCGCGGCCGCACCCCCAATCCGGACGTGCTGTGCAATCGCGAGATCAAGTGGAACGTCTTTCTGAAATTCGCGCTGTCGCTGGGCGCGGACAAGCTGGCGACCGGCCACTTTGCCCGACTGGGCCATGAGGGCGGCGCATATCAGCTGCTGCGCGCGGCGGATGAGAACAAGGATCAGACCTACTTCCTCTATATGATTGGTCAGGCGGCGCTTTCGCACGCCCTGTTCCCCGTGGGCGGCCTGACCAAGGCGGAGATTCGCGAGATTGCGCGTGAGAATGATCTGCCCGTGTCCGAAAAGAAGGATTCGACCGGCGTGTGCTTCATTGGCGAGCGCAATTTCAAGCAGTTCCTCAGCCAGTATCTGCCCGCACAGCCCGGCGAAATGCGCACGGTGGACGGCAGGGTCGTCGGCCGGCACGACGGGCTGATGTACTACACGCTCGGTCAGCGGCGCGGCCTGGGCATCGGCGGCGGCGGCGACGGGCGGCGCTGGTTCGTCGTGGGCAAGGATCTTCAGAATAACGTGCTGCTCGTCGAGCAGGGCGACGATTCGCCGCTGCTCTACAGCGAATCGACCGTTATCGAGCAGCTGACGTGGATCTCCGGCCGTGCGCCGGTCAGGGCGGGCGAGACGCTGGTCTGTCAGGCGCGGTTCCGGCACCGCCAGCCGCTACAGGACGTGTCCGTGCGCCTGATCGGCGACGATCTGATGCAGATCGACTTTGCCGAAAAGCAGCGCGCCATCACGCCCGGCCAGTCGGCTGTGCTCTATCTCGGGCAGGAATGTCTGGGCGGCGGCATCATACGATGACTGAGCACGGAGGGCAGCGCGCAGAGACATAGGACAGCGCCCGGAGCTGTGGAAACCGCGTGTGTTTCCCGGCTCCGGGCTTTTTTTGGCGCTTTATTGACGCTTTACGGCAAAACGGGGGATTCAGGCGCGATGCGTTTCAATCGCTTCTTCACGGAATCCTGGAGGGAGCGCAAGCCTATAGCAGCAGATTACAGGACGTCGCCATGACAGACTGCCAAATTCCATTTTCACTCTTCGTTCATAAATGTGCAGGCGCTTTGAACCTGCGCTTTCCGGATTTCTGCGCTGCGGCGTCTTTTGCGCTGCGCCGGCGCGCCATCGGGTTTTCATGAACGCGGCCAAATTGTACAAAATGCGCATAAGCGAGTAACATATCAAAAAAAACGAATGATATTTTTAAATTATGAATGCAGATCGGGCAATAAAAAGGTTGACAAATCGGCACGCAAGCATTATAATCAAGTTAAGCATTGTAAAATATGGCGTTGAATAGGTGATTATTGTGAACAAAGCGCGGATCGTGCAAATGCGCCGGAAAGGGTGGGGACGTTGAACAAGCAACCGACGACGGAGTCGAAACATCAGGAGATACGAAAAAAGAAAGGCGGAGGCGCGACGACGGGTTCTGCATTTGACAATCTGGAACTCTTCCTGCTGCATCTTCCTACAACCATTTGGTTCGCCATATTCTGCTACGCCCCCATGTTCGGCGTCATCATCGCCTTTAAGAACTATAAGGCCAGGCCGGGCAAGAGCTTTCTGTGGAGCCTGATCAACAACAGCAGCTGGGTGGGGCTGGACAACTTTAAATTCCTCTTCAAATCCAGCTACTTTGGCAACATGATGCGCAACACGCTGGTGTACAACTGCATATTCATTATTCTGGGCGTGTTGATTCCGGTCACGCTGGCCATCATGATCAGCCAGCTGTATTCCAAAAAGCTGGCCAAGCTGTGTCAGACAATGATGTTCCTGCCGCATTTTCTCTCGTGGGTTGTCATAGGCTATTTCGTCTATGCGTTCATGGCGACCGACGCAGGCCTGGTGAACAACCTCGCCCGCAAGCTCGGCCTGGCCACGACGCCGCACCAATGGTATCAGGACGTGGGCTTCTGGACATGGTTCCTCGTGTTCCTTAATGTCTGGAAGGGCATGGGCTACAACATGGTGGTCTATCTGGCGGCGATCAGCGGCATAGACAAGGAGATGTACGAGGCCGCGATCATAGACGGCGCGACAAAGTGGCAGCAGACGCACTACATCACGCTGCCCAGCCTGCGCCCGATCATATCGATCATGTTCATAATGGCCGTGGGCAACATATTCCGCAGCGACTTCGGCCTGTTCTATCAGGCGACGCGCAATTCGGGCTCGCTCACATCGATCACGCAGACCATAGACGTGTACGTCTACAAGGCGCTGCTTGAACGGCCCAACATCAATCTCTCCTCCGCGGCGGCGCTCATGCAGTCGGTGTGCGGCTGTGTGACGATCGTTGTCGCCAACATTGTGGTGAAGAAAATTGACCCCGAGTCGGGGCTGTTCTGACGAAAAGGAGAGATGAGCGCAATGTCTGCAAAGAAAAAAGAAACCGGCGGCGAGATCCGCTATATGCGCGTCAAGCCGGCCACAAATGTGCTGTTCAGCCTGGTATTCATATTGCTGGCGCTGGTCTGCTTTATGCCGGCGCTGCTGGTGCTGATCGTCTCGTTCTCGGCTGAGAGCTCGGTCGTGAGCAAGGGCTACAGCTACTGGCCCAATGCCTGGAGTCTGGAGAGCTATCGCTATCTGGGCAGGCAGATTGAGTACATCGGGCGCGCGTTCCTCAACTCCATCGGCGTGACCATTGTGGGCACAGCAATAGGCCTCGTTCTCTGCTCGACGATGGGCTATGCGCTTTCGCGCCCCAACTACCGCCTGCGCAAGTTCTTCACATGGTACATATTCATTCCCATGCTTTTCTCGGGCGGTCTGGTCGCAAGCTATATGATCAACGCGCAGATACTGGGGCTGAAGAACACCTACTGGGCGCTGATACTGCCCATATGCTGTTCCAGCTTCTACATCATCATCATGCGCACGTTCTTCCAGACCAGCGTGCCAGACGCCATCATTGAGAGCGCCAAGATCGACGGCGCGCGCCAGATTCGCATATTCGTGCAGATCGTGCTGCCCATATCGCTGCCGGCCGTGGCGACAATCGGTCTGTTCTATACTTTTGCCTACTGGAACGACTGGCTGATGGCCAAGTACTATCTCAACTCCAACATGCAGGATCTCTTCCCGCTGCAGTACGTGCTCATATCGCTCGAAAGCTCGATTGAGTTCCTCAGCCGAAACAGCCAGTTCATGGCGCCCGGCGAGGCCAGCAAGGTGCCTGCTGAAACCGTGCGCATGGCCATGGTCATGATCGCGGTCGTTCCCATCGCGTGTTCGTATCCCTTCTTCCAGAAGTACTTCATATCGGGCCTGACCATAGGCGCGGTGAAGGGATGACGACGGAATCTGCTTATGATAGCGATTCGCTATTATAAATAACTTGAAGGAGGAATCCGGAAATGAAGAAACTCGTGACCCTCGTTTTGGCGCTCGCTCTCGTGCTTTCCATGGGCGTCATCGCGCCCGCGCAGGCTGAAGGCGATCCCATCAAGCTGACGTGGGCGATGGGCACAGGCGACGTTGCGCCCATCGACAACGCCATGGTGCTGGAAGAACTCAACAAGATGAGCCGCGAGCTGATCGGCGTGGAATGCGACATTCAGTATTTCACCAACGATCAGGTTCTCGTCTCCATCCAGTCGGGCGAAGTGTTCGACATTTACTTTACCTGCTCCTGGTACAACAACTTCAATCAGGCCGTCTCTCAGGGGCTGTTCGCCAACCTGGACGGCAAGGTGCAGGAAATGGCGCCGGAGCTGTATGCCAGCATGACCGAGGACGTCTGGGAGCTGGCCCACTCGACGGACGGCGGCCTGTACGCCGTTCCCGTCAAGAAGGACTACGCGATGATGAACTTCCTGACCTATCCCGCTGACATCGCCGCTGAACTGGGCTTTGAGATTCCCGACAGAATCAACGGCTGGGGCGATCTGACCGAGTTCCTGGTGGCCTGGAAGGCCACGATGGCCGACAACGAGTATCCCGTGCTCGTGGGCGGCAACCCGCCCGGCATGGAGAGCTCCTTCGACTTCATCGACCGCACCGCGATGATCGGCTGCATCTTCGGCACCAACAAGGTCGTGTTCGCCCTCGACGATCCCGCTCTGATGGAGCGCTATCGCACCATGGGCGAATGGTATAAGCTGGGTCTGGTCAATCCCGACGCGGCTCAGGTCAGCGAGACCGCGATCGATACCAAGAAGCCGCGCATTGCCTCCGTTCAGGCGTGGCCGGGCTACGACTACTCCGTCAGCAACGGCTACAACACCTCTATGACCTGCTACTTTGGCCCCAACCTGAGCACCGACGGCGTGCAGGGCTCCATGAACGCGCTGTCCGTTACGCTGGAAGAGGACGAAACGCGCATGGCTGCCGCCCTCAAGTACATCGGCCTGTGCCATACCAACCAGCTGTTCAACGACACCATGCGCTTCGGCAAGCAGGGCTATCACTGGAACTATGTGACCGAAGAGCAGAGCAAGGACTGCGCCGGCGGCGTGCTGCGCACCGAGATCGGCAACAGCAACTACAGCCCGTGGGGCTTCTCTCAGCCCGCGTATTTCGAGACGTCCATCGCTGTGAGCCAGGAGCAGGTGGACGGCAAGGCCAAGGCGCCGGTCATGGATCAGTATGACCAGTACTATGACGTCATCAAGACCTCCGCGAACGTGTCCGCCATCCCCGGCTTCACCTGGGACAGCAGCGCTTTCACGTCCAACCTGGCCGAGATCTCTGCGGTCAAGGACGAGTATTACAAGGACTTCGCCAGCGGCACCCGTCCGATAGACGACGTGTACGACGAGTTCCTCGACAAGATGAACGGCGCCGGCCTGCAGGAAATGATCGCCGACGCTCAGGCGCAGCTGGACGCTTTCCAGGCGCGCTGAGCTGATCTGAACAATCTTCCATAAGCAATGAGATAAGGCGAGCCGCCCATTTGGGTGGCTCGCCTTTCCGTGTGCATGAGGCTTTCCGTGTGCATGAGGCTTTCCGTGTGCATGAGGCTTTCCGTGCGCGAGGCTTTTCGTGCGCGAGGATTTCTGTGCGAGGCTTTTCGTGCGCATGAGGCTTTCCGTGTGCATGAGGCTTTCCGTGCGCGAGGCTTTTCGTGCGCGAGGATTTCTGCGCGAGGCTTTTCGTGCGCGAGGCTTTTCGTGCGCGAGGCTTTCTGTGCGTGGCTTTCCGTGTGCGAGGCTTTCTGTGCGCGGCTTTTCGTGCGCGAGGATTTCTGTGTGAGACTTTCCGTGCGCGAGGCTTTCCGTGTGCGAGGCTTTCTGTGCGAGGCTTTTCGTGCGCGAGGATTTCTGTGCGTGGCTTTCCGTGTGCGAGGATTTCTGTGCGAGGCTTTTCGTGCGCGAGGATTTCTGTGCGAGGCTTTTCGTGCGCGAGGCTTTTCGTGCGAGGCTTTTCGTGCGCGAGGCTTTCCGTGTGCGCGAGGCTTTCCGTGTGCGCGTGGCTTTCAGCGCCGCGCGTGGCCTTTAGCGCGCGCCGATGGATTGCGATACTAAACCCCATCTAAAACATAGACATAAGCCATTGCCTGCCCGCAATGCTTTGAATGACTGGGGTGTTATAGAGCGCTCGCTGCCCCGACTTCGCTGCTGCGTCAATCGCCGCTTTTTCTTTTTTACCGATCCGCAAATCTTCCATCACTCATATGTATTATCGCGTATTTTGTCGACTGTCGTTTGGATGAAATACGGTAAGAGAGTCGATCCTCCTGCGCAATGGTTCCCGAGTGAACGCGCCCTGCGGGGATGGATTGGCTGATCGCGGATATCTGAGGGAATGCTGGCCGGAGCGCCGGCGCATTTCATGGCACTGCCATGGGCAGATATAAAAAAGGAAAATCAGGCGGCGGGCAGAACGGTTATTTCCGCCATGCTGTTCGCATTGCGCTGCCTTGTCTTCTCTTCTACAGTTTTCCGTGACGCGCAAAAAAGAGCTGCTCCTGAGCGCGAATGGAGTCGGCTCAGAAACAGCTCTTCGAGCGGCCGCTTATCCCAGCAGCACCTGTCGGGCGATCAGGAATGCGCCCAGCAGGAATGTGTACACGGCGAAGGCGCGCATACCAGCCTGCTTGACCAGCGCCAGCATCAGCTTGATGGCGAGGAAGCCTGACACGGCCGCGGTGACCACGCCGATGAGTATCGGCAGCGCGCCGCCCAGCTGCGTCACCAGCGCCGAAAACTCCGCGCCGAAGGACGTGCCGGCGGTCTGTGCCGCGTCGTAGACGTCCTTCAGGCTGAGTACGGCCGAGCCGAGGATCGCCGGAATGGACATGAGGAATGAGAAATCGGCGGCGCGCTTGCGGCTCAGTCCGCTGGCCATGCCGGCCGCGATGGTGCAGCCCGAACGGGACAGACCGGGCGCGATGGCGACGGCCTGCGCGCAGCCCATGATGAGCGCGTCATACCATGTGACGTGCTTGTGCTTTTTCGCGCGGAAGCGGTTGATCGATTCGCCCAGCAGCAGCACGAAGCTGGTCAGCAGGAAGCAATAGCCCAGATATTCGCCCTTGAACGCCGCGTCGATCAGGTCGTTCAGCAAAAGCGCCGCGATAACGGCGGGAATGGTGGCGACGATCAGCCATTTCAGCTCCGACTTGAGCGGATGCAGGATCATGTTGACGATGCGCTTCCGGTAGACGACCAGCACGGCGATGAGCGTGCCGAAGTGCAGCAGCACATCCAGCGCGAGCGGCGCTTCATTGATGCCGAAAAACATCTGAAGCAGCGTCAGATGGCCGGATGAGCTGATGGGCAGAAATTCCGCCAGGCCCTGCACAAGCCCCAGTATAAACGCCTGAATGTTTGACAAGGCGCTTCACCCCCATAGATCGTTTTATGCCATGGCGATAGGAAATAGACCGGCGCGGCGCGTCGTCTGCTGCGCGCCGCGCGGGAAAAATTCAGATCACGATGTTGACCAGACGGCCGGGCACGAAGATCAGCTTCTTGACCGGCTTGTCGCCGACCAGCTTCTTCACCTCGTCGCAGGCCATGAAGTAGTCGCTCGCGTTCTCGCGGGTCAGGTCGGCCGGCACGTTGATGCGGGCGCGCACCTTGCCGCAGATTTGCAGCGCGACCTCGACGGTGCTCTTGACCAGCGCGGCGGGGTCGTATTCCGGCCAGGGCGTGCGCACCAGCTCGGGGCCGAAGCCGCACATCTGGTTGATCTCCTCGGTGATATGCGGGGCGACCGGATTGAGCAGCTGGATGAGGATCTTCATCTCGCCGCGGGTAATGTTGCCCTTGGTGTAGAAGGCGTTGACCAGACTCATCATGGCGGCGATGGCGGTGTTGAACTTCATGCGCTCGTAGTCCTCGCCCACCTTCTTGATGCAGGCGTTGACGTCGTAGGCCATGTCCTGGCTCACGCCTTCCTCGTCGGTCATGATTTCCATCAGCCGCCATACGCGGTCGAGGAAGCGGCGGCAGCCGCGCGCGCCCTCGGTCGACCACGGAATGGCCTGATCGAACGCGCCCATGAACATCTCGTACAGGCGGAAGGCGTCCGCGCCCAGCTCGTCTACAACGTCGTCGGGATTGATGACGTTGCCGCGGGACTTGGACATCTTTTCGCCGTTCGCGCCCAGAATCATGCCGTGGCTGGTGCGCTTCTTGTAGGGTTCGGGCGTGGGAACGACGCCGATGTCGTACAGGAAGCGATGCCAGAAGCGGCTGTAGAGCAGATGCAGCGTGGTGTGCTCCATGCCGCCGTTGTACCAGTCGACCGGCAGCCAGTAGCGCAGCTGATCCATCGCGGCCAGCTCGTTATCGTTGTGCGGATCGATATAGCGCAGGAAGTACCAGCTGGAGCCGGCCCACTGCGGCATGGTGTCGGTCTCGCGTCTGGCGGGGCCGCCGCAGTGCGGGCAGGTGGTGTTGACCCAGTCGGTCATGGTGGACAGCGGCGATTCGCCGTCGTCGGTCGGCTCGTAGTGCTCAACCTCGGGCAGCGTCACGGGCAGCTGCTCGAAGGGCACCGGCACCCAGCCGCACTTTTCGCACTTGACCAGCGGGATCGGCTCGCCCCAGTAGCGCTGGCGGCTGAACACCCAGTCGCGCAGCTTGAAGTTGACCTTGCGCTCGCCCAGTCCCTTTTCGGTGAGCCATTCGATGATGCTCTTCTTGGCCTCGGCGACGGTCTTGCCGTCCAGGAAGCCGGAATTGACCATCACGCCGTCGCTGATGTCGGTGTAGGGCTCGTTGGCGATGTCGCCGCCGGCCACGACCTCGACCATGGGGATTCCGAACTTCCTGGCGAAGGCGTAGTCGCGCTCGTCGTGGGCGGGCACGGCCATGATCGCGCCGGTGCCGTAGCCCATCAGCACATAGTCGGACACCCACACGGGGATCTCCTTACCGTTGACCGGATTGATCGCCTTGAGGCCCGCGATGCACACGCCGGTCTTGTCCTTGTTCAGCTCAGTGCGCTCAAAGTCGGATTTGCGCGCGGCGGCGGCGCGGTATTCGGCGATTTCGTCGTAGTTGGAGATCACGTCTTTGCGCTGCTCGAGCAGGGGATGCTCGGGCGAGATGACCATGTAGGTCGCGCCGAAGAGCGTGTCGGGGCGGGTGGTGTAGATGCGCAGCTTGTCGCCGGTGGTCAGCGTGAAGTCGACCTCGGCGCCCTCGCTGCGGCCGATCCAGTTACGCTGCTGAATCTTGACCTTCTCGATGAAGTCCACGTCGTCCAGCCCGTCGAGCAGCTTCTGGGCGTAGGCGGTGATTTTGAGCATCCACTGGCTCTTGACCTTGCGCACGACCTCGCTGCCGCAGCGCTCGCACACGCCGTTGACGACCTCTTCGTTGGCCAGGCCGCACTTGCAGCTGGTACACCAGTTGATGGGCATTTCCGCCTTGTAGGCCAGGCTGTGCTCGAACAGCTTGAGGAAGATCCACTGCGTCCACTTGTAGTATTTGGGATCGGTGGTGTTGATCTCGCGGGTGTAGTCGAAGGAGAAGCCCAGCCGCTTGAGCTGTTCGCGGAAGTGATCGATGTTCTGTCTGGTCACGACTGCGGGATGGACGTGATTCTTAATGGCGAAGTTCTCCGTCGGCAGGCCGAAGGCGTCGTAGCCCATGGGGTTGAGCACGTTGTAGCCCTCCATGCGGCGCTTGCGGGCGATGATGTCCATGGCCGTGTTGGAGCGCGGATGGCCGACGTGCAGGCCCTGTCCGGAGGGATAGGGGAACTCGATCAGCGGATAGAATTTCGGCTTGGAATGATCGGCTTCGGCGTTCAGCGTGCCGGTCTCGTCCCAGTGCTTCTGCCACCTGGCTTCGATTTGCGCGGGATTGTACTGAGGAATGTCCTTCATGGCGATTAACTCCTTCTTGCAAAAAAATAAGCGGCTTCCATTCTCATCAGAGACGGAAGGCGCTGCCTTTCGCGGTACCACTCTTGTTGACCGTCTCTCCAAAATATCGGAGAGAACAGTCCGCTTTGCACTCTGTAACGGGAGCGCCCGCCCTTTTTTGGAAGGGAAGCTCGGGAACGAGTTCGGCGATTGCGCGCGCCGTTTTGCACCGGCCAACGGCTCTCTGTGTGCTCCGCAAATCCGCCTATTGCTTTCCGTCAAAGCTCATATACAAGTGTTATTATAGCCTTTTCAGCCTGCGTTTGTCAATGATTTTCGCTTATCACGCCAAACTTTAATGATATGTCCGGCAGGACGGCACATATATAGGGAATATTAAGTCTTTATATGTTCATGGCGCGCGCCTTGCGCCTTCTGTTCGGGCGTGATACAATCAAAAGGAATTATGTCCGAAGGGAGAGTGCGCCATGACGCGTCCCGCGCGCCGCTTTGTCAATCTGAAAAAGGCGGTGATATACACCGTCGTTATCAATATGCTGCAAATCGCCGGCTCGATCACCGTGGCGGTCATGTCGCTCATCACCGGCGGCCACGCCTTCATCGGCCTGCCCGAGCAGGTGCTTCTGTGTACCATGACGCTGCTGGTCTCCTGGGGCGCCGTGCTGGACATCCGCGAGGCGTTTTCGGCGCGCAAGATTGCCAGCGACGCGGATATGCTCCAGGACGCTTACGCGCAGCTCGAGGACTTAAACGGCACGCTGCGCGCTCAGCGGCACGACTTCATGAACCATCTGCAGGTGGTGTTCAGCCTGCTCGAGCTGGAGGATTATAAGGAAGCGTCCGACTACATCGAGCGCGTTTACGGCGATATTCGCCGCGTCAGCCGCACACTCAAGACGGCGCATCCGGCGATCAACGCGCTGCTGGCCGCCAAGGTGAGCGACTGCGAGGCGCGCGGCGTTCACGTCGATTTGCAAATTGAATCGCCCTGGATCGATCTGCCTGTGGAAAGCTGGGAGATGTGCCGCGTGCTGGGCAATCTCATCGACAACGCCATGGACGCGATGAAGGACACGCCTGAGCCGCGCCTGCTCATCCGCCTGAGCGAATCGGTGCAGAGCTATACCTTCGCCATCGCCAACAACGGCCCGATGATCCAGCCCTCCATTGCCGAGCGCATATTCCAGCGCGGCTTTTCCACCAAGGGCGAGGGGCGCGGCATGGGGCTGTCCATCGTGCGCGGCATCATGGAAAGCGGCGGCGGGAAGCTGACGCTCACCTCCGACGAGAAGGAAACGCGTTTTGAAGGCATGCTGCCAAAACCCATCGCCGCGCCGCAGGTTCTGGCCGAATCGGAAGGCGAAAAGGCGTGACCGCGATGAAAAACAACGTCTTTTGGTGCGGAGTTTAACGCCCGATTCGCAAAATGATTGCCGGAGTGTGACACTGAAACTTGACACTGTAACGATTCTGTCATATAATGTCAAGGTGATATGCTGTTCAATCGGAAAAATGCGCCTGCCGAAACCCGGCTTTCGGCGCGTTCATCCAAGCGACAAAATGAAAGAAGGTGTATTCTGTGAAGAACAGAAAAGCCGCGCGCATATTGTCCATACTGCTGTGCCTGGCGATGCTGCTGACCCTGCCCGTCTCGGCCGAGAGCGTCGACGGGACGTATACGGAGCTGAAATACGGCATGAGGGACAGCGACGACGTGCGCGCCATGCAGACGCGTCTGCGCGAGCTGGGCTATATGTCGGCCTACCCGTCGGGCGGATATTTTGACGACACCGCCAGGGCCGTCGCCGATTTCCAGGCGGCCTCCGGCTTTAGAACCAACAAAAAGACCGCCTCCCCCGAAATGCTGGCGCTGCTCTTTTCCGACAAGGCGGTCGCCAAGAACGGAACCGTAACGCCCGCCGATACGCCCGCGCCCGCGCCTACGGCTGATCCGACGGCCAGACCCGCGCAGACCGACGCGCCGGCTTCCTATTCGACGCTGACCTACGGCACGCGCAGCAGCAGCGCCGTTCGCGCCATGCAGGATCGCCTGCGCGCGCTGGGCTACATGTCCTGCGATTCGACCGGAGGATACTGGGGCGAGACGGCGAAGGCTGTCGCCGATTTCCAGGCGGCTGCCGGACTGAAGGTGGACAAGAACACCGCGTCCGCCGAGATGCAGCGGCTGCTCTTCTCGGATAAAGCGCCGTCCAAGGGCGGCAATACGCCTGAACCCACCGCGACGCCCACCCCTGCGCCCACGGAGCCCGATGCGCCCGTTGAGCCGACAAGTGCGCCCACGAACGCGCCCTCGGCCTATACCGAGCTGCGCGCCAACACCTCGAGCGAGGCGATCCGCGCCATGCAGGCTCGTCTCAAGGCACTGGGCTATCTGATGGCCAATCCCAGCGGCGGCTATTATTCCGCGACGATTTCCGCCGTGGAGGCCTTCCAGAAAGCGGCGGGGCTGAAGGTTCAGGGCAAGGTGGCCACGGTGGAGATGCAGCAGATGCTCTTCTCCTCGTCCGCGCCCAGCGCGTATGCCGGCGCGGCCGAATACGCCGACCTGTCCTATGGAACGTCTGGCAGCGATCAGGTGCGCCTGATGCAGCGCCGCCTGAGCAATCTGGGCTATTTCAGCGGCACGGCCACCGGCAATTACTATTCCGCCACGCAGCGCGCCGTTTCGGCGTTCATGGCGGCGGTCGGCCTGAGCGGCAACGGCAAGACCGCGACCGCCGCGATGCTGAAGATCCTCTATTCCGCGGGCGCGCCGGCCAAGGGCGAGAGCTACAATCCCGATCCCACCGCCGCCCCGATCGTGACCCCCGCGCCGGACACGACGACTCCCGCGCCCTCGCAGGAGCCGACGCCCACGCCGGTTCCCGTGGTTTACGGCGAGCTGAAGTACGGCGTGAGCGGCAATGAAGCCGTGCGCAGCATGCAGGATCGCCTGCGCGCGCTGGGCTATATGAGCTGCGCGTCCACCGGCGGCTATTACACGCAGACGCGCCGGGCCATTCAATCCTTCCTTGAAGCGTGCTATATGAGCGGCGACGGCCGCACGGCGACGGCTGAGATGCAGGAGCTGCTCTTCTCGGACAGAGCGCCCAAATACGGCGACAAGCTGATCACAGCTTCTCCCTCGCCCGAGGTTACGCCCGATCCCACCGCGTCGGCTGAGCCGACCGCTGAGCCGACGCTCGCGCCCGCCGACAGCTACACCGCGCTGACCTACGGCATGTCGAAAAACGACGCGGTCATGGCCGCGCAGGCCCGCCTGAAAGAGCTGGGCTTCATGAGCTGCGCGCCCACCGGCAACTACTATTCGCTGACCGTGGACGCGGTCAAGGCGTTCCAGAAGTACGCCTATCTGCCGGTCGACGGCAAGGTCATCAGCGTCGAAATGCAGCAGATACTCTTCTACACGGGCGATCTGGCCAAGCTGATCGAGGAGCGCAAAAACGCTCAGAGCGACTACAGCAAGGCGCGCACCGACATCACAATGAAGGTCGGCTCAACCGGCGAGCAGGTGGTCTACATGACCCGCCGCCTGAAGGAACTGGGCTATCTCACCGGCAGCGAGACCGACGTCTACAGCAGCTCTGTGGCCGAGGCTGTGCGCTGGTTCCAGAATTCGAATGCGCTGAGCGCGGATGGCATCGCCGGCCCTGCGACGCTCACGAAGCTCTATTCCGACAAGGCGCTCGACGCGAGCGGCAGCATGACCGGCAACGACGACAAGCCGGTCAAGGTGGACGGCACGCCCGTCAAGCCGGCGCTCAGCGCGGTCAAGAACGTGGATTTCTTCTCCAGCGAGGGAGACAAGTATTTCAACCGCAAGACCGGCGCGTTCCGCGACGGCGCGTACGCCATAGTGACCGACGTGGCCACGGGCATCAGCTATCGCGTCAAGCGCGTGGGCGGCTACAACCACACAGACGTTGAGCCGGCGACGGCGTTCGACACATGGCAGATGTACCGCATATACGGCGAGGAATGGGCGTGGACGCGCCACGCCGTGCTGGTGACGCTCTCCGACGGCACCACGCTGGCCGGTTCCGCCAACGGAATGCCCCACGGCGGGAGCCACATAGACGGCAACAACATGAACGGCCACACCTGCATCCACTTCCTCAACAGCCGCACGCACGGCACGGACAAGGTGGACGCGGCGCATCAGTCGGCTATCAGGACGGCGGCCAGTTGCAGCGTCAGCAGCGTTCAGGCCAAGGTCAACGCGCAGTAATCGCAATTTAATCGTCAAACGGCGTCGCTCGGATTCGGGCGGCGCTGTTTTTTGCGCGCGTTGCAATTTGGGCGGCTTTGCGCTATAATATCATAATCAGGCGCGGCCTGAAATTTTATTTAAAGGGAGTAACGTCGTATGAAGAAAACCATTGCATGGGAGATTGCTTTGTAAGCGGGAGGTTTGTGGGTTCATTCACAGACGCAGACCTCCTGCATGACTGATCGACAATTTTCAGGAGGAAAAGCAATGAACAGCAATAGACCCGTTATCAGGCTTGAAACCCCAGACGATTACCGCGCGGTCGAAAATCTGACCCGAGAGGCGTTCTGGAATCAGTGTGTTCCCGGCTGCGACGAGCATTACCTTGTGCATACGATGCGCAATCACCCTGATTTTGTTCCGGAGCTGGCCTTCGTTCTGGAGAGGAACGGCGAGATCGTCGGCAATATTATGTACACGAAAGCCAAACTCGTCGACGGAGACGGCTATGAGAAGCCGTGCCTGACCTTCGGCCCGATCAGCGTCGCGCCGGCGCATCAGCGCAGGGGATACGGCAAAATGCTGATCGAGCATTCCTTGGGCGTGGCCGCGGAGATGGGCTATGAGGTCGTCGTCATTTTCGGCAATCCCGACAACTATGTCGCCCGAGGATTTAAGAGCAGCCGGAAATACAATGTCTGCCTTGAGGGCGATCGTTTTCCAGCGGCACTATTGGTGAAAGAACTCAAGGACGGCGCTCTCGACGGCAGACGGTGGTATTTCCACGAAAGCTCCTTTGGCGATGCCTGCGCCGATGAAGAGGCCGCAGCTGCCTTTGACGCGACATTCCCGCTCAAGGAGAAGCGCTGGCAGCCCAGTCAGGAGGAATTCTACATTCACAGCCACTCGAGCATAGACCGCTGATAAAAAGCAGGCGCGTCGAGATGCGGCATAACGGACTGCCGGTCGAGCGCACTCTAAACGCAAAAGCGCGCCCCGTCTTTTCATGATGAAAGGACGGGGCGCTTGCTTATGCTGCTTTTGCTGGGCGATTACGCGTCGATCCTGGGGGCGTTGGCCAGCAGATAGCGCTCGGCCTCGGGGCTCCAGAGACCCTTGTTGGCGGCGCACAGCTCGGCCAGCTTGGCGAAGAGCGGATCGGTCTTGCCCTTCTCGGCGAAATCGTCGATGGCGGTCAGCGGCAGATCGATGTGGGTGTAGATCAGTTTCTTGCCGCCGGGGATCTTGGGCAGGTTCTTGGTGGTCTCGACGACGGCGTTCAGGCCGCCGACATGGGTGATCATGCCGGAGGGGGTCAGACGGCCGGCGGCGATCATGTCGAGCGCTTCGATCATGTCGTCGGTGTTGCCGCCGCTGGTGCCTACGACGTGCGTGGAGGCATAGTGGACGTTGTAGAAATTGAACGTCGCCGACAGCGCGGGATTGGTGGGGCCGGCGAAGAAGTTCAGGCAGCCGTCGCGGCCGAGGATGTGGTCGCCCTGCTCGATGACGGCGGGCACGGGCGCGAGGACGAACACGTCGTCATAGCCCTTGCCGTCGGTGAGCGCAGTCAGGCGGCCGACCGGATCGTCGCCGGCGGTGTTGAGATAGACCAGCTTGATGCCGTTTCTGGCGGCTTCTTCGACGGTGTAGATCGAGGCGGCGCGGTCAAGGCGCGCCTGATCGATGTCGGTCACGACCAGCAGGCCGGGCTTGCGGTCGCAGTGGATGGCGTAGTCGATCATGCCCAGACCCATGGGGCCGGCGCCGGCGAGGATGGCCGCGTTGCCGCCCTCCTTGATGCCCATCTCATGGACATAGGAGCCGTTGGTGGTGTGATACTGGGCGTGGAACGCGCCGATGATGCAGCTCAGCGGCTCGGACAGGGAGGCGTAGAAGAACGCGTCGCCCTTGTAATCGAGCAGACAGTTCATCTCCATGACCTCGGCGGGGATGACGGCGTAAGTCGCGTCGCCGCCGACATACTGATAGGAATAGCCGGGGGAAGCCAGGCTGCCCTTGTAGTTGATGGCCGGCTGGATGCCGAACTTTTCACCCGCCTTGAACTTGTCCTTGTGCTTGGCGCCGACTTCGACGATTTCGCCGCAGAATTCGTGGCCGATGATGACCGGCTTCTCGGCGATGTCGTCGGGCACGCGCTTGTGGTGGCTGCCCTGAATGGTGGCCTTGTAGCTGGACATGCAGATGCTGTCGGAGATGATTTTGACCAGAATCTCATCGTCCTTGATGGCCGGCAGCTCGAAGCTCTCCAGGCGCAGGTCGTTTTCGCCATACAGGCGGACGGCGGTGGTTTTCATGGGACTCTCCTCCTTGATGCTCGTTGGGACAGGAGCTTTTCGTCGCTGTCCAGGATCATTTGATACAATTTATCACAGGGGGTCAGCCGGCAGATCTCCCGCACTGCGGAAGGCAGGCCGTGCGTGGCCACCCAACTGCGAACATAGCGCGTGCCCGCGTCGTTAGCTTCATAATCGAACCCGGCGCGAATGGCGCGGGCGATGGCGCGGGGCTGTCCGCCTGCCGACAGACACATCAGCGCCGGGCCGCACAGTCGGTCGCTGGCGGACAGCTTGCGCCGCGTGTCCGTGCCTAGGCGGGACAGATCGTCGTTGATATAGGGATTGTCGAGCAGTTCCAGAATAACGCCGCGCCAGGCCGCCATGGCCTCCGCGGAAAAGCCGTAAACGGCTTGCAGTCCTCGGGACGCTTCCTCGAACGCACATTTGAGCACGTTGCGCAGCTCGGGATCCTTTACGGCTTCAAGCACGGTTCTGTAGCCCTTTTTTACGCCCAGATAGCAGCACAGCGCGTGCGCCATATTGAGCGTATAGAGCCGCCTGATCTCCTCGGCCTGAATGTCGTCTGAAAGACGAATGCGCGGCACGCCGGGCAGCGCGCCCTTGAACGCCTGCCGTCCGACGGCCATTTCGGCATAGCCGTTGTTGAGCAGCGCCAGAGGATCCTCGCGCAGCATGGCTTCCGTCGCGAACGGCGATATGCACAGAGCCGCCGCCGTGCTGACGCCGACGTTGTTCTTATAGTAGATATAGGCCTCGCCGGTCAGGCGCTGTTCCAGCAGCATGGCGAAGGCCGCGTTGGGCAGCGCCGTGTTGACGTTCATCATGAAATCCATGGGCGCGGGATTGACGCGCGCGCGGTGCGCGATGAGCGGCGCGATCATGTCGGCGACCTGCTCCAGCGATTCCCGCGGCACGGCTATGTCCACCAGCAGGCCGTTTTCCTCAAAAAGAGTCTCGAGCGCGGCGGTTTCATCCGTGTGCAGCGCGGAAAAGCCGCCCTCGATCAGCGTGCGCGATACGCCGCCGGACTGCGCCTTGAATATGGTGTAGGCGCGCCGTTCGTTCAGCAGGCGAATCAGCCGCGCGTCGATATCGACGAACACCGTGCGCCAGTGCGGCTCGTGGAACAGATCGGCCGTAAATCCGCGGCCAATGCGGCCAGCACCCCACACGACAAGCGTTCTCATCATCGATTCCAATCTCCGTTCAGCCGACAGGATGCGCAGGCTGTCTTTTTCATATTGATCAGAGCGTCGACCACTTTGAGAGAATATCCTTGTCGATGGCTTCAAAATCGCTCGTGTGCGGATATTCCGCCATGTCCGGATGATGCCGGAACGCGGCGGGGGCGTTCTGGGCGTTCAGGGATATGGTGGCCAGCATGCAGCCGCTCTCGCGGATCTCGGCGATGTTCTCGTCTGAAAAATCGCCGGTGTAGACGAAGCATTTTGCCGGATAGTCCTTCACGCCGGCCAGCTTTTCCCGTGTGAAGTTGGCCTTCGTGTCGATGAAGCGGGCGGCCGGATCGATCTCGAGGATCAGGTTTATGGCCGCCGCGCCGGAGCCGTTCGTCGCGTAGACAGTCCGTCCGCGCATGCCGCATTCGACGACCATATGCGCCACCTCGGCGGCGTGCGCAAGGCCTTCCTTCAGGTCGATGTTGACGCACATTCCGGTGAAATAGGTCAGGTGCAGAATTTCGCGCAGCGTCGGCACGCGGCTTTCGAGATCGCCGCTCCTGACCAGCCTGAGCTTTGCAATATCGGCGTAATCCGTCTCGGCGATAACGTATTCCACCATGTCGTCGTTCTCATCGAAGCCCTTCACGATTGGATCGTGATTGGCGATGATAACGCCGTCCCTTGTGGTGCGCTCGTCCGTCTCGATCATGTCCGCGCCCTTTTGCGCCGCGAGTCTGTATGCGGCGAGCGTGTTTGAATGGACTCCTTCGGTCACAAAGCCCTGATGGGCGGATGAAATCCAGGTCTTCGGCAGTCTTTTCATAGGGTTACCTCTTTTTATTGGATGACGGGACAGCGCGGGTGATACGATTTGAAAACTCGAACGTGCATAACAGAGCCGTTCGCTGTCCCTTCAAATTTATCAATCAAAAGCCGACTTGGCGAACAAGTCTATTATATCTGATTTGCCATAATGAATCAAGCCCTTTTCACCGCTAAAAGCGCAAATATTGTCCGGCGTCTCCGCGGCGCGCGGCGAACGCTGCAAAAAGGTATGAATTAACATAAAAGGCGCTGGAAATTATCAAAAATCGTCGTATAATAAAAGGGAAGAGGTTCCCTATGATCGGAAGGAGGAATTGAGCGATGGCTGAATGTCCCTTTTGCAAGGAAATCTATTCCGGAATGCCCGACAGATGCCCGCACTGCGGCGAGGATCTCTCGGCGGTGAACGCGGAAAAGCCGCAGCCTGTGCGGGCGGTGAAGTCAAAGACCGTCGCTGCGCTGCTGGCGCTCTTTCTCGGCGAGGCGGGCGCGCACAGCTTCTATCTGGGCTATAAAAAGCGGGGCGCGATCCAGGCGACTGGGCTTGCCGCGCTGATCGTCGGCTATGCCTGCTCTGCGGCGGCCGTGCTCAACGACAGCATGGCGGCGTTCGTTGTGTCGGTGGTCTTTCTGCTTTACGGCGCGGCGGTCTGCATATGGGCGTTTGTGGATTTCATCCGCATCATTTCAGGGTATCTCGAGCCGGCGGACGGCACGATCTATACGGAGGAATGGTCGGCCTATGTGCGCGCCATGCAGGCGGCGGAGGCGGCCACTACGCCGAAGGACAGCGCCAAAAGGCTGGAGACGCTGGCGCGGCTGCGGCAGCAGGGCATACTGACCGAGGAGGAGTTTGAGCGGAAGAAGGCCGAGCTGCTGAAAAAGCTGTGAATTTCAAAAAAATCTGAAAAAATGCGATTTGTGTGTTTCAGCGCCGGATTTGCTGGTATAATATACTCAGAGCCGAGAGAAAGGCGATCAACAAACGCGATAAGCGATAAGGAGGATACAGATTATGAAGAAGTGGGTTTGCCCTGTTTGCGGTTATGTTCATGAAGGCGATACGCCTCCCGAGAAGTGTCCCGTCTGCAAGGTGCCGGGCAGCAAGTTCATCCTGCAGGCTGAGGAAAAGACCTGGGCGGCCGAGCACGTCGTCGGCGTGTTCAAGGACATTCCGGACACCGTGCCCGCCGAGGACAAGAAGGCGATCTACGACGGCCTGAAGGCCAACTTCGAGGGCGAATGCACCGAGGTCGGCATGTATCTGGCCATGGCGCGCGCCGCGCACCGCGAGGGCTATCCGGAGATCGGCCTGTACTGGGAGAAGGCCGCCTTTGAAGAGGCCGAGCACGCCGCCAAGTTTGCCGAGCTGCTGGGCGAGGTCGTCTCCGCGTCCACCAAGGAGAACCTGACCGTCCGCGTCGAGGCCGAGAACGGCGCGACCGCCGGCAAGACCGATCTGGCCAAGCTGTGCAAGAAGTACAATCTCGATGCGCTGCACGACACCATCCACGAGATGGCGCGCGACGAAGCCCGTCACGGCAAGGCCTTCGCGGGCCTGCTGAAGCGCTACTTCGGCAAGTAAGAAAAGCAAGCAATATCAAGGGTTTGCGGGGGATGCTCGAAAGAGCGTCTCCCTTTTCATTATGCCGCGAATTTTGCTCTCCTTTCTGAGAAAATTATGCCGTTTATGCCATATGACAGCCGCGCAGAGGCAATTTGTGCAGAAATTATGCCACTCAATTATGCCACTTCATTGTAGCTGTAGCGATACCCAGCGTCAATAGCCTTTCGTTTACAAAAAGCGGGAGCACCGAAGAAAATGCCTCGGTGCTCCCGCTTGCTTATTCGCTGTATCGTTTGCTGATTTCCTCCAGAGACGCTTTCATTTTCTCCCTCACAGCCTCGGGCGCGGCAATACGAACCGTCTTGCCAAGACTGAACACCCAGCCGAAGAACTGCTGACTGACAGCCACGGGCACGGTGATTCTGAAATGTCTTTCGTCCTCCTTCAAGACCACGACATCCCGCCCAAATCTGTCCATCACGGCTCCCATCATGCGGTTCTGAAAAATCATCGTGACGTGTTCAATTTCGCCGCCGAACATAGAGAAGGTGTATTTGGTGTAGGCGGACATATCCAGCTTGGCGAACGCCTCCGCCCCTTCGCGGGCAACTCTGATGTTTCCAAGGAGCACCTGCGCCACGCCGTCCATCTTGTCCACGCGGAAATGCTTGAACTTTTCTTCCTTCGCGTCCCACGCCAAGAGATAGTAGTTATCGTCCGCGTAAAGCATCCGCCACGGGCTGACCACATAACATTCGCCCTTTTTGAAATACCTGCGCTGCTTGTTCAGGTCATAGTCGAAATAGCGGAACTTGACTTGCGTGTTTTCTGCAATCGCCGCATGAAGCTGATCGACGTTGATGTGAATGGTGTTGTTCATGCTCTTGACCCGATTGGCAAGCGTCACCTCGCGGTTGAGCGCCCGCGCCTGATAGCTGCTGCACAGTGTTTCCAATTTCTGAATCAGCGTTTTTGTCTTAGCTTCGGAAAGAAACTTGGAGGAAGCGATGCTGTCCACCATCATTTTCAGCTCGGGCAATTCAAACTGCCTGTCCAAGAGCTTGTATTCGGGCGGACGCTTGCTCTTGTCCAGCTCAATGCCCATGTTGAAATCCTCAGCCAGAACGAAAATATCATCGTAGATGCTCTTGCGCTCTGCCTTGATGCCCTTTTGCTCCAATAGCCCCAGCAGCCGCTCCATGGTAAGGCCGTGGTTCTCATCGGTGTATTCCTCTAATATCTGCTTCAGATACAGCAGCTTCAACTTTTGTTTTTCATTCTTCGCCATGGTGCAACTCCCTACAACTTTTCAAGAACAATCAAGAGATTCAGAACTTCTTCGCTGCAATTATAGCACAAAAGCCGCTGCCTGTCAGCCTTCTGACATCCACCGCGCTCCTCCGCCGTTTCTTTGAAAAAGACAAAAAATTTTGGTATATTATTCTTACAGAAGAGAAAAACGGATAAAACTCCGTTGGTCAAAAGAGAACAGGCAATACAGCTTGTTCTTCATATCTCTGTGGAAAGGAGGGAAAGCCATGACAACGCTTGGAATCCGATTGCCGTTCGATGAAAAGATGAAATTCATGCGAATGGCAGAACAAAACGATCTGTCAGCCTCGCAGCTGATTCGCGCATTCATTCGCAATTATATTCAGGAACAGGAGCAAAAGCAAAATGAAAGAAACGCATGAAGAAGTAGAGTTTGAACGGGACTGGCTCAGCGTCGAAAAGCTGTAGTTCAAGCTGCTGACGCTCATCACCGTGCTTGCAGACAGCCATCTGGCCTATCGCGGCACGCTATCCGATATGTGCCAGTTCTTTGGCGTAGCGACACGCAACAGCAGGACAAACGTGAAAATCAGGGACGCAATCAACGCCCTTGAAGCAAACGGCCTCATCAAAACCATCAGGGACGGCAACACTTGGACGCTGACCTTGGCGAAAAAGGCCGAACGCAACCGCAGTGTGATTCGCATTCGCCGCGATTGGGTGATTGCCGTCAAGACATGCAAGGGCAACGGCTTGGATTGGTCGGCGGCGCTGAAGGTATGGCTTTTTGTGCTGGGCAACACGCAGGAGCTGATTACATCCTCGCAGATTGCGGAAGCCCTACATCTGTCTAAAAGCACCGTACTGTTCCTGCTGTTCTATGCGAATGATACCGCGCTTTGTGTCTATCTGTTCCCACTTCAAGCCGAAACATTCGTTAATGCGCAAGCCACAATATGATTGTCCCATAGACTGTCCTGCTTCTTGCGTGTGTTGTATGCTCTATCCTTTCTGCCATTTTCGCAGTATTCCTTATAGACCTCGGCATAGGTCTTTTCTTTCGGTGGGATAGACACACAATCGCCCTTTCCCGCTGTTTGCTTTTGTTCCCTGATAGCGCGCTTTCTCGCTTCTATGGCTGTGCGTTTGTTGAAAAATAGATTGCCGTTTTCATCCCTGCTACATTTCTTGTATATTCCCCATGACCGCGCTTATCGCCGTCGTATGAAGAGGATTGAGAAGGAAGCCGTGAGGAAGCGTCATTGACAGCGGGCGGAAAATGGCAAGTGAGAAATTGTAAAAAATTTCTGCTGAAAAATTTTCGCGGCTTGATAGGAGCGCGGGTTATGTTTTTTTCTGCTGCGCACAAACGTGGATTTGCGGGAATCGCTTCGACAAGGGCGGTTCCCACTTTTTTTGATCATGCCCTCTTGACAAACGCCGCGCCGGCGACTATACTAAAACTACTGTTTCAAAACAAACGATTCATTAAAAGGAGATGCGGACGATGCCGCCCAAACCGAAATTTACGCGGGAAGAGATTGTGAACGCGGCGCTTTCCATCGTGTCCGAAAGGGGCGTGGACGCGCTGACGGCGCGCGAACTGGGGGAGCGGCTGGGCAGCTCGGCGCGGCCGATATTTACCGTGTTCAAAAACATGGAGGAAGTGCAGGCCGAGGTACGCGCGGCGGCCATGCGGCGCTTCGAGGCCTTCGCGCCGGCGGACGCGGGGGGCGATATGCCGCTGTTCAAGCAGGTGGGCATGCGGATGGTGCGCTTCGGCCTTCAGGAGCCGAAGCTGTATCAGCTCCTGTTCATGCAGGAAAACCGCAGGGCGGAGAGCTTTGACGACGTATTCGGCGCGCTGGGTACGACGGCCGATCTGTGCATCGACGTTCTCTGCCGCGATTACGCGCTGAGCCGCGCCGAGGCGAAGGCGCTGTTTGAGACGGTGTGGATCTGCACATTCGGCATGGGTGCGCTGTGCGCCACGGGCGTGTGCCGCTTTTCGGAGGAGCGCCTGAGCCGGATGCTGACGACGGAATTTCAGGCGATGATGATGCTGATCAAATCCGGCGCGCTCAAGGCCTGAAGAGAGGAATAAATATGGAGTTTATCTGCGATTATATGCGGGACGACGCAAAGCGTCATGCGCTCAGCGCGCTGGCGCAGAGGACGTTCGGCATTGATTTTGAAGCATGGGTGAAGGACGGTTACTTTGAGGGCGATTACATCCCCTATTCGCTGATCGAGGACGGCCGGCTGCTCTCGAACGTCTCGGTTAACCGGATGCAGTTCGTGCAGAACGGCGCGGCGCGGACGTATATCCAGCTGGGCACGGTCATGACCGACGCGGCGCACCGGCAGCGCGGGCTGGCTCGGCGGCTGATGGAGCGCGTGCTGTGCGACTGGGAGGGGCGCTGCGACGGCGTCTATCTCTTCGCCAATCTGGGCGCGCTGGATTTTTACAGGAAGCTGGGCTTTCGGGAGGGCGTGTGCGAATACGTCTATGCGCTCAGGCAGGACGGCGGCCTGAGCGGACGGGGCGCGTTCCGGCCGATCGACGAATCCCTGCGCGCGCGGTATATGGACTGCGTGCGGCGGGGCGCGGTGAACGCGGCGCTTCAGCAGGTCAATCGTTTCGGGCTGCAAATGTTCTATACCGCCGATCTGTCGAACGTGTTTTATGCCGAGGATCTCGACTGCTTCGCCGTGATCGAGGAGGAAGAGGATGCGCTGACGGTGCAGAGCGTGGTCAGCCGGTCGGCTGTGCCGCTGCGGGCGGTGCTTGAGCGGCTCGATATGGCTGGAAAATCGGTGCGGCTCGGCTTTGCGCCCAGAGATGAGGACGCGGCGCTGTTCGACGCGCAGCGCTATGACGGCGCAGACGACTATCGCCTGTTCTATCGCGGCGCGCTGATCGAGGATATTGAACGCGAGAAGCTGTGCTTCCCGATCCTGTCGCACGCCTGAGGGACGGAAAGGATAATGGCAATGAGACTGGATGGCTTTGGACTGATTGTCCGGGACATGGGCGCGATGGTTCGCTTTTATCGCGACGTGCTCGGCTTTGAGGTCAGGGAATGCGAAGATACAGGGAACGTCTATCTGATCAAGGACGGCGTATTGTTTCTGCTCCGCGAGAGCGGGGCTGCCGAATCGGCGGGCGGTGCGTCCGGTCTGGCCGGTCATGTGGAGATCGCGCTGTCGGCGGGCGGCTTTGAGGACGCAGACCGGCAGTATGTGCGCGCGCTCGAGCAGGGCGCGGCGGCCGTGCTTGCGCCGGCGACCGAAAGCTGGGGTCAGCGCGCCTGCCGCATCGCCGATCCGGAGGGCAATCTGATCGAGATCAGCGCTTTCGGCGGCGCGGCTGAGGTGAACGCGGGCTGAAGGACGCAGAGAGCCGCTGTCTGTATGGAATAACGCAAAAAGGGGATGAACGCCGCGGCGTTCGTCCCCTTTGTCTTATGCTTTTGCGCTGTCAGTCCGAAGCGCGTTTTGCAACCCCTTCGGCCTGCGTCTGAACGCCCTGCCCGGGCGGGCTTCAGATGACCTTGTACTCCTTCAGCAGCTTTTCAACGTCGGTGCCGCTGATCTTGCCCATGACCGCCTTGAAGGCGAGCTTCTCCATCAGGCCGGCCTCCATATCGGTGACCTTCTTGCCGTCGCGCAGCTGCACGGTGGCGTTGAGCAGATCGCGGATGTCGTACACGCTGCCCCAGACCTCGGGCACGCCGCGATCGACGTTGAGGAGCGTATAGACAGCCTCCATGCCGGTGCGCATGGAATACTCGGTCGTGAAGATGGTGTCGCGCGGGGTCTCGGCGAACTGGCCGAGGAAGGCGAAGTTCACAGCGCCGTCGGGCACGACCTTCGGGCGGTCGCCGTAGGCGCGGGGCATGAAGAACGCGTCGATGTAGGGCATCATGACCGGCACGGTGTTGGCGCTCTTCTCGGCCAGCTCCTCGATCTGATCTTCAGGCACGCCGATGTGATACAGCCACTCCATGCAGATTTCCTTGCCGGTGCACTCGCGCATGGGCTTCTTGACGTAGTCGCCGGGCTTGTCGGTGAAGAGCGCGTACACCCACACCAGGCAGTGATCCTTGGGCTGCTCCCTGAACTGCGGCTGGCGGTTGATCGTCCAGCTCATCAGCCAGGAGGAGTCCTTCACGGTCACGATGCCGCCGGTCACAACGCCGCCGGTGAACGGATCGCGCTTGCAGATGGCCTTGATGTAGGGGATGATGCGCTGGTCGAGCGTCTCGACGGTGGCGCTCATCCAGTTGGTCTGCTCGGGATCGGAGCAGAACTTGTCCGGATGGCCGAAGGCGGGATCCTGCGCGGCGATCCTGCGCCACATATCCCAGCCGCCGCCCTCTTTGATTTCCGTGTTGTAGGGCGCGGGGGCGTTCTGGCTGCCCATCGAGGAATTTTCGACGCAGCCGCCGTTGGTGATGAACACGAGGTCGTTCTCGGTCAGGCCGATGGAGACTTTCTCGCCGTTCTGCTCGGTCTCGATCGAAGTGGCGATCTTCTTGTCGCCCTTGTGGTCGAACAGCACGTTGACCACCTTCACGCCGAAGTGGAACTGCACGCCGGCCTTTTCGAGGTATTTGACCATGGGCAGGATCATGGACTCATACTGATTGTACTTGGTGAAGCGCAGCGCCTTGAAGTCGGGCAGGCCGCCGATATGGTGGATATAGCGCTGGAGATAGAGCTTCATTTCCAGCGCGCTGTGCCAGTTCTCAAAGGCGAACATCGTGCGCCAGTACAGCCAGAAGTTGCTCTTGAACACCTCGTCGTCGAATATATCGGTGATGCGCTTGTCCTGCAGATCCTCATTGGGGGTGAAGAACAGCTTCATGATCTCCATCGCGCCCTTGTCGGAGATGTCGAACTTGCCGTCGGTGTGCGCGTCCTCGCCGCGATTGACCGTCGCGCGGCAGAGCGAGTAGTTGGGGTCGGCCTTGTTGAGCCAGTAGTACTCGTCCAGCACGCTCACGCCCTCGGTCTCGATGGAGGGGATGGAGTGGAACAGATCCCACATGACCTCGAAGTGGTTGTCCATCTCGCGGCCGCCGCGCATGACGTAGCC
>CAKTXR010000018.1 GCA_934631025.1 uncultured Clostridia bacterium
GATAAGCGCCGCGCTCGTCATGGTGCTGCTGCTCTCCGCCCTGCCCGCCCGCGCCCTCGATCTCAGCCGCGATGAGCTGCGCGCGCTCTTTTCATCGCTCACGAGCGCGGAAAGCGACGCGCTCTTTGCCGAAACGCCCTCCCTTGAGCCGCCCTACGCCGCCGGCGTGCTGAGCGACGAGCAGATAAACAGCGCCCTTGACACGCTCAACGTCCTGCGCGCGCTGGCGGGGCTGCCGGAGGTCGCCGAGGACGGCGCATTGAACGACCTCGCGCAGCACGGCGCGGTGCTCTCGGCCGTTCGGAGCGAAATCACCCACGCTCCCGAGCCGGTCGCCGGTATGCCGGACGATTTTTACGCCCTCGGCGCTCAGGCGGCGGCGCGCTGCAATCTGGCGCTGTTCAACTGGCACGAGCCGCGTCTGGCCGCGCGCGCCATGGTCTTTTTCATGCAGGACGACACGGCGGGCAATCTCGCCGACCTGGGGCACCGCCGCTGGATGCTCAGCCCGACGATGGGCAAGGCCGGACTGGGGCTGGCGCTGGACGAGCCGGGCCGCTCCTACATCGCGCTCTACGTCACCGACGATTCCGCGTCCTTCGATTACGATTCTATCGCCTGGCCGTGCGCGGGGGCCTTCCCCGCCGAGCTGATGAACGCCGCCACGCCCTGGTCGATCTCGCTCAACCCCGAAAAATACGATCTGACCGCGTCAACGCCGCACGTCACGCTTATAGAGGAAACAAGCGGCGCATGCTGGGAGATGGAAAGCGGCGATTCCGCAGATACGAACGGCGCGTATTTCATGCTGTCGTTCGGCCGCTTCGGCGACGGCCCCGCGTGCATATTCCGCCCCGATCTGTCCGAATATCCCGCGCTGGAAAACGGCTACGAGCAGAATCAGGTGTGGCGCGTCGCGCTCTCCGGCCTTGTGGGGACGGACGGCGCGCCCTGCGCCGACATCGCCTTCACCTGCGAGATGACCTCGCTCACGCCGATCGACCCCGCCGGCATCGAGCTGAGCGAACGCGGCCTTGCGCTGTCCGTCGGCGAGGAGCGCGCCGTTTCGGCCACGGTGTATCCGCGCTGGGCGGACGACCTCAGCTACACGCTGTCCGTCGATGATCCCGCGGTCGCGTCCCTGTCGCCGGACGGCACGCTCACCGGCCTGTCCGAGGGGCAGTGCATACTGACCGCCCGCGCCGCCAACGGCCGCAGCGACAGCATCCCCGTTATCGTCGGGGAATGACCGTTCCAGAATCGCTTCCATTATATAGCGTCCATGCGCTAGCATAAATACGTCTGAAAGGATCATGCTCATGAACTCTGAAAACGTCCATGTCTTTGTCGGCCATTGGATCACCGACGACGAATTCGCCGCCCTCGCGCCCCGAAACGTCTTTCACAAGCAGCTTCAAAGCGTCGATCTGCCCTGCGACGAGCACCGCGACCGGCACATACTCTTCCGCCGCCGCTTCACGCTGGAGCGCGCGCCGGGAAAGGCGCTGCTGTTCATCACCGCCGACGATTACTACAAGGTCTACATCAACGGCCTGTTCGTCGGGCAGGGGCCTGCGCCGGCCTATCACTTCCAGTACGGCTACAACACGTTCGACGTTTCCTCCTTCCTGCGCGCGGGCGAGAACGTGATCGCCGTCCACACGCTGTATCAGGGACTGATCAACCGCGTGTGGGTCAGCGGCGACCAGCGCCACGGCCTGATCTGCGATCTGGAAGCGGATGGCCAAATCGCGCTTTCCAGCGACGAGACTTTCCTGACGCATCCTCACACCGCCTACCGCGAGACGGGAACCGCCGGCTACAGGACGCAGTTCCTCGAGAGCTACGATTCCGCCGCGCCCGAGGTCGGCTTTGAGCGGCCCGATTTCGACGATGCCCTCTGGCTTCCGGCGCAGGCGCGGCAAAACCTCGATTACACGCTCGTGCCGCAGCCGACCGAAATGCTGCGCTTCGAATCGATCAGCCCCGCCAAAATCGAGCACCGCGGGAGCGTCATGCGGCTCGATTTCGGCGCGTGCCGCGTGGGCTATCTCACGGCGTGCGCTCGGGGACGCGCAGGCGATGAAATCATCATCCGCTGCGGGCAGGAATTAAATGACGACGGCTCGCTGCGCTGGAAAATGCGCGCCAACTGCGATTATGAGGAGACGTGGCGGCTCTCCGGCGGGCGCGACGCGCTCGACTGGTTCGACTACAAGACGTTCCGCTATGCCGAGCTGACGCTGCCCGAGGGCTGCGCCATTACAAACGTCGCTCTGCGGGCGCGCCACTATCCCTTCGCGCTCAAGGCGGTCATGAATCCGGACGCGGCGAAAGACGAAGGCCTGCGCGCGATCTGGAAGCTGTGCGTCTCCTCGCAGAAATACGGCGTGCAGGAGGTCATTCAGGACTGCATGGAGCGCGAAAAGGGCTTCTATGTGGGCGACGGCTGCTACACGGCGCTGGCCAATCTCGTGCTGACGCGGGACGATTCCATCGTACGCAAGCTGATCGACGACGCGTTCGCCTCGACGTTCATCACCGAGGGCATGGTCACCTGTCTGGACTGCGCCTTCATGCAGGAAATCGCCGAGTATCCGCTGATGCTGATCTCGCTGATCCTCTGGCATTACCGGCTGTGCGGCGACAAGGACTATCTGGCGCAAAACTATCCCAAAGTCTGCCGCCTGCTGGACGTTTACCGCGCCGATTACGAGAAGGACTTCCTCCTGCAAAATCTGGACAAATGGTGCGTGGTCGAATGGCCGGCCAACTTCCGCGACGGCTACGACGTGGACATCACCGAGGGCAGGGTATGCCATACGCCGCACGTCGCCATCAACGCCTACTATCTCGAGGCGATCCACTGCGCCAATCAGATCGCCGCGCTGCTGGGCGAGAGCGCCTATCGCGACGAAGCGCCGCTGCGCGCGCGTTTCACCGCCGCCTTCTATGACGAGACGCGCCACATTTTCCGCGACAGCACCGAGACGCAGCACGCCAGCTTCATCGGCAACGCGCTGGCCTACGGCTTCCGGCTCTATCCGGACGATATGTGCGCCGAGGCCATCGAAGCATGGATCGACCGCGTGGGCATCACCGCCGTCGGGCTGTTCGGCGTGTGGCCGCTCCTGTGCGGGCTGGTGCGGCGCGGAAAGCGCGAGCGCGCGCTTTCGCTCATCGGCGATGAGAACGCGTGGAAGCGCATGCTCCGCGAGGGCGCGACCAGCACGTTCGAGGGCTGGGGCAAGGACACCAAGTGGAACACCTCGCTCTTCCACCTGACCATGACCGACGCGGCCGTGTTTTTGGCAGATATTGATCTTGAGGCGCTGTTTGCCTGACGAGCTTGAAAACCGCAGTATCCGCTGAATGAGAGCGGACTATCCTCCGAAAAACAAGCAGTAAAAAGCGCCGCCTGTTGTAGAATAAGGCCTACAGCAGACGGCGCTATCACGTCAAAAGAATATGCGAGGGCAGAAATACACGGCAAAGTAGTTTTCCGGAGAAAAACCGCAAAAGAGCGAACCCAGAGATCGGCGCACATTTCAGGCCGAGCAGAGTACAGATCAAAGAGCTTATCGAATGTCAAAATTACAAACGCCAACTGTTACCGTACTCTTCTCAAATGCAGCCCTTCTGAAAAATTGCATGTCAGCCCTCTCCGCCTGCAAAGCGGCGCTCTTTCTCCAAACGCGCCCTATCGCCCCGCGAACTTCTCCAGCCAAATGCGCTTGCCAAACAAGCAGAAAACCAGTGTCCTTTCCCAAGGCGCACCGCAGAGGAGAACCTTTTCCCCCTGTCATTTGACTTTCAAAAAGCCTTCCAAGCGTCATACAAAGCGTATTCCTGTCTCAAAACGCCAAACGGCCCGCCCGACGCAAACCGCGCCGGACAGGCCGTAACCCCATGCATTCTTAAGCGGACGACGCTTACTCCTCGTCCATGGACTCCACGCCTTCGCCGTCCTCGTCCTCGCCTTCGTCCTGCTCCAGCTCGACGGAGATGTTGCCCGCGTTGAAGTCCTCGCGGATGCGCTTTTCGATCGCGTCGAACACATCCGGATGCTCCTTCAGGTAGATGCGCACGTTGTCGCGGCCCTGCGCGATGCGCTCGCCCTCATAGGAGAACCACGAGCCGCTCTTTTGCAGGATGTCGCGCTCGACGGCCAGATCGATCAGGCCGCCCTCGCGGGAAAGGCCCTCGCCGTAGAGCATATCCACCACGCAGACGCGGAACGGCGGCGCGACCTTGTTCTTGACGATCTTGATCTTGGCGCGGTTGCCGATGATCTCCGAGCCGTTCTTGATCGGCTCGCCCTTGCGGATGTCGATGCGTACTGTGGCGTAGAACTTGAGCGCCTTGCCGCCGGTGGTGACCTCGGGATTGCCGTACATCACGCCCACCTTTTCGCGCAGCTGGTTGATGAAGATCACGACGGCGTTGGTCTTGGCGATCACGCCGGCCAGCTTGCGCAGCGCCTGGCTCATCAATCGCGCCTGAAGGCCGACGTGGCTCTCGCCCATGTCGCCCTCGATTTCCTGCTTGGGCACCAGCGCGGCCACCGAGTCGACGACCACGATGTCGATCGCGCCGGAGCGCACGAGCGCCTCGCAGATGTCCAGCGCCTGCTCGCCGTTGTCGGGCTGAGAGACGTACAGCTCGTCGATGTCCACGCCCAGCGCCTTGGCGTACACCGGATCGAGCGCGTGCTCGGCGTCTATGAACGCGGCGGTACCGCCCATCTTCTGCGCCTGCGCCACGGTCTGCAGCGCCAGCGTCGTCTTGCCGGAGGATTCCGGCCCGTAGATCTCAATAATGCGGCCGCGCGGCAGTCCGCCCACGCCCAGCGCGAAATCCAGATGCAGGCAGCCGGTCGGGATGACCTCGACCTGCATCTTCTCCGCCGAGCCGAGCTTCATCACCGAGCCTTTGCCGAAGTCCTTCTCTATCTTGCTCAGCGCCATATCCAGCGCCTTCTTCTTCTCATCGCCAAATCGCTGCGTCGCGACGTTCTTCTCGCTCTTTTTGCTGTCGGCCATACGAACGAAGCCCCCTGTTCATACGTTCTTTTCTGTTTCCTATTATACTATGACTTTCCGCTCAAGGCAAGCGGAAAAGGCATCAATTTACATGGCGTTCGAAAGAAAAAAAAGTCTCGCGAACCGCGCCACCCATAAAGCGACGCGCCGCGAGATAAAAATTATAAGCCGTCCCATGGAATCTTGCCCTTGCGTATATAAAGACTGCGCGAGAGCAGGTATTCGTCCGAGTGCATCTGAATTTCGTCCGAAAGCGGCCGGTCAATGCGCTCCAGCCCGAGCAGCAGATAATCCAGGCTGACGGCCAGCGCATGCGCCGCACCAATAACAAACTCCAGGGAGGGATTCTTCCGGCCATACTCGATGTTGCACAAATGCGCCTTGCTGATGCCGGTCTGGCGGGCAAGCTCCTCCGGCGTGATGTGCCGCTGGTTCCGCGCATCGCGGATCCGCAATCCAATCAGCACCGGACTGTCGCTCTGGACAGCGTTTTCATCAATATCCATGGCCCTTTTCCTCCCATCGCGCGGCTCGAAATCCGGCGCGCAATATAAAAAAATCCCGCGGACTGGCGGTTCGGCGCCTTTCGCCGCGTCACAGCTCCTACAGTTCCGATTCTGACGAAAAAGCGCAGGAAGCCGCCGGTCTCCGCCTTCGGAGGACGCTTCGGCTCCAATATCCGCGATCGTAAAACCGGTATGCAGATAAAGGGGACGCTCCCCCAAGCCAACAGAATGCAAATCTCATTTCAGAAGGTAATGAAAAGGAGCGCAGCAAAGGTACTACGCTCCTTTACAATGCCTCGAACTTAAACTCGCTCCACTTTGCCACTGCGCAGACAACGGGTGCACACGTACATACGGGTAGGCGTTCCGTTCACATTCACGCGGACACGCTGCGTGTTAGGAGCCCAGGTACGGCGAGTTTTATGGTTGGAATGGCTCACGTTGTTGCCGGAGACAACACCCTTGTGGCAAACCTCACAAAACTTTCCCATCGATCACACCTCCTTTAGGCGTTCACATAAAACACTAGGTATTATAGCAGTTCCCGCGGCACTTTGCAAGTAGTTTGTGTGAATTTCTTGGGCGCGGCGGCATATTTTTATCTCTGGCGGGAAATTTAATAGGAAAATATCGGCTCAAACACAATTTCTTATCATGTTTTGCATTGGGGCGCTTGCATCGGAGCGCAATCTCATGTATACTATTCCTACATATAGGACATATCCTCGATTGGAGGTTTCGCTTATGGACTGCAAATTTACCACTGAACTGGGCACCGTCACCGTCAATGAGGACGTTCTGCTGAAGGTCGCCGGCTATTCCGCCCTCGAGTGCTACGGCATCGTCGGCATGGCGGCCAAGCGAACGACCGACGGGCTTGTCCAGCTTCTCGGCCGCGAAAATCTGGGCCGCGGCGTACGCATCCGGCCGGCTGCCGATTCCGTAAACGTCGATCTGTTCATCATCGTCGAATACGGCATTTCGATCAGCGCCGTCGCCGCCAATATCATCGACACCGTCAAATACAAAATCGAGCATCTGACCGGCATCAAGGTCGACAAGGTCACTGTTTCGGTCGAAGACATCCGCGTCTGAGGGCGCAGATCGTCTGAATGGAGGAATGTAATTTGCCTATCACAACAGTGGACGGTCTGACGCTCAAGGAAATGTTTCTCTCGGGCGCGGCTCTCCTGGACAAAAACCGGCAGGCCGTCGACGCCCTCAACGTGTTCCCCGTCCCGGACGGCGACACGGGCACCAATATGTCTCAGACCATACTCTCCGCCGCCCGCGAGCTGGGCAGCCGCTCCTTCAGCGGCGCCGGCGACGTGGCCAGCACCGTGGCCAAGGGCGCGCTCAAGGGCGCGCGCGGCAACTCCGGCGTTATCCTGAGCCAGATCCTGCGCGGCATCGCCAAGGCGCTCGAGGGCAGCGACATCATGGACGCGCCGCTCTTCGCCAAAGCCATGCGCCTGGGCGCGGACACCGCCTACAAGGCCGTCATGAAGCCCAAGGAGGGCACGATCCTGACCGTCATCCGCGTCATCGCCGAGGAGGTCGAGCAGGCGGCGGCCAAAACCGACGATCTGATCGAGCTGATGAACGTCGTGGTCGAGCGCGGCGACGCGATCCTGCGCCGCACGCCCGAGATGCTGCCCGTGCTCAAGCAGGCCGGCGTGGTCGATTCCGGCGGCAAGGGCCTCATGGTGTTCTTCACCGGCTTCCGCGCCGCGCTGGTGGGCGAGCCGGTCGAGGATACCGCCACGGCCGAGGCCGTCGCGCCCAAGCCGCTGCCCGGCGAATATGTGGACGACCACGATCATCTCACCGAAATCACCTACGCCTACTGCACCGAGTTCATCGTCTCGCATCCCCGTCCCGACATGAAGGACAGCGAGGTGGCCCGCCTGCGCAAGCGTCTGGAACGCATCGGCGACTGCGTGATCGTCATCGGCGATCTGGAGGTCGTCAAGGTTCACGTTCACACCAACGATCCCGGCAAGGCGCTACAAATGGCGCTCGAACTGGGCGAGCTGGATTCCATCAAGATCGACAACATGCTTGAGGAGTTCCGCGAGCGTCAGGCCAAGCAGAAGGCCGAGGAAGAAGCGAAGGCGGCCGTACCCGGCAAGCCCTTCGGCATGGTGGCCGTGGCGCTGGGCGAGGGCATTTCCAGCATCTTCCACGATCTGGGCGTCGACAAGGTGGTCGACGGCGGACAGACCATGAACCCCACCATTAAGGATCTGGCCGACGCCATCGACGAAACGCACGCCGATGAGGTGTTCGTGCTGCCCAACAACTCGAACATCATTCTGGCGGCGCAGCAGGCGGCCGAGCTGACCGAGAAAAAGGTCTACGTCGTGCCGACCAAGTCCGTGCCCATGGGCATTTCCGCTGCGGTGGCCTTCGTGCCCGACGCGAGCGGCGAGGAAAACTTTGAAGCCATGAAGGAAGCGGCCATGCACGTTCACACCGCCTCCATCACCTACGCCGTGCGCGATACCAACTTCGACGGCCACGACATCCACGAGGGCGACATCATGGGCCTGATCGACAACAAGATCAGCTGCGTCGGCCACTCGATCGAGGAGGTCGCCAAGGAGTCGCTCAAGGACATGGTAAGCGACGACTCCGAGCTGATCACCATATTCTACGGTCAGGAGACCAGCAAAGAATCGGCCGAAGCGCTCAAGGACGAGCTGCAATCGCTCTATGAGGACTGCGACGTAACGCTCTACGAGGGCGATCAGCCGCTGTACTACTACATCATCTCAGTCGAATAACAAGGCGCGCCGATTGCGCTGGATTCATACGCGGAGAGGCTGCTTTGGCCTCTCCTTTTTCAATCCCGCCGCGCGGGGGGGCGCTTCAAATTATTCCGATGCGCGTCCGAAAATCGAAACGCGGCGCGCTCCAACGGATTTCTTCGCGGCGCTTGAAGCTCCTGAGTTCGAACGAAAGCGCTTCCCGCTGGGAACTTCGCAAGCACAGTAATTGGAAGCTCTGACTCCTATCGGGCTTTTTCAGAGCTGGGCACGGAAAAAAACGCCGCTTTACGAATCCTCCAAACGCGCGCACCCCGAACGCATCACGCAAAAAAAGGAGGCCACCGGCCATGAGCGAACTCCGTCTTTCCGATATTAAGGGCGTCGGCCCTGCGCGTCTCAAGGCGCTGCATGAGGCCGGCATTGATACGGTCTCTGCGCTTCTCGCCTATCTGCCGCGCGAATACCGCGATCTGAGCCATGTTCGGCCGCTGGGCGAGCTGTGCGCCGGCGATGAAGCGGCGGTGCGCGTACGCGTGACTGGCGGCGCGGCGGTGCATCGCGCGGGCAAGCTGCTGGTGATCAAGACGCGCGTGAGCGACGATTCCGACACGATGAGCGCGGTGTGGTACAATCAGCCATGGCTGAGGGAGACGCTCGTGCCCGGGCGCGAATTTCTGCTCTATGGCAAGGTTGAGGCGCGTTTCGGCGAACTTCAGCTGGTCTGTCCCGCTTTTGAAACCGGCGAGGGCTTAAAACCGGTCTACAAGCCGCTGGCGGGCATCACGCCGCGTGTGCTTCAGCAGACCATCCTCGCCGCGCTGGACGCTCAGGACGGCCAGTACGAGGAGACGCTGCCCGAGACGCTGCGCCGCCGCTACGGCCTGTGCGAGCGCAACTACGCCCTGCGCAACGCCCACTGTCCGCTCAATCACGACGCGCTCGCCGCCGCCCGCCGCCGTCTGGCGTTCGAGGAGCTGCTCTTCTTTCAGGTCGGCCTGTGGCTGATGCGCGGCACAAAGCGCGAGGGCGTGATGATCGACTGCCCCGACGCGCGCGCGGACGAATACTGGAAAACGCTGCCCTTTGCGCCGACAAACGCGCAGAGACGCGTGCTTCACGAAGTGCTCGCCGATATGCGCGCGCCCTTCCCCATGGCGCGGCTGGTTCAGGGCGACGTGGGCAGCGGCAAGACGGCCATCGCCTTCGCCGCGATGTACGCCGCGGTCAGGGGCGGCTGGCAGTGCGCGCTGATGGCCCCGACGGAGATTCTCGCCGCGCAGCACTATGAATCGGCGCAGAAGCTGCTCGAGCCGCTGGGTATCCGCTGCGGCCTGCTGACCGGCTCGCTCACGCCGAAAAATAAGCGGCTGGCGCACGAGGCCATCGCATCGGGCGAATGGCAGGCGGTCATCGGCACGCACGCGCTGATCACCGAGAGCGTGACCTACAATCATCTCGGGCTGGTCATTACCGACGAGCAGCATCGCTTCGGCGTTCGTCAGCGCACGCTCTTCTCGGAAAAAGGCTCCTCGCCCAACGTGCTGGTCATGTCGGCCACGCCCATTCCGCGCACGCTGTCGCTGATCCTCTACGGCGATCTGGACATATCGGTCGTCGACGAGCTGCCCCCCGGCCGCACGCCGGTGCAGACGCGCATCGTGCCCGAGAAAAAGCGCAGCGATATGTACGGCTTTCTGCGCGCGCAGGTGCAGGCGGGGCGGCAGATCTATGTCGTCTGCCCGCTGATTGAGGAGAGCGAAGCGGTGGACGCAAAGCCCGCCGAAGTCATCTATGAGGAGCTGTGCACGAAATACCTGCCTGATCTGCGCGTGGCGCTGGTACACGGCCGCATGAAGCCCGCCGACAAGGAGGAAACGCTCAACGCCTTCCACGCCGGACAGATCGACGTGCTGGTGTCCACGACGGTCATCGAGGTGGGTGTGAACGTGCCCAACGCCAGCGTCATGGTGATCGAGAACGCCGAGCGCTTCGGGCTGGCCCAGCTTCATCAGCTGCGCGGGCGCGTGGGACGCGGCGCGGCGACGTCCTACTGCTTCCTCATGGCCGAGCCGAACGAGCGGCTGCGGCTGCTCACGCGCACAAACGACGGCTTTGAAATCGCGCAGAAGGACATGGAGCTGCGCGGCCCCGGCGAGCTGCTCGGCCAGCGCCAGTCGGGCGTGATGTCGCTGGGCGCAGGCGCGGCGCTGAGCGACACGGCGCTGCTCAAGGAGACGCACGATGCAGCGCGCGAGCTGCTCAAGAGTCCGGACAGCGCGGACGCGCACGCGGTGATAACCCGCGCCGAAGCACTCTTCGCCGAGCGGCTGCACGATGTGGCGATGAACTAGCGCGCATTGCGAGGGGAATGCGCAAAGTCAGCCGCCTTGCGTCACCGCTTGAGCGCAGGGGCTTGCGGCGCTGCGTTTTTAAGCGTAACCCCAGCCGCTTCAAGGCGCATTCCGCCGCCCATTCATCACAGGAGGGATATTTCATGGCCGAAAAATCAGCCCTGCGCGCGGCGCTTATGCTCAATCTGGTCATGGTCGCGCTGGAGATCGCCGGCGCGGTTATGAGCTGGCGGCAGCTGGGCGTCTGGATGTTCCAATATTACACGCAGGACAGCAACCTCCTCGCCCTCGCCGCCTGCGCGCTGCTCGCCGCGTTCCAGCTGCGCGCGCTGAGGACGGGCGCGGCTATTCCCGTCTGGGCGCAGCGGCTCAAGTATGCCGCCGTATGCTGCCTGTCGATCACGTTTCTCGTGGTCGTGCTGGTGCTCGCGCCCATGAGCGGCGGCGCATACGGCCTGATGCTCTTCGAGGGCACGATGCTGTATCATCATCTGCTCTGCCCGCTCGCGGCGTTCTTCGGCTTCATGCTCTTCGAGAAAAGGCCTACGCTGCGCCGCGTCGACGCGCTCCTGCCCGCCGTGCTCACGTTCCTCTACGCCGCCGTGCTGACCGCGCTCAACATCGCGCGCGTTGTGGACGGCCCCTATCCGTTCCTGCGCGTGTACGCCCAGAGCGTGCCCGTGTCCATTCTCTGGGCGCTGGTCATGCTGGGCGGCGCGGAGACGCTCTCCTGGGGGCTGTACGCGCTGCACAGCCGCCGCGCGCGGAAAAACGGCTGACACGGCCTGCCAAATCTTGATATGTGAAAAACGCGCTTTGCTCGGAAAGTCTCCGAACGAAGCGCGTTTCTTATGCGATTACGGGCGCTTATTCGCCCTCGGCGAGCGTATAGCTGACCGATTCCAGCTTTTCATCGCCGCTGAAGAGCACCTGCACGACGTCGCCCTTGGGGGTCGCCCAGACGTAAAGGCGCTTGATCTCCGGATTGTCGCTGGTATCCTGCGCGATCTGAGCCAGCTCCATCGCGCGGCCGCCCAGCGCGCCGCAGGTCATGGCGTAGGTGTAGTTCTTGTTCAGCGCGGAAAACTGATCGATGTTCGTGGCGTTCGAGATCTCGCCAAGCTGGCGCAGATCCTTGTAGTAGAGCACCTTGGCGCGCAGCCGGCCGCTGTCGAAGAACGCCGCGGCAAAGCCGTAGCCGTCCTCCATCACCCAACTGTAGCTGTCGCCCGATTCGCCCTCTTCCTTAACCGGCTCGCCGTACTTTTCCGTCAGGCTGTCCAGCGTCTCGTCGAACGTCACGGCGTTATAGTACTGATACAGCGCCTCGCGGTCGGTGTACATCGGCTCGGTCATCGGAGCCAGCGTGGCCGTGGGTTCGGCGTTCGGATCGACGGTATCGCCGCCCTGAACGCAGCCGGTCAGAAATAGCGCCATCGCCAGAACCAGCGCCGCGAGAGTCGTCCATTTTTTGAGCATTGCATTTGTCCTCCCGAAAAAAAGCTCTTTATTTTATTGTAACACATTTCTCGGGTCTTAACAAGCCCCCATCGACGGAAATCTCTCAATCCTTCCGCTCCCGAACGAGCAGCAGCGCCTTCGCGCCGTCCGTCCGCACGCAGTCGGTATCGGCATAGAGCGCGCCGCTCGCCAGATCGCGCCAGTCGGCCTTCTCCGGCAGATGAATCGCGTTTTTGCCGCTGAAGAACACGCCGGTGAAGCGCGCGTCGCCGTAATAGACCGCGCCGGCCTCGCCGATCAGGCGGCAGTTCGCCTTTTCCGCGATTTCGCGCATCTGACAGCGCGTTATGCGGCTCAGGCAATTCATCACGCGCCTTCCCCGTCGGACGAGCTTTGCGCGGCCGTTTTCCTCGGCGAGTATCTCCGCGTCTGCATCGGTTATAAAAAGCGTCGGGCAGCCGCCGTCCGCAGACAGGCCGTCCTGTGCGCAGGAAAAGCCGGTGAACGCGCGCACGTTGTCCAGCCCCGCCCGATCGCCGGTATAATAGCCTGCGGCGTAGTTGAACATGAGCGTTGCGCCCCTCGCTTCAAGCGAGCGCGCCCAGTCGGGCACGTCGCCGCCGATCGCCAGCGTGTGCGCGAAGATCACCAGACGATAGCTCGACGTGTCGATCGCGTGAATGTCGGACAGGCGATAACTGTCAAACAGTACGCCCGACATGGCCAGCTCGGCGAGAAAATCGCGCGAACATCTGTTGGTCAGGCTCGTGCTCACGCCCGCGCGCAGCATGCCCTCCTCGCCCATGAGCACCAGTACGTCGGCGGCGCTCTCATAGGGCTGCTTTTCGATCAGCCGCTTGGCGCGCGCCATGCGCTTTACCTGCGCCATCAGCGCGGGATGATCGAACCAGCCGCCGCCCAGATCCATCCACCAGAAGCCCGAATTGTGCGAAAGGTTCTTGGCGAACTCGCGCCAGAACACGCCGCAGGTATCCTCGACATTATCAACGCGCCCGTTGCCGTCGCCCGCGAGGAAGGTGCGGTTATCCAGCTCGTCCAGCCACAGCTTTTTCAGATTGACCGACTGCGCCGGAATCATCTCTCCGCCGGGATTGTTCTCATTGGTGCGATAGTACGACTTGGGCGCGGCCAGAAAATCGACGTACGGGCTGTCCAGCAGCCGGTCGATCGCCAGATGTCCGGCGTACTGCGCGTTCTCGCAGAAGTTCATATAGCCATAAAATGTGCCGTACGCCTTGCCGGTCTTTTCCTTGACGATGCGCCCGAAATGCGCCGCCGCGTCCACCACCGCGTCCGAAACGAAGCGGTCGTAGTCAACGCACAGCGTTTTCCCCACGCGCATCAGCCCGTCCAGCGTATCATTCTGCGCATAGCGCACCTCGGGCGAGGGCAGGAAGCAGGTGTTTTCGTCGATGTTTTCCAGCCCCCATGCCGCGCACACGCCCGCCCGCGAGCCGTACCTGTCCTCCGCCCAGCGAAAGAAATTCCTGAGCTGAACAAGGCCGTAATCGCCGTAATGGCCGCAGGCGCGCCCCCACTGCATGACCTCGGCGCACGGCCCGAAGCCGACGTGATAGCCCACGATCCTCTCGGCGTAAGGCCCGCTCTCGATGTGATCGATCAGCCGCGCGAGCGCTTCGCCCGCATCCCGCTTCCAGCATTCGGACGAAACCGACTGGAGCGCGATCAGCGAATTCACGTTGGGGCGCGGATCGACGAAATCCGCGTCGGCGATCTGATAGCCGTGCTCCGCTTCATAGCCGAGCCAGTCCTGTCGCGGCCCGCCGGCCATCTGGGCGATTTCCGCCGCCGTGCGATGCGGCGCGCCCTCCCAGTAGACGAACGTGTCCTCCGGATGCGCGCGGCACCACAGGGGCGGCACGTTCAGTTTGACGCGCGGCATATAGAAGCAGTCGGGATTGGCCGCGAAAAATTCGTCCAGTATGCGGTCGGTCAGCGAATAGTCGTATTCGTCCTCGCCCATCCAGCCGGCGTGGAGAATCGACGTGTGAATTTTTACGCCCGCGTCCGCAAACTGCCTGTGATAGCGCACGAACCGGCTCTGATCGGCGTACATGATGAGCGGCCGCCCCGCCGCGTCCTTAATCGGCGGGTCATAGCAGAACCCCAGCCGCGACCAGAACAGCGGCTCATCGCGCAGCAGTCTGTTGTAATCGGTCATATGAAAAAGCTCCTTATTCTCAGCAAATGTCCCACTCCGATTGTAGCACACTTTTCGGCCGCGGCGCAACCCAAAGCGCTGAAGCTGCTGTATCATCGCGCCCACCGTGACAGCCGCGCGTGAATTTTGGGCGTTCCCTTCAAAAGATATGCACATATTCCCGCACGGCCGTCCAGTCGCCCAGCGGCCTGTCGAGCGCGTCGCGCGTGTGCGCCGCGGCGGTCGCGCCATCGCCCGGCGTGAGCAGCACCACCACATGATACCATCTCGCGCCGTTCCAGAGAAACACGAGATCGCCCGCCTCCGCCTCGTCCGCGCGGCAGAGCTGAGCGCGCCCGTCCAGCAGCAGCCATTCGCGCAGGAAGCGCACGCCGCTCCACGAGGGCGTTCGCTCGCCCATAGAGCGGTAGTACCACCCCGCCGCCATATCGCCCCAGCCCGCCCACAGGCACTGCGACGCGAAATTGGCGCAGTCGCCGCCCAATGCCGAGAAATCGCCGAATCGCGGATTGCGGCCGAGCGCCCACCGGCGCGCATAGGCGACCGCCGCCTCCCTGTCGTACGCTGCGCGCATGGCGCCGCCCCCTCTCCTGTCCTATCAGGAAATGCGCCTTTTCGCCCCCGCATGACAAAAAAGCCGCGCAAGGGCGTACTCAGTAACCGACTCTTCACACAGCCATGATATAATGATGCCATATGATATGAACACAGCCTTTTGAGGAGGATTCAATTTGAAAATATCCAAGCAGGACGCTCTGATGTGGTTCTCATTCTTCGCCGCGCTGCCCGAGGACGAGGAAATCATGCCCCGCCAGATGGAGATCGTCTACGCGGTGTTCGCGCAGCTGGAGGACGCGGTTGAGGCGCGACGGGCCGAAAAGCTGGCCGCCATTCCGAATCTCAAGTCGCTCGCCGGCCGCACGCTCTATGTCGGCAGCAGCGACAAATTTTCGCGCGGGTGCCGCTCCTGTCTCACCGGACGCGGCCTGAACGCCATCCGCAAGACCAACCGCTGCAATCTCCAGTGTCCCTTCTGCTACAATTACGGCGAGCTGGACTGCCAGCCGCCCATCGGCGAGGATATGTGGGAGATCGGCGGCAGCAAATACCGCGAGCGCGACGTAGAGCTTCTGCTCTCGATCTACGACAAGCCCAGCGGCGTGTCCTACGTCTATCTCGAGCCGTTCATGGAGATTGAAAAGTACTACGGCATCATCAAAACGTTCCGCCGCGCGGGCGTTTATCAGCATATGTACACCAACGGTACCCTTGCCACAGAAGATAATCTGCGCGCGCTGGGCGAGGCGGGGCTGGATGAGCTGCGCTTCAATCTCGGCGCAAGCAACTGTGCGGATAAGGTGATCGCGGCCATGGCCACGGCGAAGAAGTACATTCCCCACGTCGGCATTGAAACGCCCATGACCCCCGATTTCTTTGCCCAGTTCGCCGAAAAGAAGCAGGCGATTCTGGACACAGGCGTGGAGTTCATCAACTGCGCCGAGCTGCACCTCAATCCCAACAACATCGCCAATTACGAGGGGGAGCCGATGTACATCTCCCGCCACGGCTACATCTCCCCGATCTTCAGCCGCGATCTGACGCTCGATTTCATGCGCATCGCCGCCGAGGAGCATTGGCCCTGCGTGGTTCACGACTGCTCGAACGCCACGAAGTTCGCCCGCGACATCAACCTCAAGGCCAAAGAGGGCGGCTGGTTCGGCCAGAGCAGCTATGCCTGTGAGTTCGAGCGCTACCCCTTCGAGGCGTTTTTCCCCGCGCTGGAGGATCCGTCCCTGCCCTTCGTGACGGAGGAGCCGCTGCCGGAAGGCTATCGTCCCGGCGACATCGTCCTGTAAACAGCAACCATCGAAAGGATGAAGCGATATGAAAACGTCCGATTTCATGTATGATCTGCCCGAGGAGCTGATCGCCCAGACGCCGGTCGAGCCGCGCGACCACAGCCGCCTGATGGTGGTCGACAAAAACACGGGCGCAATCGAGCACAAACATTTTTACGACGTGATCGACTATCTCAATCCCGGCGATTCGCTGATCATCAACGAGACGCGCGTCATTCCGGCGCGTCTGATCGGCGAGCGCGCGGGCGGCGGCGCGTGCGAAATTCTGCTGCTCAAGCAGCTCGGCCCCAAGAAGTGGGAAACGCTGGTGCGCCCCGGCAAGAAACTGCGCGCGGGCGCAACGGTGACCTTCGGCGGCGGCAAGCTGAAGGCGGTCATCGCGGGCGACACGGACGCGGGCGGCCGCATCGTCGATTTCGAGTGCGAGGGCACGTTCGAGGCGGTGCTGGACGAGCTGGGCGAGATGCCGCTGCCCCCCTACATTCACGAAAAGCTGGAGGATCGCGACCGCTATCAGACGGTCTACGCCAAACAGGACGGCTCGGCTGCCGCGCCGACAGCCGGGCTGCACTTCACGCCCGAGCTGCTGGCGCGCATCAGGGCGAAGGAGATCGACGTCATTCCGGTGCTGCTGCACGTCGGTCTGGGCACGTTCCGGCCGGTCAAGTCGGAGGACATCGAGGATCACGTCATGCACACGGAGTATTACGAGATCAGCGAGGAGTCCGCACGCCGCATCAACGAGACGCGCAGGCGCGGCGGCCGCATTGTGGCGGTGGGCACGACGAGCGTGCGCACGCTGGAATCGGCGGCGATCGCTTCCGGCGAGGTGGTGGCGGGCTGCGGCTGGACGAGCATCTTCATAAAGCCCGGCTATGAATACAAGATGGTAGACGCGCTGATCACCAACTTCCATCTGCCTGGCTCGACGCTGATCATGCTGGTCTCCGCACTGATGGGCCGCGAGCGCACGCTCAGCGTCTACGAAACCGCCGTCCGCGAGCGCTACCGTTTCTTCTCCTTCGGCGACGCCATGTTAATCACCGGCTGAGCCGACAACCACTCCGCTTCGCGCAACCGCAGTGCAGGTTCCTCTTCGTTTCGCGCGTGCAACCCGCCGGCTGAGCCGGATTCACACCGCTTCGCGCGTGCAACCCGACTCTTCAGCGCTTGGGGGCGCTTCGAGTCTGGACGATTGAGCGCGTTGATAGCATCTCTATACAGCCCGACCCGTCCGGCCATAAATCAGAGCCGGACGGGTCTTTCCGTATACCCGGGTGACGGCAAGGCGCAGCGTGCCGATTCGGAATAGGTACTTTCTGAAAGGCCTGCCCTTTATGATCAGCGCCGGACGGAGCTTTCCGTCTGCCCAAGCGCTGGTACAGCCCAGCGCGCCGCTCAGAATAACCGCTCATTGAAGGCCTTGCTTTTCACGAACCAATGGATTATAATAGCAACAGATTGCAAGGATGGAAACGGCTCCCATCGCTCCTCCGCAGAGAGGAACCTGAGATGCAGGATACGCCGACCTGCTGCCATCTGCACAAAACAGCGCGCCGGGGATCGCAATGATCCTCGGCGCGCTGCGTTTTACGGCGTTCAGCGCTTTTCAAGCCCCAGCTGCGCGCGGGCATAGTCCTCGAGCCGATGCAGCTGATCGACCTCGGCAGCGAAGGTGTCGTTCCACAGCGCGTCATCCTTCGAGCGCGTCACCAGCGTAGAGCGTATGCCGTTATATCGCAGGTGATACTTCGCGTTGACCGGATAGAGCTGGCGCTCGATCAGCGCGGCGGCGGTCAGGAAGGCCTGAAGCAGCTCGGCGCGCGGATCATTCTCACGGTGCATCCTGAACAGCTCCACATACAAATCGGCGTGGAAGTTGGCCATGATGCCGGAATAGCCCTCCAGCCCCAGCCGCAGAGAATCGAGCAGCGTGGCCGTATTGGCGTTGTATATGACCAGCGGCGTGCCCCTGACGGCCTCAACGCGGCGCTCGATGGTCTTGATATCGCAGCAGGTGTCCTTCAAAAACACGATGCGCCCCGTCTCGGCCATGAAGCGCAGAAGCTCGCAGGAGGCCAGCCGCTTGTAGGGATGCGGGCACTCGTACACGCCGAACGTCACGTCCGGCAGCGCCGTGAGGATCCGCTCGATATTGCGCCGCGCGATGCTCTCGCCGTCGTCCTGATCGGCCGTGCGGTTGAGCACGATCACGGAAGCCGCCGCGCCGGCCTCGGCTGCATCCGCGAGCTGGCGCACCTGCTCGTCGGGATCGTCGGCGGTGTGGCCCGAGGCGACGATCTGCATCCGTCCCTTCGACGCGTCCACGACATGGCGGGTCAGCTTCCGCTTTTCCGCCTCGGAGAGATAGAACATCTCGCTGGACTGGCAGTCGGCGAATATCCCCGCGCAGCCGCAGCGCGCATAGTATTCGATCAGCGCATCCACCGCGTCGTAATCGATGCGGTGATCATCGGTAAACGGCGTGATCATCGTCGGAAAAACGCCTCTGGCAATGTCAAAGCTCACAGTCGATATCCTCGCTTTCGCTTCTGAATTTTGCTCCTGATTTCGTTTTCCAGTTCACATCTGATAAAACAGCCGGACATGGATGGCTTCCGGCATGGCGCTCAGATACAGCCCGGCCTCGTCGCCGTTGAGCAGGCGGCCGCGCTGCCAGACGCCGTTTTCAAACGCGCCCTCCTCGATCACCAGCGCGCGCACCGGCCGGGGATCGTCATATCGCCCGAAGAACGCGCCGTTCACATTGCTGCCGACGATGAAGAAATCCCCGCCGCCATTGTCGATGACAAAGCCCGCCGACCGCGGCCCTTCCGCGTCCTTGAAGTTCAGGCGCAGGCGGTATTCGCCCATCTTCAGCTCGCAGCCCGGCTCGTGCTCCGTGCGGCGGATGAACGGATAGACGCGCCCCTCGCGCAGCGCCCTGTGCAGCAGCGGCTCTATTCCGGCCATGAGCTTATACGCGCCGGCCAGATACGCGCCGCTCTCGGGGCAGGCCGTTTTGCGATTGGCAAGTATCTGCGCGCGGTTGTCCAGCGGCGTGTTCTCGCTCAGCGGCGTGAAGAAGTCCTCCAGCCCGAACGGCGCAAAGCACAGCGCGCCCTTTCCGTAAGCGTAGAGCACGTCGCTCATGTGCCGCAGATCCTGCCGGTGCTCGGGAATGAAGAGCGGGTTGTCGTGCGCCGTGTAGTCCTCGCACACGCCCGCGAAGTCGGTGACGTAAATATCGGGCGCACTGAAGGCGACCGACGGCGCGCACGCCTGCCACACGGGGATAAACCGCGCCACCGGACAGCCGCACGGCCACGCGCCCGGCCGCCACGGGAACTGCTCCAGCCAGGCGTTGACGTACATGGGCAGCGCGTATTCGGCCTGTCCCGCGCGGGCGATGCGCTCGACCGCCGCCGCATAGGCGTATTCCATCAGATAGGTCGGCGCTTCCTCGCCGTAGGATTCCGCCCAGGTGCCATGCGCGTTCGGCATGACGGCGGGCACAGCCCCCTCAAACGCGCGCTGCGCCGCGTCGGAGAAATCGCGCTCAATGCCCAGCGTGCCGATTTCGTTTTCGAGCTGGATCATGATCACGGTCTGTTCGTCCTGATCCTGCTCTCGGATATGGCGCATCAGTCGGGCGAAGGCGCGCGCGTCGGCCTCGATCGCCGCCTCGCAGAAGGGCGATATGGTGTAGATCGGCCTTCCATAGCTGTCCCGCGCCCAGAAAAAGCGCGCCTGATCGCGCTTCACCCAGTCGGGCGCATAGGTCGACTCGCCGTTCTTCCACAGCCCGAACCACAAAAGCACCAGCCGCATCTGCTCGCGGCGCGCCTGATCAATCAGCGCGTCGATCAGCTCAAAGTCGAATTCGCCCTCGCGCGGCTCGAGCAGCTGCCAGTAGACCGGCGCGATGACGGCGTTCATGTGGAGCGGCCGCAGATACGGCCAGACGCATTCGTCCATATACGCCGCGCTCGAGGCGCTGGAATTGTGAATCTCGCCGGAGAAGAGCAGCATGGGACGGCCGTCCACGGTCAGCTGCCAGCGGCCGTCCGTTTTTTCGACGCGGGGAAGCTCCTTCATATCGAAAATCCCTCCCTATTCGTTCATAACCGTTTCGCGGCTTCAGTATAGCACATTCCCCCCCGCCGCGTCAACGAAAAAACGCCCCGTCCGAAGGTATCGAACGGAGCGAATCTTCAAATATCCAGCTTGATCTGCGCGCCGTCCACGGGCGGCAGGGGCGCGGTCAGCCCCAGATGCTCGTAGGCCGGCGGCGTGGCGACGCGGCCGCGCGGCGTGCGCATGATGAAGCCCAGCTGCAGCAGATACGGCTCGTAAACATCCTCGATCGTGCTGCCGTCCTCGCCGGTGATCGCCGCCAGCGTGTCCAGCCCCACCGGCCCGCCGCCGAACTTCCTGATCATCGTCTCCAGCATGGCGCGGTCGGTGCGGTCAAGGCCGAGCACATCGATCTCCTGCATATCCAGCGCCTCGCGCGCGATGTCCGCGTCGATGCGGCCGCTGCCCTTGACCTGCGCATAGTCGCGCACGCGCTTGACCAGCCGGTTGGCGATGCGGGGCGTGCCGCGCGAGCGGGAGGCGATCTCCAGCGCGCCGTCATGGTCGCAGTCGATCTTCATGATCTTGGCCGAGCGCGTGATGATGACGGCCAGCTCCTCCGGCGTATAAAGCTCCAGCCGGAAGCTGATGCCGAAGCGGTCGCGCAGCGGCGAGGTCAGCATACCCGCGCGCGTCGTGGCCGCGATGAGCGTAAACTTGGGCAGATCGAGCCGAATTGAGCGCGCCGAAGGGCCTTTGCCGATCATGATGTCCAGCGCGTAGTCCTCCATCGCCGGATAGAGCACCTCCTCGACCGAGTGCGACAGGCGGTGAATCTCGTCGATGAACAGCACGTCGCCCTCGTTGAGGTTGGTCAGTATGCTGGCCAGATCGCCGGGGCGCTCGATGGCCGGGCCGGAGGTGATGCGGATGTTGTGTCCCATCTCTGCGGCGATGATGCCGGCCAGCGTGGTCTTGCCCAGCCCGGGCGGGCCGTAGAGCAGAATGTGGTCGAGCGGCTCATGGCGGGTCAGCGCCGCCTGCATATAGATCGTCAGGCTGTCCTTGATCTTCTGCTGCCCGAAATACTCGGCCAGCGAATGCGGCCTGAGCGTGCCCTCCGCCTCGTCCTCGCTGCGCAGGCTTGTGGAAATCAGGCGTTCGTCTTCCATGATGTCAATCCTTTCGACGGCGCGTCGCCGTCCGGTCGATCGCGTAAAATGATTGCTTTAAGGGGGATCAACTTGCCGCCGCGCCCGAAAAGAGCGGGCGCAGACCCCCGCGCTTTTTATCGATTTGCTCGCAGGCCGCTCACAGCATCCTCTTGAGCGCCTGACGGATGATCTCGTCCGCCGTGTCCGGCAGCGGGGAGAGCGACGACACGGCCTTCGCCGCCTCGCTCGACTGATAGCCCAGCGCCATGAGCGCCTCAATGGCCTCGCCCGTCGCGTCCGGCCCCTGCGCGCGCGATTGCGGCACAACCGCCGCGCCCGCGCCCACCAGTTCGTCGTTGTCCACCTTGTCCCGCAATTCGAGAATGAGCCGCTGCGCCGTCTTTTTGCCCACGCCGGGCGCACGGGCCAGCGCGGCCGCGTCGCCGGTGACGATGGCCAGCGACAGATCGCGCACGCTGAGCGCCGAGAGGATCCCGATCGCCGATTTCGCGCCCACGCCGCTCACTGCGGTCAGCTTGAGGAACATGGTTCTTTCCTCGCGCGTGGCGAAGCCGAACAGCTCAATCGCCCCCTCGCGCACGCTCAGATGCGTAAAGCACTTCATCTTCTCGCCCACGGCCGGAGCCAGCGCAAGCGTCGCGCCGCTGACCGTCATGAGATAGCCCACGCCGCCGCAGTCGATGACCAGCGTGTTTTCGGCCTTGTCGGCCACGATGCCGTTAATATGCGCGTACATAGCGTCTCCTCACTTGATTGTTTTGCTATTTAATCTTGAACATCTGCCCCGCGCGCATGCTGTTGGCGTGGGTGATGGCCACGGCCAGCGCGTCGGCCGCGTCGTCCGGCCGCGGAATCTCGCCGAGCGAGAGCATCATGCGCACCATGGTCTGGATCTGGTGCTTGTCCGCCTTGCCGTAGCCGGTGATTGCCTGCTTGATCTGCATGGGCGTGTATTCAAAGAGATTGTCGGTCTTTTCCGCCACGGCCACCAGCGCCACGCCGCGCGCCGCGCTCACCGCCATGCCGGTCGTGATGTTCTTTGAAAAGAACAGCTCCTCAAAGGCCACCTCGTCGGGCTGAAACGTCTCCATGAGCTGCGTCACGCTCTTGAAGATCGCGCGCAGCCGCTGCGGCAGCGCCTCGCCCGGCGTGGTCAGTATCGCGCCGTACTGCACGATGCGGTGCTTTACGCCGTCTGTATCGATCACGCCCCAGCCCAGCGTGCCCAGACCGGGGTCAATGCCCAGTATTCTCACCTGTGTACTCCTTCCGCATGGCCTGATAAAACCATACTTGCGTTCTCATTTTATGCCTTTTTCGCGGAATTGTCAAGCTGAACGCCCCCAATTCGGCCGCTTTGCAAGGATTTAGCGCCATGTTCGAATCGGCGGGTGTATAATATATGTATCATTGCTTTTATGCGGAGGTGCGTCATGAATCTTCGTCAGTATATAGAGGTGCTCAAGAGCGACCCAACCTTCATGCAGAACGTCGCCTGCTGGAAGGAGGTGCCCACCCGCCCCGCGCGCTATGAGCCGTTCCCCGATGCGCTCGATCCGCGCGTGATTCAGGCAATGGACAAACGCGGCGTTCACAAGCTGTACAGCCATCAGTATCAGGCGGTCACGGCGGCGCTTGACGGCGAGGATATCGTCGTGGTCACGCCCACGGCCTCCGGAAAGACGCTGTGCTACAATCTGCCCGTGCTGGACGCGATCCTCAAAAATCCCGACGCGCGCGCCCTCTATCTCTTCCCCACGAAGGCGCTCTCCGCCGATCAGGCCGCCGAGCTGTACGCGCTCATAGACCTTCTGGGCGAGCCGATCAAGTGCTACACCTACGACGGCGACACCGCCGCGCCCGCCCGCGCCGCCATCCGCGCCGCCGGCCATGTGGTGGTGACCAATCCGGATATGCTCCATTCGGGCATACTGCCCCATCACACCAAGTGGGTCAAGCTGTTCGAAAACCTCAAGTACATCGTCATCGACGAAATCCACGCCTATCGCGGCGTATTCGGCGGCAATCTGGCCAACGTCATCCGGCGCTTAAAGCGCGTGTGCGCGTTCTACGGCGCGCATCCTCAGTTCATCTGCTGCTCGGCCACGATCAAGAACCCCGCCGAGCTGACCGAGCTGATCATCGGCAGACCCGTCAGGCTGATCGACGACAACGGCGCGCCCGCCGGCAAGCGCAACATCGTGTTCTACAACCCGCCGGTCGTCAACAAACAGCTGGGCGTCCGCAAGAGCGCCATCGGAGAGACGCACCGCATCGCCGAGGGCTTTCTCAAGAACGACATCCAGTCGATCATATTCTCCCGCTCGCGCGTGACAGTCGAGGTGCTCGTGCGCCGGCTCAAGGACGCTGTGCGCGACCCCCTGGGCAACGCCGGACGCGTGCGCGGCTATCGCGGCGGCTATCTGCCCACGCAGCGGCGGGAAATCGAGCGTCAGCTGCGCGCGGGCGAGATCAGCACGGTCGTCTCGACCAACGCGCTGGAGCTGGGCATAGACATCGGCCAGCTGGACGTGTGTATCATCTGCGGCTATCCGGGCACCATCGCCAGCACATGGCAGCAGGCCGGACGCGCGGGGCGGCGCGGCAGCGAGTCGCTGCTGATTCTGGTCGGCACGAGCGACCCGCTCGATCAGTACATGATGACGCATCCGGACTACTTCTTCGGCCAGTCGCCCGAGCAGGCGCTGGTCAATCCGGACAACCTGTACATCCTGCTCAATCACGTCAAATGCGCCGCCTACGAGCTGCCCTTTGCCGACGGCGAGCTGTTCGGCGATCTGGACAGCACGGGCGAACTGCTCGACTATCTGACCGAGCAGGGGCTGCTCATGCACGTCGCCGGCCGCTATCACTGGATGGCGGAGGAGTTCCCGCAGGCCGGCATATCGCTGCGCTCTGCATGCGATCAGAACTTCGTCATCATCGACATATCGAACCCCGCGCATCACCGCGTCATCGGCGAGATGGACCGCTTCACCGTGCCGATGCTGCTGCACCAGTACGCCATCTATCTTCATGAAGGACAGCAGTATCAGGTGGAGCAGCTCGATTTCGACGACAAAAAGGCCTATGTGCGCGCGGTCAACGTCGACTACTACACCGACGCGGATCTGTCCACCAGCATGAAGGTGCTCGACGTGTTCGACGAAAAGCCCTCCGGCCCCATGACGCGCTATCGCGGCGAGGTCATGGTGTCCACAATCACGCGGATGTTCAAGAAGATGAAGCTGGACACGCGCGAGAACCTCGGCTGGGGGCCGGTCACGCTGCCCGAGCTGGAAATGCAGACCACCGCCTGCTGGTGGACGATCCCCGAGAGCATCGAAGCCGCCTGGCCGAAGGATCAGCTGCAGGACGCGATGGTCGGGCTGTGCCACCTGATGCGCGCCATCGCGCCGCTCAACCTCATGTGCGCGCCCAGCGACGTGGCCGTGGTCTATCATGTGCGTGATCCGTTCACTCAGCGCCCCACGCTGTATTTCTACGATTGCGTCGAGGGTGGGCTGGGCCTGAGCGATCACGTCTACGAAACCGACCGCCTGCTCTTTCAGGAGGCGCTCGATCGGCTGAACGAATGCCCGTGCGAGGGCGGCTGTCCCAGCTGCGTGGGCGCGGCGGTCGGCCCGAACGCCAAGGACGCGCTCCGCGCGCTGCTGCAAACGCTGCTCGCCGGCGGGGACGCGCCGCAGGAATGAGCCGCGCCGGCTGAAATCGCTCCATTCGTCACGCCGGAGCCTGAAGATTCGCGCGTCGGCGGAGAAGAAAATGGACAAGCCTGCTTCCTGAAACGGCCTTTTCGGTCATAACGCGTGGAACCGTTTTCCTCCGTGCCCTGCCGTTAAGGTCATGACTCACGCGCGCCAGCTTACCGATGTTTGCGGTGCATTCAGGCGTTCCATACATCTCTAATGACAGATCAACGCGCGCTATCTCCCGCACCAAGTTGCGCATCGTTGTACGAATACCTGCGCGCAGCAGATCAACGCATCTTCCTCCCACCGCAAAAATCACCGCCGCGGTCATCGCGCTTTATGCGATCGCCGCGGCGGTTCGTTTTATGTGATTTTACGCGTTCTCGATCAGACGACGCCCTGAGCCAGCATCGCGTCGGCCACCTTCAGGAAGCCCGCGATGTTCGCGCCGGCAACGTAGTCGCCCTCGTGGCCGTATTTCGCGGCGGCGGCGGCCGTCTCCTTGAAGATGCCCACCATGATCTGATGCAGGCGCGCGTCGACCTCGTCGAACGTCCAGCTCAGGCGCAGGCTGTTCTGGCTCATCTCCAGCGCGGAGGTGGCCACGCCGCCCGCGTTGGCCGCCTTGGCCGGGGCGAAGAGCACGCCCGCAGACTGGAAGGCATGGATCGCGTCGGGCGTAGAGGGCATATTCGCGCCCTCGCCGACGGCGAACACGCCGTTCTTGATCAGCGTGGCGGCGTGCTCGGCGTTCAGCTCGTTCTGCGTCGCGCAGGGCAGGGCGATGTCGCAGGGCACGTCCCAGATCACGCCGTCCTCATGATACTCGGCGTTCGGACGATAGGCGGTGTACTCGCGCAGGCGCTTGCGCTCGACCTCCTTGAGCTGCTTGACGGCCGCCAGATCAACACCCTCGGCGTCGTAGATCCAGCCGGTGGAATCGCACATCGCGACCACCTTGCCGCCCAGCGTCGTCGCCTTCTCGGCGGCGTAGATGGCCACGTTGCCGGAGCCGGACACGACCACGCGCTTGCCCTCAAAGGACTCGCCCTTGGTGGCCAGCATTTCCTTCATCAGGTAGACCAGACCGTAGCCGGTGGCCTCCTTGCGGGCCAGCGAGCCGCCGTAGGTCAGGCCCTTGCCGGTCAGCACGCCCTCGTACAGGCCGGTGATGCGCTTGTACTGGCCGTAGAGATAGCCGATTTCGCGCGCGCCCACGCCGATGTCGCCGGCGGGCACGTCGATATCCGCGCCGATATACTTATACAGCTCGGTCATGAAGCTCTGGCAGAACGCCATGACCTCGCGGTCGCTCTTGCCCTTGGGGTCGAAATCGCTGCCGCCCTTGCCGCCGCCGATGGGCAGGCCGGTCAGGCTGTTCTTGAAAATCTGCTCGAAGCCCAGGAACTTGATCACGCCCAGATTGACGGAGGGGTGCAGGCGCAGACCACCCTTGTAGGGGCCGATGGCGTTGTTGAACTGCACGCGATAACCCTTGTTGACGCGCACCTTGCCGCTGTCGTCCACCCACGGCACCTTGAACAGAATCGCGCGATCCGGCTCGGTCAGGCGCTCCAAGATGCCAGCCTTCTCATAGGCGGGATTGGAATCGATAACCGGTGCGATGGTCTCCAGAACCTCCGTAACGGCCTGATGGAAAACGGCCTCGCCGGGATTTTTGGCAATCACATTGGACAGAACGTCACCCACATAGGACATGAATAAAAGCCCCCTTGCTCTCATATGGAATGGTTTTATTTTACTCCCCATCTATGCCGCTTGTCAATCGCCCATCTGCCCAGAGGACGCAAATTTGCATTATATTATTGTGAAAACTGCGATTTCGACGTTTATTTCATGTTTTTCTCAGCATATCGACAGAAGCGGCAGTGTGATCCTGCATTTGTCATTCAGCGATTGACACGCAGACCCGCGCGGCGTATAATGAATAAACAATGCTTTATTCTTAATGAACAGGGAGGCGCCTTAACATGGGTCGAAAGACGAGAATCGCAGCCTGGGCCATGCGCGAGGAGGTGCTGCGCGGCAAAACGCAGGAGGAAATGCTCTCCGTCGCGCTGGAGAAGATCGACGCTGTCGCCGGCTATAAGCCCGATCTGATCTGCTTTCCGGAAATCTTCCTCAAGACCGGCGGCGATGTATCCAACCCCCGCTGGCGCGAAATCGGCGCGGAAATGCTGCGCGCCTTCAGCCGGAAAGCGCAGGAGACGGGCAGCTACATCCTCACCTCCTATTACGAGCCGAGCGAGAAATACCCCGATTTCAAGTACAACTGCGCCGTGCTCCTCGACCGGCAGGGGCGCGAGGTCGGCCGCTACCGCAAGGTTCACACGGTGTATGAGGAATCGACCGTCAATCATGTGCTGCCCGGCTCGGAATACCCGGTGTTCGAGACGGACTTCGGAAAAATCGGCGTGCAGACCTGCTTCGACATCGGCTGGCGCGAGGGCTGGAACGAACTGGCAAAAAAGGGCGCGCAGCTGGTGGTCTGGAACGCGGCCTACGACGGCGGCAATCTGCTGGACACCTACGCAGCCTACAATCAATATTTCGTCGTCTCGACGGTGCGCACAAGCCATGCGCGCATCATAGACCCCGGCGCGCGCACGCTGGCCGAAAGCGGGCGCTGGGACGGTCTGGCCATGGCGGATATCGACCTGACCGGCGAGGTATTCCACATGGACCGGCACTTTGAGCAGCTCGACGAGATCCGCCGCCGTCTGGGCGCGGGCGTTACCATCCGCCCCTATTCGGAGGAGGGCTGCTTCTGGATGGAATCGAACGATCCCGACTGGCCGATGGAGCGCATCAAGCGCGAATTTGATCTGCTGAACTACCGCGAATACCACATGGAGGCCGACGCGCTGCAAAAGCAGTGGCGCGAAAAATACCGCTGAGACGGCGTCCCCCATTTGCGCTTTTTGAAACGAATAAAACAAACGCGCTTCATTCGCTCATTGTCGAGCTGAACGAAGCGCGCTTTTTATTTCATCTTTAGAACAGGCCGCTGATCACGCCGTTTTCATCCACGTCGATGCGCTCGGCGGCGGGTTCCTTGGGCAGGCCGGGCATGGTCATGATGTCGCCGGTCAGCGCCACGATGAAGCCCGCGCCCGCGGACACCTTCACCTGCCGCACCGTCACCTTGAAGCCCTCCGGCGCGCCCAGCTTTTTCGCGTCGTCGGAGAAGCTGTACTGCGTCTTGGCCATGCACACGGGCATCGCGCCGCAGCCCATCTCGGTCAGCTTTTTGACCTGCTTTTTCGCCTCGGGCGTGAGCACCACCTCGTCGCCGCGATAGACGCGCGTCACGATGGCGTTCATCTTCTGGCGGATGGTCATGTCGTCGTCATAGCAGAAGGCGAAGTCATTTTCCTGCCCGCACAGTCGCACGACCTCCTCGGCCAGCGCCGTGCCGCCCGCGCCGCCCCTGCCCCAGACCTCGCTCAGAACGGCGTTCACGCCCAGAGCGCGGCATTTGTCCTCGACCAGCCTGAGCTCGCCTTCCGTGTCGGTCGGGAAGCGGTTGATCGCCACGACGCAGGGCAGATGATAGACCTCGGTCATGTTGGACACATGGCGCAGCAGATTCGGCAGGCCCGCCTCGAGCGCGGCGAGATTTTCGGTATTCAGCTCGGTCTTTTTCAGGCCGCCGTGCATCTTGAGCGCGCGCACCGTCGCCACCACGACGACCGCCGAGGGCTTCAGGCCCGCCATGCGGCACTTGATGTCGAGGAACTTCTCCGCGCCCAGATCGCCGCCGAAGCCGGCCTCGGTCACGGCGTAATCGCCCAGCTTCATGGCCATTTTCGTCGCAAGCACGGAATTACAGCCGTGCGCGATGTTGGCAAACGGGCCGCCGTGCACCAGTGCAGGGGTGTGCTCGAGCGTCTGCACGAGATTGGGCTTGAGCGCATCCTTCAAAAGCGCGCACATCGCGCCCGCCGCCTTGAGCTGGCCGGCGGTCACCGGCTCGTCGTCGTAGGTATAGCCCACGACGATGCGCGAAAGCCGCGCCTTCAGATCGGCAATGCCGCTGGACAGGCACAGCACCGCCATGATCTCGGAGGCCACGGTGATGTCGTAGCCGTCCTCGCGCGGCGTTCCATTGACGCGGCCGCCAAGCCCGTCCACGACGAAGCGCAGCTGCCGGTCGTTCATGTCGACGCAGCGCCGCCATGTGATCCGGCGCGGATCGATGCCGAGCGCGTTGCCCTGATAGATGTGGTTGTCGATCATGGCCGCCAGCAGGTTGTTGGCCGCGCCGATGGCGTGGAAATCGCCGGTGAAGTGCAGATTGATGTCCTCCATGGGCACGACCTGCGCATAGCCGCCGCCGGCCGCGCCGCCCTTCACGCCGAACACCGGCCCGAGCGACGGCTCGCGCAGCGCCACGACGGCGTTTTTGCCGATGCGCCGCAGTCCGTCGGCCAGCCCGATCGTGGTGGTGGTCTTGCCCTCGCCGGCGGGGGTCGGAGTCATGGCCGTGACCAGAATCAGCTTGCCGTCCGGCGCGGGGTTGTCGGAGAGCAGCTTCAAATCGACCTTGGCCTTATAGCGGCCGTACGGCTCGAGATACTTCTCGTCGATACCCGCGCGGCGGGCAATGTCGTAAACGTTTTCGAGCGCCGTGCTCTGCGCGATTTCAATATCGGTTGGCATACTTTTCATACCGCCTTTTCGTCATGATGAAAGAGCCGTGAGAATCGCGAAAGCGGCGGATAATAAGCGCATCCGTCGCTTTCGCAAAATATCTTATCGGAAGTAATCCACCGCGCCGCGGAAGATCGCCAGACTGTTATCGCCCGGCACGTTCTTATACAGCCCCTCGCCCGCGCGCTCGCTGTGCGCCATGCGGCCGAACACGCGGCCGTCCGGCGAGGTAATGCCCTCGACCGCCTGCACAGAGCCGTTCGGGTTGACCGAAATGTCCATCGACGGCGCGCCGGTCTCGTCGCAGTACTGCGTGGCGATCTGGCCGTTTTTCGCCATCTGGGCGATCAGCTCGTCCGAAGCAATGAAGCGGCCCTCGCCGTGCGAGATGGGCGTGATCGTCACCTTGCCCACCGGCAGATAGCTCAGCCACGGCGAGCGGTTCGAGCAGACGCGGGTGCGCGCCAGACGCGACTGATGGCGGCCGATGACGTTGAACGTCAGCGTCGGGCAGGTATCGTCCATGTCGCGGATCTCGCCGTAGGGCACGAGCCCCAGCTTGATGAGCGCCTGGAAGCCGTTGCACACGCCGCCGATCAGGCCGTCCCGCGCCTTGAGCAGCGCCATGGTCTTTTCGGCCAGCACGGGATTGCGCAGGAAGGCCGTGATGAACTTGCCCGAGCCGTCCGGTTCGTCGCCGCCGGAGAAGCCGCCGGGCAGGAAGAGGATCTGGCTCTCGTCCAGCAGCTTTGAAAAGCGCTCGACCGACTGCTGAACGCCCGCGGCGGTCATGTTGTTGATCACCATGATCTGCGGGATCGCACCGGCCTGCTCGAAGGCGGCGGCGGTGTCATACTCGCAGTTGGTGCCCGGGAATACGGGGATCAGCACGCGCGGTTTGGCGATCGGCTTGCCCTCATGGCGCGTCGTATGGCCGCACCAGGTGAACGGCTCGACGGCAGATTCGTCCTTAACCGTGTTGTTCGGGAACACCGATTCCAGACGACCCTCATAGAGCGCGGTCAGCTCGCCGAGCGATACGGACGCATCGCCCATGCTCAGGCGGCCGTCCTCCGTCGTATGGCCGATCGTCTCGCCCACATCCGCGCCATCCGCCAGTTCGAGAATGAAGCTGCCGTAATCCAGCGAGAACGCGCGCTCGAGATCGAACGCCCTGTCAAACTTAAAGCCAATGCCGTTGCCCACGGCCATCTTCAGTATGCCCTCTGCCACACCGCCGAAGCCCGCCGTCCAGCAGGACAGCACGCGGCCCTCGCGAATGAGCGACGTAACCTCCTCGCACAGCGCGCGCACGCTCTCGGCGTCCGGCAGGCCGCTCTCGTTCAGCTTCGCGCTCAGGCGCACGACGCGGGAGCCGGCGCGCTTGAACTCGGGCGAGATAATATCGCCGATGTGCGCCGTGGACACCGCGAAGGACACCAGCGTCGGCGGGACGTGCAGCTTCTCAAAGCTGCCGCTCATGGAGTCCTTGCCGCCGATCGCGCCCACGCCCAGACCCAGCTGCGCGTCCAGCGCGCCCAACAGCGCCGCCATGGGCTTGCCCCAGCTCTCCGCCGCGCCCATGCGCTCGAAATACTCCTGGAAGGTCAGATGCGCGTTCTCAATGCCCGCGCCGCTGGCCGCCAGCTTGCAGATCGACTCGATCACAGCCAGATACGCGCCGCGATAGGGATCCTTTTCGGTCACGAGGGGATTATAGCCCCAGCTCATCGCCGAGCAGCTGGTGGTCCTGCCGCCCATAACCGGCAGCTTGGCCACCATGGCCTGTATGGGGGTGAGCTGATATTTGCCGCCAAAGGGCATCAGCACCGTGGCCGCGCCGATGGTCGAATCGAACCGCTCGGACAGGCCGCGCTTGGAGCAGACGTTCAGATCGGAGGAGAGCGCCCTCATGCCCCCGGCAAAATCGACGGGAACGGGCCTTTTGTAGACCTCGCCGCCGGTCACATGGGCGCGGGCATGGCGCTGCGCACCGTTGGAATCGAGGAAAACGCGCGCCACATCGACGATCACATCGCCGTTCCAGCGCATCACCAGCCGCTTTTTGTCGGTGACGCGCGCCACGACGGTGGCCTCGAGGTTCTCGCCCTCGGCCAGCGCGATGAACGCCTCAACGTCCTCCTTGGCCAGCACGACCGCCATGCGCTCCTGCGATTCGGAGATAGCCAGCTCTGTGCCGCTCAGGCCGTCGTACTTGCGGGGCACGGCGTTCAGGTCGATCTCCAGCCCCTCGGCCAGCTCGCCGATGGCCACGGACACGCCGCCCGCGCCGAAATCGTTGCAGCGCTTGATGAGCTTCGTCGCGCGCGGATCGCGCATGAGACGCTGCAACTTGCGCTCCTCGGGCGCGTTGCCCTTCTGCACCTCCGCGCCGCAGGTTTCGAGCGACGTACGGCTGTGCGATTTTGAGGAGCCGGTCGCGCCGCCGCAGCCGTCGCGTCCCGTGCGGCCGCCCAGCAGCACGATGATGTCGCCGGGTACGGGCGTCTCGCGGCGCACGTTTTCCGCCGGAGCCGCGCCCACGACCGCGCCGATCTCCATGCGCTTGGCCGCGTAGCCGTCGTGATAGATTTCGTCGACAATGCCGGTGGCCAGACCGATCTGGTTGCCGTAGGAGGAATAGCCCGCGGCGGCGGTAGTGGTCAGCTTGCGCTGCGGCAGCTTGCCGGGGATGGTGTCCTCGACGGGGCGCGTGGGGTCGGCCGCGCCGGTCACGCGCATCGCCTGATAGACGTAGCCGCGGCCGGAGAGCGGATCGCGGATCGCGCCGCCGATGCAGGTGGCCGCGCCGCCGAAGGGCTCGATCTCGGTCGGATGGTTGTGCGTCTCGTTCTTGAACAGCAGCAGCCAGTCCTCGTCATGGCCGTTCACGTCGGCCTTCATGCGCACCGTGCAGGCGTTGATCTCCTCGGATTCGTCCAGATCGGTGAGCCTGCCGATCTTTTTGAGATATTTCGCGCCGATGGTCGCCATGTCCATCAGCGTGACCGGCTTTTCGCCGCGCCCCAGTTCCTCGCGGACGGCGATATAGCGCTCATAGGCCGCGCGCGCGTCATTCTCGTCGATGGTCACGTCGTCCAGCGCGGTGAGGAAGGTCGTATGGCGGCAGTGATCCGACCAGTAGGTGTCCAGCATACGGATCTCGGTCAGCGTGGGATCGCGCTTCTCGCCGAGGAAGTAATCGCGGCAGCAGCGCAGGTCATTGAGATCCATCGCCAGCGCGAGCCGCTTGCCCACCTCGGCCAGCTGCTCGTCGTTCATGTGGATAAAGCCCTCTTCGACCGGCGTACGCACCGGCGGCTCGGTTTTCATATCGAGCGTCTCGACTGGATCGAGCGAGGCCTCGCGGCTCTCGACCGGATTCATGAGGTGCTTCCTGATCTTCGCAAGGTCGCTTTCGCTCAGATCGCCGCGCAGCAGATAGATTCTGGCGGTGCGCACGGCGGGCTTTTCGCCCTGACTGACCAGCTGCACGCACTGGGCAGCCGAATCGGCGCGCTGATCGAACTGGCCGGGCAGATATTCCGTCGCGAACACGGTGTAGCCGCGCGCGTCCAGCTCGGTGGTCACGTCGTCCACCTGCGGCTCGGAGAACACCGCGCCCACGCATCTGTCCATAACGTCCGCGGAAATGTGCTCCACATCGTAGCGATTGATCACGCGCACGTCCTCGAGCGCCTTCACGCCCAGGAACGAGCGCATATCGTTGAGCAGCGCGCGTCCCTCCTGACGGAACGCCGGCTTCTTTTCAACAAACAGCCTGTATACCATTATTTTACCTCCCGCAGCGCCCGCGCGCCGATGTCCTTCCGGAAGTGTACGCCCTCAAACGTAACGCCCTCGGCCGCGTCGTAGGCCTTCTTTACGGCTTCCCTGAGCGTGGGCGCTGTGCAGGTTACGCCCAGCACGCGGCCGCCGCTGGTGACGAGACGGCCGTCCTTCAGCGCTGTGCCGGCGTGATAGACCGTCGCGCCTTTGAGCTTCTCCTCGTCGGTCACGACGATCTCCTTGCCCTTTTCATAGTGCGTAGGATAGCCGCCCGAGGCGAGAATCACGCAGCAGGCCGCGCCGGTATCGAACTCGACATTCAGCCGATCCAGCGTGCCGCCGGTCGTGGCCTGCATGACGGTGAGCAGGTCTGTTTTGAGCAGCGGCAGCACCACCTGCGTCTCGGGATCGCCGAAGCGGCAGTTGTATTCGATGACCTTGGGGCCGTCTTTCGTGATCATCAGCCCGAAATACAGGCAGCCGCGGAACGTACGCCCCTCGGCCTTCATGGCGCGGATGGTGGGCAGGAAGATTTCCTTCATGCAGCGCTCGGCGACCTCCTTCGTATAGAAGGGATTGGGCGCGATCGTGCCCATGCCGCCGGTGTTTGGGCCTTCGTCGCCGTCCAGCGCGCGCTTGTGATCCATCGAGGAGACCATCGGCACGACGACGTTTCCGTCGGTGAACGAAAGCACGGACACCTCGGGGCCTTCGAGGAACTCCTCGACAACCACCTTCGCGCCGCTCTCGCCGAATATGCGCTCGCCCATGATCGAGCGGACGGCCTGCTCGGCCTCGTCTCGATTTGCGCAGACGAACACGCCCTTGCCCAGCGCCAGCCCGTCGGCCTTGACCACGACCGCGCCGCTGCCGGAGCGGACGTAAGCGATCGCCGCGTCCATATCGGTGAAAATTTCATACGCGGCGGTCGGGATGCCGTATTTCTTCATGAGCGCTTTGGAAAACGCCTTGCTGCCCTCGATGATCGCGGCATTTTTGCGCGGCCCGAAGCAGGGCACGCCGATCGCCTCCAGCCGGTCGACCAGCCCCAGCACCAGTGGATCGTCCGGCGCGACCACGGCATAGTCGATTTTATGACCGGCCGCAAAGGCGCAGACGCCATCCAGATCCTTCGCACCGATGGCGACGCACACCGCGTCCTGCGCGATGCCGCCGTTGCCGGGCAGCGCGTATATGGTCTCGACGCGTGGATTTTCCTTCAGCTTTTTGATAATCGCGTGCTCGCGGCCGCCGCCGCCCACAACCATGATGTTCATAGCTCATTCTCCTGCGATTTGCAAAATAGGATGTCAAAGCGCCTTCCCCCGTTTACGCTGCGGGGAAAGACGCCTATAAATCTGTTAATGATGGAACAGGCGCAGTCCGGTGAACGCCATGGCGATGCCGTATTTATCGCACACGCCGATGACGTGATCGTCGCGGATGGAGCCGCCGGGCTGAGCGATATAGCTCACGCCGCTGCGGTGCGCGCGCTCGACGTTGTCGCCGAAGGGGAAGAACGCGTCGCTGCCCAGCGCCACGCCGGAGAAGCCCGCAAGCCACTCGGCCTTCTCCTCCTCGGTCAGCGGCTCGGGACGCACAGTGAAGAAATTCTGCCACACGCCGTCGCCCAGCACGTCGCCGGACTCGGTGGCGGAGAGATACAGATCGATGGTGTTGTCGCGCTCGGGGCGGCCGAGGTTCTCGACGAATGAGAGCGCCTGAACCTTGGGGTGCTGGCGCAGATGCCACAGATCGGCCTTGTTGCCGGCCAGACGCGTGCAGTGGATGCGGCTCTGCTGACCCGCGCCCACGCCGATGGCCATGCCGTTTTCCGCATAGCACACCGAGTTCGACTGGGTATACTTGAGCGTGATCAGCGCCACGATGAGATCGCGCGCCGCGCTTTCGGGGATGTCCTTGTTGACGGTGGGGCGGTTCTCCAGCAGGCTCTCGTCGATCTTGACGGTGTTGTGGCCCTGCTCGAAGGTCACGCCGAACACCTGCTTGCGCTCGAGCGCCGCCGGAACATAAGAAGGATCGATCTGGACGACGTTATACGCGCCCTTGCGCTTCTTCGTGAGCACCTCGAGCGCCTCGTCGGTGTAGCCGGGGGCGATCACGCCGTCGGACACCTCGCGGGAGATCAGCTTGGCAGTGGCCAGATCGCACACGTCGCTCAGCGCCGCCCAGTCGCCGAAGGAGGACATGCGGTCCGCGCCGCGCGCGCGGGCATAGGCGCACGCCAGAGGCGAGAGCTTGGCCTTTTCGACAAAGCAGGCCCTGCGCTCGACGTCGGAAAGCGGCAGGCCGACCGCGGCGCCGGCGGGGCTGACGTGCTTAAAGGACGCGGCGGCGGGCAGACCCGTGGCCGCCTTCAGTTCGCTGACCAGCTGCCAGCCGTTGAGCGCGTCCAGAAAATTGATATAGCCGGGGCGGCCGCAGAGCACCTTGACGGGCAGCTCGCTGCCGTCCTCCATAAAAATGCGGGCCGGCTTCTGATTGGGATTGCAGCCGTATTTGAGCTGGATTTCATGGGCCATGGGGCGCACGCTCCTTTACTTGTTCTTGTTGACGATGCGGGTGGTCCAGGAGTGAACCTCGGGATCGATCAGGCGCACGAACAGCGCGATTTTGTTCTCCGGATCGAGATTTTCCCAGATGGTCTGCGTGATCTGATCGACGTCGCCCGAGAGCGCGACCGCCGTGGGATCGCCCTCAAAGGAGGGCAGCGGATGGCCGTCGCCGCTGTAGGTGTGGATGAAGTGACCCAGACCGTTCACCGGCATATCGTAATGATAGAAATAGCGCGCGCAGGAGGCCGCCGAACCGCCCATGCTCTTCAAAATGCTCAGCTTGTAGGAAAAGCTCTTGCCCTTCATCGTCACGATGCCGCTGATGCGGGGGGTGTAGTTGGGCGCGTCCGGCTCGAAGCTGCGGGTGGACAGCGCCGTCTCGAAGCTGCCGCCCGACACCATGTGATCGTAGATGGTGTCGCTCTGATCGCCGTTGGTGACGATGGTGCTCTCGCCCAGCACGCGCACGGGATTGTAGATGATCAGCGAGGGATCCTTCATCAGCGTGGGATCGAACGCCTCGGTGCGCAGCTCGTCGGCGTGGGGCATAAAGATGCGGTTGCGGCTGTTTTCACTGCGCCCCATGATGAAATAGGCGACGACGGCGCGGCCGTCCTCGTTCGCACCGATGATGATGCCGCGGCCCGGATAGCTGCTCGCGGACACGGCCGTTTTCAGATCGATAACCTTCATGCTTCCCTCTCCTCTGCTATTCTCTGAGCCGCCATGGCCGCGGCGCGGGGCAGGAGAATCCATTCGGCCTGCTCCATCACGCGGCGCTGAAGCGTCTCGGGCGTATCGCCCGCCTCGACGGCGACCGCCTTCTGGGCGATGATTTCGCCGCCGTCGGGAATTTCGTTGACATAATGAACCGTCGCGCCGGTCACCTTCACGCCCCGCTCAAGCGCCGCCTCGTGAACGTGCAGGCCGTAATAGCCCGCGCCGCAGAAGGACGGAATGAGCGAGGGGTGAACGTTCAATATGCGCCTGGGATATTGCTTTACAAAGTTCTCGCTCAGGATCACCATGAAGCCGGCGAGAATAATCATCTCGATGCCGTGCGCGGCCAGCGTTTCTAAAAGCCTGTTCTCGAACACGGCGCGGTCGGCCTTCTTTTTCCGGCTCAGCACGGCCGTTTCCACGCCGTGGTTCTTCGCCCGCTCGAGCGCATAGGCGTCCTCCTTGTCGGAGACCACCAGCACGATCTCGCCGCAGGGGATCTCGCCGCGCTCCTGCGCGTCAAGCAGCGCCTGAAGGTTTGTGCCGCCGCCGGAAACCAGCACGGCGATGCGCGTTTTCAGCATATGACCACGCGCTCCTCGCCGGAAACGATCTCGCCCAGCACGACGGGCTCCTCGCCCGCGCCCTTCAGGATCTCGATCGCGCGATCGGCCTCGCTCCTGGGCACGACGACGCTCATGCCCACGCCCATATTGAACGTATTGAACATATCGCGCTCGGAAATGCCGCCCTCTTTGGCGATGAGATCGAAGATCGGCAGCACGGGCACGGCCTTTTTCTCGATGCGCGCGCACAGCCCCGCGGGGATGCTGCGCGGAATGTTTTCATAGAAGCCGCCGCCGGTGATGTGAGACACGCCCTTCACATTGCAGGCCGCCTTGAGCGCCAGAATGCTCTTCACATAGATGCGGGTGGGCGTGAGCAGGCATTCGCCCAGCGACATGCCCAGCTCGTCCACATGCGCCTTCAGATCGCGCTTTTCCACATCGAACACGCGGCGCACCAGTGAAAAGCCGTTGGAATGAACGCCGGAGGAGCGCAGGCCGAGGATCACGTCGCCCGCGGCCATGGTCTTGTTGTCGATGATCTTTGCGCCGTCGGCCAGACCGACGCTGAAGCCGGCCAGATCGTATTCGTCCGCCGGATAGAAGCCGGGCATCTCGGCCGTCTCGCCGCCGATGAGCGCGCAGCCGGCCTGAACGCATCCCTCCGCCACGCCGGACACGATCTCGGCGATGCGCTCGGGCACGTTCTTGCCGCAGGCGATATAATCGAGGAAGAACAGGGGCTGAGCGCCGCAGCACACCACGTCGTTGACGCACATGGCGACGCAGTCGATGCCCACGGTGTCGTGCTTGTCCATCAGGAAGGCGATCTTGAGCTTGGTGCCCACGCCGTCGGTGCCGCTCACCAGCACGGGCTGCTTAATACCCGCGAGGTTGGGCACAAACACGCCGCCGAAGCCGCCGATGTCGCAGTCCGCGCCCGGAATCATCGTGCGCGCGACGTGCTTCTTCATCAGCTCGACCGCCTTATAGCCCGCGGTGATGTCCACGCCCGCGGCCGCGTAGCTGTCCGATCGGGAATTGACCATTGTGCCGCCTCCTCACTTGCCCTTGACGCGCTTCATCATTTCCTGATAGGCCTCTTCAACGCCGCCCAGATCGCGGCGGAAGCGATCCTTGTCCAGCTTCTCGTGGGTCTTGCTGTCCCAGAAGCGGCAGGTGTCGGGCGAGATCTCGTCGGCCAGTATGATGGTGCCGTCGGCCAGCCGGCCGAACTCCAGCTTGAAGTCGACCAGATCCACGCCGATGCTCTTGAAGTATTCCTTGAGCAGCTCGTCCACCTTGAAGGCCATGGCCTTGATGGTCTCGATCTCCTCGCGGGTGGCCAGCTTGAGCGCCAGCGCGTGATAATCGTTGATCAGCGGATCGCCCAGTTCGTCGTTCTTATAGGAAAACTCGATCGTCGGCTCGTCGAACACAATGCCCTCCTCAACGCCGTATCTCTTGGCGAAGGAGCCGGCGGAAATATTGCGCACGATGACCTCCAGCGGCACGATGGACACCTTCTTGACCACGGTGTCGCGCTCGGACAGTTCCTCCACGAAGTGGGTGGGCACGCCGTGCTCGGAGAGCATACGCATCAGCAGGTTGCTCATCTGGTTGTTGATCGCGCCCTTGCCGGCGATCGCGCCCTTCTTGAGACCGTTGAACGCCGTCGCGTCGTCCTTATAGGAGACGATGTACAGCTCGGGATTGTCGGTCGTATAAACCTTCTTGGCCTTGCCCTCATAGATCATTTCACGCTTTTCCATGTTTGTCACGCCTCCAATATTTTTTCAAGCTCGTCCTGAAGCTTTCTGTCCTTTTCAATCACGGCCTGCGTGTTTTTCTCCCGCAGAGCGCGCAGCTTTTCGCGCAGCTCGTCGTCGCAAAGAGAAAGCATCTGCGCCGCCAGAAGCGCCGCGTTGCGCGCGCCGTCGATCGCCACTGTGGCCACCGGCATGCCCGAGGGCATCTGCACCGTCGAGAGCAGCGCGTCCAGCCCGTCCAGCGTGGAAGAGCTGATCGGCAGCCCGATCACCGGCAGAACCGTGTTGGCCGCCAGCGCGCCCGCCAGGTGCGCCGCCTTGCCCGCCGCCGCAATCAGCACGCCGAAGCCGTTCTTCTCGGCGTTCCGCGCGAAATCCGCCGCTTCGGCCGGCGTTCTGTGCGCCGAAATGATCCTCATCTCGAAGGGTATGCCCAGCTCCTTCAGCGTGAGCGCCGCGCTCTTGACCTTGCCCAGATCGCTGTCGCTCCCCATCACAATGGCTGCTTTTTTCATGGCGACCTCCTGTTTCACGAACATTGTTCCCTGTTGTCACCGTTATTATACACGTTTTTAGCGCGTTGATCAACAATGTTCTTGTAAATCACGCGGATTCATCGTTCCCGTGCCGAACGATATATCCGCGCCGTTTCGCGCATTTTTCAGCGGTATGATTCATTTATGAGAGGAAGCGCTGCCTTTTCAGGCGGATTTTGTCATCTGCGCCGCGACCATAATTCAAATTTTCAGGAAGCGCGTTTCGGCGCGCCGCGTTAATTTTCCTTGTCGGGCGTTCCGCGCGCCGCTCGGCTTTTACGAACAATAAGGGACGCAAAACGCCGCCCATCGGCGTTCGACGGGCGGCGTTTTATGGCTATCAAATTATTTCATCGGGCAGCCCAACGCGACGAGCTGATCCTTCACATACTTTTCGACGAAATCGGCGGCCTCGGCCACGGGGATCTTCTCCTGCATGGACTTGTCGCGGGCGCTGACCTCGATGGTACCGTTCTTGAGACCCTTGGGGCTGACGACCACGCGCACCGGCACGCCGAACAGATCCGCGTCGGAGAACATGAAGCCGGCGCTGACGGGGCGGTCGTCCCAGATGACCTCAATGCCGCGCGCCTCGAGCGTCTCGGCGAGCTTCTTCGACTCGGCGGCGACCTCCTCGTTGTCCGCGCGCAGCGAGCAGATCTGAACGTGCCACGGCGCGATGGAGATCGGCCAGATGGGGCCGTAATCGTCGTGGCGCACCTCGCACACGGAGGCGACCAGACGGCCCACGCCGATGCCGTAGCAGCCCATGATGGGGGTCTTGAGCGCGCCGTCCGCGTCCACATAGGTCATGCCCATGGACTTGGTGTACTTGTCGCCCAGCTGGAAGATGTTGCCCACCTCGATGCCGCGGGAGATGCGCAGCGCCTTTTTGCCGCACACCGGGCAGATACCGCCCGTCACGGCCTTGGCCACGTCGACATACTCCACCTCGCCGAAATCGCGCTCGATGTTGAAGCCGACATAGTGCTTGTCCACCTCGTTCGCGCCGGTGGCCAGGCTGGCGACGCCCTTGAGCGAGCAGTCGAACACGATGGTGAAGCGTCCCTTGTTTTCGATCGGGCCGACGAAACCGGGCGTGATGCCGCTCTCCTCGGTCACGAGCGCGGGATGAATCTCGGCCTTCAGGTAATTGCGCAGCTTGGTCTCGTTGACCTCCAGATCGCCGCGGATGAACACCAGCACATAGGAATCGTCCTCATTGCGCTGATAGATGACCGCCTTGCAGGTCTGCTCCTTCTTGATGTGCAGGAAATCGCACAGATCCTCAATGGTCTTTTCGGCCGGCGTGTCGACCTTGCGCAGCTCCTCCATCTCGCCCGTCTCGTTTTCGATCAGGCTGGGCGCGGCCTCCATGTTGGCGCGGTAGTCGCACTCACTGCACAGCACGATGCTGTCCTCGCCGATGTCGGTGAGCAGCATATACTCGTGCGAGATCTTGCCGCCCATCATGCCGGAATCGGAGCAGACCGCCACCACCTCGGGCACGCCGCAGCGCGCGAAGATGCGGTGATACGCGTCGTAGCAGCGCTGATAATAGGCCTCCAGATCGGCCTGAGAGGTATGGAAGGAATATGCGTCCTTCATGGTGAACTCGCGTACGCGGATCAGTCCGCCGCGGCAGCGCGGCTCGTCGCGGAACTTGGTCTGGATCTGATAGATCATGAAGGGATACTGATTGTAGCTGTCGGCGATGCCGCGGGCGTACTGAACGGCGGCTTCCTCGTGAGTCATGCCCAGGCACATCTTCGCGCCGGAGCGGTCGGTGAAGCGCAGCATCTCGCTGCCGATGCTGGTGTAGCGGCCGGATTCCTCCCACAGGCTGGCGGGCATGGTCACCGGAAAGAGCACCTCCTGCCCGTCGATGCCGTCCATCTCCTCGCGCAGAATGGCCTCGACCTTCTTGGTGATGCGCTTGGTGATCGGCGAGAGCGTGTAGATGCCGTTGCCGACGTTCTTGATATAGCCGCCGCGCACCATCAGCGCCTGGCTGGCGATCTGGCAGTCGGCGGGCGTTTCCTTAAACCGCTTGGTAACGAGATTGCTGACCTTCATCATGGCTAAAACTTCCTTTCACTGTATGTCGCTGACAGGCGGAGGAGATACAAAAAGCTCCGTCCTCGCGTTATGCAAGGACGAAGCGTCTTAAAATACGGCTCCGCGGTACCACCCTGCTTGACGGCCTGAAAAAGCCGTCCGGCTCACGCGCCCTGTATCGCGGGCGAGACGGCGCTTTCGCGCGGACTCGGGAGCTGGGACGTCCGACGGCCTCACGCGCGGCTTTCCAGCCCATGAACCGCGCTCTCTGCTCTTTCGGCCCTGTACGGACGATTCTCCGTCGCAGTCGTTCCTGTACGATTGTCTTTATTGTACGCCCCCCGATGAGAAAATGCAAGTTAAATCACACCGCTCCAAGAAGATCAAAAAAAATGCTAATTGTCGCGCCGTTTGTCGCTTCCCGCGCGCCGCGGCGTCTGCTATAATATGAACGAAAACAGCCGGACGAAGCTCGCCGCGAGCGAACTGAAAAAAACTCGAAACGCACGGCGGCGTTACAATCTCCAAGTTACAATATCTAATCGGGAGGAAATGCGCCCATGAAGATCAGCGTCAATCTGAATAAACCTGCGCGCGGGCAGATCAATTTCTGGAACCACATCCACTTCCATCCGACCGACGCCATCGAGGACCGCTGGGGCCAGCGCATACTCGGCCGCATCGAACGCGACCATGTGGCGAAGATGATCCGTATGCACACGATGTTCGAGGATATGGTGACGCGCGGCGCGGACGGCGCGCTGAAGTACGACTTCTCGGACGCCGATACCCGCATCGACTATCTGACGGCGCACGGCTTCGAGCTGCTTCTGTGCTTCGATTTCATGCCGGTCTGCATGGCAAGCGACCCGCTGACCAACTTCAGCGGCGTGCGCTATAAGAACAAGCGCTTCAACCGCTCCGCGCCGAAGGATTACGCGGAATGGGAAGAGGTGTGCCGCGTCTACACGCGCCATCTGATCGACCGCTACGGCGAGGAACGCGTGTCGAAATGGTATTTCCACTGCTGGAACGAGCCGGACGGCGGCTTCTGGATCAACAATAAGAACAACGATACCATGGACGCGGACGGCGACATGGACAAGATCGAGGAGTATTTCAAGCTGTACGATTACTTCGAGAAGGGCGTGACCGCCGTCACGCGCCGCGTGAAGATCGGCGGCCCGTCCTGCGCCGGCAGCGACCGCTTCATGCGCCTGTTCCTCGACCACGCCCTCAACGGCGTGAGCGCCGCGACGGGCGAGAAGCTGAAATTCGATTTCATCGGCGTTCACTGCTATTCTCAGGGCATTTACTCGGCGCTGCCCAACAAGACCTACGTCTCGCCCGACAACATCATGCAGCGGCTACACACCGTCCACGAGATGCTGCTCGCGGCCGGCGCGCCCGATCTTGAGATCTTCTTCGACGAATGGGGCATGGCCGGCGGCGGCTTCATCGGCATTGACCGCGACCCGCGGATGCTCTTCCGCGAGACGGAGTTCTTCCCCGCCTTCTACGCCCGCCTGATCGACAGGATCATCAAAACGCCCGAGCTGAACCTTCAGCACATGATGATCTGCCTGTCCGGCCAGCACGAGTGCAAAAAGGACTTCGACGGCTATCGAACCTTCTTCACGCTCAACGGCTTTGCCAAGCCCATCTACAACGGCTATGCGCTCGCGGCCAAACTGGGCGATAAATACCTCGACAACGACGCGCCGGACGACCCGCTGACGGGCCTGATCCCGACCATGGACGAGAGCGGCCGCATCGCCGTGATGGCCTACCGGCATTACGACGAGTTCTACAAGACCTGCGGCAACGACAACCTGACCATCCGCTTCGACGGCCTGAAGGGCCGCTACACGCTCAGGCACTGGCGCATCGACGCGCAGAGCTGCAACGCCTACAAAAAGTGGCTGGAGCTGGGCAGCCCCGTCATGCCCGATTTCTCTCAGCGCGAGATCATCGACGAGGCCGCCGCCCTTAATGAATATGTGCCGGACGAGCTGATTGAGGCCGACGGCGCCTACACCCTCACGGTCACGATGACGCAGAACGCCGTATCGCTGATCGAGCTGATTCCCGTCAAATAGGCATACGAAAAGCCGCCGTCTCATCAGGGACAGCAGCTTTTTTTATGCGCTCTATACGCTCTCCCCCGCCTCAAGGCCGTTCATGACGGCGGGATCGTCTGAAAACAGCCCCTCTATGAGCGCGTGCGCGCGCTGAAAGGCCGCGTAGGGCACATAGATCTTCACGCTCGAGAGCAGCATTCCGCCGCCCGAGGTGCCCATGAGCGTGTTCATGTCGCTCTGGCAGTAGTTGAGAACGCCGTTTTCGTCCAGCAGCGGCGCGATCATGTCGGCGTGCAGGCCGTCCAGCACGGCCAGCAGCACGGGATCGTCGTTCTTCGGCGTGCGCGTTTTCGAGCCGCACCGCGCGCATTTTGCGCCGCCCAGGCGCTGACACCAGGAGCAGTAGCCCATCCTTCATCCATCCCTTCGCTCTTTTACAGGGCCATTATAGCACAGTCCCCGCCCGTGTGTAAAGATCGGCGGCACAGCGCCCCCGCGGGTTACAATTCAGTTTATATTTCATGCGGCGGCAGGAAAAAGGCGGGGCGGCGTGGAATAATCTGCACTGTTAGAGCAAAAGACCAATGGGTTAAAAAGACAAATCGTTTTTTCAGGAGGCAAAAGTATGAGATTTGATCTTCTGCATCCCGCCGATCAGCTGGTCATGATCATGAACCGCATCTATCAGTACGGCATGACCACCACCTCCGGCGGCAACCTGTCCATCCGCGACGCCAACGGCGACATCTGGATCACGCCCTCCGGCATCGACAAGGGCAGCCTCACCCGCAACGACATCATGCGCGTCACAAAGGACGGCGAGATCATCGGCCCGCACAAGCCCTCCGTCGAGCTGCCCTTCCACCGCGATATTTACAGACTGCGCCCCGACCTCAACGCCATACTGCACGCCCATCCGCCGACGCTGGTGGCGTTCTCCCTCGCCCGCAAGATTCCCAATACCCGCCTTGTGCCCAGCGTCTCGCAGATCTGCGGCGAGGTGTCCATGGCCAAGTACGAGGTACCCGGCAGCGAAAAGCTGGGCGAATACCTCTCCGGCGAATTCGCCAAGGGCTACAACACCGTCATGATGGAAAACCACGGCGTGTGCTGCGGCGCGAAGGATCTGTTCCACGCCTTCATGGCGTTCGAGACGCTGGACTTCTGCGGCCGCATCGAGATCGACGCGCGCAAGGTCGGCACGCCCAACGAGCTGACGCAGACCCAGATCAATCTGGACACCTCCAAGGCTCATCCGCCGCTGGACGCGTTCGTCGCCCGCCAGATCAGCAGCGAAGAGTGCGCCGCGCGCCGCGATATGTGCCAGCTCATTCACCGCGCCTACGATCAGCGCCTGTTCAACAGCACGCAGGGCACGTTCTCGCAGCGCCTGTCGGACGGCTCCTTCCTGATCACGCCCTACTACATGGACAGGAAGTACCTCGAGCCGGAGGACATCGTGCGCATCAAGAACGGCATGTGCGAGGAGGGCAAGACCCCCAGCCGCTCCACGCTGCTGCATCAGGCCATCTATGACCGCCATCCGGAGATCGGCTCGGTCATCGTGGCGCATCCGCCGGCCATCATGGCCTTCGCCTGCACCGACGCGGAGTTCGATTCCCGCACCATTCCGGAGAGCTACATCAACCTGCGCAACGTCAAGCGCCTGCCCTACGCCTCCTCCACGCTGGATCCCGTGGGCACGGCCGACGCGCTGAGCGAGACCTCGCCGGTGCTGATCGTCAGCAACCAGTGCGTCATCGTGTCGGGCAGCACGCTGCTCAACGCCTTCGACCGCCTGGAGGTGCTCGACTACAGCGCCAAGGCGATCATCGCCGCCAAGGACATCGGCCCGCTGGTCATGATCACCCCCGACGAGGTCAAGGACATCGAAAAGGCCTTCAATCTGTAAAGAGCATATCCCGCCGCTTCCCGAAGCCAAACGCCTCGGGGAGCGGTTTTTTTCTGTCCGGCGCCGCAGGCTTTTGAGACGCGCCGTGAATTTTTCCGTTTACATTTCCCCGCCGCAATGCTATAATAAAGGCGCGAAATAACGCACTGAAAGGAAGATTAAACCATGAGCGTATTGCGTATCGGCATCATCGGCACGGGCGGCATCGCCCATTCCCACATTCGTTCCTATCTGGATATGCCCGATGTGGAGATCATCGGCGCATCCGACATCGTGCCCGGCAAGGCGCGCGCCTTCCTGGACGAGTTCGGCCTGACCAATGTGCCCGCCTTTGAAAACAACGACGATCTGCTGGCCCTCAAGCCCGACGGCGTGTCCGTGTGTACCTACAACACGCAGCACCACGTCTGCGCCTGCCAGGCCATGCGCGCCGGCGCGCACGTTCTGTGCGAAAAGCCCATGTCCGTCACGCTCGATCAGGCCGTTGAAATGGCCAGGTGCCAGAAGGAGACTGGCAAGATCCTGACCATCGGCTTCCAGCCCCGCTACGGCGAGAACATGAAGATGATCAAGCATCTGGTGCGCTCGGGCGAACTGGGCCACATCTACTACATCCAGACCGGCGGCGGCCGCCGCCGCGGCATCCCGGGCCGCACGTTCGTGCAGAAGGATCTGGCCGGCGTGGGCTGCCTGGCCGACATCGGCTGCTACGGCCTCGACATGGCGCTCAACGCGGTCGGCTACAGAAAGCCGGTCACCGTGTCCGCCTATGCGTCCGATTACTTTGGAAAGAACCCCGAGTACTACGATCCGGTCAAGGGCGGCGGCGAGTTCTCCGTGGACGACTTCACCTGCGCGCTGATCCGCTTTGAGGACGGCCTTGTGATGGACTTCCGCATGAGCTGGGCGATGCACATGGACACCATGGGCGACACGCTCTTCCTGGGCACAAAGGCCGGCCTGAAGGTCAAGTCCCCCCATCCCGAGGTCAACTGGGGCGGCGCGTGGGACGGCGGCGTCGGCGACATCTATCTCTACAAGGACATCGACGGCAATCAGGTCGAGGTCAAGATCCCCAAGAAGAACGAGGACAACAAGAAGAGCTTCTTCTTCCTCAAGTGCCGCGATTTCTGCGACGCGATCCTGAACAACGGCGCTTCCCCCATACCGTGGCAGGAGATCATCTACAATCAGGCCATCATCGACGGCATCATCCGCTCGAGCGCCTGCGGCCACGAGGTCGAGGTCAACGTGCCTGAAATCTGACGGCTTTCCCAGGACGGACGCCCCTTTCATCGCGGCGTCCGCCTTTTTATGCGCGGCGGCTTGAAAAAGCCGATCACAGGCGCTATAATAGATCTGTTACACTATCACTGCGAAATGGGAGGATCACCGATATGGAAAACAACAAGCGACCCGAATCCATGCAGCGCATCAACACCCCCGAGCTGGCCAGGGCCTTTATCGACGAGCAGATCGCCGCGGTGCGCGCGCAGGTCGGCTCGAGCAAGGTGCTGCTGGCGCTCTCCGGCGGCGTAGACTCTTCCGTCGTGGCGGCGCTGCTGATCAAGGCCATCGGCCGTCAGCTGGTGTGCGTTCACGTCAACCACGGTCTGATGCGCAAGGGCGAGAGCGAGCAGGTCATCGAGGTGTTCCGCAATCAGCTGGACGCCAACCTGATCTACGTCGACGCGACCGATCGCTTCCTTGACAAGCTCGAAAACGTGTCCGATCCCGAAAAGAAGCGCCACATCATCGGCGAGGAGTTCATCCGCGTGTTCGATGAGGAAGCCCGCAAGCAGGAGGGCATCGATTTCCTCGCGCAGGGCACCATCTATCCCGACATCATCGAGAGCAAGGGCGTGAAGGCGCACCACAACGTGGGCGGCCTGCCCGAGGGCCTGTCCTTCCAGCTGGTCGAGCCGCTCAAGTTCCTCTACAAGGACGAGGTGCGCGTGGTCGGCGTAGAGCTGGGCCTGCCCGCCTCCATGGTCTATCGTCAGCCCTTCCCCGGCCCCGGCCTGGGCGTGCGCTGCCTGGGCGCGATCACCCGCGACCGCCTGCACGCGCTGCGCGAGGCCGACGCCATCGTGCGCGAGGAATTTGACAAGAACGGCCTGACCGAAAAGGTGTGGCAGTTCTTCGCCGTGGTGCCGGATATGCGCTCCACCGGCGTGCGCGGCGGCAAGCGCGCCTTCGACTGGCCGGTGATACTGCGCGCGGTCAACACGGTGGACGCGATGACCGCCACCGTGCCCGAGCTGCCCTGGAATGTGCTTGAGACCATCACGCAGCGCATACTCGCCGAAGTTCCCGGCGTGTGCCGCGTGCTGTACGATCTCAGCCCCAAGCCGATTGCGACGATCGAGTGGGAATAATTGCAGAGGTCGAAAAAAGCCCAGAATAACTTGGTTTTCTAAGGTTTGATGCCCTCTGTGGCAACGATTTGGCAACAGAATTTCATTATTCATAAAAAGAGAGCTAACTGATTTTGATTAGTCAGTTAGCTCTCTTTTTCTTTATAAAGATTCCTCTGCCATGCACTTTATTTCAATCCTGCTCGCGCTCTCTTTATGTACCTTACAGTAGGTCTCAACAATATTTTCCAAGCGCGGCAACTCCTCTTTAGGAGTTACCATAACGACTATACACCTAAAATTTCGATGAGCTATTGTTTCATAATTAACACCAGAATTGTACACACGTTCAAATACATCGTATATCATTCTAGAATTTCCTGCAGCGATTTTCAGGTATTTTATCTCAACTATTAAGTCAATGTTATTGAGTTTAGATACACCAATGAAGTCGTAACAGTATTTTCCCATACGGATATTTCGTTCAAATGAATATTTGTTTGCGTACCTTTTTGTAAAATAGTTAAAGCACAAATCTTCAATTTCGATGTATTTATTCATCGCGCTTGAGTGATCATTGACAGCAGATGAAACTGACGGAGTAGGAGCCTCAATGGAAGCTGTTTCTTTTACCTCCTCTTCTATTTTAGCAGCCACCTCTGCACTACTCATTTTTAGTAAATTCAATGTTTGAATGGCTGCTTCAGCATCAAGCTTTTTATCAAGATTCTTTTGGAGCCCTACCCATTTGAAGATGCCAATGAGTAATACAACTATTCCAATGCAAGTGAGGATACCAGCAACCCACGGAAATATTGAAATAAAATATGAGGTTAGCTTGTTGCGAGTAGCTATCATTTGTAATGAGAAATCTGAAAGCAAATCATAGTCAGCTTGGCTTATCAATATTGGTTCCATATTAAACAAAAATACTAACGCTGCAACAGGAAGCACGATTAATACAATCCCCAATGATACGAGGAATTTATATAAATTATCATACTGAAGCTTATCCATAATGCGCCCCCGTATACTCAGTCTTTATTACATGGAGAACTGGTTCTTAATTCTTTTATGAGCATATCACTGAGAGCCTGCGACGGAATATTTGCCCAACGCTGCGTGGCATCAAACTCCGGGTAGTAGTAACGCCACTTGTCGTAGTCCTCCTTAGAGATTTCGCCCGCCTCCAACATGGCAGCAGCCTGCTGCCAGGAGCAGAGCATTTCATGCAGCCGGGCGGCGTCCTTGTTTTTACG
>CAKTXR010000019.1 GCA_934631025.1 uncultured Clostridia bacterium
CACCGCTTCGCGCGTTGCAACCCGGCGGCTGTGCCGCATCCACACCGCTTCGCGCGTTGCAACCCGGCGGCTGTGCCGCATCCGCACCGCTTCGCGCACGCAACCCGACTCTTCAGCGCTTGGGGGCGCTTCGAGTCTGGACGTTGGCGCGAATTGATATCATCGCTATACAGCCCGACCCGACCGGCCGGCCGCAGTGCGGCATCCACTTATCAGAGCCGGTCAGGTCTTTCCGTGTGTTTAGGCGACGGCGGGGCGAGGGAGCGCTGATTCGGGGATTGCGCTTGCTGAATGGAAAGCACGGAGACATTATCGCTGTGATGTTCGGGGCGGCTCGCCGTCAGCGCCGGTTCCGCTTTCTGCCGCGCAGGGCAGGACGGCGTAGCGCCATACAGATCGATCCTGCCGAGCGGCTGAAGCGCGGCTTCCGCCATGAGACTCGGCAGCGGCTTTTCTCCGCCTGTCGCCGCACAATAGAATATCATATCTGCGCACGGTTCGACCCATTCGGCCATCAATGACGCCGAACGGGTCGTTTTGCTTTTTGCGAGGAGAATCAGCTTTTTTCGCGCGGCTGTGGATTGAGGGCGGCGCTTCAATCTTGAGCGTATCGGCGGCATAAAGCGCGAAAAGCGGGGGATAATGGAACATATTGAAAATGATTCTTCTCAAAAGGAGTATAACCGTATGCGGCTGAACAACACGATGGACGACACATGGGAACGCCATGAGGCGCCGCTGGACGACAGAGCCATGGGGCAGCATATGCGCGCGCTGGCCGTGACGCTGAACGTCGACGGGCGCGCCTTTATGGACGTCGCGCCGGCGCAGGCGTTTTCAGACATGATGACCGCGGCGCTGCGGCTGGGCGCGCAGAGCGAATCGATGGGCGCGGCGCTCGAGTGGCTGTGCGAAAACGGCCGGCTGGCGCAGTCCTACATTTCGGCGCTGCTGCCCGAGGGGCGGGGCGCGCCGCTGCCGTCAAAGGGCGGCAAAACGCGCATACAGAGCCTTCTGACCGAGCTGGTGCGCCACAGCGACGCGGCCATCGACGAGCGGCGGCTGTGCGCCTGTCTCAGCGCGTTCGACGAGGTGCGCGCGCTGGAAATGAACGAGCTATGGGCCGCGCCGTCCGCGCTGGCGGCCGTGCTGATGCGCGCCTGTCTGTCGGCGGGCGAGCGCGCCGTGTCGGCCGAACGCGAGCGGATTGCAGCGGCGCAGTGGGCCGAGGCCGGCGCCGATCTGAATACGCCCGGCCTTGCGAAGCGTTCCGGCGCGTTCTTCGAGGGCGCGCTGCACTATCTGCGCGAGCAGGATCTGCCCGATCAGCAGGCGGCGCTCAAGAGCTGGCTGGACGAGCGCGGACGGTCTGCCGAGCAGCTCTGCGCGCTGGAGCGCCGCGCCCAGTCGCTCGACCGGCTGCGGCTCGATCACGCGCTCTCGACGCTGCGAATGCTCTCGACCATCGACTGGAATCGCTGCTTTGCTGCTGTGAGCCGCACGGAGCAGACGCTGTGCAGGGACCCCTCCGGCACATATCCCCGCATGGACGAGCAATCGCGCGCTCAGGTGCGCGAGCGCATCGTCATGCTGTCTGTGCGCTCAGACATCGGCGAGAATACGTTTGCCGCCGCTGCGCTGATCGCCGCCGAGAACGACGAGGGGCTTCGGCGCGAGATCACATGGTGGCTGGCGACCGACGAGGGCACGGCGGAGCTGCTGCGCGGCATGGGCGTGTCGGTTGCGCGTGTCTCCATGGCGCAGCCCGATCCGCAGGCGCGCCTTTACCGCGCGGCGCTGCTGATAACGGCGCTGATACTGACGCTTTTCATAGGAAAATATATCGGCGGGTGGGCGCTCTGCGCGCTACCCGCCCTGCTTGGCGTGCTGAATATGATTTTTGCGCGCGTCGCCGCCCGTCTGGTTCGTCCGCGGCGGCTGATGCGTTATAAGCTCGAGCGGCTGGGCGAGGAGATGCGCACGCTGGTGATCGTGCCGGCGCTGCTTTCGTCGCCCGAGCGCGCAAAGGCGCTGGCGGAGGAACTGGAAACGCTGGGGTGTCTCGAGGACGACCCCATGCTGACCTTCGTCCTGCTGGGCGATCTGCCCGACGCGGAGGACGCGGTTACGCCCGAGGATCAGCCGATACTGGACGCGGCGCGGGAAGCGATCGCCGCCATCGACGCGCGCGGCGGGAGAACGGGCAAATACCGTCTGCTCACGCGCAGGCGCATGCCCGTGCCGAACGAGCGCCGCTTTTCCGCGCATGAACGCAAGCGCGGCGCGATCAACGCACTGGTCGAGCTGCTCTGCGGGGGCGAAAACGCCTTTGAGCAGCCGGAAGCCGCGCGCATGGCCGATGAAAAATACGCCTATATCGTCACGCTGGACGCGGGCACGCGGATGCTGCCCGGCACGGTGCACAAGCTGGTGGGCACGCTGGCGCTGCCGGTCAATCGGGCGCGCTGCGCCATGCTGGCCCCCAAGCTGGAGCTGACGAGCGAGGCGACCGAAAGCCGCTTTGCGCGCGCGATGGGCGGCGCGGGCGGCATGGACGGCTATGCGTCGGCGCAGTCCGATCTGTGGCAGGATCTGGCGGGCGAGGGCAGCTTCGGCGGCAAGGGCGTGATCGACGTGCGCGCCTTTCGCGAGGCCATGGCGGGCGCGCGCCTGCCGGACAACCGCATTCTCAGCCACGATCTGCTCGAGGGCCTGTTCGCGGGCGCGGGCTTTATCGACGATATTGCGCTTTACGAGGGGCATCCGCGCCGCGTGCGCGCATGGCTCGACCGGCTGCACCGCTGGACGCGCGGCGACTGGCAGCTTCTGCCGTTTCTGTTCCATAAGCGCCTTCGCGCGCTCGATCGCTGGAAAATCATGGCCAACTGGGTGCGCGCGTTGGAGCCGGCTTCGTCGCTTGCGACACTGCTGGCCGGCCTTTGGATGGGCAGTCCGCTGCTCGGGCTGATCGGCCTTGCGCCGCTCTTCATGCCGCTGATATTGTACAGAATTACGCGCGAATCGCTGGAAGCGTTCGTCATGCGGCTTTCTCTTTTGCCCGATCAGGCGCTGACGCAGCTGGACGCGACGGCGCGCGCGCTCTACCGCATGGCCGTGAGCAAACGCCGCCTGCTCGAATGGACGACGGCGGACGACAGCGAGCGCCGCAGCGGACGGCTCTCTCCGGTGCGCGGGGGAATCGCGGCGATTGCGGCGCTCCTGAGCGTGTTCCATCAGCCCGCGATGATCCTTTTTGCGGTGGTGCTGGCGGGGCTGTGGGGAACGGCGGCCGCGCGCTCGGCCGAATGGGAAAAGCCGCGCTTTGCGCCCGTCGTCTATGAGGGCGGCGATGCGGACGCGCTCAACGATTGGGCGGCGCGGACATGGCGCTTCTTTGCCGAAAACACGCCGGAAAACGGCCTTGTGCCCGACAACGTGCAGCTCGACCCGCCGCGCGGCGCGGCTGAACGCACGTCGCCTACGAATATCGGGCTGTATATGGTTTCATGCGTCGCGGCGCGGCTCATGGGGCTGATCGACGGCGCGGAATGCGCGCGCCGGCTGGAACAGACCGTCTCTACGCTCGAGCGGCTTGAGACATGGCGCGGGCAGTTCTATAACTGGTATGACGTGCGCACGGAGAAGCCCATGCCGCCGCGCTATGTGTCCTCGGTCGACTCGGGCAATCTGGCCGCGTCGCTGCTGCTGTGCGCGTCTCTTTCGGAGGAGCCGCTGAAGAGCCGACTGGAAGCGCTGGCGAAAAGCATGGATTTGAAGGCGCTCTACGACGAGGAGCGCAAGCTGTTCGTGATCGGCGTGGACACCTCGAGCGACCGGACGAGCGCTTCCTATTACGATCTGCTGGCTTCCGAATCGCGGCTGCTGAGCATAACCGCGATCATGCTGGGGCAGGTTCCCGTCGAGCATTTCGCGCGGCTGGGACGCGCCTGCGCCCGCGTGGGGGAAGGCGGCGCGCTGATTTCGTGGAGCGGCACGATGTTTGAATATCTCATGCCCTGCCTGATGCTGCCGCTGTGGCCGGATACGCTGCTGGGCGAGAGCTGCCTGCGCGTCATATCGGCGCAGAAGGCGGCGAGCCGGCCGTGGGGCGTGTCGGAATCGGGGCTGTACGCTTTCGACCGCGCGCTCAACTATCAGTATCGCGCGTTCGGCCTGCGCGAGGCGGCTTTGCGCGGCGACTGCGAGAGCGACGTGATCGCGCCCTATGCTTCCGCGCTGGCGCTGCCGTTCGATGCGGACGCGTGCGAAAACATGGCGCTCATGCGCGAGATGGGCTGGCTGGACGAACAGGGCTTTTTTGAGGCGGCTGATTACGACGCGCGCCGGATCCCCGAGGGCGCGCCCTACCGGCTGGTTAAGAGCCACATGGCGCATCATCAGGGCATGATTCTCGCTTCAATCTGCAACGCGCTCATGGACGGCGCGCTGATCAAGGCGTTCATGGCGCGGCCTCAGGCGCGGGCGCTGACCATGCTGCTTCAGGAGAAAGCGCCCTCCCGCGTACACATCGCGCCGCGCAAGCGCTATGAAGAGCCGCCGCGTCGTGCGAACCGTGCGATCGAGCGGACGGCGCGCGCTTCGGCCTGCGACGCGCATCTCATGCACGGCGCGGAGACGGCGCTCGTGTGGACGGCGCAGGGCCATGCGAAGGCGACCGCTCAGGGGCTGCTGGCCAACGCGCCGCGCTCGGGCTTCTATGTTCATTTGTGCTCGGCGGCGTTCTCGATGCGGCTCAGCGGCGGCGATACCTCGCCCGCGCGGCAGACGGTGCGCTTTAAGGAGGGCGTTGCGGCGAGTACGACCGAAAACGACGCGGTGCGCGCGTTGTGCGTCAGCGGCGTATCGCCTGAGGACGGCGCGATCTGCCAGCGCGTGACGCTCGAAAACCGAACCGGCGCGCCGCTCGACGTGACGCTGACCGGCTGCTTCCCCGTGGCGCTGGCTAAGGAGGGCGATTACCGCGCGCATCCCGCGTTCCAGAATCTGTTTGTTGAAAGCGAATGTATCAGGCCGGGCGTGCTGGCGTTTAAGCGCCGTCCCCGCAGCGAGGGCGAAGTCTGGCCGACGCTGGTCTATATGGTACACGAGACGGGCGGCGCGTCGATCTCCTGGGAGTGCGACGCGCTGCGCCTGACCGAACGCGGCCGCAGCATGGCCGACCCCGCCGCGCTGGCCGAGACGCTTTCCGGCACGGTGGGGCATACGCTCACGCCCTGCGCGGCCATTCGGCTGACGCTCCGGCTCAATCCGGGCGAAACGCGCGAAACGGGCTTCGCCGCGGGCGTGACGGACGACGTAAGCGCCTTTGCCGCGCGCCATGCCGACGTATCCGGCGACGAACGTGCCTTTGAGCTGGCCGCGACGCAATCGCGCGCGCTGTATCGCCATCTGGCGGTGCCTGCGCCATTGGGCGGCCTGATCGACCGGTCGAGCGCGCTCTTTACAGACGTGCGCCCGGGCGAAAGCGGCCTTCGCGCGCTGCCGGACGGCGACGATCCCGCCTGCCTGCTCTGGCCGCTGGGCGTTTCCGGCGATCGGGCGATGATCGCGGGCTTCTGCCGCAGTCTGGGCGGCGTGGACACGGCGCGCGATCTCATGCGATTGTATGAATATCACCATGCGATGGGACTTCACTACGATCTGATTTTGGTCAACGATTACGGCAACGACTACGACTGCCCCGTGCTGGATCGGCTGAAGGCGCTTGTCACTGCGTCCTCCGCGCCGGTCACGCTGCTCGACGGCGCGCTCATCACGCCCGATCAGCGCAGGCTGCTGCGCATGGCCGCTGTGCTGACGGTCGACTGCGACGTGTCCTCGCTGCGCGCGCAGCTTAAATCGGCGCTCGAGACAAAACGCGCGGCTGCGGAAGAGTCGAGCGCGCTCACGCCCTCCGAAAAGCTCGAGAGCGATGAGGAAAAGGACGCGTTCAACGGCTGGGGCGGCTTCGACGCGGCGCACAGGGAGCGCTATATAATAGAAGAAACGCCCGCGCCCGCGCCCTGGTGCAACATCCTCTGCAACGAAATTTTCGGCACGATGGTGACTGAAAAGGGCGGCAGCTTTACCTGGTTCATGAACAGCCGCGAGGGGCGGCTCACGCCCTTCGACAACGACATACTGCGCGACAGCCCCGGCGAGCGGCTGCATCTGAGCTTTGCCGGCCTTTCGACCGACCCCGAGGGCATGGCCGCGCGCATCACGCATACGCAGGGCGAAAGCGTCTATGAGGGACAGCTGTCGGGCATGGAGTGGCAGTCGCGCGTGTTCGTCGATCGGGAATGGCCGGTCAAGGCGCATATGCTGACACTCAAAAATACGCAGGCCAAACCGGTGCGCGTGAAAGCTGAAGCACGCGTCCGCTGGATCATGGGCGTTTTCCGCGAGGACGAGCGCTATGTGCGCCGCGGCGGCGAAAACGGCCTCATCTGGGCGCGCGGCCAGATCGGCACGGCGGCGTTCATGACCTTCGCCGGAGAGAACGCGCGCATTGAGGATGACCGGCTGGCGCTGGAATTTGATATTCCGGCGGGCGGCGAGAAGCGGATCGAGCTGCTGATGGGCTGCGGCCATACGATGGGAGAAATCCGCGCGCTGCTCGAAAAGTGGACGGAAAAGGGCGGCGAGTATTACCTTCAGCGCACATTGGCGTTCTGGGACGAGCGGCTGAGCCGGCTGGAAATCGAAACGCCCGATCCGCTGTTCAACGCGGCGGTCAACCGCTGGCTGCCCTATCAGGTGATCTGCGCGCGGCTGTGGGGGCGCGCGGGGTTTTACCAGTCGGGCGGGGCGTTCGGCTTCCGCGATCAATTACAGGATCAGCTCTCGCAGCTTCAGACCGCGCCGCAGGACGTGCGCACGCACATCATTGAGAGCGCCGCGCATCAATTCAAGAGCGGCGACGTGCAGCACTGGTGGCATCCGCCGCGCCGGGGCGTGCGCACGCGCATTTCGGACGATATGCTGTTTCTGCCCTATGCGACCGGCTGCTATGTCCGCGAGACGGGCGACGAGAGTATACTGGACGAGACGATTCCCTTCCTCGAGGACGAGACGATCCCCGAGGGGCGCGAGGACTGGTACGGCGACGCACGCGAGAGCGCTGAAAGGGCGACGCTGCGCGAGCACGGCCTGCGCGCCATTGACCGGGCGGCGCAGTTCGGCCGGCACGGCCTGCTGCTCATGGGCACAGGCGACTGGAACGACGGCATGAACCGCGTGGGGCGCGAGGGCCGCGGCGAAAGCGTCTGGCTGAGCGAATTCATGATCGCCGTGATACAGGTTTTTGCGCCCTGCTGCGACGAAGCCAATCGGGAACGGCTCAAGGCGCTCTCGGATAAGCTGCGCGAAAGCGTCGAGCGCGAGGGCTGGGACGGCGGCTGGTATCTGCGCGCCTATAACGATCAGGGCGAAAAGCTGGGCGGGCATGAAAATACCGAATGCCGCATTGATTCCCTGCCGCAGAGCTGGGCCGTGCTGGCAGGGCTGGATCGCGTGCGCTGTCAGGCGGCCATGAACGCCGTCTCCGAGAGCCTGATCGACCGGAAAAACGGAATCATCCGTCTGCTGACCCCGCCCTTCGACGGCGAAAGCGCGCCGGGCTATATTCGGGGTTATCCGCCGGGCGTGCGCGAAAACGGCGGCCAGTATACGCACGCGGCCTGCTGGGTGCTGCTGGCGCTCGCCACATTGGGGCGCGCCGAGGAAGCGTGGGAGGCGGTGCGGATGCTGCTGCCCGCCAGCCATGGTGATACGAAGGAGAAGGAAGCGATCTACCGCGTCGAGCCGTACGTCATGGCGGCCGACGTTTACGACGGCGCGCCGCACGCGGGCCGGGGCGGCTGGACATGGTACACCGGCGCGGCGGGCTGGATGCTGCGCGCGGTGCGCAATGGGCTGTGCGGCCTGCAATGGCGCGGCGGCGCTGTGAGCATGAGCGCGCTGCTGCCCGAGGGCTGGGAGAGCGTTTCGGCGACGATCCGCGCGGGCGCGGCGCGCTATACGCTCGTCTCGAGCCGAGATTGCGACCGGCCGCGGCTGGACGGCGAGCCGATCGAGGATGGCTTCATTCGCCTGATCGACGACGGCGCTCAGCACAAGGCGGTTTTCCCGGCGCGCACACTCGAAAAACAGGAGGAATAGAGAACAGAACGCAGGCTCCCGCGCGGCGAACGTACGGGAGCCTTTACATTTTTGGACGATGTGGCGCATGGATTCCCGCCTGAATTTTGGAGGGACGTGCAATGCAATAATAACGCAGAATCAAACGATGCGTAACAGGCGGGGAAATCTTCGTGCTATAATGAAAAGTATGTATATGAACAGATGAAGGGATGGATGACTTCCATGCAGCAGGAAAACAAAATGGGCACGATGCCCGTCGGAAAGCTGATCGTCACCATGTCGCTGCCGATGATCATTTCCATGCTCGTCCAGGCGCTGTACAACATTGTGGACAGCGTGTTCGTGAGCCGCATCAGCGAACAGGCGCTCACGGCGGTGTCGCTGGCCTTTCCGGCGCAGAACCTCATGATCGGCGTGGCGACCGGCACGGGCGTAGGCGTGAACGCGCTGCTCTCCCGCGCGCTGGGCGAGAAGAACAACGAGCGCGCCAACATGGTGGCGGTAAACGGCGTGCTGCTGGCGCTGGTGGGCTATGCGATCTTCCTCGTGTTCGGCCTGTTCTTCAGCCGGACGTTCATGGCCTCACAGACGAAAATCCCCGAGATCATCGACATGGGCACGACCTATCTGAACATCGTGTGCTGCGTGTCGTTCGGCCTGTTCGGCGAGATCATGTTCGAGCGGCTGATGCAGTCCACGGGCCGGACGATCTATACCATGTTCACGCAGGGCGTGGGCGCGATTTTCAACATCATATTCGACCCGATCTGCATCTTCGTGTTCGGCTGGGGCGTTGCGGGCGCGGCGGCGGCCACTGTGGCCGGCCAGATCGTGGCGTTTGTCATGGCCGTGATTCTCAATCATCGCTTCAACGCCGACGTGAAGCTGAATATGCGCGGCTTCAAGCCCGATTTCAAAATGATCGGCGAGATCTACGCCATCGGCGTGCCCTCGATCATCATGGTGTGCATCGGCTCGGTGATGACCTTCTGCATGAACAAGATCCTCATCGCCTATACCGCGGGCAAGGAAACCGCCGCGACGGTGTACGGCGTGTATTTCAAGCTCAACAGCTTCATCTTCATGCCGGTGTTCGGCCTGAATAACGGCGTGATTCCGATCGTGGCCTACAATTACGGCGCGCGCAACAAGCACCGCATGCTGCACGCCATCAAGCTTTCGGCGGCGTTCGCCTGCGGCGTGATGCTCGTCGGCATGGTGATCTTCCTCAGCGTGCCCGGCCTGCTTTTCGGCCTGTTCGACGCGTCCGAGCAGATGCTCTCCATCGGCGTGCCGGCGCTGCGCATTATCAGCACCAGCTTCGCCTTCGCCGGCGTGTGCATCGCGCTGGGCAGCGTGTTCCAGGCGCTGGGCCGCGGCACCTATTCGATGATCGTGTCCTTCATCCGTCAGCTGGTCGTGCTGGTGCCCTGCGCCTATCTGCTGGCGCGCTGGGGTCTGTCGATCGGCAACAACGATCTGGTGTGGCTGTCCTATCCCATTGCCGAGGTGTTCTCGCTCATCGTGACGCTGATCCTGTTCGCGCGCCTTTACCGCAAGGTCATTTTGCCCATGGAAGACAGCGGCGCGGCGGTTCACGGATAAAGCTCTATATAATATGTAGGAACTCCCCTGTACAAGACTGTGCAGGGGAGTTCTCTTTATAGGGGATATGGGGCTTTGAGAGGGGAAGAGGATAGGGAAAATCAGTTGCCGGCGACGGCGGAGGCATGATGCAGCCTGGCCGTTTCGTCCGCATGACCCCATTTGACGGTCGCGTAGAAGGCGATGGAGAGAATCGCGGCGATCGTCCAGCCGATGGGCCAGGACAGCCAGATGCCCGTCGTGCCCAGCGCCGTACAGGAGAGCACTTCGGCCAGCGCCACGCGCAGCACCAGATCGGTGAACGTGGCGATCATGAAGCGCTTCATCAGGCCCGCGCCGCGGAGTATGCCGTCGGAGACCAGTTTGGCCGCGACAACGAAATAGAAGGGCGCGACGATGCGCAGGAATATGACGCCGGTATCCATGGCCGCGCCGGTGGGGCTTTCAAGGAAGATGTACACCAGCCAGCGTCCGCCGAGCGCATAGAGCAGCACGAGCGGTATGCACAGCGCCCAGACCAGCTTGAGACCGGCGCGGAAGCCTGCCTTGATACGGTCGTATTTCGCCGCGCCGAGGTTCTGCGCCGTGAAGTTCGATATGCCGTTGCCCAGCGTGGTCAGCGAGGTGATGACCATGTTGTTGAGCTTGATCGCGGCGGAATAGCCGGCCATGACGGCCGCGCCGAAGCCGTTGATGACGCTCTGAATGACGATGTTGCCCACGGAGATGAAGCTCTGCTGGAGGATGCTGGGGATGGCGATCACGGCAAAGCTGCGCAGGTGCTGCCATGAAAAGACTTTGATTTTGCCCTCCGTTTCAATTTTGCGGAAGCGGCGGAACACGACGATCAGCGCGAGCACGCAGCTGACGCCCTGGCAGAGGAACGTCGCCCAGGCCACGCCGTCCACGCCCATGCCGAACGCGGTGACGAAGAGTATATCCACGCCGATGTTGGAGAGGGAGGAGCAGGCGAGGAATATAAACGGCGTCTTGGAATCGCCCAGCGCGGAGAAAATGCCGGTCGCGACGTTGTAGAGGAATACGAAGGGCAGACCGAGAATGTATATATCCAGATACAGCTTGGAATCCGCAAAGACCTCTGCCGGCGTTTTAATCAGGTGCAATAGTCCGTCGCAGAAGATCATGCCGATCGCCATCAGGATAACGCAAATGGCTGCGCTGGAGATGAGCGCGGTATAGACGGCGCTCTTGAGATCCTTATAGCGCTTCGCGCCGAACAGCTGCGCCGCGAGCACCGAGCAGCCGATATTGCAGCCGAAGGCAAAGGCGATGAAGATCAGCGTGATTTCATAGCTGTTGCCGACGGCGGCCAGCGCGTTGTCGCCGATGAACTTGCCGGCGACGAAGCTGTCGGCGATGTTGTAGAGCTGCTGGAAAATGATGCTGCCGAACAGGGGAAGGCAGAACCGGCAAAGCACGCTTTCCGGCTTTCCGACGGTCAGATCCTTATTCATCCGCGCACCCCTTCCGCCTTTTTCTGCTTCATGAAGGCAAAGACGAACGTGTTGTAGGCCAGATAGAAGCCCAGTATGGTCAGCACGATGAACAGGTTGTTGCCGCGGATGATGTTGGCCACGATGCCGAGGGCGAAGCCCACGCCGAAAGTTCCGGTTATCTCATGGATGTGCGGAATGTAGCGGCCGTTTTTGCTGACCTCATTCCAGAGCAGCACGGCCATCGCGCCGTCAAGGCAAAGATAAGCAATCAGTTCAAAAACAAATTTCATCGTAATTCCCTCACTTTTCATCAATGACCGCCTTGGCGATCACGTCCGCTGTTCCGTCGATACCGTAACGACTGGAGGACACCATCAGGTCATAGCTGGCCGGCTCGCCCCACGGCGTGTCGGAGTAGAAGTCAAAGTATCGTTTGCGCATTCTGTCGACCTTCTCGGCCTTGCGCATCGCGGCCTTCTCGCTCAGGCCGTTGCGCTGCGCGATGCGCCGGGCGCGGTCGTCGTCGTCCGCGTAGATGAACACCGAGAGGACGTTATAGCCCGCGTCGCGCAGAATGGACGAGGCGCAGCGCCCGATGATCACGCAGGAGCCTTTCGAGGCGATTTCTTCGATCGCCTTGCTCTCTGCGGCAAAGACGCGCTCTTCCTCCGAGTAGAACGCCCTGCCGAGCGACGCGCTGTCGGCGAACGGGTTGCCCGAGACCATCGCGCCCAGCCCGATCGGCCGCTCGTCCTCTTCGGCGACGATCGCTTCGGTCAGGCCGGCTTCTCGGGCGGCGCGCTGGATCAGCAGCTTGTCATAGCAGGTGACGCCCAGACGCTCGGCCAGCTTCTGGCCGATTTCGCGCCCGCCGCTGCCGTACTGCCTGCCGATGCAGACGACTGTTCCCTTCATGTATGACCACCATCCCTGATAAAAAGTATTTGACTTTTGGAAACGGGTACAGTATAATGCTGGCGCGCGGCGATGAATAATCTTTGATGCGTATGAAATCCATATCGAAAACGAATACCGGATGGAGGAATGGTATGTATATCAGCTATGATTACTACAGAGTCTTCTATTATGTGGCCAAATATGGGAGCATTACGCAGGCGGCCAAAATCCTGCTCAACAGCCAGCCGAATTTGACGCGGACGATCAAGACGCTGGAGAGCGAATTGGGGTGTCCGCTGTTCGCGCGGCACAGCCGCGGCACAAATTTAACACCGGAGGGCGAGCGCCTGTTCAGACGCGTCAGCATCGCGATTGAAAACATCGAAGCGGGCGAGGCCGAAATCATCGAGAGCCGCAATCTCGAGTCAGGCTCGGTCTACGTTGCGGCCAGCGAGGTGGCGCTGCACTGCGTGCTGCTGCCGGTGCTGAAGGAATACCGCCGCCAGCATCCGGGCGTTCGGCTGAAGATCAGCAACCATTCCACGCCGCAGGCCGTCGAGGCCATCAAAAACGGCGTCGCGGACATCGCCCTCGTCACCACGCCGACCGTTCCGCAGGCCTGCGTCGAGGAAACCGCCGTGCGCAGATTTCACGAGGTGGCGGTCTGCGGAAGCGCGTTTTCGGAGCTGCTGGGCGGCAGCGTCAGCTTTGAAGAGCTGCTGCGCCATCCCATCATATCGCTCGGCGCGCAGACGAAATCCTTCGAACTGTATTCGGAATTTTTCGTGCGGGAGGGGCTTTCCTATCAGCCGGAAACGGAGGCCGCGACGGCCGATCAGATCCTGCCGATGGTCAAGGCGGATCTGGGAATCGGCTTTGTGCCCGTCGAATTTCTGGAGGGCGTGACCGGCGTTTCGGTGATCAAAACAGAAAAGCCGCTCCCTCTGCGCGAAATACGCATCGTGAAGCGGCATGATCAGGCGCTCAGCGTCGCGGCCAAGGAGCTGGAGCGGCTCATCGGCGCGCACGAGGGCCTGACGAAAGGGCATATCCATTCGTAAGAGAAAAGGGGCGTTTATCTGAGCGTCCAGTAATCGCCGTAAACGCGGCCGTCCCAGCCGATCAGGCTATCGGGCGAGAGCGCAAAGCCCGCTCTTTTGACGGCGGCAATGCGGTCGACGGCGTAGGGCGCGGCCTTGGTGAGCAGATCGTCGTCTTTGGAGAGCGGCGCGAGCAGCGCAAACAGTTCGCCGAGCGCGCTTTCGGTTTCGTAATCGCTGCGCACGTCCACGCGCAGTATGATCATGCCGTTGAACGCGTCGCTGGAAACGCGCCGGCACAGCTCGACCGTGCCGACGACGCGGCCGCTCGCCTTATCGACGACGCTCAGCCGCACAAACTGGCGCTTTTCAAAGGACTCGCGCCAGAACGCGAACGCGCCGGCCATGCGCTCCCGCGTCGGATAGTAGAAATTGTCGCCATGGCAGTTGTCGCTGTTGAAGTAGGGCAGGGCGCGCTTGTCCGAATAGACGGCGAACAGATCGTCCAGATCGCTCTCGCAAAGCGGCCGGAGGAGGAAGCGCTCGCCTTCAAAGCGCAGGGCGGGATCGAATATGTCCATGACACATCCTCCTTAATCAAACCATGCGACCGCCCGAATCGGCGAGCCGTCGGCGTTTTCTAACTTGAGCGGGAAGCAGCTGAAATTGAACAGGCCGCGCCCGCACTGATCGAGATTCGCGAGGTTTTCGATGTTCACAATATCGCGCGCGGACAGGAGCCTTTTGTGCCGCGTGAGGTTTTCATCGGCGATGGGATCCAGACTGATCACATCGAAGCCGATCCCCTTATAGCGTCCGGCGATGATATAATCCAGCACATCGTCGTCAAGGCAGGGGTAATCGCCGAAATACGCGTCCGTGCCCCAGCGCTTGTCCCAGCCGAGATTGAACAGCAGAAAGTCGGCCCGACTGGCCAGCGCGCCGTAGGGCGCAAGGCAGGCCATCGTGATGGCTTCACCATCGTGAAGATGACGGCAGTCGACGGCCAGCGCGCGCCCGATGAACTGAGAAACGGGCAGTCTGTCCAGCGTCGGCCGGTCGGGAAAGAGATGCGCCGGCGCGTCCATATGCGTGCCGGTGTGCGTGGTCATTTTGAGCAGCGTTTCCCGAAAGCCGTCCTTTTCGCAGCTGCTTACGGGAATGAGCGCGGGCGCTTCCGTGCCCGGATAGACGGGCATGCCCTCTTTTATGGCGTGCGTCAGATCGATGACTCTCATGAGACTCTCCCTCCGGCGGTGATTTTTACTCAGTATAGCACAATGATGGGCGGGAATCCATCGCGGACGCAAAAAATTTGATATACGCGCATATAAACGCGTTAAATACAGTTGCAAAACGGCGCGAATCATGCTAAAATAAGCGTGAAGGATTTCAAAGGGGAATCCACATAGAATGATCAGGAGGCTGTTTCGTTATGAAAAAATCGATCATTGCCATCGTCCTGTGCCTGGCCCTGCTGGCGCTGCCCTTCTGCGCGCTCGCCGAGGACGCCAAGACCGTTTACATTCTGACCCCCACCGAGGACCACGGCTGGACCGGCTCCGTCGCCACGTTCGCCAAGATGTCCGCTGAGGAAATCAACAAAGCCGGCGAATACAAGGCCGAGGTCGTGACTGCGGGCGATCCCGCCGAGCAGATCACCCAGATCGAGGACATCGTAGCCAACGAGGCCGCCAATGTGGCCGGCGTGGTCATCCTGCCCCAGGACAATACGCTCGAGTTCGCCATCCGCCAGCTGGTGGACGCGAAGATCCCCTATGTGGCCTTTGACCGCATCATCGACGAGGTCAAGGACGACGCTGTCGCCAACGTCTGCGGCGACAACACCGGCGTCGGCGTGGCCGTGGCCGCTTACTTTGTTGAGCAGGGCATGAAGCCCGGCGACGAAGTGATCGTCTTTGAGGGCGACACCTCCTCCGTTACCACCAACCGCGACGACGGCTTCAAGTCCTATCTGCTGGGCGAGGCCGAGTACAAGGGCGAGAAGATCGCCGACGATCTCAAGTGGACCGAGGACGATCTGGCCAAGCTGACCTTCAGCGGCGCGATGAACTGGAGCCGTTCCGCGGCCAAGGAATACTTTGAGAACCTGATGAGCGACAGCAAGAACGCCTCCATCAAGTGGTTCTACTCCCAGGACGACGAGTTCGCGCTGGGTATCATGGAAGCTCTCGAGGGTTCCGCCATTGACGACGAGACCAAGAAGGCCATTCTGGACAACAAGATCGTGATCTCCGCCGCCGGCGGTTCCGAGGCGCTCTACAGCGTCATCCGCGGCGAGGATAAGGCCGATCTGGCCGCCAACTTCGGCGGTCTGGCCGTGGCCACCTACAGCCCGGCGATGATTCAGGACGCCATCAAGCTGATGAGCGACTATCTGGCGGGCAACGAAGTGGCGCAGGATTACGTCGTGCCGGTTGAGATCGTCACCGCCGAGAACGTGAAGGACTACATCGGCTTCTAATCGATCATTGGCCGGGATGATTCCCGTCTGACGAATAAGAACGCGCCGTCGCGGATCGGCTCAGGGCCGGCGCGGCGGCGCGTATTTTCACGGAGTGTGGGTTATGAGTATACTGGACATGAGGGGCGTCTGCAAGGCCTTTGACGGCGTGCCGGTTCTCAAGAATGTGAATCTGTCCGTCGAAAAGGGCGAAATCCATGCCCTGCTGGGCGAAAACGGCGCGGGCAAATCGACGCTGATGAACATACTCACCGGCGTTGTGCCCATGGACGCGGGTGAGATCGTCTTTGACGGCCGTGCTGTCGCGCAGCCCAGCGTGACGGAGAGCGAGAAGATGGGCATCGCCTTTGTGCATCAGGAGCTGAATCTGTTCCCGACGATGCGCGTTTACGAAAATCTCTTCCTGCGCCGCGAGTACACAAACCGCTTCGGCACGCTGAAAAAGCGCGCGATGATCGAGCGCGCCTGCGCGCTGTTCGACGAGCTGGGCGTGGACATCGAGCCGACGGCGCTGGTTTCCGAGCTGAAGATGGGCCAGAAGCAGCTGCTGGAAATCTCAAAGGCGCTTCTGTTCGACGCAAAGCTCCTCATACTCGACGAGCCGACCACCGCGCTGGGCAATGAGGAAATCGAGCATCTCTTCGGCATACTGCGTTCTCTGCGCGGTCAGGGCAAGTCGTTTATATTCATATCGCACAAGATGCCGGAAATCTTCGCGCTGTGCGACCGCTATACCGTTCTGCGCAACGGCGAGTTTGTGAAAAGCGGGCTGATCGCTGAAACCGACGCTCAGGCGATTGCGCGGCTCATGGTGGGCGAGAGCTACGTCGACCGCGGGCTTTACCGCGCGCGGGAGCTGGGTGAGGAGGTGCTTTCGCTCGACCGGCTGACCGGCGTGGGCTTTGAGAACGTCTCGTTTTCCGTCCGCAAGGGCGAAATTCTGGCGCTCACCGGCCTTCAGGGCGCCGGCAGCAGCGAATTGATGCAGGGGCTGTTCGGCGCGTCTCCCATCGAGGCGGGCGCGATGACCGTGAAGGGGAAGCGGATGTCCGGCCACACGCTGCATCAGGCGATGAAGGCGGGGCTGTCCATGCTGCCCTCCAACCGCAAGGAAAATTCCGTCATTCCAGATATGAACATCATCGAGAATATGTTTGTGTCCGAGCACACGCTCTCGGCGAGGCGGCAGCACATCGACCGCCGCGCGGAGAAAACGCGCTATGACGAGATGAAGATGCTTTTGAACATCAAGGCGGAGAGCGGCGCGCAGAAGGTGACCTCACTGTCGGGCGGCAATCAGCAGAAGGTGTTTCTGGCGCGCTGGCTGTGCGCGGGCGGCGACGTGCTGCTGCTGGACAACCCGACTCAGGGCGTGGATGTGGGCGCGAAGGCCGAGATCTATCAGCTGATCTTAAAGCTGGCCGAATCGGGCAAGACCATACTCATCAACACGCTGGAAATCGGCGAGATCCAGAAGGTGGCCGACCGATGCGCCGTGTTCTACGACGGGCGGCTTCTGACAATACTCAATCACGATCAGATCGACGAGCAGACGGTCATGATGTATTCGACCAATGCGATCGAAGCCATGGGGGGACGAAATCAATGAGCGAGAAGAAACGGACGGCGCCGCGTCTGACGGCGGGCAAAATCTGGTCGGGATACAGCTTCATATTCATCTTCGCGGCGATATTCATCGCCTATTATCTGGTCAACGCCAGCCTGACGTGGGTGGGCGTGATGAACATCCTCAGGCACTCGGCGGTGGTGGGCATCATCGCGCTGGGCATGGGGCTGGTGGTCATCACCGGGCAGATCGATCTGTCGGTCGGCTCGATGCTGGCGTTCGTGGGCGGCTTTGCCGTGATCGTGTTCAATACGACCAACAGTATTGTCTTGACGCTGCTCGCCGCCATGGCGATGGGCGCGCTGTGCGGCCTGATCAACGGCGTGCTGGTGGGCAAGGCGAAAATGCCGGCGTTCATCGTGACGCTGGCCACGATGCTGATCTTCCGCTCGCTGACGCGCTTTGTCTGCCATGAGATCCCTGTGAGCGTTTCCGGCGGCAGCAACAGCCTGTTCAAGCTGCTCTCATCCAATTCGCTCTACAAGCCCTTTTACAGCTTTGGCAACAGCAAATTCCTGACGATTCCGGTCACCGGCCTGTTCCTGATCGTGCTGACCGCGATCATCGTCTATGTAACCACGTCGACGAAATTCGGCAAGCAGCTCTATGCCGCCGGCAGCAACGAGCGCGCGGCGCGGCTGTCGGGCATCAATGTGGACAATGTGCGCGTGGCTGTGTTCGTGATCACCGGCGTGCTGACCGGCATCAGCGCTTTTCTGTGGATCAGCATGAACGCGTCGGTCGATCCGGCGACCACCGGCGGCAGCTATGAGATGTACGCCATCGCGGCGGTCGTGCTGGGCGGCATCAGCATGGCGGGCGGCAGCGGCAAGTGCGTGGGCATATTGTTCGGCGTGATGTCGTATACCGTGATTGACAAGATCATCGTGGCGCTGAAGATGAACACGCTGCTCAACGACACCGTGAAGGGCGCGATCCTGATCGTGGCCATCATCGTGCAGACCATGTCGCCGGTCGTGCGCGAGCATCTGGCCGCGCGGAAGGCGCGCCGCCGCATGAAGAAAGCGTAAGGGCGACAGCACAACAAATCGACAATGTGAAAAGGAGCGGACATGAAGGGGAAAATCGGCGTTTTCATGAAACGGCTGCTGGCCGGCGTGATGATCGGCATCGGCGGCATACTGCCCGGCGTGAGCGGCAGCGTGCTGGCCGTGGCGTTCGGACTGTACGCGCGCATACTCGACGCGATCGCGACGTTCTTTAAGGACGTGAAGGGCAACGTGCGCTTTCTCTTCCCCGTGCTGCTGGGCGGCGCGGCGGGACTGTACGGCTTTTCGATCATACTCGATCGGATGATGGCGCGCTATGAAACGCCGCTGATATTCCTCTTCTGCGGCCTTGTGGCCGGCTCGATGCCCTCGCTGATGCGCGAGACGAAGCGCGCGTGCGGCGAGATCAAGCGCCGATACTGGAGCATGGCGGTTATCGGCTTTGCGCTGAGCCTGTTCATGCTGCTCGTCGAGCGCGAGGGCGGCGGCGGGGCGGCGGACAGCGTCGGCCCCATGCAGGCGGCGATTTCCGGCGCGATTCTGGCGGCCGGCTCGATCCTGCCCGGCGTGTCGACCTCGTTCATACTGATCCGGCTGGGCTGGTATGCGCCGATGATGAACGCGCTCTCGTCGCTGAACATCGCGCTGCTCTTCTGGGCGGGTCTGGGCGCGCTTATCTCCGGCGCGGCGCTGATCGGGCTGGTGCGGTTTCTGCTCAGGCGCTTCCCCGGCTGGGTGTATATGGCGGTGATCGGGCTGATGGCCGGAACAATCATTACGTCGCTGCCCGCCGTGCCGCTGGAAGCGAAGAGCCTTGTCTATCTCATTCCACTCGCGTTGGGCGCGGTGGGGGCGTATTTCATGGCGTCCGTCGCGGACGGCGCTTGAACAACGGAGGATAAAGCACTATGCAGCTGACTTTTCTGGGAACCGGCGCGGCCGACTGGAACGGCCCGGACGCGCGCGGCGAATACCGCAGGCTGACCAGCACGCTGATTGACGATTGCCTGCTGATCGACGTGACGCACACGGTCGACGACATGATTGAGAATCCCGCGGCGATCACCGACGTGCTGTTCACGCACAGCCATGACGATCATTTCGATTTGGACGCATTGCGCGCGCTCGCGCCCGTCCGCGTGTACGCGCATGAGAGCTGGGCGCATGAGATCACCGGCGAGGGCCTGACCGTCGTGCCGCTGAAGATCGGCGTGAGCGTTCAGGCGGGCGATTTTACCGTCACGCCCATGCCGTCCAACCACTCGACGGGCAAGGACTACGAGACGACGCTGCACTACCTGATCGAAAAGAACGGCCAGACGCTGCTCTACGCCACCGACGGCGCGTGGCTGCTCAATAAGGAGCACAAGATCATCGGCAAAAAGACGCTGGATGCGGTCGTGTTCGACGCGACCATCGGCGACAGCGCGCCGGGCGATTTCCGCATATTCGAGCACAATTCGATCGACATGGTGCGCCTGATGACCGCCACCATGCTCAAGACCGGCCGTCTGCGCGAGAACGCGCCGGTGTACCTCACGCACATGGCGCGCACGCTGCACGCGCCGCAGAAGCAGCTTGAGGCCGAGCTGAAAGCGCCCTTCATTCCGTGCTATGACGGCATGACGGCGGTATTCTGAGCAATGACATGATTTGAACGGCTCGTCGGAGCGAAGGACGAAGAAATCCGGCGCTCCGGCGGGCCGTACTTTTTTTACCATCAGCGCGCATCACAAAAGAGCGCAGCGAGGATGAGACGAGCCTATGTGGATACAGCTGATTGGCGTGGCGGGCACGCTGCTGTTTTTCCTTTCTTATCAATGCAAGAGCAATCGGAATCTGTTTCGGGTGCAGCTGTTGTCCTATCTGTTTTATACGGCGCATCTGCTGCTGCTGGGCGCGGTGACCGGCGGCGTGAGCTATATGATCAATACGCTGCGCTCGTTCTGCCTGGGCAGCCGGTGGAAATTTGCGCACAGCCGCGCAATGTGCGCGATCATATGCGCGATGCAGCTTGCGGCGCTGGCGCTTACATGGTCGGGCTGGATTTCAATACTGCCCGTCGCGGCCAATATTGCGGCGACGCTGGGCGGCTATACGCATAATCCGCGGAAGATTCGCATCGCCGGCATGTTCGTTAATTCGCCGCTGTGGATCGTCTATGATCTCTGCGTCGGTTCATGGGCGGGCATACTGGACGAGGCGGTGACGGAAGGCTCGATGATCCTGTCCATCATCCGATTCGGCTGGAAAAATCTCGATCGTGAAGAGATGTGAGGAGGAACGCCATGACCGTGATTTTGAAATGCGCCGTGCTGGTGATCGGCGGCGGCTCGGCGGGCGTGGGCGCAGCCTGGCGGGCGGCGCTTTGCGGCGCGGACACGGTGCTGATCGAGCCGGACGCACTGCTGGGCGGTACGAGCACGCTGGGCGGCGTGAACGAGTGGGAGCCGGGAATCGCGTCGTTTGGACTCAACCGGCGGCTGTTTGCGCGGCTGGACGAGAAGAGCGCCGGCATTGGCTGCGGGCCTGCGCCGTGCGCGGAGGGGCACATCGGCCTGAACCGCATCGATCGGACGCTTACCTGCGCGGACACGCTGCGCCGCGCAGGCGTGAGCGCCGATAAGTGGGCGCGCGTTCAGTTCGAGCCGATCTATATGGCCGCCGCCATGGACGCGGAGCTGCGCGCGGCGGGCGTGAGGATTCTCTATAACACGCGCGCGGATTCCGTGCTTGCGCGGGACGAACGCATCGAGGGCGTTGAAGCGACGGACGGCGTTTCGCGGCGGTCGCTGCGCATCGCCGCCGATGCGGTGATCGACTGTACCGGCGACGCGGTGATCGCGCGCATGGCGGGCTGCCGAACGCTGCTGGGCGAGGATGCGCGCGCTCGCTTTGACGAGCCGTCCGCGCCCGAAACGGCGGGCGGCGCGCTCAACGGCGTGACGGTGATGTTCCGCGCCGCGCCGGGACGCGTAGACGACGAAACGCCGCGCTGGGCGTATGAATGCGAAAACGCGCGGCGCTGGCTCGAGCGCAATAAGCCCGCGAGCCATGTGACCGAATATCCGAACGGCGAGCGCTGCTTTAATCCGCTGCCCATCATGACCGGCGAGGAGTATTTTTCGATTGCGGACGCGGACGAGCGGCGCAGAATCGCGCTGGCGCGGACGTATCTCTACTGGCAGTGGATGAAGGACGAATGCGGCCACGGCGGCTGGCACATCGCGGGCATGGCGGCGCGCGACGGCGTGCGCGAGAGCTGGCGGCTGAACGCGCTGAGTATGCTCACCGAGCGGGAAGTGCGCGGCGGCTTCCGGCGGCAGGGCGGCGAGATCATCGCGCTTGCCGATCACGCGCTGGATACGCACGGCGCGGGCGCGGGGCCTAAAGAGCTGGAGACCGCGTACGGCGTGCCGATGGGCTGCCTGATCGCGCGGGAATACGCCAATCTGCTGGTCGCGGGGCGCTGCTGCGGGCTGAGCCACATTGCGGCGGCCTCCTGCCGGCTGAGCCGGACGATGATGGATCTGGGCGAAGCGGCGGGCGCGCTGGCCGTTCAGGGCGGCGATCTGCGCGAGGGCCGCGCCGAAAGGGTGCGCGGGGCGCTGGATTTCGAGCGGTATCTCGACTGGGCGGACAGGGTATATCGGTGAGGAGAAACGGCGGGAGAGAAAATGGAGGAAATAGAAGCGTTTTATAATCTGGCGCGGGGCTATTGCGATTATGTCGGCGCAAAATTTCCCGCGATTCAATCCCCTTCCTGATGGAGCGGCTGATGCGGCTCTATATATCCGCGCAGGTTTTGCCTGAACTGGAAATGCAGGAGGAAGAGGCCTTGCCAGCGGTTTTGCACAAGGATTTTGAAATTCGGCTGGATGAGCAAATTTCTTCCGACTATTGGGAAATATATGATCCGGCATTTCTGGACGAACCTGCCTGCGGAAATCTGGCGGATGATCTGGCCGACATTGCGCTGGATTTGCAGAGCGGCGTTGAGACTTATGATTCAGGCCACAGAGAGCAGGCCGCATTTGCATGGAAGTTTGGTTTGGAGCATCATTGGGGAAAACACGTTGTGGATGCGCTGCGAGCGCTTCATTCAATCATCAGGGAATAGTTGCAGCATGGAAAGCGAGGAAACACACCATGGAAACATATTTCTACAAGTGCCCGATTTGCGGGTTTGTCTATCAGGTGCCGGACTACTGGGTGAATTTCGCGCCGGAAGCGACCACTGAGTTCCCGCACATCAACTTCAAGACCGGCGCGCCGTGTGAAAACGCCGTGCTCAATTTGCAGGAAACGGAAGAGACGTGAGTACGGCGCATGTCGTCTCAGATTTGACGCTCACAGAGTAGGCAGCGTTATTCTGCGGCAGGGAAGACGCTCAGCATGAGGGTGCTCAGCACGATTCAGCGTCACGCACGGCAAAACGCCATTTATTCGTCTGCGTGCGTGGCCTTTTGCATCCCGTGATTCCGCGGTTCCGTAAAAACTGCGCCGGCCGAATCAGGGAGATGTGCGGCTCATCCTTTCGCAATACACTCAGTGCGCTTCACGCGCGACGCGGAAGGGCGCTTTTCTTATGCCTTGTTGAGGTGCGTGTGGTCGTAGAGATTGCGGTACTGCGTAGGGGAAAGCCCCTCGTGGTAGCGGAAATAGTGGATCAGCTGCTCCTCGCCGTCGAAATCCAGCCGCCGCGCGACGGTGCGCAGAGAATCGGCGGTGGTCAGAAGCTGGCTGCGGATGAGCTTCAGCCGCTCGCGGGCGATATACTGCTTCAACGTGAGATTGTACGCCGCCTTGAACAGCGCGCTCAGATAATCGGGATGATAGCCCGCGTGTGCGGCCGCGTCGGCGGCGGTCAGGCGGCGCGCGCTGTTGATGCGGATCCACTCGGCGGCCTCGTCGGCGGCGCGGGAGGCGCTCTTCTGCCCCTCGGCTTCGCGCTTTAGCTCGCAGTAGAGCAGCGCGAAGGCCGACTGCGCGGCGTAGGCCGGATAGCCCGGCGCGTTGGCGACGTGCAGAAGCTGCCGGCAGAGCGTGCCCATGCGCGCGCTGTCCTCGGTTTTCAGCGGCGCGGCGGGCAGCGTGTCGGGGTCGTCCAGCTTGAAATGGATCCAGTAAAAGCCGGTTTCGCCTTTGCTTTCCTGAAAGCCGCCGTGTCTGCGGCCGGGGCGCAGCACGATCAGCTCGCCCGCGTGAAGCTCCCAGTGCGCGTCCTCCTCGAACAGACAGACCGTGCCGGTGGTGACCAGCACGATTTCATAGGTGTCGATGACGCGCGTGGGGTGGATCCAGGTTTCGCTCGACTGGAACAGCCCGGCGTATTCATAGCGCGCGGGGCAGCGGAACGCGGATTCATTCATCTCGGATTTTCTCCTGTTTTCTGTGTTTTTTCCTATTGCGCGGCCTTGAGCGGCTTGCTATACTATGGGTGTAGCGGGGCGGTACAAGCTCTATGATAACGCATATTTCGACGACTTTCAAGGAGGAAATGCGATGAAATCGTATAAGGCGGTTCCCTTTTCCAACGTGGATATCAATATGGGATTTTGGCAGAAGCGGCAGACGCTCAACCGCGACGTGACGGCGCGCGCCGTCATGGATCGCTTTATGGAGACGGGGCGCTTTGAGGCGTTCAAGTGCGACTGGCGCGAGGGCATGGAGGGCAAGCCGCACATCTTCTGGGATTCCGACATCGCCAAGTGGATGGAATCGGTCGCCTACATGATCGAAAAGCAGCCCATGCCCGAGCTGGAGCGCGTGGTTGAGGAGACGATCGACCAGATCGAGATCAATCAGGACAAGCACGGCTATGTGAACAGCTACTTCACCAGTGTGGAGCCGGCCAACCGCTGGAGCTATCGCTGGGCGCACGAGCTCTACTGCGCGGGGCATCTGATCGAGGCCGCCGTCGCCTGGCGCGAAGCCACCGGCCGCGATCGCTTCCTGAACGTCATGCGCCGTTATGCCGACTATATCTATCGCGTGTTTGTCGAGGAGAACAGCGCGCATTTCGCCACGCCCGGCCATGAGGAGATCGAGCTGGCGCTGGTGAAGCTCTATCACGCGACCGGCGTGAAGAAGTATCTCGAACTGAGCCGCCATTTCGTCGATCTGCGCGGCGACAACAAAAAGGACGTTGATCCCGAGGAATACCTGCGCCAGAACGGCGACCGCGATTCGAGCGCCCGCCGCTATCTCAAGGAGGGCGGCGAGGGCTTCAAGGTGCCGCTGTCCGCGCGCTATGCCGACCAGAGCCACCTGCCGCCCCGCGAGCAGACCACGGCGGAGGGTCATGCCGTGCGCGCCTGCTATTACTATTCCGCGATGGCCGACGTCGCCCGCGAATACGGCGACGAAGCGCTCAAGGCGGCCTGCGAGAGAATCTTCGACAACATCGTATCGCGCCGGATGTATCTGACCGCAGGCATCGGCTCGACGCACAACAACGAGGCCTTCACGATCGATTACGATCTGCCCAACGAGACCGCCTATACCGAAACGTGCGCGTCCATCGCGCTGGCATATTTCGCATCGCGGATGCTGACGCTCTCGCCGGATGCGCGCTATGCCGACGTGATCGAGCGCGTGATCTACAACGGCTTCCTCTCCGGCACGTCGCTGTCGGGCGATATGTTCTTCTACACCAACCCGATGGAGATCGACGCGAGCCGCCGCTATGCGCACCCCAGCAGCGAGCATGGCGACTGGCTGCCCATTACGCAGCGCGTGAAGGTGTTCGGCTGCTCCTGCTGCCCGCCCAACGTGACGCGCTTCGTGGCTTCGATCGGCGATTTCATGTTCACCGAGGATGAAAGCACCGTGTATCTGCACCAGTACATGGGCGCGGACGCGGATGTGAGCGGCGCGCGGATTCAGGTCGAGACCAACTATCCGGCGGACGGCGTGATCCGCATCCATGCCGAGAACCTGAACGGCCGCAAGCTGGCCGTGCGCATCCCCGGCTGGTGCGAGAAATTCGAGCTGGACGCGCCCTATACGCTGGAAAACGGCTACGCCCTGCTCGAGGGCGGCGCGATCGACGCGGTTTTGACGCTGGACATGACCCCCTATCTGGTCGAGGCCAATCCCTCCGTGGCCGACGCGGCGGGCAAGGCGGCGCTGATGCGCGGGCCTGTGGTCTACTGCCTGGAGGGCGTGGACAACGGAAGCGAGCTTCACGACATTCGCCTGAAGGCTGATACCGACTTTGCCGAGGAGCCGAACGCGCTCTACGGCATGCCGGTGATTCGGGCGCAGGGCCAGCGCCGCGTGAAGCCGCAGACCGAGTGGCTCTACCGCCGCTACAATCCGCAGCTGACCGAGCGCACGCTGACCTTCATTCCGTATTACGCCTTCGCCAACCGCGGCGAGACCGATATGCGCGTGTGGGTGCCCGTGGGCTGAAAAATTGAATGGCGAACCGCCGTCCTGTCTGTGTGGGGCAGGGCGGCGGCGTTTTGTATATAAAAGAACAAAAATATGGATTGACGGTTCTGCTTCACCATGATATAATAAATACAAAATTATTTAGGGGAGAAAAGCAGCATGAACAAAGCGAAGAGACTCATGGCGATACTTTTGATGATCGCGGTGGCGTTTACGTTCACTGCGTGCGGCGACAACCAGAAGAAGGCCTACGAATCGGCCAGCAATCTGCTGAACAAGGGCAAATATGCCGAAGCCGCCGAGAAATTTGAGAAGCTCGGCAGCTACGAGGACGCTTCCCAGATGACGATGTATGCGAAGGCGCTGAACGAGGCCGAGAGCGGCAATTACGAGGTGGCGCTGAAGACCTTTGATTCATTGGGAGCGTTCAAGGACGCGCCGCAGATGATTGCGTACTATACGGCGCGCGAATTGGAGGACTGGGGCTTTTACGAGAAGGCGAGCGAGCAGTATAATGAGAATCCGCTCTTTAAGGACAGTCAGGAGAGGAGCCTGAACTGCCTGTATCAGCTGGCCGCTGAAAAGAGCGCCCGTGGAAGGTATGACGACGCCATAGCGCTGTACCGTTATCTCGATGATTACAAGGACAGCAAGAAAAAGGTCAGCCAGACGCAGACGGCGAAGCAGGAGGCTATGTATAGCCGCGCGGCTGAGTATGTGGAAAATGAAGAATATGACAAGGCGATAGAGCTGTATCAGCAGCTGGGCGATTACAAGGACAGCGCGGAAAAAGTGGGGCAGGCCGAAGCGGCGAAGCAGGAGGATATGTATAATCGCGCTGTTGAATGTGCAGAAAACGAAGAATATGGTGCGGCGATAGAACTGTACAGGAAGCTGGGCGACTACAAAGATAGCGGTGAAAAGCTGGAGGGGATTTACTCTCTTGCCGGTGAATATGTAGAAAATGGGGAATACGATAAAGCGGTTGAGCTGTATAAACAGCTTGGTAATTACAAGGACAGCAAGGCAAAAGTTGATCAGACCGAGACGGAGAAGGCCAATAATGAGAAATATACCCGCGCTGAGGAGTATGTGAAAACCAAGAAATACGATAAGGCGATCGAACTCTATCAGCAGCTTGGCGACTATCGCGACAGCAAGGATAAGGCGGAGCAGACCGAGACGGCGAAGCGGGAGGCCATGTATAACTGCGCGGCTGAGTATGTGAAAAATGAAGAATTTGATAAGGCACTTGAACTGTATCAACAGCTTGGCAGTTACAAGGACAGCAGTGCCAAGGCCGCTGAAATTCAGTCGCGTAGATATGAGAAAGTTAATTCTTCGCAGAATGGGTATTTTGTTGTATACAATCCCGAATTGCGCAAATGGGGCTTCATTGACACGACGGGCAAGCTCGTCGTCCCGTGCGAGTGGGATTATGCCACTTCCTTCAGCGACGGCCTTGCCTGTGTAGAGAAGGATGACAAACTGGGCTTTATTGACACGACAGGGAAACTCGTTATTCCGTGCGAGTGGGATTATGCGTTTTCTTTCAGCGAAGGTTTTGCCTGTGTAGAGAAGGATGACAAACTGGGCTTTATTGACACGACAGGGAAACTCGTTATTCCGTGCGAGTGGGATTATGCGTTTTCTTTCAGCGAAGGTTTTGCCTGTGTAGAGAAGGATGACAAATGGGGATTCATTGACACGACGGGCAAGCTCGTCGTCCCGTGCGAGTGGGACAAAGCGTCTTCCTTCAGCGACGGCCTTGCCTGTGTAGAGAAGGATGGCAAAGATGGATTCATTGACATGACGGGCAAGCTCGTAATCTCGTGTAAATGGGATTCTGCCTATTCCTTCAGCGATGGCCTTGCCCATGCCTGTGTGTGCGTGTGGTGGGATTATGGATTCATTGACACAACAGGCGAACTCGTAATCCCGTGTGAATGGGATTGTGCGTTTTCTTTCAGCGAAGGTTTTGCCTGTGTAGAGAAGGATGGCAAAGATGGATTCATTGACATGACGGGCGAACTCGTAATCCCGTGTGAATGGGATTTTGCCGGTTCCTTCAGCGACGGCCTTGCCTGTGTAGTGAAGGATGGCAAATATGGCTTCATCGACACAACGGGCAAGCTCGTCATCCCGTGCGAATATGAATATTATGATTCAATCGCCTATTCCGATGGCTATATCGCACTGATTAAGAACGGCTATCTGACCATCGTGGATAAGGAAGGTAATCGAGTGTACTGATCTCGATTCACTATTCAAAGGAAAAGGTCGAAGGGCTTGCGCTCTTCGACCTTTTGACGTATAAATTTGGAAGATTATTCCTCTTCCTCCAGCATATTGACCGCAACCCATCCCGCAGCCGTATGCCGCATGGTGCGGATCTCATACGGCGCCAGCACCGCGCCGAAGGAATCGTAGCCGGCGGGGGAGACGCACACGCTCTCCCGCACGCCGCCGAAGTTTTGCAGCCGGAGGATCGCGTCGCCCGTGCCGTCCTCCGCGCGCTTGATCGCCGTCGCCAGCGCGTTTTGACTGCCCTCGACGGTCAGCGCGCAGGCTGTGAGCGGCATCGCGCCCGGATGCGCGGCCTCGTCGGTGATGACCGGCGGATTGATGAACGCTTCATAGGCGCGCCACGGCTCAGCGCTGTCCTGCGCGCGGTGGAACGACACGCGCCAGTGCCCCTCGAACACGCCCTGCGACATATATTCGTAATCGTCGTCCAGCAGCTCGGCCACGCGCAGGTCGCCCACGATGGGGGAGCGCAGCACCGTCGCGCGCACAACGCCGTTTTCCGGCGCGTCGAAGCCGAAAAACGCGTCGGAAAGCGTCAGCGCGCCCCGTCCGGCTGCGTCCGTCAGATCGAACCAGCCACCGCAGGGCAGCTCGCGGCCGTCGAAGGCGCGCTCTGCGCCATAGCCCGGCGTGGCCGTGACGAGACGATCATGGGAAGAAGCATAGCGCAGCTTGAGCGTCTTGTGCTGTTCGTTCCAGTCGACGCGGATGTGACCCTCGACGGCGCTTTCGCCCGCGCAGAGCCGCAGCGTCTGCTCGACGAACGAGCGATGATACGTCCAGCGCAGCTTGATCGCCGAGCGCAGCGGGCCGCGCTCAATGACGCGCGCGCTTTCCAGTGTGAACGGCTCCTCCGCGCCATAGCCGCTGAAGTTGAACGCCCACACGTCGCTTTCGTCGGCGACGGCCACGGGACGCGCGCACTCGCGCAGCAGGATTTCGCCGATCTGTGCGTCCTCGATGCGTATGCTGTTTTCGGAAATGACGGCGCGCAGCCTGCCGTTGTCGAGACTGACTTCACTGGCGGCGGCGGGAACGCCCTCGAACGCGGCCTTCTTCTGCCGCACACGCAGCGCGCGCCAGCCCATCGCGGGCACGTCGGTTTTGAACACGAACCGCGAGCGGAAGCCCGGAATGACCGAGCGCGGCCGGATGAGCTGGCAGGGAATGTCATGGCCGTTTTCGTCGGTCAGAGCGATTTCGCCCTGATACCAGTCGAACTCCCACGCCCACTGCACCTCGGCCTCGATATACCCCGAATAGGCGCTGGCGTTCAGATTCCAGATCATCAGCGTCCAGGCCGCGTCCGGACAATCGGGATTGGCGAGGTTCACATCCGCGGCGATGCGCTGGAGCGAGAGATGAAGGTTCTTTTCGGCAGCAGCGCGCGCGCCGCCCAGCTGATGGAGCGCGTCGGTTTCGCCGTCGGTGATGGCTGCGCCGCCCAACGTGTCGTGGAATTGATTGTAGAGCAGCGTCTGCCACGGCCGGGCCAGCGCCTGCGTCTGATCGGGCGCGCCGGTGAGCAGGGCGGCCAGCAGCGCGGCGCGTTCGGCGTTCATGAGCGCGATTTCCGTGCGGCGCGCGGCCTGCTTCACGTCCGGCCGGTTGACGAACACGCCGAAATTGCGGATGGGAATCTCCTGATCCCACACGGGCAGGCCGTCCGTTTTCTGGCGCGAGAAAAAGCCGGTCGTGTTTGAAAACACCACGCGTCCGCCGGTTTCCCCGGCGTATTTGTGGATGGCTGCGAGCGCCTGCTTTGTGGGCGCGCCGCCGTGATTGGTCACGCCGTAGACCAGCAGCAGGTCGTGATCATGCTCGTCCAGCTTCGGCAGCGCGTCCTGAATCATTTTGTCCGTGTCCACCGGATAGACCGCGCCGGCGATGTTGGAGCGCGCCATGAGCATTTCGCTGCCGTCGGGCGCGCGCCAGACGAAAAGGCTGTCGCCCAGATCGAGATCCTTTTTGTCCGGCCGGCTGATTACGCCGTAGGGCATCCCCAGCTTGACGAACACCTGCGCGAGCATCAGCGGGTGGCCGAAGCTGTCGATGTTGAACACCGTGTCGCTCCTTTTGCCGAAGCGCGTCATGAGATAACGCTGCCCGTGCAGACCCTGCCGGATATAGCTTTCGATCAGGCCGCTGAAGCAGTCGGGCTGAACCCACAGCCCCTCGTCGAGCGCCCAGCGCCCCTCGGCGACGCGGGACGCGATGCGCTTCATCAGCGCGGGATCGATCCGCTCGATCTGCTCGAACACCGGCGGGCAGGCGAAGGAATAGATGAAGTCCGCGTCCTCGTCCATGCGGTCGAGCGCGGCGCGGAATGTGGAGCGGATGGAGGCGAGCGCCTCGTCCCACGTCCACAGCCAGACGGGATCGAAATGCGTGTTGCCGATCATGTACAGCCTGTTCATGAGCTGAATCTCCTTATATGGTAATTTGAGAACCGATTATTGTGTTTTGACCATTATAACGGGTTGAGCGCGGCGCTGTCAAGCGGCTGTTTGAGGGCCGCGTGGGTTAACAGCCTGCGCGATCGGGTTAACAGGTCATGAAAGGCGTTGACAAGGCGAACGAATACTGTTATAATCCTCTCATCATCCGCATATACACGAACGACGACGAGGGGGACGCGATTCGATATGGAAGAAAAACTGTCGGAAATTTTCGGTTCAATGGTGTTCAACGACGATGTGATGAAGCAGCGTCTCCCGCACGCGACGTATAAGGAAATGAAGCGCGCGCTGGCCGGCGGCCGGGGACTGACCCGCGAGGTGGCCAACGTCGTGGCCAACGCCATGAAGGACTGGGCCATCGAGAAGGGCGCGACGCACTACACGCACTGGTTCCAGCCGCTCAACGGCGTGACCGCCGAAAAGCACGAGGCGTTTATCACCTCGGACTATGATTCCGTCATCATGGAGTTTTCTGGCAAGGAGCTGATTCAGGGCGAGCCGGACGCGTCGTCCTTCCCCAGGGGCGGCCTGCGCGCCACGTTCGAGGCGCGCGGCTACACGGCGTGGGATCCGTCGTCCTATGCGTTCATCAAGGACAACACGCTGTGCATTCCCACGGTGTTCTGCTCCTATAACGGCGAGGCGCTGGACAAGAAAACGCCGCTGCTGCGCTCCATGGAGGAGATTTCCCGTCAGGCCAAACGCATATTGCATCTCTTTGGCCGCGATGTGAGCGCCGTCGATGTGACCGTTGGGCCGGAGCAGGAGTACTTCCTCATCCGCAGAGAGGATTTTGAGCAGCGTCCCGATCTGATCTATACCGGCCGGACGCTGTTCGGCGCGCGTCCCGTCAAGGGACAGGAGCTGGAGGATCACTATTTCGGCACGCTCAAGCCGCGCGTGGCCGAGTTCATGGCCGATCTGGATCGCGAATTGTGGAAGCTGGGCGTGCTGGCCAAGACGGAGCACAACGAGGTCGCCCCCGCGCAGCACGAGCTGGCGCCGATCTTCACCACCGCCAACATCGCCACCGATCACAACCAGCTGACGATGGAATATATGCGCAAGGTCGCCGCGCGGCACGGCCTGGTCTGCCTGCTGCACGAGAAGCCCTTCGCCGGCGTGAACGGCAGCGGCAAGCACAACAACTGGTCGCTGTGCACCTCTGAGGGCTACAATCTGCTCAATCCGGGCGACAATCCCAAGGACAACGCGCAGTTCCTGCTGTTCCTCTGCGCGGTCATCAAGGCCGTGGACGAGCATCAGGATCTCCTGCGCATTTCCGCCTCCAGCGCGGCGAACGACCACCGCCTGGGCGCGAACGAGGCGCCGCCCGCCATCGTCTCGATCTTTCTGGGCGAGGAGCTGACCGGCATCCTCGAAGCGCTGGCCAGTAAGTCCGATTATGCGCAGAGGGAAGCCGCCGTGATGGACATCGGCGTGGACATCCTGCCCAAGTTCCCGCGCGACACCACCGACAGAAACCGCACGTCGCCCTTTGCCTTCACCGGCAACAAGTTCGAGTTCCGCTCTTTGGGCAGCTCGTTCTCCGTCGCGGATCCGAACATTGTGCTCAACACCATCGTGGCCGACGCGCTGGAGCAGTTCGCCGACGAGCTGGAAAAAGCGGAGGACTTCACCGTCTCGCTGAACCGGCTGATCCGCCACACCATCCGCGATCACCGCCGCATCATATTCAACGGTAACGGCTATTCCGACGCGTGGGTGCGCGAGGCCGAAAAGCGCGGCCTGCTCAACTACCGCTGCACCGCCGACGCGCTGCCCCACATAGTGGACAAAAAGAACGTCGAGCTGTTCAGGAAGCACGGTGTGTTCACTGAAAACGAGCTGAGAAGCCGCATGTGCGTCATGCAGGAGAGCTACAACAAGACCGTACACATCGAGGCGCTGACCATGATAGACATGGCCAATCAGCAGATTCTGCCCGCCGTGATGCGCTACACGGCCTTCCTGACCGACGCGGCGATCAAGAAGATGCAGCTGGGCGTGGCCGCCGCGTCCGAAAAGACGCTTGCGGGTAAGCTGAGCGCGCTGTGCGAGGAGATTTCCGGCCGCGCGGGCACGCTGAAGGAGGTCGTCGACGCCGCGCCGACAAGCGCCGGCCTTGAGACCGAGAGCCACTATTATCACGACGTTGTGGTCGGCGCGATGGACGCGCTGCGCCATGCCGTGGACGAGGCCGAGCTGCTCGTCGCGAACGATTACTGGCCCTATCCCAGCTATGGCAGGCTGCTGTTCGGGGTGAAATAACATAAAGATCAACCGGCGTTTTTCCCGAACGATGAGGTGAAAAACGCCGGTTTTGCGCGCAAAAAAAGCGCGGCCGGACGAATCGGGCTTGGGAAGCCGATCCTGTCCGGACGCGCCTTAATTATTTTTTATTCGTCCTCTTCGGGATAGAGCGTGAAGCTCAGGCTGACGAACGCCTTGCTGCGGGTGGCCTTGTTGTCGACGCCCTCGTTTTCATAGGGCACGACCATTTCGCAGCCGATAACGTTCACGCCGCCGTTGGAGGCCGTCACGGTCGCCATGCCGTTTTCATCGGTCTTGATCATCACGGTGTGGTGGTTGATCACGTCGGGAATGATGTCCACGTTGGCCATCGGCTCGCCGTTGTGCAGCAGCTGCACGGTGAATTCCTCGCCGATTTCCAGCTTGGTCGGGTCGACGGAGGGCACAAACTGATACAGCAGGCCGTCGATCGGCTTCACCTCGTCGACATTGCCCAGATAGTTGACGCTGTACTTGATGGCGTGCGTGCCGATCGTCGCGCCCTCAACCTCGTCCATGGGCTTGGGCACCCAGGTTCCCTTGGGCGTGTTGCTCCAGAAGCCGTAGTCCAGGCAGACGTACACGACCGCCAGATCGTCGCTCGGCTCGATATAGAGATAGTCGTCGCCGTTGATCGGCTCGACAGTGACCGGCTCGTATTTCGCGTCATAGCCGTCCATTTCCATCAGGCCGTTGGGGTCGTAGGCGTTGTCCTTCCAGCCCTCGCCGCAAACCAGCTGGATGCGGTCGGAGCGGCGGGCAAACCACGCGCCGTGCGCCGAGGCGGCCGTCGGCAGCGCCATAAAGCAGAGCACCATCGCCATAATCAGAGCCAATCCCTTGATTTTCTTCATGAGTCATCTCTCTTTCTTGGGTCTATGCCCATTTCACTTGGTTAAAGTACACTAACCTAGCGCGAAAAAAAATAATTCCCGGCGGCGGGGAACCGCTGCGGACGGGACGCTCCCCGATGCGTCCTGCTCCGATAAGGGAAGATCACGGCGATTAGATAACTTTAACTGGCGCGATTGTATCATAGCTGGGCGGGTGCTGTCAATTAAAAAGTGTGTTAAAACATGGGCGGCGCATGGCGGAGGGGCGTTAAAAACGGCGCGGAAACCTTCGCTTTTGCGTCACTTTTCGGGCGTTGACAGGCGGCGTTTTTCCGAATATAATATGGAGGAAGCGGCCCGGCTGCACGGTTTGGGCTGAACGATAGGAAAATGGGGGAGAGCGGCGTGGAGAGGACGCTTCTGATTGTCAATCCGGCGGCGGGACGCAAAACCGGCGAAAAAATCATGGACGGCGTGAAGGCCGCGCTTTCCGAAAACGGCGCGGAGGTGACCTGCCGCGTGACGAACGCGCCGGGCCATGCCGCTGAGCTGGCCGAAAGCGCCGGCGGACAGTATGAGACCATCGTCTGCTGCGGCGGCGACGGCACGCTGCACGAGACATTGCAAGGGTTGATGCGCGCCGAGACGCCCCCCGCGCTGGGATATATCCCCTGCGGCACGACCAACGATTTTGCTAGCACGCTGAAGCTCAGCCGCGATCCGATCGAGGCGGCGCGGAACATCGCGCGCGGCGCTGAGCGGCTCGTATTGGACGTGGGGCGCTTCGGCGAGGATCGCTTCTTTTCCTATGTGGCGGCGTTCGGCGCGTTTACCGAATGCTCCTACGGCACGCCGCAGCCGCTCAAGAACGCGCTGGGCTATCTGGCGTATCTGCTGGAAGGCTCGAAGGATCTGTTCAATCTGAAGAGCGTTTCTCTGCGCGCGCGCTGGGACGGCGGCGAGGCGGAGGGCGAGTTTGTCTACGGCTCGGTGAGCAACTCGATGTCCATTGCGGCGCTGGTGCATCTGGGCGAGGATCAGGCCGCGCTGGACGACGGACAGCTGGAGCTGATGCTCATCCGCCGACCGAAAACGCTCGATCAGTTGCTGCGCGCCGTACACATGCTGAAGAAGAGCAGCTTCGACGGCGAGCAGGTGATCTTCGCGCACGTCACGCGCGTCGAGTTTGAGATGAGCGAGCCGACGGCCTGGACGCTGGACGGCGAATTCGGCGCGGCGACTGAAAATGTGCAGATTGCCGTCGAGCCGCGTGCGCTGACCTTTTTGAGATGAATACGGGCGATTTGTTCGGCTGCCGCGCGGCCTGAGCGAATCGCTCCTTTTTTGTTGCGCCGAAAAGCGCGTATGCGGGCTTGAAATGGGAGAATGAAAATGCAACCCGTCATAAAGCGACGCAAAACTCGCTGAAAACGACAAAAAATGCAGGAAATGAACACGAACATTACAAAACCCTCTTGACGCGAAACGGCTGCGGGAGTACAATTATCCTTGTTTTTTTGTGAGCTTCAAGCAGGCTCTGAGTATAAAAGGAGGGTTCATCATGTCCACCAAGTACATTTTTGTGACCGGCGGCGTGGCGTCGTCGCTGGGCAAGGGCATCACGGCGGCGTCGCTCGGACGACTGCTCAAGGCGCGCGGCTATTCGGTCGTTCTGCAAAAGTTTGATCCCTACCTGAACGTCGACCCCGGCACGATGAACCCCTATCAGCACGGCGAGGTGTTCGTCACCGAGGACGGCATGGAAACCGACCTCGATCTGGGTCACTACGAGCGCTTCATCGACGAAAATCTGACGCGCTACAGTTCGGTGACCTCCGGACAGATCTTCTATTCCGTTCTGAACCGCGAGCGCAGCGGCGGATACAATGGCGGCACGGTGCAGATCATTCCCCACATTACCGACGAAATCAAGGACAAGCTCCATCGCATCGGACAGGATCGCGACGTCGTCATCACCGAGATCGGCGGCACCATCGGCGATATCGAGGGCCAGCCCTTCATCGAGGCGATTCGTCAGTTCCAGTGGGAAAATGATCGCGACGACGTGCTGTTTATTCATGTTACGCTGATTCCGTACCTCAAGAGCAGCCAGGAGCTGAAAACCAAGCCCACGCAGCACTCGGTCAAGACGCTGCAATCGATGGGCATACAGCCCGGTATGCTGGTCTGCCGCAGCGATTATCCCGTCTCGCAGGGCATGCGCGAAAAGCTGGCCTGCTTCTGCAACGTGCCCGCGCGCTATATCATCCAGAATCTCGACGCGGAATCGCTGTATCAGGTGCCGCTGATGCTCGAAAAGGAGGGCTTCGCCGACAAGGTGTGCGAGGCGCTCCATATGGAAAAGCGCGCCGCCGATCTGGCCGACTGGACGCGGCTGGTCAATCGCTTCCAGGAGCCTGAGCGCGAGGTGACCATCGCGCTGGTGGGCAAGTATATTCAGCTGCACGACGCGTATCTCTCCGTCGTCGAGGCGCTCCAGCACGGCGGCATCGATCATTGCGCCCGTGTTCACATCAAGTGGATTCAGGCCGACGATCTGACCGCGGCGGACGCCGATCTCGACAAGGCCTTCGAGGGTGTAGACGGCATCCTCGTGCCCGGCGGCTTCGGCAACCGCGGCATCGAGGGCAAGGAACTGGCCGCGAAATACGCGCGCGAGCACAAGATCCCCTATCTGGGCATCTGTCTGGGCATGCAGATCGCCGTCATTGAGTTCGCGCGCGACGTGCTCGGCCTGAAGGAAGCCAACTCCACCGAATTCGATGCGGAAACGCCCGATCCGGTGATCGACCTCATGGCCGATCAGAAGGGCCTTGAGCAGACCGGCGGCACGATGCGTCTGGGCGGCTACGACTGCAAGCTGCTGGACGGCTCGGCTTCGCGCGCGCTGTATGGCCGCGAGATGATCGTCGAGCGCCATCGCCACCGCTATGAGTTCAACAACAAATATAAGGAAGCGCTTGAGAAGGCGGGTCTGAAGGCGGTCGGCGTGAATCCCGAGCGCGATCTGGTCGAAATCGTCGAGCTTCAGGGGCATCCGTGGTTCGTCGGCTGCCAGTTCCATCCCGAGTTCAAGTCCCGCCCGAACCGCCCGCATCCGCTGTTCTCCGGCTTTGTCGGCGCGGCCATCGAGCATAAGGGCTGAGCGATCGTATAGAGAAAGTCAAACATATTTATAAGGAAGTCCGGCGTGACGAAAGGGTCGCGCCGGACTTTTTGCGTCCATGCGGCGCTTTGTAAAAAAAATAATATCCGTGACACACATATTCCTATTGCATTCGGCATATTCGTATGGTACAATGCTGGTGTATACACCAAAAGTAGGAGAGGGTGGTCGTTATTGCTCAGACGAAGGCGAGCCTTCCGACAAAAAGGCGGATTCTGACGGTCTGCGTCAAGCTGTTTCTGGAAAAGGGCTATAAGAAAACCACGCTGGCGGAGATCGTCGAGAAGGCCGGCGTGTCGTACAGCTCCTTTCAGAACATCTTCCGCGCCAAGGACGGCGTGCTGACCGAGCTGGTGGAATTCATGTTTTCCAATCAGTTCGCCATGGCGCGCGGCGCGGCGGGGGTTCAGTTACCGTCCGTCTATGTCTACGCGATCGAGACGGCCATCCAGCTGACGCTGACGGAGCTGAACGAAAATCTGCGGGAAATCTATATCGAGGCCTACACCCAGGAGGAAGCGGCGGAGTACATCTTTCGGGAGACGACCAGGGAACTGCATCGGATATTCGGCCCCTATCAGCCGGAGCTGGCGCAGCGCGATTTTTACGAGATGGAGATCGGCTCGGCCAGCATTATGCGCGGCTATATGGCGCATCCCTGCGACGAGCAGCTGACGCTGGAAAAGAAGATTCGACTGTTTCTCACAATGACAATGCGCGTGTATAAGGTTCCGCAGGACGAGCTGGATGGGGCGATCCGATTCGTCGAGGGGCTGGACGTACGCGCGATCTCCGAACGGGTGATGCAAAGGCTGTTCGAGGCGCTGGCCATGCGCTACGAGTTCTCGCTTCAGGAAGTCGAGGAGGCCCTTCGCGCACAGGCGGAGACGGCGGAATGAACGGGGCGGCGGGGGCCGCTCGACAACAAAGGCAGGCTCATGACACAGAAACTTTCCGCAGCGCGGGAGACTGACATGAGCGGCGGTTTACGGAAGATGCACCGCTGAGGTTCGGGCATCTGCACGGCAGGAAAAACATGCGGACTGCGCGGTTTTGCATATCAATGGGTGTTTCTTTTGAAACTGACAGCGATTGTCAGGCAGAACAGGAGGGCAAAGAATGAAGGGCAGATTCATCCAATCCGGCAGGAGCGTCCTCGCGCTGATCCTATGCGCGGCGCTGCTTGTAACGGGCTTCCAGTTTCCAGCGCTGGCCGAAACGACTGGATCGACGACCGGCGCGGCGATCGCCGCCGGCAGCGTAAAGACGTGGCAGGACGCGGCGGAGTACATCTGCGGCCTGCTGGGCGAAAAGACCGACGACGCGCTGGGGGCGCTGAGGTCATGGGGCTATCTGGACGAGGACGTTTCGGCGAAGGACGCCGTGTCCGCCGAGCAGATGCAGACCGTGCTTTCCCGCGCGTTCGGCGCGGTGATCGACGGCGACGAGTCGCTCTCCGCGGCGCGTCAGATGGAGAACGCCAATCTGTATGTGACCGCGCAGGCGGAGAAGATCGGTTCGCTCACTGCGGATCATCTGGTGTTTGCGGACGGCGCTCATGCGGAAATCAGCGCCGTGAACGCGCGCGTCCTGCCCGTGACCGGCGCGGCTGAGCTTGAGATGACCGGCACGGAAATCGACACGCTCATCGTCGATACCGATCAGGACGTGATCATCCGCGGCGACGCCGAGACGAAGATCGGCGAGGTTCTGATTCGTCAGGGCGGCAGCGTCGTGCTGGAGGGCAGCTTTGCCCTCGGCGTCGTGCATGTGCAGGGCGATCTGAAGCAGCTGGCCGTGCGCGCCACCTGCACGATCCAGAACGAGACGGCCAGGGCGATCGAGGTCTCTGATCCCGCTGGCGAAATCCGCACGATCGAGCCGAACACGGACGACGTACTGGTGCTGTCCAGCTATATCGTTGCTTTTGTGACCGAGGGCACGCCGGTCGAACCGCTGACCGTGCTGCCCGGCGGCATCATCGATTTTTCCACCGTCGAGACGAGCTGCGAGGGCAAGGTGTTTACGGCCTGGTATGAGGACGCGGACTACACCGTGCCCTGCTCCACGCTGACGCTGGTCGACCGGCAGATGACGCTCTACGCGCGCTTTGTCGATCTCGCCGACTGCGTGACGGTGACCTTCAACACCATGGGCGGCACGGAGCTTGCGCCGCTGGTCTTTGCCAAAGGCGAATACCTGCTGAGCAAGCCGGTGGACCAGATCTACACCTCGAAGGACGGCAGCGCCTTCTGCGGCTGGTGCCTTGACGAGGCCTGCGAGGAAAGCTTCGGCTATACCGACCCCATCACGCAGGACATGACGCTCTACGCCCAGTTCAATTCCGACGAGGCTCAGGAGGAAACGCGCGAATCCAACGCGGCCGAGCTGAACGACGCGGACTGGCTGACGGGCATTGAAATCGTTACGCCAGAGGGCGTGACCGTTTCCTCCATGGAGGATGTAAACAGCCTGATCACCATCGAAGCCGGCAGCGGCATCACCGAGCCGGCCGTGCGCATGGAGCCGACCGAGGGCGGCTTCAGGCTGTTCGGCGACGCCTACGAGAAGGACGGCCAGCGCGGCTTTGAGCCTGGCTCGAGCTTCACGATTATCCTGAGCGAGGGGCTGCGCTTTAAGGACTATGACGAGACCGTCACGACCCTGCTGGTCGATATTTACCGCGAGCAGGTTGAAACGGTCATCTTCCGCGACGACATTCAGTATCTGCTCTGGGACGACATGGCTTCCTATGAAGCGGTGGTCGAGAGCGAGAACGAGGAAACCGAAAACACCCCCGGCACGCTGCTCTACACCGGAGACAGCACCTTTGAGCCGGACGAAATCGTCTGCTTCTACGACGGCGAGATCGGCCCGGACGAGAAGAACTTTGAGCGCTGGACGGAAGGCTCCTATGACGGCTACGTCATGTTCATTCAGGTCGTTTCGACCGAAAAGACGGACGACGGCCTTGTGGTGAAATTCCTGAACGCCAATCCTGTGGACTACCTGGCCGACCTGGACGTGAACACGACGCGCGAGGTCAATCTGGAAGAAGCTCTGGATGAAGAGGACATCGATCAGATTGAACGCGCTGTGTCCGCGCAGATTCGCGCCAACGACGAGCTGCGCGCCCAGATGCTGGTCGCCGTGATGACCTCTCAGGATACGCAGGATAAGCTGGACGCGCTCTACGGCGAGGGAGCCTACGCGCTGACGGCGCTGCGCGCCAAGCCCGGCGCGGTCGAGGTCACGCCCATCATCAATGTTTCCGGCAATTCCGTGACGGCCGGCATTTCCGTCAGCCTGACCATCGAGCTGGTCAACGGCGTCAAGACGATCATGACCGTCACGCCGTCCATGTCCTTCACCGAGCAGGTGGATGTGGACGTGGACGTGAAGGCCGGCGGCATCTGGATCGACGCGTCCCTGCGCCTTGCCTCTACCACGCGCGTCAAGCTGGAGGTGGCCGTGGCCAGCGGCGACGGCGAGGCCGATTTCAGCGAGGCGCTTGAGACGCTGGAGGATCTGGTCAAGCCCGACGGCCTTGAGGGCGATTATCAGGCGGCCGTCGACGGCATCATGCAGACCATGCAGTCCATCGTGGATACGGAACTGAGCTATGTGGATCTGTTCGAGGTTCCGCTGCTGATCATCATCGTGGACTTCTACGGCATCGTCGCGCTGACGGCCGAGCTGGATCTGGTCGGCCAGATCGGCGTGCTGGCCACCTTCGGCATGGAGCTGATGGTTCAGGGCGGCCAGAAGGTCGGCTTCAAATACGACTTCAAGAAAATGGAAGGCGGCTCCTATAAGGAAAAGCTCAGGACGCGCGTTGAGAACCATGTGTATCTGGTCGGCAAGATCGGCGTGCGCATCGGCCTGCGCCTGAAGCTGGGCGTGACGCTGTGCGTGATCGCCAAGGCGCAGATCGTCGGCTCGATCATGGCCTACGCCGAGCTGACCGGCATGTTCTTCCTTAATACGTCGCTGCTTTCGGGCAGCAGCGCCTATGTCGGCTCTCTTTACTTTGAGGTGGGTCTGGACGCTTCAGTCGATCTCTCTCTGAAGGCCGATTTCAAGATCTTCTCGATCGGCACGTCCTGGAATATCTGGTCCGAGCGCTGGCCGCTGTACAGCACCAGCGTGTCCTCCAGACTGCGCTTTATCGACGAGGAGCCGCTGCGCGCGCAGTGGGAGCAGCAGGCGGAGATGGCCGATCACCGAAACAGCTTCGGCTTTACGGCCATCATGATGCGCGATTACAAGCTGATCGACGGCAGCTGCCGCGTGACGCAGACGCTGCCTCAGGCGGAGGACTCCAAAATCAGCATGAGCATCCAGAACATGACCGTCAACGGCGAGCTGCTCGCCCAGGACGATCCGAGGAACGCTCTGTTCGAGTTTGGCGATCCACAGGAGGGACGTCTGCCCGGCTACATCTATCTGAATGAACAGATCGCGGCTCAATACGGCTGCGAAACGGTCGAGCTGGATCTGGTGGTCAGCTATCTGGACGACAGTGCTTCCGCGCTGGTCAAGAAGCAGGAGCTTGCGTTCCATCTCTCCAGATCGTGTACGCTGTCCACGACGACGGCCACCATGAGCGTCATGCTCTATGACGAGTGCGCGCACCTCTGGGGTCTGGAGAACGCCGAATGGGACGGCCGGATTGTGTATACCGGGTCCCATGCCGCGACGCACATGGTGGGCGGCCTGTTCGAGCCGACCGCGACCGCAGACGTGGATCTGTCCAGCATTGAACAGATTGCGCGCCGCGACGTTTCCGCGCTGAAGAACGCCAACCTCGGCTGGACGGACATCCGCAGCCAGGGCAGCATGATTCAGTACAGCAATCCCAAGACCAGCGCATTCTGCTATCTGAGCCTGGACAATAACGTGATGCGCTACGACGTGCGGCCGGAAACGGAAGAGTACGGCCTGACGTTCTACCTCTACGCGCGCCGCTTCGAGGTCAATCCGGCTGATCCGACGGACAGCTCCGTGACCTATACGCTGCGCTATTCGGGCAGCCCGAGCACCCGCTTCTACATTACGAGCGCGGACAACGGCGCGCCCCTGGACTTCACCGCCGCCGGCGACGGCACATGGACGCTGACGGCGAGCCGCGCCGCCTTTGACGGATCGGATCGCTCGATCGTCATGGTGCTGGAAAGCGGCGAGGAGATCGTGACCGGCCTGTCCGTGAACGGCCGCGAGTACGCCCGCAATAATACGCTTGACCTGAACGATTCCGCCCACGCGCTGTCGGTCGTGACCGGCGAGGGCATTGCGAGTTATACCGTCGTCTCGCCCGAGGGGCTGGATATTGGAAGCGTTGCCCCCGGCACGCGCGTCGAGCTGGAAATCGCCTGCGACGAGACGCACCGCAACGTCATTCCCGCCTTCGAAGCGCAGGCGGACGTCAGCTACAGCCTGACGGAGAACCGTCTGTCGTTCGTCATGCCGGCCATGGACGTGACGCTCACACTGTCGGCTTCCCCGCTGCATGCGGTGCAGTGGCTGTACAACGTGCCCGGCCATGACGTTTACAGGGCGGAGGACATTGCGGAGAATGAAACCGTCAAGCGCCCGGGCGATCCGGCGATTAGCGGTCTGACCTTCCGCGGCTGGTATGCGGACGCGGCCTGCACCACGCCCTATGAGTTCGAGACCAGCCCGACGGAGAACGTGACGATCTACGCCGGCTGGACGGTCGACGTGACGATCGACTTCTGCGGCCCAACGGGACGGGCGCTCTATCGCGTCTCTGAATTCGAGACGAAGCCCATCTTTGAGGGCGACGCAGAAGAAACCGAATATGCCCGCTTCACGTTCAGCGCGCTGCGTCCGGGCGAGAAGATGTACGAAATCGTGCTGCCCAACTACCCCGGCTATGTGTTCAAGGGCTGGTATACCACGCCCGATTTCTCCGGCGACGCGGTGGATTTGAGCACGCTGACGCTGGAAAAGAGCGTGACGCTCTACGCGCTCTGGGCGAAGGTCATCAACGTCGTCTATTCCGAGAATTATGACGGCGCTGAGGAGATCTACTACACCGGCACGGAGCTGAAGGGCTATCCTCTGATGGATGTGGCCGAGAGACCCGGCCGAGAGCACTATGTCTTTACCGGCTGGTACACGAGCGCGGCCTGCACGCCGGCGACGGCCTTTGACACAGAGACCGGCCGCTTTGAGGACAACGCGCAGCTGTACGCCGGCTGGAAGCCCGTGGAGTACGCGATCAGCTATGAGCTGGGCGGCGGCGAGAACAATGCCGCCAATCCCGCGGCCTACACGATCGAGAGCGCGGACATTGCCATCGCCGCACCCACCCGCACGGGCTATGAATTCATCGGCTGGACGATGGGAGAAGGCGACGAGCTGATGCCTGAAGTGGTGATCGCTCTCGGCAGCGCGGGCGACCTGGAACTGACGGCGCACTGGAATCCTGTGGTCTATACAATCACCTACAACGTCCGGCACGGCGAGCCTTCCGCCGAGAATCCGATGACCTACACCATCGAGAGCGGCGACATCGCGCTGATTGCGCCCACGCCGTGCAACGACAGCTATATCTTCACCGGCTGGATCGGCGAGGGCGTTGAAGAGCCTGTGATCGACCTGATCATTCCTGCCGGCAGCATGGGCGACCGCGTCTACACCGCTCAGTGGCGAACCGAGGATCCCGACACGGAGATCCTGATGGGCGCGCTGGATTCTATCCCCGACGAGATGACCGTCCCGCTGGATGAATTCTCCGAGGGCGGCGACGGCGAGGCGACCATCAGCCGTCTGATTGAGGAAGCCATGCGCGGCGGTGCGAGCAAAGACTATATGGAAGCGCTGTCCCACGCCGAGACGCTTGCGGGCGACCCCGTCCAGACCGATCTGGCGTACACCTACACCTACACTGTGAAGGTGACTTACACCAACGACGACGGGCAGTCCATCGAGGACGAAATCACCGTGACGCTCACCGTGCCCAAGAAAACGCCCGTCCTGACGGCTCCCACGGCGGCGCGGCTGCTCTACGGCCAGTCGCTGGCGGAATCCGCTCTGACCGGCGGCGCGGCCATGGACGGCGAGACGGCCGTCGGCGGAACGTTCAGCTGGCTCGATCCGGCCATCGTGCCGCAGGGCCGCGACAACGGAACCGTGCTCTACGGCGTGGTGTTTACGCCCGACGCTGAGAGCGCCGCGATCTATACCCCCGCGCAGATCGAGATACCGGTATACACGCAGATCAGGCTCAAGGTGACTGCCACTGCCGAGAACCGCGTTTACCTGCCGAACGATCTGTCCGCCACGGGCAGCTATCAGCTCTGCGACGCGGACGACGAGAGCATCGTTATCGACACTGTTGAACTCATGGGCGGCAGTTACGCCTTTACGGACGGGAACGCCGGCGCTGACAGGAAAGTGATCTTCAGCGGCTACGCGCTCTCGGGCGAGGATGCGCTCTCCTATGTGCTGGGCAACGATACGGCGGAAGCGCTGGCCACGATCAGCAAGGCCGAGCCGTCGGTCACGATACCCAATCCGCCCGCGCTGACCTACAAGGACAAGCTGCGCGATCACACCGTCGCGGTTCAGGCCGAATGGGCGGGGCAGACCGTCCCCGGCAAGGTCAACTGGATATTCGACGCGGAGCATCCCGACACCGTAACGGCGGCGGGCGATGACGAATACAAGCTGGAATTTGTGCCGGACGACACGGCCAACTATGTGTCTGTCGTCCTCACGCCCACCTTTACGGCGGCCAAGCTGACGATCGCCAGGCCTGACATTCCCGCGCAGACCTATACCGGGCGCGCGCTGCAGGCGGCTGTCGCGCAGTCCGCCGACTACACTGTGACGAACGATACCTATACCGAAGCGGGCACGCACGACGTCACGCTCACGCTGACCGATCCCGCCAACACACGCTGGCCGGACAGCGACAGCGCGACGACCACCGCGCCCTTCACAATCGACAAGGCGAGCCTGACCAGAACGGGAACGCTGACGCTGGGCTCCATATCCTACGGCCAGAAGTTCCTGACGGGCGTTGAACACACCAGCGGCATGGGCGAAGGCAAGGTGGCCAACGAGGCCATCCTCGGCATTGCCATGCAGAGCCAGAGCGGTGCAACCGTGACGGGCAAATGGCAGTGGGTGCCCACGGACGGCGTGACGGATTATGAATGGTGCAATGTGGGCAGCTATGAGCTAAAGGCGCAGTTTGTGCCCGCGCAGGATTTCGCGGCCAACTATGCGACCTATGAAGAGACGTTTACTGTGTCGGTCGTAAAGGCAACGCCGACCATTACGGGCGATCTGGTCTACGCCATGAAGCAGACTGAGGAATACGCGCCCGGCAAGTCGGTTGCCCGTCTGCCGCTGGCGATTGCGGAGCTTAAGTCGGATACGACGGTCGCCAAAAACCCGAATGCAGGCTTTGCCGGCGCGAACGGCAAAGTACAGGGCAGCTGGCAGTGGGATGACAGACTGCTTATTCCGTCTCCGAACGAATCCAGTAACGTCTACAAGGTCTGGTTCATACCGAAAGACGCCGCGAACTACAACTCCGTATCTTACGAGGCTACGGTCAATCTGACGGTCTTCTATGACGTGCCGGTTTACTCGTATACCAGAGAAAGTATGAGCGGCGTCGGTTACAGCACCGGAAACAGCTATCAGTTTGAAAGCTATGGGAAATACGGGTTCGCCACATACAGCAGTGCTGCCACCAGCATTTCGATGAGCTGGGATCGATATACCGGTTGGATGCATACGTTCTTCGAACAGACATTTGGCAGTTACACGTCCGGTGTCAGTGTCAAGCAGGTTATTCCGTTGGGCGTCTTTATCAATGGCAAGTTCGCCGTAAGAGAAAAGGATGGGTATACCAAGGTCATTTCGGGCACATATTTCCTCTGGAACGATGATATCAGAGTTTTGGGGCTCGATGACGAGATTACGGACGACAGCTTCTCAATGACGATGAAGCAGAAGAATGGGCTGCCCTATACCATCGAGGTCAGCATCAATATCGACAAGCTTATTCCTCTTTCGGACATAAGGCTGTACTATGTCGCCGGGCTTTGCACGGAAGCTGGCAATCTGAGCATGATGAGCTACAAGGTGACGAACAATGGAACGACTTATTACAGCGCGCTGAACGAGGGCGTGGTCAACGTTGAAAATGCCGGTTCGAAGCGCATGAATCTCGCCATGAGCGCGCCGACAACTGAGCCGACCGTCGAACCGACAACTGAGCCGACCGTCGAACCGACGATTGAGCCGACGACCGAGCCGACGACAGAGCCGAGCGCCGAGCCGACGACAGAGCCGAGCGCCGAGCCGACTGCCGAGCCGACTGCCGAGCCGACTGCCGAGCCGACTGCCGAGCCGACTGCCGAGCCGACTGCCGAGCCGACAACTGAGTCGACGACCGAACCGACGACAGAGCCGAGCGCCGAATCGACTGTCGAGCCGACGACCGAACCGACCGCCGAGCCGACAACAGAGCCGACTGCCGAACCGAGCGTCGAGCCGACGACCGAACCGACAACTGAGCCGACTGCTGAAGCAACGAGTGAACCGACTTCTTCGCAGGACGCACCGCCTGTCCCGCCTGAAGAAGGCGATTCCGGCAGCGAATGAACCATTGCTGTAAGAGGAGAGTCAGGAGCGCATTGCCGCTCCTGGCTCTGCTCCTCATTCTGGCGTGTGCGCGCGCCGAAGCGGAGACTGTCCGCATTGCCGTGCTGGATTCGGGCTGCAGCAGTCCGGACGCCGTCGGCGTGAATGTGCTGGACGGTTCGTCCGATCTGACGGATGCTCTCGGCCACGGCACAAAGCTGGATGGCATCCTCGCCGAGCTTGTTCCGCAGGCGGAGCGGATTACGATCAAGTGCTTTGAGGATCGCCTGAACGCGGACGGAGAGACCCTTGCAAAGGCCCTGAGAGCGGCTGTGAACGACTGGGACGCGGATATTGTGGTGATGAGCTTTGCCGCGCCCACGGCGGACGAGGAGCTGCATAAAGCCGTTCAGGAGGCGGCTGAAGGGGGCGCGCTGCTGTTTGCCTCGGCGGGCAATCTCAGCCTGGAAACGGGGCTGGGCTGCGCCGTCTATCCGGCTTCATGGGACGAGGTGATCGGGATCGGCGGCGTTGACGTGAGCGAGGACGGCGCGGTTACGCCGAGTTTGTGGTATCTGCGCACGGAGGCTGTTTCCTTCTGCGCCGACGCGGACGGCGGCGACGAGAAGGGCGCTTCCTTTGCCGTGCCCCGTGCGGCGGCGCTGGCCGCCCGCCTGCTGCTGGAAAATGTAAGGCCCGAGGACGTTGTGACGGAGCTTCAGGCGCTGGCACAGGATATGGGCGCGCCGGGGTATGACACGACCTATGGCTGGGGGTATCTGGAAGCTCTCCCCGAAAATCAGTAGAGCAGGAATTTTTGCCGAACAGAATAGGGAAGCATCTCTGCACCGGATTTCAGACGGAGCAGGGATGCTTCTTTTTTAGAGTGTTTTTCGCCTGATTTGCCACCGAAACTGGGAAAATCTGTCTTTGAACACAGGCTTAACAAAGGAAAAGAGGGCAAACAACCTGATTTTATATGCCGAAAAGCGGGAAAAGCGAGCTGTTTTACCATCTCTTTACAAGCTAAAAAATGCAGAAAATGCGAGTATAAATAGGAAGAGACACAAATTGAGTAAGACAAAAAAAGGTATTGACAAAAAGGGGTTGAGGTGAGTATAATAGTCAATGTTGTCGCGAGGGGCGCGAGCGAGAGCGAGCGGCCGGACGGCGACGGAGCGATCCTTGAAAAC
>CAKTXR010000020.1 GCA_934631025.1 uncultured Clostridia bacterium
TATTCAAAAAGTCCTACGGCGTTACGCCCAACGAATACCGCGTAAACCGCGGCCGCATCGCGCTGTGAAATGCGCATAACAAAAGATCGGAGCGTCCTTCCCTGCGGAACGCGCCGATCTTTTTGCTATGCTTTTTTATTTCGTGCCTGTGGAGCCAAAGCCGCCGGCCCCGCGCGCCGTGTCGTCCAGTTCGCCCTCGTCGAATTCGGCGCGGATCACCGGCGCGATCACCAGCTGCGCTATGCGCTCGCCCGGCTCGATCACGCGCGTTTCATGTCCGTGATTGTGGACGGCCACCATCACCTCGCCGCGATAGTCCGCGTCGATCACGCCCACCTTGTTGGCCGGCGCAAGATCCTGTTTGAGCGCCAGTCCGCTGCGCGCGTACACAAAGCCCGCCGTCCCCTCGGGAATGGCCAGCGCCAGCCCCGTGGGCACGAGCGCCGTTTCGCCCGGACGTATGATCAGGTTTTCCTCCAGACAGGCGGTGAGATCGGCCCCCGCCGCGCTCGCCGAGCCGTAGACTGGCAGCGCCGCGTTCGGCCGCAGCCGCTTGATTTTTACGTTCATCGCTTGATTTCCCCCGTTTCCCTTGTCGTTTGCACTTCATTATACCACAGCTTTCCGCTGCCGTCAAAACACGTGTATTGTTCGTGTTTCTGTGCGTTGATTAACGAATTGCGCCTGAAATAGCTGCCGTTTCGTATTAATTTACGAACATTGATTGAAAATGTCACGCTTTTCATCGTATATTTCCTTGACGGCGCGCGGCGGGGGATGCTATAATAAAGATGCAAAGAGCCGCGCGGAACGCTTTTCGGGCGCGGCGCTGGGACGGAGCAAGGGCGCTTCGCACCGCTCTCCGCCTTTCCTGAAAAGCGATGTTCAAAAAGCGATCTTCTACGACGTGCGCCGGCTATTGGGCGCGGGAGCAAACTATGAGCAGTATCCATGATGAATGCGGCGTTTTCGGCGTGTACAGCCCCGATGTGTTCGACGTCGCGCCGCTGTGCTATCACGGCCTTTTCGCGCTTCAGCACCGCGGCCAGGAGAGCGCGGGCATCGCCGTCAATGAGAACGGGATCATGCGCTGCCACAAGGACGCCGGTCTGGTCAACGACGTCTTTACGCCCGAGATCGTCAAGTCGCTCGGGCAGGGCAATCTGGCCGTGGCGCACGTCCGCTACGGCACGACCGGCCTCAATCCCCGCCAGAACGCGCAGCCCATCGTGGTCAATCACATCAAAGGCCTCATGGCCATGGCGCACAACGGCGCGCTGACCAACGCAGGCGAGCTGCGCGAGGAGCTGGAGCTGGACGGCGCAATCTTCCATATGACCAGCGATTCGGAAATCATCACCCACTGCATCATCCGCGAGCGGCTCAAGTCGAACTCCGTCGAGGAGGCCGTGAGCCGCGCCATGGATCGCCTTGAGGGCGCGTATTCGCTCGTCATTATGTCCTCCACCAAGCTGATCGCCGTGCGCGATCCCCACGGCTTCCGTCCGCTGTGCATGGGCGAGATGGACGGCGGCCGCATCGTGTTCGCGTCGGAGAGCTGCGCGCTGGACAGCGTGGGCGCGACGTTCGTGCGCGACATCGAGCCGGGCGAAATCGTCATCGTGGACAAAAACGGCGTGCGCACCGACCGTTCGCACGTCGGCAAATGCGACAAATCGCTCTGCGTGTTTGAGTTTATCTATATTTCCCGCCCCGATTCCGTCGTGGACGGCTCCAGCGTACACTGGGCGCGGCAGCGCGCGGGCAGCTTTTTGGCGCTCGAGCATCCCGTGCAGGCCGACGTGGTCATCGGCGTGCCGGACAGCGGCATCGACGCGGCCATCGGCTACGCCCGCACCTCCGGCATTCCCTACGGCATCGGCTTCCTCAAAAACAAGTATATCGGCCGCACGTTCATACAGCCCACGCAGGAGGATCGCGAGCTGAAGGTGCGCATCAAGCTCAACCCCATCTCCGCGACGGTCAAGGGCAAGCGCGTCGTGCTGGTGGACGATTCCATCGTGCGCGGCACGACGGCCATGCGCATCGTCAAGCTCCTGCGCAAGGCGGGCGCTTCCGAGGTGCATATGCGTTCCTCCGCGCCGCCCTTCAAACACCCCTGCTATTTCGGCATCGACGTGGACAGCGAGGATAACCTCATCGCCAGCAAATATTCTCTGGAGGAGATCCGCGAGAAACTGGGCGTGGATTCGCTGGGCTATCTCTCCGTCGACAACGCGAAAAAGCTGGCCGACAACACCTGCGGCTTCTGCACCGCCTGCTTCGACGGCAACTATCCCTGCAAGCCGCCGGCCTGCCAGCAGCGCAGTCTCTTCGAGCGCAGCATCGACGCTCAGTAAATATTTCGTTTTTTCCACACGCCGTCCGGCTGCGCGCCGGACGGCGTTTTCGATGCGCTTCTGCGGCGGGGTGCGGCTGAAAACCCGCTAAACCTGTATCGCGGCCCGCGCGGAGGGCGCTTTTTATCGATCGCCGCGCCGACAAGCCCTGAGCGAGTGAAAGATCGCAGGCGGTGCGGCGGCTCTTTTTGCAACACACGCCAGAGCGTGCAGCGGATATTCCAACACAATGTCCATTGACAAGCGGGCGCGGCAGCGACTAAAATAAGTACAAAAAGAGGCGCTGCGTACGCCTGTGCGGAAGCGGTTTTCGGCGCGTGCAATCCGGCGGAAGGTGATCGAGATGAAGGAACTGGCGGCGTTCTGCGCGCTCGTGCGGGCGCTGATTCCCGCGCGGCGGGACGGCGCTGAACCGGCGCTGCGCGACGCGCGCGTTTCCTTTATCAGGCGCTTTCCGGCGGTGCAGGCGGCCTGCGTGCTTGTGCGGGACGACGCGGACGATCTGGCTGCGGCCTACGCGGCGCACGTTCTGAAAACGCAGACCGATCCCGCGTGGTGGCGCGAGAACGCGCGGGCCATGACCGAAGCGTGGTTCATCTGGCGCTACGCCGTGCAGAACGGGCTGATCGAGGATGAAGCCGGCGCGCCGCCGGATGCGCCGGTCGTCATGAAGCGCGAGCGGGAAATCGGGCAGGCGCAGATCTTCGTCGAGCGCTCGGTCAGGCGCTGCGACGAGGGACGCATACTGATCTGCTGCACGCCGGAGACGGACGCGCTGCGGGCGCTGGGTTATGCGGCGCGGGACGGACGCTACGCCCGCCGCGTGGACGAATGCGCGGGCGGGATCATGCAGCGCGCCGCCGAGGCCGGGGAGACGCTGCTGGCGGCGGGCTATACGCTGACGCTGCCCGACGAAGCGCTGCGGGACAGAATCGCGGCGGGGGATTACGCGCCGGAAAGGCGGCACTGGGTGCGCGCGGCCGGGCGGCCGGACGTATTGCGGCTGACCTATCCGCACGATCCGACGCTGCACCGCTATGTCTGCATGGCGGGCGGCCGCTGGAACGGGCGCTATGTGGAGCTGCCCATCAGCTGTGCCGGCCGGCTGGACGATCTGATCCGGCTCTACGGCTTTAACGTGACGGAGGAAGCGGGAAAGCGCATCGCGGCCTGGAAGCGCGCGCTGGAGACGGCGCAGGTTTACCGGCCGCGCAAGCGCCCCCAGAGCGAGCTGCCGCGGCCGGAGGATATGTTCCGCAAAATGCTGGCGCGCGAGACGGAAGTGCCGCGCGATTTGATGGACGATGATGAATGAACCGCTGCATCCCATGCAGGTCAGCGCCGTGGAGAAGCTCAGGCGGCTGCGCGTCGGCGCGCTCTATGCTGAGCGGCAGGAGGGCAAGATGCGCACCGTGGCGGCGCTGATCGGCGACCGCTTTGCGCGCGGCAGGATCGATCGGGCGCTCTGGCTGTGTACGCACCGGCGCGAGGGGCTGATTCGGGGCGGCGCGCGGCGCTATCTGGGCGAATATGAAGCGCGCATCCGCGTCTGCGGGCTGGAGAGCCTGTCGCACAATCTGCCGCTGTTTCTGGAGCTGGCGGAGCAGTGCGAAGAGGGGCGCGTCATGCTGGTGATCGACAACGGACTGCTGATTAAAAACCCCGATACATTGCGCACGCGCCGCGTGATCGAGCTGAGCGAGCGCTGCCGCTATCGCCTGCTGATCAGCGACGTACCGCTCACGCGCCGTGCGTCCGATATGTTCTCGCAGTGGTACGCGCTGGACTGGCGCATACTGGGCTATCGCACCTACTGGGCGTTCTGCGTCAATCATGTGAAGGATGGCGAAAGCCGCGGCATGGACTATCTGGCGCGCGCCATCGCGCCCTACAGCGCGCAACTGCTGCGCGAGGACGTTCAGTCCACGGCGGGGCGGCGCGAGTATGTCTGGCAGTTCCGGCTGCCGGGTGCGCTCATGAGCCACTATCGCGCGGTGTCCGAGCGCTTCATGTGGAAGGCGGCCGCCTCGAACATGGGCGTGTATCGGATGCTGCTGGCCTGCCGCCATGTGGCGAGCGGGCGGCGCGTCGTGCGCGATTATCCGCTGGAGACGGAGCCGTTTTATGAGGACGACGGCTGCAATGCCCGTCTGGCCGCGCTGGAGGAGGTGCTTTCGGCCTTTCCCGGGCGGCGGACGCTGGTGCTGTGCTATTACCGCTTCGAGTGCGAGACGGTGATGCGTTTTCTGGCGGCGCGCTACGGCGAGAAACGCGTCGCGCGCTACGACGCCGTTGAGGAGACGGCGCGCGACTACACCGTCATGAACTCTCAGGCCGACGAATGGGAGAGCGCGCGGCTTCAGGCCGAGCTGATCGTCTATTACAGCAGCGACTGGAACTGGAAGGCGCGCCATGAAAAGGAAAAGCGCTGCCAGAGCGCCTTGTCCGGCGGCGAATTGACGGTGGTCAGTCTGGTCGCCGCCGATACGGTGGAGATGCAGATACTGCGCTGCGTCTGGCAGAAGGACAGGCTGATCAACGCGCTCAGGCGCGAGCTGGCCGAACGGAAGGAGTGAGAGGGCTGTGCCCAAAATCTACGAGAGCAAAAACGTGCTGGACGCGGCCTTCGAGCGGCTGACGCTGATCTTCGAGCGCTTCGACAGCGTGTATTTCGCCGTGTCGGGCGGCAAGGATTCGGGCGTTATGGTGCAGCTGGCCGAAATCGTGGCCGCGCGCCTGAACCGGACGTACGACGTGCTCTATATCGACTTTGAAGCGCAGTACGCGCACACGATCGACTATATCAACCGGCTCAAGACGCTGCCGCATATCGGAAAATTCTATCATGTCGCGCTGCCCATGGCGCTGCGCAACGCCGTCTCCATGCTCCAGCCCAAGTGGATCTGCTGGGACGAGGAAGCGCGCGATCTGTGGGTGCGTCCCCTGCCCGAGGACGCGATCACCGAGCGCAACAACCCGTGGCCGTGGTTCCGGCGCGGCGAGGAATTCGAGGAGTTCATCGTCGAGTTCGCGCGCTGGTATCACGAAGGGCATCCCGGGCTTGTGGCCTGCGGCGTGGGCATCCGCGCCGACGAGAGCCTCAATCGCTTCCAGACCATCGCCTTTTACGAGCGCAAGGAGGAATTCGAGGGCCGTCACTGGACGACGAAGCTGGACGAGGGGCTGTATAACTTCTATCCGATATACGACTGGCGCGTCGAGGACATATGGGGCGCGGTGAGCCGGCTTGATCTGATGAGCAACGAGATCTACGAGCTGATGTACAAAAACGGGCTGGGCATCCATCAGCAGCGGCTCTGCCAGCCCTATGGCGACGATCAGCGCAACGGGCTGGATCAGTTCCGCGCGCTGGAACCGGAGACGTGGGAGAAGGTGCTCAACCGCGTCAACGGCGTGAACTTCGGCAATATCTACTGCCGCACGACGGCGCTGGGCAACATCAAGTCCTTCAAGCCGGACGGCATGAGCTGGGAGGCCTACACGGTGTTCCTGCTCGAAAGCATCGGCCTTTATAACCGCGATCTGATGCTGCACTATTACGGCAAGATCAGGAAGTTCCTGCGCTGGTACGAAAAGCACGAGGGCATATCGGTTCAGGACGTGCCCGGCGAGGCCGACAAGAAGCTCGAGCAGCAGAAGAAGGCGGTCAGCTGGCGGCGCATCGCGCGCTCGCTCGAAAAGAACGACTTTTACATGAAGCGGCTCTCCTTTTCGCAGACCAAATCGGACGCGGAGAAGCTGGAAAAATTCGTGCGGACGTGGAGCGATTTTCTGAACCGTGACACCGACACGAGCGACGCGGATCTGCGCCGCTTCATCGAGCGGCGGGAGCTGGAACAGCAGACGAGGGGATGGGAAGCGAATGGAGATACTCAGACTTGAGCGCGGAGATCAGCGCTTTTACGACTATCTGGGGCCGGTGTTCGGCTCGCGCATCGTCGAAAAGGACACGGGCGACCGCTTTTACGACGACGTAGGCAAGGTGTGGTATGTCCTGCCCGGCCGCGGCGCGGCTTCCGTGCGGCAGGGCGTGCTGCGCAATTTCTGGGCGGTCGATCGGGAGACGGCCGACGAGCTGGCGGCGGCGCTGCGGGCGGACAATCCGCGTCTGGGCGGCGTCGCGCCCCGACGGTATGAGCAGGCGTTCGTGAACTGCGGCTTTACCGTGCAGGGCTATCGCAAGAATTTCATCGAGGTATACATGAGTGAAAAAGATTGACTTTCCGGTCATGAACGTGCGCATGGTGCCCGCGGACAAGATCGTGGCCAACGACTACAATCCCAACCGCATGGCTTCGCCGGAGCTGAAGCTGCTCAAGATCTCCATCGAGGAGGACGGCTACACGCAGCCCATCGTGACCTATTATAATGAAGAAAAGGATGCTTACGAGGTGGTGGACGGCTTTCACCGCTGGCTGGTGAACGAGATGTACTTCCATCTGCCGGCGCTGCCCGTGACGGTGATCGACAAGCCCATCGACCAGCGCATCGCCAGCACCATCCGGCACAACCGCGCGCGCGGCACGCATCAGATCGTGGATATGTCGCAGATCGTCTGCCGGCTGACCGGTCAGGGCTGGAGCGATCAGCGCATATGCACCTATCTGGGCATGGAGCTGGACGAGGTGATCCGCTTAAAGCAGGTGAGCGGCCTGAAGGAGGCCTTCGCCAATCACGTCTTTTCGAAATCATGGGAGGAATTTGAACGCCGGCTCCAGCAGGAGGAAGGGGACGAAAGCGCGCCGAAAAAATAATTGAGCGCGTATAACTTGCTTTTTCGCCGCCTTTGTGATATGCTTAATAATAAGGGTATTGTATCGATTGCGCGCTCGAGCGCGGACGGCGTTTCCCCAGAAAGAAGGCGATTCCCCATGAAGATCCTCAAATCCTCTGAAGATTATCTCGAAGCCATGCTCATCATGAAGGAAGTCCATGGCTATATTCGCTCCATCGACATTGCCATGGAGCTGGGCGTGACCAAGCCCAGCGTCAGCTACGCCACAAAGCGGCTGCGCGAGAACGGCTATATCACCATGGACAAGGACGGCTTTATCACGCTGACCGACAAGGGCATGGCCATCGCCGCGCACATCTATGAGCGGCACAAGGTGCTCACCAGCGTGCTCATCCAGCTGGGCGTGAATCCCGAGACGGCGCGCGAGGACGCGTGCAAGCTGGAGCACGACATCAGCGACGAATCCTTTGACGCGCTGAAAAGGCATCTGGAGAAAAACGGCGAGCAGAGCAAGGTATGAAAAGGGCGGCTTCTTCTCATGCGCGGGAGAAGCCGCCTGCTTTTTTTACAGCGCCTTGAGAAAGGCGGATATGACCTCGGCCAGACGCGCGTTGCCCGCGTCGTTCGGGTGCAGGCCGTCGGGCATATAGCGCTCCTGAAGCACCGGAACGCGCGGCTGTATGCCGGAGGCGGCGAAGAGATCGAGCACAGGCAGCGAATAGAACTCGGCCACCTCGCGGATGATGCGCACATAGTCGATCAGCCGGCCTACGTTCTCGGGCTTGTTGCCGTCGCCGCGGGGATTGTCCTCGTTCAGGCGGTGGGTGGGCGTGAGGACGACGATGCGCGCGGCGGGATATTTCTCGATCAGCGCGGTGTAGAGCGCGTGCAGGCCGCCGTAGAACGTCGTGTCCTCGCGGTCAGCCATTGTGCCGATGGGCGCGTCGCCATGGCCGAAGTCGTTCGTGCCGCCGAAGATCACGATCACGTCCGCGTCCGCGTCCATCTCGGGCACGCGGCTGACGAAGTGCCGGTCGAAATCGGGGCAGCTCACGGTGGGCGTGTGCTGGCGGGCGATGCGCGTGCCGCTGATGCCGTAATTGCGGACGATCGCGCCGTACTGCGCGGCGATCAGGTCGCCGAAGCGCTTGTCAGGCGCGCTCGTGCCCACGCCGAAGGTAATGCTGTCTCCCAGAAGGTTGATCTTGCAGCCTTTAAGCTCCATGTGTATCCCAGCTTTCGCAAAAAATTTCCGTTCGAGCGCTATTATAGCACACTTTGGGCGCGCGCACAGCCCCCATGCGCAAAAAAACGCGGCCTTCGCGATGGAAAGCCGCGCATTTTCTCTATTTATCAGTTCTGGAACGTCCGCTCGAGCACCTTGAGCTTCAGGTCGTCGCTCAGGCGATAGAAATATTCGGAATAGCCGCCCACGCGCACGACCAGATTGCGGTGCGATTCGGGATCGCGATAAGCCTCCTCCAGCGTCTCGCGGGAGATACAGGTGATCTGGATCTGCATACCGCCCATCGCCATGTAGGCGGTCATCAGGCCGCGGATCACCGCGTCGCTGAACTGCGGCTGTATGGTGAAATTGACCACCGGCGTGCCCAGAGCCGATCTTAAATCGAGCGAGGCGACGCTTTGCAGCAGCGCCGTGGGGCCTTCCGTGTCCTTGCCGAATATGGCTGTGAGCGAATCGCACAGCGGGGAGCCACACGCGCGGCCGTCGGGCGTCGCGCCCACATGAGCGCCCGCGTAGCCGTAGGACTGGAACTGGATCGACGAGGGCAGGAAGCCCCAGCCGACGGCGGTGGTCTGCTCGTCCAGATAGCCGAAGATTTCGTGCGAGAAGCGGTGCGAGAGCGCGTCCGCGTCGGGATCGCCGATGCCGAAGCGATGCGGGTGGTTCTTGACGGCGCGGCGGAAGTCCTCGTCGTTCAGCGCGGCGAGGAAGGCGGCCGCGTCGTGCTTTTCATCGCCGTAATAGCGGTCGCGGATGACCAGCAGCGAATCGATGACGTTGATCATGCCGGCAAAGCTCACGATGCTCCACAGATAGCGCGCGCCGCCCGCGTTGTACTCAAGCCCCTTGTCGATGCAGTCGCCGATGAGCAGCGTGCGCATGGGCACGGGGCAGAGCCGTATGCGGTCGCGCTGGGACTGGGCGACGCCGTCCATCACGCGCACGGCTGCCTCGTGAACGGCGTGAAGATACCCCTCGTAGAACGCGCCGAACGTATCGGCGTGTTTGAGCAGCGCGGGCATGGTCTGGTCGAGTATGAGCGCCAGATTGACGCCCGCGTCGAGCGAGCCGACGTTGGACAGGCCGGAGATCATCATCTCGGTGCAGCCGCCGCCGCACAGACGCGTAAGATCCTCCTCGCGGATGAGCGGGAAGCGCCTTTTGAAGCCCTCCAGATAGAGCTTTTTGTTGTAGAGCGCGGGGGAGCCGCCGCCCGAGCGGATGCAGTCGAGCGCGGCCTGCCAGACGGAATCGGAGGTGTTTTCGTCGATGAACAGCTCGATCATCGGCCGGCGCAGACCGTGCGCGGCGTGCAGGCACACCTCGGTCAGGCGCGTCTCGACCAGCCCCAGCTGCATGGAATAGCCGCCGTTTTCGTCGAGATTCTCATAGAGATTGCGGATGAGCGGCTCCACATCCTCGCCGCGGTCGTAGGGCATGAGCCCCTGCGCCAGCGAGCCAAGGTTGTCGCAGCTGTCCAGATAGAGCACGAAATTCCAGCCCACGATCGCCTGATACAGCGTGCGGCAGGGCTTGAAGGGCACAACTTTGAGCGCTTCGATCAGGCGCGGCTCGGCGTGAACCGATTCAAGATATTCAAGGCAGCGGGCGTGATAATTGCGGACGCCGGCCAGCAGATGGGCAAGGCCGTCCCTGAGATCGTCGTCCTCAATCTTTGCGATGCGCGCGTCGTAGGAATCGAAGCCCTCGGCGAGTATGCGCTGCGTGTCGGGCATGGAATGCGTCCACATATCGCCCGCTACGGTGTGCTCCTTCGGCACGGACGAATGATAGCGGAAAAACTCGGACGACGCGAACAGATCGGCCATCTCAGCATCCTTTTCGCGCAGCCTGTTTATATCGTACCAGTAGCCGCCCATGTAGTTGGGGTCGACCGTGCCGCACGAAGGCCGCGCGCCGGAGGGATAGAGCCGCCCCGGCTGATAGACGGGCGCGGGCATGGCCTCGTAATAGCGCCGCAGGCCCAGCGCCTTTCGGTAGAACAGGCCGCGGTCGGTGTTTTCATAAAGGCCGGCGAGCAGCGGCTCGCCCATATTGAGAAAGCGTTCGGATACAGTCATTTAATTGCGCTCCGTTTCATTGAGTGTGGGTCTGAAAAAGGAGGGCTTCGGTTTCGCCGCGAAAAAACGCGGCCTGAGGGCGCGCCTTCAAAACGGCGGCTGAGCCGGCGCGGCATTGTTTGACGCGTGCGTTTGACTCTGCCATCATCATAAATTATTTTGAGCGGAATTGCTATTGTAAAATCATGCGGCGATATGGTAAAATCGTACCTGAAGGGGAGGGGATCGCCATGCGGCACGAGGTGTTTTCATCCGAGACGTTTCTCTCGGTCTGTGTTCAATGGGCGGGCTGGAGCGACGATCCCGCCGTCGCGCGTTTCGGCCCGGCGCGCCGAAACAGCACGATCGTCCACTACTGTACTGCCGGCGCGGGCTTTTACAACGGCCACAGCGTGCATGCGGGGCAGGGCTTTATCATTCGGCCGGGCGACTGGGAGGAATATCATCCCGATGAGAAAAATCCCTGGACGTTCTTCTGGCTGGTCATTTCCGCGCCCGATCCCGAGCAAATCCTCCGCTTTTACGACGAAAATCCCGAAACGCACGTCTTTGACTATGATTTCGTGAGCGACGTGCGCGATATGCAGCGCTGGCTCAGCGCCCATTCGAGCGCGCGGCCGCAGGGGCTGAAGAACTGGACGCTGCTCATGCGCCTGCTCGATCTGCACCTCGCGCACGAAAAGCGCGCGTCCAGTCCCGCCGCCGGATATGCCGAATACGCGCGCAGCTATATCGAATATCACGCCTCGTCGCGCGTGACCGTGAACGACGTGGCGCGCAAAATCGGCGTGAGCGCGTCGTATCTCTATCGCATATTCACGGCGGCCTACGGCTGCTCGCCCCGGCAATTTCTGAACGAATGCCGGCTGCGCCGCGCGCGGGAACTGCTGGGCGCGGGCGAGAGCGTCGCGGAGACGGCGCGCGCCGCGGGCTATGACGACGCGCTGGAGTTCTCGCGCTTTTTCAAGGCGCACACCGGCCTTTCGCCCAGCGCCTACGCCGCGAAAAAATCGGGGCGCGGGCAATGATTTTATAAGGCGGCGCGGATGTTCTTGACAGGGGCGGTTTATGCGGTTATAATGAGCGCGAAACTCTTCGCATCCGTATATCAAATACGCACGGGAGGATTGTCTGACTATGAAGGAGCTTATTGAACGGCTGATGCCCGGCCGGTCGGGCGAGTTTGTCTGGGAGATCGATCCGTCGCTGGACGGCTTTGAAATTTCCGCGCGCGACGGGAAGATCAGCCTGCGCGCCCGCGACGTATCGGCGCTCTCGGCCGCGCTGGGAGAGTATCTGCGCGCGGTCGCGGGGATCGATCTGGCCTGGCTGGGCGACGGCCTTGATCGGCTGCCCGCTTCGCTGCCGCTGCCTGAAGGGACGATTGCGCGCGCGATTTTACAGAAATACCGCAGCGCGTTCAACTATTGCACGTTTTCCTACACGATGGTCTGGTGGGACTGGGCGCGCTGGGAGCGCGAGCTGGATCACATGGCGCTCTCGGGAATCAATCTGCCGCTGATGACGGTGGGGCTTGAGGGCGTGTGGTACGATACGCTCCTCGAGTTCGGCCTGAGCGACGAGGAAGCGCGCTCTTTTCTGTGCGGGCCGGCGTTCCTGGCCTGGCAGTGGCTGACCAACATCGAGAGCTTCTGCGGGCCGCTGCCGAAGAGCTGGATCGACGATCACGTCGCGCTGGGGCGCAGGATCATCGCCCGAATGCGCGAGCTGGGCATGACGCCCATCATGCAGGGCCCCTCCGGCTTGTGCCCGCGCCTGTTCAAGGAGAAGTTCCCGAACGCCAACATCCGCTTCAAGCCGGAATGGAACAACATCGGCTTTACCGCCGAGATCGATCCGCTCGATCCGCTCTTCGCACGGCTGGGCGAGACGTTTCTGCGCCACGAAAAGGAGCTGTTCGGCGCGTACGGCTTTTACGCGTCCGATCCGTTCCACGAGGGCTATCCGCCGGTCGACACGCCGGACTATCTGCACGCGGTCGGCGAGGGCATCGTGAACATCCTCAAAAAGCACGACGAGAACTACACATGGGTCCTGCAGGCATGGTCGCTCAGGAAGGACATTATCATGGCCGCGCCCAAGGAGCACGTTCTGGTGCTCGATCTGCGCTGGCGCGATTATGCGCATGACGACTGCTTCTGGGGCTATCCGTTCGTGACCGGCACGCTGAACAACTTCGGCGGCAACGTCAACGCGCACGGCGATATGGCGCACATGGCGGCCAATCCCTTCCTCATGGCGCGCGCCGCCGCCCCCAACTGCGTGGGCACGGGCGTGTTCATGGAGGGCATCGAGCGCAACGTCGCCTATTACGAGCTGGCCTACGATATGCTCACGCGCGCCGAGCCGGTCGATCTGGACAGGTGGATTGAGGGCTACTGCGAGCGGCGCTACGGCGCAGCGCATCCCGCTTATGTGAAAGCGTGGCGGCTCTTGCGCGAATCGGCCTACGGCCCCGGCACCGACGGCGTGGAGCGCGCCTCGATCGTCTGCGCCCGCCCGTCGATTCATCCGCGCAAGTCCGGCCCCAGTCTGGAGATGGAGATCGCCTACAATACCGAAAAGTTCAACGAGGCCGTGCGGCTGCTGCTCTCCGTGCCCTCCGATACGGCGGGCTATCGCGCCGACGCGGTTGATCTGATGCGTCAGGTGATCTCGAACGCGGCGCAGCGCTTTTATCCCGGCGTGACGGCGGCGATCGAAGCGCGCGATGCGGCGGCTTTCGAGGAAACGTCGGCGCGCTTTATGGAGATGCTGGACGATATGGATCATCTTCTGTATCTCTCGGACAGCCTGCGCCTTGACAAGTGGCTGGACGGCGCGGTCTCCTGCGCGCATAACGACGCGGAGGCGGCGCTCTATGAGTGGAACGCCCGCGTGCAGATCACGCTGTGGGGCTTTGAGGAAAACAGCACGCTCTATGACTACGCCTGGAAGGAATGGGCGGGGCTGATTAAGGACTTCTATATGGGGCGCTGGCAGCGCTTCTTCGACATGATCCGCCGCCATCCGGATTATACCGACGCGGGTCTGCCCGACGATCGCGGCCGCGAGGCGTGGCGCGCCGATGGGTTCTATTCCGATCTGGCCGACTGGGAGAGCGCGTGGACGCACAGCCGCGTCCGTCCGGAAAAGCGCGCGGTCTCGCCGGCACTGATTAAAGAGCTGGCAGAGAAATATCTGCTCTGACGGATTGTTCCAAAGCGCATAAGAAGCGAGCTGCAATATCACGGCGGTATTGCAGCTCGCTTTTTGCGGTTTTTGCGCTATTTGTAGAGATAATAGCTGATGTAGAGATCGTCGCCCACGGTCTTGTACCAGCTCTTCCAGCTCCAGCCGGACAGCACGCGCTGTACGGCGCGGTTCAGCGCGTCGTTGTCGTAGGCCATGTTCGGCAGCATGATCGTATCGGTGACGATTCCCTGATCGAGCCGCCAGCTCATATAGCCCGCCGCGTAATCCCAGCCGTCGCACACGCCGCCCACGGCGTTATAGTAGTAGGCGTGGGCGCTCGCGCCGGCGATGGGGTCGAGCAGAGAAGCGTCGTCCCAGAAGTGCGTGCGGCCGAGCCGGTCCGCGCCGACGTTGAAATAGATGCAGTAGGGGGAGAAGGGGCGGCTCTCGTCCTCGAGATCGTCCCACGTCACGTCGACGGCGTACCATTCGCCGTCCATGGCGATTTCGTTCCACATATGGTTGGGATTGCCCTCGAAGGGATTGTCGGTCGTGCCGTGAACCAGCCGCACGGTAAAGCCCGCCAGATTGCCCAGCAGATAGAATGCGTCCGCATAGCCGTCGCAGTCCGCCACGCCGTCCAGCAGCACGCCGACGGCGGTGTCCTTGCGCTCAAGGCCGTCGTTGTTGTTGGTATAGTAGACCGTGCGGCGGGCGATTTCGTCGTGCAGGTATTTTTCGAGCGCGATGGCGTCGCCCGTCTCGGCCTGAGCGCGCGCGACGATCTCCTGCGCGGCGTTGTAGAGTGCCCAGTCGGTCTCCGACATGTCGGAAAAGTCGTTCCTCCGCCATTTGTTCAGCACGCGGTAGCCCGGATAGTAGGTGATGTTCGAATAGTGGAAGCGGCAGCGGCCCGTCCAGTACTCCATGTCCCGCAGCGCGATTCCCGACGCGTCCTCGATGTCGTGGATCAGCGCAAAATCGTTTTCGGTCAGGCGGGCGAACACATCCTCCGGACAGGTGATGGCAAACTCCGGCTCGAGATACTCGCTCGCGCCGAGCATAATCGATTTGAAATCCTCCAGCGAATCGGCGCTGTAGGACGGCGCTTCCTCCCGCGCGAGGGTGTGAAGGGGGAGAATGAGCAGGACGAGCGCCAGAAGGAGCGCTGTGCGGCGGACGGCGGTCATGATGTGTCGCCTTCTTTCGTGTGATGCTGTATTCAGTATAGCACGCGCGGCGGAGACAATCCAGAGGGAAGCGCAAAAATGGGTGTTCCCATTCATCGAAATCTATGTTACAATGGCGATAGAATAGATTTTCAAAGGCGGAGGGGCGCTTTATGGCGAAAAGCAGAAACAGCGTGGATATGACGCAGGGCAGCATTGAACGGCTGCTCATTATGTTTGCGCTGCCGCTGCTGCTGGGACAGATTTTCCAGCAGCTTTACAATGCGGTGGACGGCGTGGTCGTGGGCCGGTTTGTGGGCAAGGAGGCTCTGGCGGCGGTCGGCGCGTCGGGCAACATCATCAACGCGCTGATCAGCTTCTTTACCGGACTGGGCACGGGCAGCGGCGTGGTGATTTCCCAGTATTTCGGCGCGCACAACGACAAGGGCGTGCGCGACACCGTGCATACCACCGTTGTGGCGACCCTCATACTGGCCGTGTTCTGCACGATTCTGGGCGTGACGGCGACCGGCACGATCCTTCAATGGATGGACACGCCCGCCGACGTCGAGCCGCAGGCGGCCGCCTATCTGCGCATCTATTTCGCGGGCGTGGCGGGGCTGATGTTCTACAACATCGGCTCGGGCATTCTGCGCGCCGTGGGTGATTCGACGCGGCCTTTGTATTTCCTGATCTTCTCCGCGCTGCTCAATCTGGGGATTGACCTGCTGTTCGTGTGCGTGTTCCGCATGGGCATCGAGGGCGCGGCCTGGGCGACGATCATCGCGCAGGCGATCTCGGCGGTGCTGACGTTCGTCGTGCTGGGGCGCGAGAAGGGCAGCTACCGCGTGGAGCTGCGGGCGCTGTCGATTAAGAAGAGCGTGCTGGGTCAGGTGATTAAGATCGGCCTGCCCATGGCGGTGCAGACGGGCATCATATCGCTCTCGAACGTGTTCGTGCAGGCGTATATCAACGCCTTCCAGTCGGCCTGCATGGCGGGCTGGGCGAGCTATAACAAGCTGGACGCGTTTGTCTGGCTGCCGATGCTCAGCCTGGGCATGGCCGTGACTACGTTCGTGGGGCAGAACCTGGGCGCAGGCAAGCCGGAACGCGCGCGCCGCGGCGTTCGCGTGTCGGTGGTGCTCTCGCTCGTCTCGACGACGCTGCTGGTCATCCCGATGATGGTTTTCGCCGACTCGTTTTTGCGGATATTCAACGGCGAGGAGGATGTGCTTTACTACGGGCGGATGTTCGTGGTGTATATGTCGCCGTTCTATATCCCCTATACGTTCACGCAGATCTATTCCGGCGCGCTGCGGGGCGCGGGCGATTCGGTCAAGCCCATGTTCATCTGCATATTCTCGTTTGTGATTTTCCGGCAGATCTATCTGTTCATCGGCACGCGCTTCATCACGCATCCGCTGTTCGTGGGCATGGGTTATCCGGCGGGCTGGATGGTCAGCGTCCTGCTGATGGTGATCGCCTACCGGCGCAGCCATTGGGAGGAGAAGCGCCTGATCGCGGCGGAATAGCCGCACGAAAGGACAACTGTCATGATCGTGTATTTTTCAGGCACGGGCAACAGCCGCTATGTGGCGCGGCTCTTCGCCGAGGCGCTGGGCGACGAAATGCTGGACGCGGCGGAGTATATGAAGAGCGGGCGGCGCGCGGATGTGACGAGCGAAAAATCCTATGTGTTCGTCGCGCCGACGTACGCCTGGCGGCTGCCGCGCGTGTTTGAGCGTTTCATCCGCGAGGGCACGTTTTCCGGCGCGCGCACGGCCTATTTCGTCCTGACCTGCGGCGACGGCGTGGGCCGCGCGGACTATTACGCCGCCGAGCTGTGCCGCGAGAAGGACATGGCCTGTCTGGGGCTGCTGCCGGTCATCATGCCGGAGAACTATCTGGCGCTCTATGACGTGCCCGCCGATGATCAGGCGCACGCCATTCGTCTGGCGGCGCGGCCGGTGATCGGCGAGGGCATAGAGCGCGTGCGGGCGCACAGGCCGTTCGCGCCGCTCCGGAGCAGCCTGCGCGGCCATCTGCAGAGCCGCGTCGTCAATCCGCTGTTTTACCGCTTCGTCGTCACGGCGCGGCCGTTTTACGCCACCGACGCGTGCGCGGCCTGCGGGCGGTGCGTGGAGATCTGTCCGATGCGCAATATCGTTTTGTCCGACGGCAAGCCGCACTGGGGGAGCGACTGCACCCACTGCATGGCCTGCATCACCGCCTGTCCGGCTCAGGCCATCGAATACGGCCGCCGCAGCGCCGAGCGCAACCGCTACCGCTGTCCGGAGAGCGACGCGGACGAGGCCTGAACAACTTTCAGTATTTGCCATTAAAAAGGAGAGAAAACGCATGATCCCCAAGCATGAATTTCCGCGCCCCGATCGGGAGCGCGCCAGCTGGCTGAATCTGAACGGCGAATGGGATTTTAAGCTGCTGCCGCATGGCAAGGGCGAGGACGCGCCCATGGGCTTTGATCGAAAGATCATCGTGCCGTATTCGTGGGTGTGCCCGCTTTCCGGCGTTGAAGAGGACGTGGCCGGCGTGGGCTGGTATCGCCGCACGGTTTCGTTTAAGAAGAAAGGACGGCTGTTCCTGTGCTTCGGCGGCGTGGATTATATCGCCGACGTGTATGTCAACGGACAGTTCGCTGCGCGCCATCAGGGCGGCTACAACGAGTTCGATATCGACGTGAGCGACCTCTGGCAGGACGGCGAAAACGAAATCGTCGTGCGCGCGGAGGACGAACGCCGCGACACGCAGACCAGCGGCAAGCAGGGCTACGGCGACATTCAGGGCATCTGGCAGACCGTGTGGCTGGAGAACCGCGGCGAGAGTTATATTGAGTCCTTCCGCTTCATCACGAAAATCAGCGGCGAAGTCTCGCTCAGTGTGAAGGCGCGCGCCGCCGACGGCGAAATCGTGACCGCGCGCTTTGACGGCAAAAGCTGGCAGGCCGCCGTGAAGAACGGCGAAGCGCATATGACGCTCGCGCTGGACAATCCCCGCCTGTGGTCGCCGGAAACGCCGAACCTCTATGAAGGCTCGCTCGAGCTGGGTGGCGATCACGTCGAGACCTACTTCGGCGTTCGCGAGATCGCGGCGCAGGGCGGCCGCATTCTCCTGAACGGCGCGCCGATCTACATCAACGGCACGCTCGATCAGGCGTTTAATCCTCAGGGACACTTCACCTATCCCTCCGATCAGGCGATGAAGGATGAGATCTGGCGCGTCAAGCGGCTGGGGCTGAACATGGCGCGCATCCACATCAAGAGCGAGGAGCCGCGCAAGCTCTACTGGATGGACAGACTGGGCGTGCTGGCTATGGCCGACATCCCCTGCTTCTGGGGCGAGCCGTCGGACGAAGCCCGCGCCGCCTACGAGGCCGAGTGGCCGCGCACGTTCGAGCGCGATTTCAACCATCCCGCGATCTTCGCGTGGGTGATGTTCAACGAGACGTGGGGCCTGGTCAGCGGTCAGGGCAAGGCGCGCGCCTATACGCATGAGACGCAGGAATGGGTGCGCAGCGTCTGGCAGCGCGCCAAGGCGCTCGATCCCACGCGGCTTGTGGAGGACAATTCCCCCTGCAACCGCGATCACGTCGAGACCGACATCAACACATGGCACTTCTATATCAACACCTACGATCATGTGCGCGCGCATCTCAAAGAAGTGGCCGAAAAGACCGAGAAGGGCAGCGCGTACAACTATATCGGGGATAACAGGCAGAACGGCGCGCCGCTGATGAACAGCGAGTGCGGCATGGTGTGGGGCGTGGACGGCTCTGCGGGCGACAGCGACATCGCGTGGCAGTACCGCTATATGCTCAACGAGTTCCGCCTGATGGACAAGAACAATGGCTTCGTGTTCACCGAGCTGCACGACGTGATCAACGAGTTCAACGGCTATTACCGCATCGACGACGCGGACAAGGACTTCGGCTACGGCGATTTCTGCCGCGGCATGACCATCCGCGATCTCCACGCCGAGGAGTTCATCGCGCTCGACTACCCGCCCTGCCGCACGATCGAGGCCGGCAGCCGCGTGAGCGTCCCCTGCGCGCTGTCCCACTTTGCGCGGGAGAGCAGAAAACTGACCGCCGAATGGGAGCTGTGGCACGATACGCCCTATGGCCGCGTGTGCGACATGAAGGGCAGGTTCGACGTGTCGGTCGTCGAGCGCGTCGGCGTGAATCCCCTGCGTGAGATCAAACTGACCATGCCGGACGAAAACGCGCTGGCCGTGCTGAGCGTGTATCTGAAGGATGGAAAGAACGTCGTCTCCCGCAACTTTACGACGTTTGACGTGCGCGCCGCGCTGCCGGACAACGCGGTCGAAATCCCCGTGACGAACGATCGCTGCGAGGGCTTCGACATCCGCTGGACGGCGATAAACGGCGACAAGCTGTGCCTGGGCGGCGCGGGCCGCGTGAGCTACGTCCTGCCCGTTCACGGAGACGCGAACGATCTGACCATCGCCTTTGAGGCGGGCGCCAAGCGCGTGCTGAGCAAGGACCGCGGCGCGAAGGACGACAATCAGGAGCTGAACTTCATGCGCGGCTACCGCGTGGATCGCGGCGCGTTCCCCAATTCCTACTGGATGACCGACGAGGAGCGTCCGCAGTCGCTTTTGAAGATCGCGGTGAACGGCGTGGAAATCGCGCAGCGCCTGCTGGACGGCGACCGTGCGGACGCGCGCGGCGTGCTCTCCTGGCACTATCAGGCCGAGGAGCGCAGACTGGACGAGGCCGGCTCCTATGGCGAGCTGGTGACGGTGCATGTTCCCAGCCGGCTGATTCCGGAAATCGTCAAAAAGGGCAGCCTGACGCTCACGCTGAGCGCCGACAACGGGCTGGCGCTTTACGGGCGCAGCGCCGGACGCTACGCCCTGGGGCTTCAGCTGATCGAGGATTAAATAATGCGGCGCGGGCCGCGTCTCCCTGAAAAGGAAGCGCGGCCCGCGCTTTTTGTATGGGCGGAGTTTTGGGGTGAAGCTGCTGTGACTGAAACATTTGAAAGCTGGGCAATATTTGGCGCGTTTAGAGGAAGGATATAATGTGCTCTATTCGAGTAGATATACGGGAGCGGCAGCGAAGCACCGTTTATTCAGAACTTCTTTGATTGGAGATATCCCATGCCAAGGGAGACGATGTAAGAAAAAGCAGTCTGTTTGCTCTATCGGCAGAAGGTATTGGATGTTGATCAGCAATCGGGAACAATCGTGGGTGATCGCTCCCGCATTGCTTTGTCTAGCCGCGATACCATTAGGGGAGGGGATACATATGCCGGCGACGCGCTGCTTTTTTCCGAAAACTGATGGGTTGTCCATCTTCAGACGAATCATTAGGAAAGCGGTTTGTGTCCGACTGGAGCGACTATCGTAGCGCCGCTATGTATCTTAAAAAGATAGAATTGCAATCTGAAGAAAACGCATGATGAAAATGCGCGGGAATCGGCGTCAAATTTGTGGTCAAACGCCGTTTTGAGACACGAAAAAAGCCCCGAAATCGCAATGATTTCAAGGCTTTTCGTGTGGTCGAGGTGACAGGATTTGAACCTGCGACCTTTTGGTCCCGAACCAAACGCGCTACCAAACTGCGCTACACCTCGATGCGTGGAGCCAATGAAGGGACTCGAACCCTTGACCTGCGGTTTACGAAACCGCTGCTCTGCCAGCTGAGCTACATTGGCATCACCAACGATTAAGAATTATACCACCTTTTGACGCGTTTGTCTAGAGGAGAAAGTGCATTTACATTAAAATAACATTGCTATCCAGCGCGCGTCGCGTCGTCCTGCACAGCGTCGTCCGCCGCGTCCGGCTCGGCGGGCGCTTCGTGGAAGGCCTCGGTGCTGTCGCCGCGATAAAAGACGGTCGCCGTCTTGAAAACCAGCTTGATGTCCTCCCACAGGCTGTAGTTTTCAATGTACATCAGATCGAGCAGCATCTTGTCCTTGGGCAGCGTGTTGTATTTGCCCGCGATCTGCGCATAGCCCGTCAGACCGGCCTTCACGCGCAGGCGATAGGAGAACTCGGGCAGGGCGCGCGTGTAATCGCGCACGTTGGAGAGCATCTCCGGCCGCGGCCCGACCACGCTCATTTCGCCCTTGAGGATGTTCACGAACTGCGGCAGCTCGTCCAGCCGGTAGCGGCGCAAAAACGCGCCCACCTTCGTGATGCGCTGATCGTCGTCCGTGGCCGATTTGTCGTGCTGCGCGTTGGGGCGCATCGTGCGGAATTTGTAGATTTCAAAGATTTTGCCGCCCCGCGTGGCGCGCTGCTGGCGGAATATGATCGGCCCACCGTCCTCGATGCGGATGGCCAGCGCGCAGAGCAGCATGATCGGGCTGGCGACGATCAGCGCGCACACGGAAAAGATAATGTCCATCGTGCGCTTGGCGATGCGCTGCTCGAGCGTAAGCCCCGCCTTGTCGACGGCCATGAACGGCGCGTCGCTGAGAATGTCGTGCGCCGCGCCCAGCGCGATCACGTCGCCCAGCTCCATGCCGTAATGCACGGGCTTGCCGATCCTGTAGCAGTGCTCGATCAGGCGCGTCCGCTCCTCGCAGGGCAGGTCGTAGAGAAAGACGTGCTCGTAGCCCTCGATTGCGCTTTCCAGATTGGGTTGCGCGGCGTTCAGCACGGCTGTAATCAGATAGCGCTTTTTATAACCGGCCAGCTTGGAGAGCATATAGGCGCAATCGGCCGCACCGCCGGTGACGATGCAGCACTTGCGCGGCGGCGTCATGCGGTAATAGAGGAATTTCGCCGAGCGCGTGAAGAGCATGATCCAGACCAGCTGCAACAAAAGCGCTATGATCAGACAGCCCAGATCGCCCGATTCGGGCATGAGACTCGAGCGGTTCGCCACGTTGAAGTTCATAATCAGCAGCTCGAAATACGCGCCGACGTCGGCGATGATGCAGGAGATGAGCGTCGAATAGATGATGTGCCGGCTCTGCTCATGCCGTATGTCGAAGCTGCGGTAGAGCTGCGTAAAGAGCGCCAGCAGCACGACGAAGCCGGTGAGCGTGATGGCCATGGTTCGGCTCGGCCGGATGATCTGCGGGTTGTTGACGGCCATGAGCAGCAAAAACGTCAGCGTCAGCAGCGTGAAGAGACATATTTTCATGACGATCAGATAGAGTCCGCGTCGCGTTTCCCTTTTCATGGACGTTCCTTTCGCCGCGCGCTGCGCAGCCATGTTATCGTTTGATCGGTTACGCCCAGCGCGTGGGCGATGCGTTTAATATAATAGCGCTTGAGAGACGCGCCGTACAGACCGGAGTCGCTCGCCCGGAGCGCCGCCATGAACGTGCGCGCGTTTCGAGCGCCGCGTCGGCGGTCGCGGTCATAGATCAGATGGATGGTCAGGTGCGTATTGATCAGCAGAAGGCAGCGCCGCGTGACATAATCGCGCGCGTCCGCGGGAATGTCGTCCTCGCGGCGGAAGCGCAGGCATTCGTTCAGGACGCGCCGGTGCTGATCGCTGCGCCGGACGTAGTTGGCCGGCGCGACCGACTGCGCCGCGTTGCCCACCAGATAGTGATAGACGAAAAGCGGCAGGAACTCGATCGTCTGCGCGCGGCTGGTGACCTTGAGGATATACTCAAAATCGACGTAAAACGTGTGCTCGAGCAGACGGACGTTCAGCGCGCGCAAAAGCGGCAGGCGCACCGAGAGCGTGTGCAGCATATAGTATTCGGTCATGCCGTCGCCGCGATAATCGGCGAAATTCAGCGTCTTATTAAAAGGAAGCTCCGGCGGCAGGGGAAAGCGCGTCTCCGCGCCGGTTTCGAGGCTGTTTTCAAATTTCTGATCGACCACAAGATCGGCCGTCGCCGCCTCCAGCGCGTCGAGAAGCGCGGGCAGCGAAGCCGTATCCAGCCAGTCGTCCGCGTCGACGATGCGCAGGTATTTCCCGTGCGCCGCGTCGATACCGGCGTTGACCGCCGAGCCGTGCCCGCCGTTTTCCTTGTCGACGACGCGCACGATTTCCGGCTCGCGCTCAGCCCACGCGTGAGCCATTTCGCCCGTATTGTCGCTCGAGCCGTCGTTGACGACGATCACCTCGAGCCGGCCGCGCGCAGCGGGGATGCAGAGACTTTTCAGGCATTTGTCCAGATACCGTTCGGCATTATAGCTGGGGACGACCACCGAGAGCACCACGCGCGCCACGCCCTTCATGTTATCATATATCCTTATCATAGCACATCCCGCCGCAAAACACAAGCGTGAGAATGTGGAAAAGAAAAGCGCCGTCCGCATTGTTGTTAAAAAGAAAATGTGCTATAATGACAATATAAGGCAATGAAAGGAGCGGGAATCCATGGGGCTGTTCGATCGCATTTTGAAGCGTGGGAAAAATGACGAAAAAGGAGAGCTGGTCGCGCAGAATCAATCGATTGTGAAAGAGGATATTATTGATAAGGCCATTGCTGAGCGGACACAGGGTATTCATCTGGAAGATTGTCTGACCATTCCTCTGGGCGATATGGCGGCACTTGGCGCGGGCTTTGCGTCGATGCTTCCGGGAATGCGGCAGGTTGTTCAAACAATGACGGTGGGCGGCATGGGCTATATTCCCATCAATAATCTGGGCGGCGAATCGTTGAAGGCTTTTCGGAAGGCGACGCCGCAGATCTATGCTGGGACGTTTGATCGCGGCGGCAAGGCGGTCATGGCAAAATTTGTTAAAGTTCCTCCGCATGACGGCGACGGCCGCAATACCGATTGATCCACTGACGCTTGTTATGGCGGCGATGCTGGTCAGTGTCGGGAAGAAGCTGGACGGAATACAACAGACGCAGGAAAGCATCCTCTCATTCCTTGAGCAGGATAAAAGGGCGGCGATGCAGGCCGATCTGAATATTCTCACGGATGAATTGAGAAATTACAAATATAATTGGGACAACGATCAATACAAGTCGAATCATCACATGAAGGTTCTGGACATCAAGCAGAGCGCTGAGAAAAATCTCATATTCTACCAACGGCAGATTGCTTCTGCTATTGAAAAGATGCCGTCTATTCACGGGGAACAGGCAGTGAACAGCAGCGTGAAAAAATTGATTGGCCTGTTCCATGATGAGCGTATGGCTCTCTATATGCTGGCGTTTTCGTCATTTGTTGAAGTTATGTTGTTGGGGAATTTTGCAGCTGAGTATCTTGCCAGCGTTGCGGCCAAGGTTGAAGAATGCGATACACGCTATCGGAGCCAGTATGCGCAGTGCCGCGATATGATTAGAAAATATGCTTCGGAAACGCTCGAAAAGCAGGCTATGGGCACTTTGGGAACATTGCTCAAAAAGACGGGAAATGCCATCGCCTCATCGCCGGTGCTGAGCAAAGGGCCTGTTGACGAATGGCTGGAAGCAGGCGGCGACAAGCTGCTCAAGAGTAATCAGGAGAACGCTGAAAAGGTGGCAGCCCTATTTGATGGCGAGCGAGACAGCGGCAGCAAGCGCTTTACGGATGGCATCAAAAGCGTCGAGCGTATCCTCAATAATACAACGGATTTGCTGTTTGACGGCGAAAATCTCTATCTTGCAGGCGCGTGAAAATTCCCCTCTTGTCCCCCGCGCCCCGATATGATATGATAAACGCGTCCAAACAAACGAAGGAGGATCATATCGATGAGAAAGCTGCCCGCACGACAGGTGCATCTGGATTTTCATACGTCGCCGCATATTCCCGGCGTGGGGAGCCGGTTTGACAAGGCGCAGTTTCAGGACGCGCTGAAGGAAGGAAATGTCAACTCGATCACCGTGTTCGCCAAGTGCCATCACGGCTATTGCTATTATCCCACGCGCGTGGGGACGCAGCACCCCACGATGCAGCCCGGCTTCGATCTCACCGGCGCGATGATCGAGGCCGCGCATGAAATCGGCGTGGCCGCGCCCGTCTATATCACCGCAGGCTGGTCGGCGCTGGACGCGCAGCGACACCCCGAATGGTGCATGCGCGATAAAAACGGCGTGAAGCGCGACAACGGCTCCGATCCGAACGCCGGCCCCGACGATCCGCGCCCCGCCTGCACATGGGATCACCTGTGCCTGAGCGGCGATTACGCGCGGCATATCTATGACATTACGCGCGAGGTGTGCGACCGCTACGCTGATCTGGACGGCCTGTTCTACGACATCGTGTTCCTCAACAGGGCCTGCTACTGCCCGAACTGCATGGCCGGTATGCGGGCGGAGGGGCTGAATCCGGAGAACGAGCGCGACGCGGAGGAATACTACCGCCGCTCGCATCTGCATTTCATGGCCGAGTGCCAGCGCATACTGCGCGAAAAGCACCCCGAGGCCACGATCTTCTTCAACGGCGGCGCGGAGATCTATCGTCCGGAATATCTGGTCGGCCAGTCGCATTTCGAGATGGAGGATCTGCCCACCACATGGGGCGGCTATAACAAGATGCCGCCGCGCGCCAGCTTCATGAGCCGCTATCCCAAGGAATATCTGGGCATGACCGGCAAGTTCCACACCAGCTGGGGCGAGTTTGGCGGCTATAAGAACCTGGACGCGCTCAAATACGAAGTGCTCACCATGGCGATGTACGGCGCGAAGTGCAGCGTGGGCGATCAGATGCCGCCCGACGGCAAAATGGACATGGAGACCTACCGCATCATCGGCCACGCCTACCGCGCGCTCGAGGCGATCGAGCCGTGGGCGTATCCGGCAAGCTCGACGGCGACGCTGGGCGTGTATCTGTGCGGGCGCGAAGAGAGCGACGAGGGCCTTCACGATATGCTGCTCGAGAGCCATATCGACTTCGACGTGGTCATGCCCGGCGACGACCTCGGCCGCTTCAGGGCGCTGATTCTGCCCGACTGCGTTCAGCTGACGGCGGAGGAAGCCGCGCGCGTCAATGCATTCATCGCGCAGGGCGGCGCGGTGCTGTTTACCGGCACGAGCGCGGTTGAAAACGGGCGCTTCCAGATCGATCCGGGCGCGGAATATGTCGGCGCGGCGCAGTACCGTCAGGATTACTTCATGGCGGGCGACGTGATCCGCCTGCCCTTCGGCAACGCGCCGTTTCTGTGCTACCGCGCGGGAGAGAGAACGCGCGTGACCGATGGCGATGTGCTGGCCGAGGTGTACGAGCCGTGGTTCGACCGCACATGGGCGCGCTACTGTTCGCATCAGAACACGCCCTACCGCGATGAGCCGGCCTCTCATCCGGCGGCGGTGCGCAAGGGAAACGTGATCTACATGGCGCATCCGCTGTGCGCGATGTACAAAAGGGACGGCGCGCAGCTGTTCCGCGAGGCGCTCATCCGCGCGCTTGCCCTTATCTATGAGCCGACCTGCCGCGTGAGCCTGCCCAGCCAGGGACGCTCGCGCCTGACGTATCAGCAGGCGGAGAACCGCTATGTGTTCCACGCCGCCTATGCCAGCCCGATTCAGCGCGGCCGCGCGTCGGTGATCGAGGATATTGTACCGATCTATCAGGTGCGCGTCGAAATCAACCTGCCGAAAACCGTGAAGCGCGTGCGGCTCGTGCCGGCGCAGGAGGAAATCCCCTTCGAGCAGAAAAACGGGCGGCTGGCGTTCACCATTCCGTGCGTAAACGGGCATCAGTCGGTCGAGATCGACGTGGAATAGAGGGAAGAGCGGCTTTCGCAGCGCGTTTGCCTATGAAGCCATGGGCGGCAAGGTGTGCGCGCTGAGCGATGTGCAAAAAACAACAGCCAGAAACGCGTTCCGATGAGCGGACGTGCTTCTGGCTGTTTTGTTTTTAACGCGGCGGTTTCGGGCGCTTTTCGAGCCGCGCGGTGGGGCGGCTGATGCGGGAGACGGCCCATATGCGGCGGCCAAAAGCTGAAAATGAGCGCAGCTCCCATAAAGAGCCGCGCTCATTTTTTAGTTTATGAAGCGATTAGAAGTCGATGCGCTCGTTGATATAGTCGACCAGCTTGTCCAGCGCAACCACGTCCTGCTGCATGGTGTCGCGGTTGCGGACGGTGACGTTGCCGGTGGTCTCGGTATCGAAGTCGACGCAGATGCAGAACGGCGTGCCGATCTCGTCCTGACGGCGATAGCGCTTGCCGATGGAGCCGGTCTCGTCGTAATCCACCATGAAGTGCCTGGCCAGCATGGCGTAGACCTCGCGCGCCTTGTCGCCCAGCTTGTTCTTCTGCAGCGGCATGACGGCGGCCTTGAAGGGAGCCAGCGCCGGATGCAGGTGCAGCACGACGCGGCTGTCGCCGCCCTCAAGCTGCTCCTCGTCGTAAGCGTCGCACAGGAAGGACAGCACCAGACGATCCACGCCGACGGACGGCTCGACGCAGTAGGGGATGAACTTCTCGTTGGTCATGGGATCCATGTACTCCATGGCCTTGCCGGAATGCTCGCTGTGCTGCTTCAGGTCGTAATCGGTGCGGTCGGCCACGCCCCACAGCTCGCCCCAGCCGAACGGGAAGAGATATTCAAAGTCGGTCGTCGCCTTGGAATAGAAGGCCAGCTTGTCCTTTTCATGATCGCGCAGGCGCAGGTTCTCGGCCTTCATGCCCAGAGAGAGCAGCCAGTCGCGGCAGAAGGAGCGCCAGTACTCGAACCACTGCAGATCCTCGCCGGGCTTGCAGAAGAACTCCAGCTCCATCTGCTCGAACTCACGCACGCGGAAGATGAAGTTGCCGGGGGTGATTTCGTTGCGGAAGGACTTGCCGATCTGGCAGATGCCCGCCGGCAGCTTCTTGCGCGTGGTGCGCATAACGTTCAGGAAGTTGACGAAGATGCCCTGCGCCGTCTCGGGACGCAGATAGATCTCGTTGGTGGAATCCTCGGTCACGCCCTGATGCGTCTTGAACATCAGGTTGAACTGACGGATGCCGGTGAAATCCTTCTTGCCGCAGACCGGGCAGACGATGTCGTGATCGGCGATATAGGCCTCAAGCTCGGCATTGCTCCAGCCGTCGCCGGTCTCAGCGCCCTTGGTGTAGTCCTCGATCAGCTTGTCGGCGCGGAAGCGCGCCTTGCAGGCCTTGCAGTCCATCAGCGGATCGTTGAAGCCGCCGACGTGGCCGGAGGCGACCCACACCTCGCGGTTCATCAGGATCGCACAGTCCAGACCCGTGTTGTAGGGGCTTTCCTGCACGAACTTGCGCCACCAGGCCTTCTTGATGTTGTTCTTGTATTCCACGCCCAGGGGGCCGTAATCCCAGGTGTTCGAAAGGCCGCCGTAAATCTCGGAGCCGGCGAAAATGAAGCCGCGGTTCTTGCACAGCGCGACCAGCTTGTCCATGGTCAGTCCAGCCATTGTGATTCCCTCGCTATCCTGTTAAAATTTGCTTTTGTCACTTTAACACATCCGCGCCCGCCTTGCAATCACGCTCATGTAAAGTCAACGTGCTGCGATACAAACATAATGAAGCGCGGGGCTTCTTCTCCGATGCGAGGAAGTCCCGCGCTTTGTCATGGGGATTTGAATCAGCGATACTGCGCCGCCGGACGGCCGCAGAATGCAACGCGCCTGACGGAACGCAGGCCGAGCGCAATCAGCCCGCCCAGCGCTGCCGAGATCAGCGCGGTCAGCAGCACGGCGTTCAGCTCGCCGCCGAGAGTCTCGCTCAGCGCGGCGGGATAGGGCATGAAATAGCCCAGATGCAGCGCGTAGCTCAGCGCGATGGCGGCGATATACTGTACGGCGACGCCCGCAACAGCGCCGCGGAAAAACGGCTTCAGTACTTTTTTCATGAGTCATGCTCCTCTCGCAAAATCGTTGAGCGTTGGGTCGGCTTTTATAGCGGCCGAGGACGGTTCGTGAAGTGAAAAGCAGGGGGGATGGCGGCAGCATTTTTTTAGAAGAACAGTATGTCGGACAGCCTGCGCTCCTCGCCATGGGAGGGAGTGTTGAGGATTTCGCCCTGGAACCACATCTCCGACGAGCCGCCGCCGTCCAGATTCATGGCGGTCTGCGCGCCCAGACTCTGCATCAGGCGCTGCATTTCGGGCAGCGTCATGCCGTGCGAGGATTCGCTGCGGCCGTCGGCGACGACGATCACATAGTGCAGCTTTCCGATCTGACCGATGGCCGTGCGCGGATCGCGGCGCTGGGGGTTGGTGGAGATCACGTCGAACGCCGGATTGAAATCGACGATCTCTCCGTTTCGGATCAGCTCGGGGCCGAATTCAAACGTCTGCCAGGTGTTCGCCGCGGTCAGCGATGCGCCCAGCGCGGCGGGATCCTCATTTACACGGTCGCTGCGGACGGAAAAGTCGCCGTTTTCATCGACGATGAGCATATTGCGCGTGGTGTCGTGCGCGCGCAGCAGCTCGCCGTTGCGGATGATCGTGCCGTATTTGTGCAGCGCGTAGTCGTCGGCGTTGATCGCCAGCACGGCACCGGCGCGTTCCGCCATGGCCGAGGCCGGCTCCAGCGCGCCGAACGCCTTGCCGCTGCTCAGCGCGGTTTGCAGCTGATGAACGTCGGTCAGCTGTACGTCGGCCACCAGATACTGAACGCTCGCGTCGTCAAAGCGGCGGATGACGATCTGCTTGTCGTCGGCCAGATATTCATAGTCGTACGGCGCGTCGATGCAGGGCGCGGCGAAGGCGCTTGAATGCGGTTCGCTCGTCGGCTCAGCGGTTATCTCGGCGGTCGGTTCGGGCGTTGGGGTGGGCGCGGACTCGGCGGGCTTATTGCCGCAGGCGGCCAGCGACGCGGCAAGGGCCAGCGCCAGCATCGAGGCGCACAGTTTTTTCTTCGTCATGTCTGTCAGTCCTTTCGGCGCGGTGTTTTTCTCATTTCGGGATTCATTATAGCCGCCGCGGATGATAGGAAAGGCCGCTTTTTGGTGAGAATCCGGTGAGAATCGCGCGCGGGGGTGGCCGAACGGGGCGAAGTGCGCTATAATAAAATAGAAATAGACGGCGGGAGGGACGGTCATGAAGATACTGCTCATCGAGGACGACGCGGACATCGCTGCGTTTCTGACCATGGAGCTGGAGCACGAGGGCTATGCCGTCTCGGTCGAGCGCGACGGGCCGAACGGCCTGCAGGCGGCGCTGGCGGGCGGCGCGGAGCTGATTCTGCTGGACGTCATGCTGCCCGGCCTCAACGGGCTGGAGGTGCTCCGGCGGCTGCGGGCTGCGGACGTGAAAACGCCGGTGATCCTGCTCACGGCGCGCGATTCGGTGATGGACAAGGTGGCCGGACTGGACACCGGTGCGAACGACTATGTGACTAAGCCCTTCCATATAGAAGAGCTGCTGGCGCGCATTCGCGTGCTGACGCGCGGCGCGGCCGACGACGGCCTTCTGCGCAACGCCGACGTGACGCTCGACCGCAAAAAGCGGCAGGTGACGCGCGCGGGCGAGGAGATCGCGCTCACAAAGACGCAGTTTGATCTGCTGGAGTATTTCATGCTCAATTCGGACATCGTGCTGACGCGCGAGCAGCTGCTTTCGGCGGTCTGGGGCTACAGCTATGCGGGCGACAGCAACGTCGTGGACGTGTATGTGCGCTATGTGCGCCGCCGCCTGCACGATCCGGCGGAGGGCGGTCTGATCGAAAGCGTGAGGGGGCGGCTATGTCATGCGCACGAAGAAGGCGGTCTGAGCGCGGCTTGTCCGGACGGCTGACGCGCGCCTATGCGCTGTTCTTCGCCGCGATGACGCTGTGCCTGTCGCTGTGCGTGTACGTCGTCTCGCGGCACATGCTGATCGACCGCCGCGCGGACGAGCTGGCCGCGAGCGCCGACGCGCTGGCCGAGGTGTTCGACGAGGAGGTGGCCGAGGGGCACGATCCCGCCGATCCGAACGTGCTCTGGGAGCTGTGTACCGACGATACGCTCTCGCTGATTCTTCTGGGTGAGGACGGAGAAGCGATCGGCAGGGCGGGATATTTCGAGATCGACGCTTCGATTCTGCCGCGTGCGGTGCAGAAAACGCCGCTTCTGCACATCATGTCGGGCGAAACGGCGGCGCTGGTGTGTGCGCGTGCGGTGACGGGCGGGCTGCTGTGCGTCGTGCGGCGGGTGGACGGCGAGTATTCCTTCCTGCACAGCCTGCTGCTGCTGCTGATCGTCTTAAATGCGGCGGCGGCGCTTATATCGCTGGTGGCGGGGCGCACGGTGGCGCGGCGGATGCTGCGGCCGCTCTCGCAGATGATTGCGCGGGCGCGGGCGATCGACGCCGGGGCGCTGGACGTGCGCCTGAGCGTGTCGGAAAACGGAGGCGAGCTGCGCGATCTGGCCGAGACGCTCAACGATATGCTGGGTCGCGTGCAGAACGCGTTCGTGCGGCAGGGGCAGTTCACGCAGGACGCTTCGCACGAGCTGCGAACGCCTTTGTCGGTTTTGCAGGGCAACGCCGAGCTGCTGGCGCGCTGGGGCAAGGACGATCCCGCCGTGCGCGACAAGTGCGTCGCGGCGATCCTGCGCCAGAGCGACTATATGCGCCGTCTGGCCGACAGCCTGCTCTTCCTTTCGCGGGGCGATCGGGGGATGCAGTCGGTCGAAAGGCGCGCGCTGGACGTATCCGCGCTCTTCAGCGAGCTGATCGACGAGCGGCGGCTGATCGATCCCGATCACGTCTATACCCTGGACGCGCCGCCGGACATGACGATTTCGGTCGACGAGACGATGCTGCGCCAGCTGCTCATCATCCTCATGGACAACGCGGCGAAGTACACGCCCGCGGGCGGCGGCGTTCATCTCAGCGCGGCGCGGGCGGGGAAGAGCGCGGTGATTGCGCTTTCCGACGAGGGCTGCGGCGTGCCGGACGATCAGCTGGACAAAATATTCGAGCGCTTTTACCGCGTGGACAAGGCGCGTTCCCGCGAGACGGGCGGCACGGGGTTGGGGCTGGCCATCGCGAAGGTCATTGTGGAGCTGCACGGCGGCCATATCCATGCCGAGAGGAATGAGTGCGGCGGATTGCGCGTCGTGGTGGAGCTGCCGGCGGAATAGGCAACAGGCGCGGCGCGGGTCGGGAGGAGATTTCCGGTCTGCGCCGCGTGTTTTGTGCTCTTGGGCGATGCAACGGGGAAGCGAGGTGCCGCCGCGTTAGATGCGTGTCGCGTTCGGTTAGGAGAAGCGGGCTTGCCGGGCCGCTGTCCGTGTTGGCGCGCCTGCTGTGCCGCTTCCACTTGGGGAGTATGTTATTCCGCGCTGACGCGAAAAAGCGATATTCCGTTTCATGGGATAGCGAATTGTGCGCCGGCGAAAGGTGGCGTTTGGCCGGTTTTAGCTCCGGCAGGGGCGTTTGTGCGCGCGGGGGTCTGGCGGCGGGGCGCTGTATTTCTATTGCGGCGTTGTATGTTTGGCTCACGCCTGCTGTTTGCCGCCCAGCGTCAAACAGGACGGCTTGCGATATGCTTCGTTTTTGTTCCGCCGTGGGTCGGGATCGCCGGTAGTGCGTTCTCACGGCGGGGTGGGGTTATCGGGCTGGATTGGTTCATTTGGGGATTGTGCGTTTCTTTGCGGCGATCCCGACGGGGGACGAGGGGACGCGGAAAACGGAGTCGGCGGCGTGCGTCTGTCGTACGGTTCTATTGGAATGTTTTGCGTTTGTCTCACGCCTGCTGTTTGCTGCTCAGCGCCAAACAGGACGGCTTGCGGAATGCTCCGTTTCTATTCCCGCGTGGGTCGGGATCGCCGGTAGTGCGTTCTCACGGCGGGGTGGGGTTATCGGGCTGGATTGGTTCATTTGGGGATTGTGCGTTTCTTTGCGGCGATCCCGACGGGGGACGAGGAGACGACCGGAGTTCGCCTATACGAAAAAGGAACGCCGTCTTGCGTTGGCGTTCCTTTTGATGGGGTCTGCTGATTCGTTATGATACCGCGGGGAGAACGCTGGGGCTGCGCGCCCCAGACTGCGCCAAAGAGCCAAATGTGGAAGCCGCACTGCGGCCTCTCTGGACTCTCTTCATTTGGGTCGCGGTGTGGGTGCGTTTAGCGCAGTGAGCATAGTGCGGATTCATGCGTTGGCATGAATGCGTCAGGCCGGCGCGGTTTCGGCGGCGCTGTCGTCCGATCTGTACCAGCTCGACTGCGATTCCACCATGCGCGCGTACAGGCCGCCCTTGGCCATCAGCGCTTCGTGCGTGCCAATATCGTCGATGCGTCCCTTGTCCATCACGACGATACGGTCGGCAATGCGCGCGCTGCCCATGCGGTGCGTGATGATCACCGCCGTCGACTGCCCGCTCATCTCGGCGAAGCGCTTATACACGCGCGTCTCCTCCAGCGGATCGATCGCCGCGGTCGGCTCGTCCAGCACGATCAGCCCGTGTACGCGATACAGCCCGCGCGCAATCGCCACGCGCTGCCACTCGCCGCCGGAGAGATCCACGCCGTCGAACTCGCGCGAGAGCATGGTGTCCGCGCCGTTCGGGAAGCACGCCGAATCCAGCGGCAGGCCCGCCTCGTCCAGCGCCGCGCTGATGCCCGCGTCCTTCTTCACGTCGGACATCTTCACGTTTTCGTCCAGCGTCATGCGGTACCGCGCGAACTTCTGGAACACCGCCGACGCGTTTTTCGTGGCCGAGGGCAGGTCGATCGCCTGCGTGTCCTCGCCGCCGATCAGTACGCGGCCTTCCGTAGGCAGGTACAGGCCGGTCAGCAGCCGCGCGATGGTGGTCTTGCCCGCGCCGTTTTCGCCGACGATGGCGATCGTCTCGCCGGGCTGAATCTCCAGCGATACGCCGCGCACGGCCTCGTTCTCCGCGCCGGGATAGCGGAAGTGTACGTTATCGAGCGTCACGCCGCGCGCGCCGTCGGCCGCTTTCGCTTCGCCGTGGCGCTCGGGCATATCCAGCAGGTGGAACACGAACTTCACGCGCGGCAGCTGCTCGGCGGCATGTCGGCTCAAGTTCTGCATGATGTTACCCATGTAGCTGTAGATTCTCAGTAGGCCCGCAAGCAGCGCGGCGAATCCGGCGGGGTTCAGCCGGCCGTTTTTCAGCTCGAAGATCATAGCAGCCAGCGAGAAAGCAAACCCCACGAGCGACAGCACGTCCGAGCCGAGCATATACAGCGTTTCGTGGTTGGTGAATTTGCGGTTCAGCCGCACGCACTCGCGCAGATGACCGAAATAACGCCTGAAGCAATAGGCGTACGCGCCCAGCAGGCGGGTTTCCTTGAAGTATTCGCGGTCGGTCATGCACTTTTCGCAGTAATCGGCGGCGCGCTGCTCGGGCGCCAGCTGATCGCTCAGGCTGCTCGCCTGCGCCATAATCAGCCGGTTGGAGAGCGCCAGCGGGATGAGGGAGAGAAACAGCAGCGCGGCCAGCAGAGGACTTTTCAGACCGACATAGATCAGCATACCAATGAAATAGGTCAGTGCGAACAACGCCTGATCAAAATACTGCGAGCAGAGGCGATGTATGCCCTCCACACCCTTTTTCGCCTTTTCGATGGACTCGAGATTCTCGGGTTCTTCAAAGGCGATCTGCTCTTTGCGGCCGACGGCGCGCATCAGGCGGCGCATCAGCCCGCTGCGGACACGCTGTTCGAAAACGATCTGATAATACATACCGAGGTACTCGACTGTCTCTGTGCCTGCGCCACAGAGGAAAAACAGTACGGCGGGCAGTATAATAACGCTCATGCCCGCACCCTGCGCGACGTTTGTGACGGCGGCGACGAGCGACTCCATGATCGGCGTATTGAGCGCGTAAAGCACGCCGGTTAGTATATTCGTGGAGAGATAGAGAATCGTCCGGCCCCAGCCGGACTCGCGCATGATTTTGAAATACAGCCGAAACGTGCGCCCCATCAGGGCGAAGGAGACGGCCTGCTTATCCTTACTCATTGATACCAGCTCCTTTGCGCCTCGAACATATCGGCGAACAGCCCGCCCGCGGCGAGCAGCTCAGCCTGAGTGCCCTCCTCGGCGATTCTGCCGCCGTCGATCACGAAGATGCGGTCGGCCAGACGGGTTGAGCCGAGACGGTGGCTGATGAACAGCGTGGTCACGCCGCGGCTCATGCCGGCGAACTGCTCGTAAAAGCGGCTCTCGCTCATCGGGTCGAGCGCGGCGGTGGGTTCGTCCAGTATGCGCACCGGCGCGCCGCTCACCAGCGCCCGGGCAATCGCCACGCGCTGCCATTCGCCGCCGGAGAGATCCTGTCCGCCCTCATAGGTCTTGCCCAGCGGCGTGTCCAGTCCCTTGGGGAGCGCGGCGATCGCGTCGGTCAGGCCGACGGCGCGCACAGCGTCCTCCACGCGCGCCTCGCGGGCGGGAAGCCCCACGGCGATGGAATCCCGCGCGGGCACCTGATAGCGCGCGAAATCCTGAAACACCGCCGAGCAGAGCGACTTGAGCGCCTTCGCGTCATAGGTGCGGATATCGCGGCCATTGAGCAGGATCTCGCCCTTGAAATCGCGGTAAAGGCCGGTCATCAGCTTGGTCATGGTGGTCTTGCCCGCGCCGTTCACGCCGACGAAGGCGTAATGCTTGCCCTTTTCGAGCTTCAGGCTGAAGTCGTCCAGCACGTTGCGCTCTGTGTTCGGATAGGCGAACGTGACGTGCTTAAATTCCAGCGATTCAAACGGCATAGGCGGCTCGAGCGGCGCGTCGGTTGCGCCGTCAGTTTCCTCGAGCTTGGAAAACTCGGTCAGCTCGCGGGCATAGGCGCGGCCCTCGCCGATGCAGCCCATGCAGTATTGCAGGCCGGCGATCTGGTTCTTGATGCTGAACAGCGCGGAGACGATCGCCACCATCGTGCCGATGGACATCGCGCCGCGCGCCGTGGGAATGGCCAGCATGACGGCGGTGATCGCGACGGCGGTCATGCAGAGCGTGGCCAGCACGGTGCGAGAGACGGCGTTCATGCGATGAAAGCGGAAATAGGAGACGTAGGCGTGCTCGTATTCCTGCGCATAGCGGTCGGTCAGCGCGTCCGCATAGCCGAACAGCGCGCGCTCCTCGGAAAAATCGCGCTCAAGGCACGCCTTTTCCAGTTCGCTGTAGCGCCGCTTTTCGCGCTCGATTTTCGCCCTTTCGTCATAGCCTTTGCCGCCCATGTGCAGCGAGTAGGCGATCAGCGCCGCCAGACACGCGGCCAGCACCAGCGCCGCCCACCAGACGTTCGCCGCCACCAGAATCACAACGCCCGCAAACGAGAGCACGAGCTGTACGAGATAGATCATGCCGTCGAGCACGCTGTGGATCTTGTCCTCCGGCGCGTTGGTCATGCGGCTGATGAGATCCCACGTCTTGCCGTCCTCGATATAGCGGTAGTCGAGGGCCGCCGCCTTGGCCGCGATGGCCGGACGATAGTGCAGCCGCAGCGCGCGCTTGACCGCCTGCACGGCGTAATTGTCAAACTCCCAGCGGCTGAAGTTGAGAAACTTGGTCGCCAAAACCGCGATCAGCGGCCCTATGCACGCCGACACGGCCCGTTCGCCCCGCGCCATGGCCAGCGCCGAATCGATGAACCAGGCCGAGGAGAGCGCGTCGATCAGCGGAAAGACCGCGATCAGCGCGTTCAGCCCCAGAGACAGGATGAACGCGCCCGGCGCGATGGTGACGATCGAGGGAATCAGATTGAGCACAGTATATGTTTTCGATTTGAGCTTCACAAATGAAACCTCGCTTTCTGCGTAATGGGGAAGCGATCTATGTAAAACCGCGCTCTATCCGCGCATCCTTCCGCACGCGGAGAGTATTGAGCCGGCGCACTGCGCACATAACAGAATTGTTAGAATATGCTACACCTAATAATATAATACCCCTCCCTGAAAAATGTCAAGGGTTTGTTTTGCGTATGTGTCGATTCGTTTAATTGCGCCAAATGCGCGCGGCGCGATTCATGCGCTCTTGCGGAGCGGGCGGCGGGCGTGATAGAATAGGAGCATCAAGTAACTCTATAAAAGGAAGTGAGAGCGTGCGGACGCTGACATATACCGCGGACGCGGCGGACGAGGGACGCGCCGTCAAGCGGATTATCCGATCGAAAATGGCCGTCTCGCACGGGCAGCTGGCCTCGCTCAAGCAGAAGAACGCCGTGCTGCTGGATGGACAGAGCGTTCACGCCAACGAGATCGTTCACGCGGGGCAGACGATCTCGCTGCTGCTCATGGACGAGGAGGGCGGCGCGGCCGTGCCGGCAGAGGGCGATGTGAACGTCGTCTACGAGGACGAGGACATACTCATCGTGGACAAGAGCGCGCCGCTGGCCTGCATGAGCGGCGTGCATCACCCCGACGACGCGCTCGAAAACCGGCTGGCGTGGCGCTATCGCGGGGAGAATTATGTGTTCAGGCCGGTCAACCGGCTGGACAAGGGCACGAGCGGGCTCATGGCCGTGGCGAAGCACGCGCACGCCCAGCAGGTGCTGCAGAATATGCTGCACACCGACGCGTATGTGCGGGAATATCTCGCGCTGGCGGTGGGGCGGGTCGAGCCGGAGCGCGGCACGATCAACGCGCCCATCGGTAAGGCGGACGGCGCGACGGTGCGGCGGGAGGTGCGCGCGGACGGAAAGCGCGCCGTGACGCACTATGAAACCGTGGCGCGCGGCGAGAATTACACGCTTCTGCGCGTGCGATTGGAGACGGGCCGGACGCATCAGATTCGAGTGCATCTTCAGTTTATCGGGCATCCGATCGCGGGGGATTTTCTGTACGGCGAGGAGGACGCGCGATTGCCGGGGCGGTTTGCGCTGCATTCGGCGCGGCTGGTGCTGACGCATCCGGTGACGGGGGAGCACATGGCGTTTGAGAGCGACGCGCCCCGCGTGTTTTATGATATGCTGGCGGCGGGCAGCGCCTGCTTCCACTTTGCGCGGCCTGACTCGAATGTCTGAGCGAACAGGGGCGATTGTGCGGCTACACGACTTGACCGGCCAGCCGCAGTGTGGCCTCCACTTATCAGAGCCGGTCAAGTCTCCGTTGTACCCGAACGGCCCTCGCTGTGCTTTATGCACTTCCGCCGCGAATCAAATGAAGAGAGTCCAGAGAGGCCGCAGTGCGGCTTCCACATTTGGCTCTTTGGCGCGGTCTGGGGCGCGCAGCCCCAGCGTACTCCCCGCGGTATCGCCGCGAATGCGCAGTTACTGTGCTAGAGGAATATGATAGGCTTGCGACTCGATTGCGGCATAGTCATCGGCTATACAGGTCACGGCGCAAGGATATGGCTTCTGTTCAAGGCTCATCCTTCCCCCAGGAGGCTTTCCGGTCGCCTCCTGGACTTCTTCGGGAACCCCGTCGGGATCGCCGCAAAGAAACGCACAATCCCGAAGTGAACTTACAAAGTTTGATAACCGAACGGTCTTTGAGAACGTACTACCGGCGATCCCGACCCACGGCGGAACAGAAATGCAACATCCCGCAAGCCGCCCTGTTTGACGCTGGGCGGCAAACAGCAGGCGTGATCCAAGCGCAAAACATCCCAATAGAAACGCATGGCAGGCGCGAATGAAACAAAGCAACGCGGCGTGCGATGGAGTAACCCCTCCGTCGCCTGTGGCGACACCTCCCCTTTCAGGGGAGGCTGAGCGATCCGCCGCCAGACCCCCGCGCGCACAAACGCCCGTGCCGGAGCTACAACCGGCCAAACGCAGCCCTTCGCCGGCGCACAATTCACTATCCCATAAAGCGGAATATCATTTCTTCGCGCCAGCGCGGCCAAACGCCGTAAGCGGAAGCCGCACGATGTCCCACCGAGACGGCGCATACAGCCGCCGCACATCTCTTCACTCGCCCTGCCCCGCCGGCCCCGAAAAAGCCCCCTATATAAAAGGTAGACATTCTGATTTAACGCGCGGCAGGAGAGAGCAGGACGACATTCATATCCCGCCGGTTAAACCGCTCTAAAAGGCTGAATTTGACGGACGAAGCGGGCCTATAATGCAGAAAAATGTAAAAAACAGGTTGAATAAGGCCAAAAATGACGTTTTTTAACCTGAGAAACCAAAACGTATCATTGATTTACGGTATATTAACTTGCAATCTGGAGCGGTAAGCGTATAATAATACACATTAAATCGGCAAGAGCCGATGAGAAGGAGGGTTCCCACATGAGAAAAATGGGAAAAATGGTAGCTTTGATGGTAGCCCTGATGATGGTTTTCTCCTGCGCCGCGATGGCTGAGGAAGATACGATTAAGATCGGCGGCATCGCGCCGCTGACCGGCGCCGTGGCCAACTACGGCCTGCTCGTGCAGAACGGCGTCAACACCTATATCGATGAAATCAACGAAAACGGCGGCATCGACGGCAAGAAGGTCGAGATCGAGTGGATGGACGATACCGGCGACGCGGTTGAGGCCACCAACGCCTACAACACCCTGGTGAGCGACGGCGTGGCCGCCATCATCGGCCCGGTCACCACCACCCCCACGCTGGCCGTGGCTTCGCTGGCCGCTAAGGACAATATGCCCATGATCACCGCGTCCGCCACCGCCTACGCCGTGACCGACGCCGGCAGCAACGTCTTCCGCGCCTGCTTCCTGGATCCCTATCAGGCGGGCATCATGGCCGAGTACGCCGTGAACAGCCTGGGCGCCAAGACCGCCGCCATCCTGTACGATAACACCGACTCTTACTTCATCGGCCTGTACGAGGGCTTCACCAAGAAGGCTGAGGAACTGGGTCTGGAAATCGTCGCGACTGAGACCGCCGCTTCCGGCGACGCCGACTACACCGCGCAGCTGACCAAGATCGCCGACGCCGAGCCGGACGTCGTGTTCGTCTGCTACTACTATGAGGACGCCGCGCTGATCCTGCGCCAGGCCAAGAACGACGTGGGCGTTGAGGCCACGCTGATCGGCGCCGACAGCTGGAGCGGCATCGGCGCTCAGCTGGAGGATGAACCCACCCTGCTGGATGGCACCGCCTACTGCGATTCCTTCTATGCCGACGACGACGATGAAACCGTCAAGAGCTTCGTCGCCCGCTTCACCGACAGCCACAACGGCACCGCGCCTCAGGGCTTCAACGCGCTGGGCTATGACGCGGCCAAGATCATGATCACCGCCATCGCCAACGCGGGCAGCACCGATAAGGACGCTGTCATCGCCGCGCTGAAGGCCACTGATCTGGATTGCGCGACCGGCCACATCACCTTTGACGATCACAACGACCCGATCAAGTCCGTGTGCGTCATGGGCTTCGAAAACGGTCAGCTCAAGCTGCTCGAGAAGATCGCGCCTTCCAAGTAAGCAGAGTTATCTGGGACAAGTTAATGGGGAAAGAGGAGCCTGCGCTTCTCTTTCCCTGTTGTGATACATGGGAATAACCGTTCGGGGGGAAGAATATGCAACTGATCCTGCAGAATCTGATCGGCGGCCTGCAAATGGGCAGCATTTATGCACTGATCGCACTGGGCTACACGATGGTTTACGGCATTGTCAAGCTCATCAACTTTGCCCATGGCGACGTTATGATGGTCGGCTCCTATGTCGTCTACTGGGTTATGACGACCAGCGTGATTACCGCGCTGTCGCAGACGAACCCCGCCGTCGCCATCACGCTGGCGGTTCTGGCAGGCGTTGTGTTCTGCATTGTGCTGGGCGTCGTGATGGACAAGGTCGCCTATAAGCCGCTGCGCAACGCGCCCCGTATTTCCGCGCTGATCACGGCCATCGGCATTTCCATGACGCTGCAGATCACCATTCAGCTGATCTTCGGCAGCAGCCAGCTCAAATTCCCGAATATCATCCCGAGCGTCGTGCTGTTCAAGGTTGGCCGCAAGCCGGTCAAGCTGCTCGAGGTGCTCACGACCGTCATCTCCATCGCGCTGATGATCGGCCTGAACTTCTTCGTCAAAAAGACGCGCACCGGCAAGGCCATGCGCGCCGTCTCCGAGGATCAGGGCGCGGCTCAGCTGATGGGCATCGACCACAACAAGATCGTTTCGATCACCTTCGCCATCGGCTGCGGTCTGGCGGCGGTGGGCGCTGTGTTCTATGCGCAGAAGGTCGTCTACATCAAGCCGCTGCTCGGCTCCATGCCGGGCCTGAAGGCGTTCGTCGCGGCCGTGCTGGGCGGCATCGGCTCGATCCCCGGCGCCGTGCTGGGCGGCTTCATCATCGGCATCGCCGAGACGTTCATGAAATACTATGCCAGCGACTATGTGGACGCGCTGGTGTTCGGCATACTGATCCTTGTGCTGCTGTTCAAGCCCTCGGGCATTATGGGCCACAAGGTTCGTGAAAAGGTGTAAGGGGGAATAGACGATGAAGAAAAACAGACGCTTTTCAACCGCGCTGAACGTCGTCGCGATTGCCCTGGCCTATATCGTGATCCGTCTGGCGCTCACCGCGTCGGGCAACCGTTCCATTGAAAATCTGCTCGTGCAGGTGAGCTTCAACATCATCATGGTGGTCAGCCTGAATCTGGTTACCGGCATTCTGGGCGAGCTGACGCTGGGCCACGCCGGCTTCATGGCCGTGGGCGCGTACACCTCGGCGATCATGACCTCGCTCGTGTTCCCGCAGAGCATCGCCTATTTCCCGCTGGCGCTGCTCATCGGCGGCCTTGTGGCGGCGCTGTTCGGCTATCTGATCGGCATACCGGCGCTGCACCTGAACGGCGACTATCTGGCCATCATCACGCTGGGCTTCGGCGAGATCATCCGCGTGCTGATCAACACCGTCTTTTCCCCGTGGACGGGCGGCGGCAAGAAGATGTTCAACATTGCGCTCTACACCGGCTTTACCAATGCGTTCTGGATCATGGTCGTCTGCGTGGCGCTGATCTATATGCTCAGCTGGTCGCGCCAGGGCCGCGCGATCATCGCCATCCGCGAAAACGAGGTGGCGGCCGACGCGTCCGGCGTACCTGTGACGCGCTATAAGGAAATGGCGTTCACCATCGCCGCGTTCTTCGCCGGCATTGCGGGCGGTCTGTACGCCCACAGCATCGGCGTTCTGGATCCGGCCAAGTTTGACTTCAATGCTTCGATCGACTATCTGGTCATGGTTGTGTTCGGCGGCATGGGCTCGGTCACCGGCTCCATCATCGCCGCGACGGGCCTGACGCTCGTTCAGTTCTTCATGGCGAAGCTGGTCGAGTACCGCCAGCTGGCCTACGCGCTGCTGCTCATCGTCATGATGATCTTCAAGCCCAGCGGCCTGCTCGGCGTGTACGAGTTCTCGCTGACCGGCGCGATTACGCACTTCTTCCCGAAGTTCGGCGCGTTTGCCGACAAGATGGAGCAGAAGCTCAAACGCCATCACGCCAACCCGATTCCGCCGGACGTCCCCTATTATGAGTACGACGTGACCAACAACAAGCCCGTTCTGGAGACGGTCGATCTGGGCATCCGCTTCGGCGGCCTTCAGGCGGCGCAGGGCGTGAACATCAAGCTGTCCGACAACGAGATCGTCGGCCTGATCGGCCCCAACGGCGCGGGCAAGACCACCGTGTTCAATATGCTGACCGGCGTGTATCAGCCCACCGAAGGCGACGTGAAGCTGCTGGGCGAATCGATCGTGGGCAAAAAGACATTCCAGATCACTTATGCGGGCATCTCGCGCACGTTCCAGAACATCCGCCTGTTCAAGTCGATGACGGTGCTTGAGAACATCAAGGTCGCGTTCCAGAGCCGCATGCACTACACCATGCTGGACGGCGCGCTGCGCGATACCTATTTCGACCGCGAAGAGGACGGCTGCGATCAGCGTGCGCGCGAGCTGCTGAGCGTGTTCGGCATGGAGAGTCTGGCCGACGTCAACGCCAATTCGCTGTCCTATGGCCAGCAGCGCAAGCTGGAAATCTGCCGCGCCATGGCCTCGAACCCGAAGGTGCTGCTGCTGGACGAGCCGGCAGCCGGCATGAACCCGATCGAGACGCAGGAGCTGATGCAGACCATCGAGACGATCCGCGATCGCTTTATGGTCACGATTCTGCTGATCGAGCACGATATGAAGCTGGTCATGGGCATCTGTGAGCGCATTTATGTGCTGAACTACGGTCGGATCATCGCCGAGGGCACGCCGGCCGAGATCAAGGAAAACAAGGAAGTCATCACGGCCTATCTGGGCGCGGACAACGAGGAAAAGGAGGGCGCGTAAATGCTGAAGGTTGAAAATCTGAACGTCTATTATGACGCCATCCACGCGCTCAAGGACGTGAGCTTCGAGGTGAAGCAGGGCGAAATCGTGACGCTGATCGGCGCGAACGGCGCGGGCAAAACCACGACGCTGCACACGGTGTCCGGCCTGATTCACCCCAAGAGCGGCAAGATCGTCTTTATGGACAAGGAAATCCAGCACGTCGAGGCGCACAACATCCTCAAGATGGGTCTGGCGCAGGTTCCGGAGGGACGGCGCATATTCGCGCAGATGAACGTGCAGGAGAATCTCGAGATGGGCGCGTTCACGCGCAGGGATCGCGCCGGAATAGGCCGCGACATGGACTGGGTGTTCGAGTGCTTCCCGCGCCTGAAGGAGCGCCGCAAGCAGCTGGCGGGCACGCTGTCCGGCGGCGAGCAGCAGATGCTGGCCATGGGGCGCGCGGTGATGTCCGCGCCGAAGCTGATTATGCTCGACGAGCCGTCGATGGGTCTGTCGCCGATTCTGGTGACTGAGATCTTCAAGATCATCGAGAAGCTCAAGGAGCAGGGCGTGACTGTGCTGCTGGTCGAGCAGAACGCGAAAATGGCGCTCTCGATCGCCGATCGCGCCTACGTTCTGGAGACCGGCCGCATTGTCCTCGAAGGCAATGCCCGCGACCTCCTCAACAACGACGAAGTCAAGAAAGCCTACCTCGGCAACTAAGCGGGCAGTGCCCGCTTCCACACCGCTCCGCGCACGGTGGGCAGTGCCCGCATCCACTCCGCTTCGCGCGTTGCAACCCGACTCCGCGCCGCTTGGGGGCGGCTCGAGTCTGGACGTTGGCGCGAATTGATATCATCGCTATACAGCCCGACCTGACCGGCCATAAATTAGAGCCGGTCAGGTCTTTCCTTATCCCTGGGTTTTTCGAGGCGTTCGTTCTTCCATTGCAACGGTATCGCTTTTTGAAGCCTTGTCGGCAGTGCCGACTTCCGCACCGCTTCGCGCGTTGCAACCCGGCGGCTGTGCCGCATCCACACCGCTTCGCGCGTTGCAACCCGGCGGCTGTGCC
>CAKTXR010000021.1 GCA_934631025.1 uncultured Clostridia bacterium
CCGCGGGGAGAACGTTGGGGGCTGCGCGCCCCCAAACCTGCGCCAAAGAGCCATTGGCTCTCTGGACTCTCTTCATTCGGATTCGCGGCAGAGAACCTCTTTGCCAAACCAATAATCGCTATCCTCGAACTGCCGCATCCACGCCCCGCAGCACTCGGGTACACGGAAAGACCCTGCCGGCTCCAATTTATGGCCGGCAGGGTCGGGCTGTATATCGATGTTATCTATACGCACCAACGTCCAGACTCGAGCCGCCCCCAAGCGGCGCGGAGTCGGGTTGCACGCGCGAAGCGGAGAGGAAGAACGCACTGCGTTCATTGGTTGAGGACGCGGCGGCCCCAGCTGAAGTGCTCGCGGTAGTAGCCGCTGTTCAGGGAGCTGATGACCACCTTGCCCGCCGAGCTGCTGGCGTGGATGAAGTTGCCGTCGCCGATGTAGATGCCGGCGTGGTCGCTCAGATCCGCGTCCGTCTCGTTCGTGTTGAAGTAGATCAGATCGCCCACCTGCAGGTCGCTGATCGCCTTGATCTTCGGCCATGTGTCGTCATAGCCCTGCAAATAGGCCGTGCGCTTGAGATTGTAGCCGAACTGCTTGTAGACATACTGCGTCAGGCCGGAGCAGTCGAAATACGGCGGGTTTTCGCGCGCATAGACGTACTTGCAGCCCAGATACTGCTTCGCCAGCGCGACGATCTTCTCGCCCGTCTCAAAGTCGGTGTCCTTAATGCCGCTGCTCGGGTTGGACGGCGCGGTTGTTGCGCCCGGATTTGCGGGGGCGGCCGTCGCGCCGGCTGTGGGCGCGCTGCTCGCATAGAGCGCCGAAAGCGTCTGCGGGCCGGCAATGCCGTCGGCGGTCAGATTCGCCGCCGTCTGGAATGCCTGCACCGCCGCGCGCGTGTTGTCGCCAAAGTCGCCGTCCGCGCTGCCGGTCATGTAGCCCAACTGAATGAGCCGCGTCTGCATGGCCTTCACCGCGTCGTTCTTGTCGCCCGGCTTCAGCGTGGAGGAGAGGGCCGCCGGCGCATTCGACGCATACAGCGCCGCCCATGTGCCGCTGCCCACAATGCCGTCGGCGGTCAGATTCGCTGCGGCCTGGAACGCCATGACCGCCGCGCGGGTGATCGTGCCGAAGTTGCCGCCGACTGTGCCGTCGAAATAGCCCAGCTCCTTCAGGCGCGTTTGCAGCCGCTCGACCGCGTCGCCCTCAGCGCCGTATTTGATCGTCGGGTAGGAGGAGGGCTGCTCGCCGGGCAGGATCGTGACCTGATCCTTTGAAATATCCGCCGGAGCCGTCACCGTGCCGCCTGTCGTGCCGCCGCTCGCCGCGCCGCCCTGATAGGCCCTGTTCAGCGCCGCAATCGTCGCGCTGCCCGCAACGCCGTCGGCGGTCAGCGATTGCGCCGTCTGGAAGGCCGTGACCGCCTTCGCTGTGGAATCGCCGAATATGCCGTCTGCTGAGCCGCTCAGATAGCCCAGCGCAATCAGCTTCTGCTGGAGCGCCTTGACCGCGTCGCCGCGGCTGCCTTTCCGGAGCGTGCCCGCATTGGAAACGGCCTTGACCGCGCTGGCGATGGCATCGAGCGTCTTTTCGCCCGCCTGACCGTCGGCACGCAGACCGGACGCCGCCTGGAACGCGGTGACCGCCGCTTTCGTCGCCGGGCCGAACTGGCCGTCCGCTTCGCCGGTCAGATAGCCCAGCAAAATGAGGTTCTGCTGGAGCGCCTTGACCTGATCGCCCTTGTCGCCCTTTTGAAGCAGCGTGGCCGTCGCTTCGGAAGCGTCGGGCACGGCGGTATCGGGCGTGCTGGCCGCCGAATTGAGCGCCGCCAGCGTGGCGGAACCCGCCTGACCGTCGGCCCTTAAGCCGCTGGCCGTCTGGAACGCCATGACCGCCTTTTTCGTGCTTTCGCCGAACAGGCCGTCCGCGCTGCCGGTCAGATAGCCCAGATTGATGAGCTTCTGCTGAAGCGCCTTGACCGCGTCGCCTTTATCGCCCTTTTTGAGCAGCGAGGATTCGCTGGCGGCGGGCGCGGCCGTTACATCGGGTGTGACTGTGCTTCCGCTGCCCAGCGCGCTCAGCGTGGCCGAATCGGCGATACCGCTGGCCGTCAGCCCCTTTGCGGACTGGAACGCCATGAGCGCCTTTTTCGTGCCCTCGCCGAAAACGCCGTCCGCGCTGCCGCTGAGATAGCCCAGGTCGATCAGCTTCTGCTGGAGCGATTTGACCGCATCGCCGCGGCTGCCCACGCTCAGCGCGCCGTCCGTGGGCGTTGACGCGGGCGCGCTCGTGGCGGCGGGAGCGGAGGGCTGCGCGGTGCCGTCGCCGTTCAGGCGGACATACTGCGCGGAGATATAGCCCGACTGCCCGTTATAGGTGACGGCCAGCCAGTCGCCGCTGCGGGAGGTCACGGTCAGCACCGCGCCCCGCTCGAGCAGCGCGAGCGAATCGCCCGAGGAGGAGGGCGTGGCGCGCAGATAAAGCTTTTTGGTATCGACAGTGGCCGTCAGCGTGCCGCCGCCGCTTATAATATCGGAAAGCGCGGCGTATTCCGCCGACACATAGCCGACATTTCCGCCCACGCTGACCTTCAGCCAGCCGTCCTCATCGGAGGATATGAGCGTCAAATCGGAGCCTTTGCGCACGACGGCGAGGATATCCGCGTCGGTATCGGGCTGCGCGCGGACATTGACCTTCTGCGCCGTGACGGTATAGACGGCCGTGGCGGCCTGCGCGCCGGACAGGGGTGCGAGAGCCAGCGCCAGCGTCAGCGCGGCGGCACGAATCAGAGCGCGCGTCTTTGAATTTTGGGAATGCACCGTGTTTCACCTCCATGTGTACCGTCCTATTGTATTACAAAACTGTTGCAAAATCAAGTTAAATGGAAACATTTATCACAAAATGGCGGCCAATGAACGTAAAAAGGCCCGCCCAGAGCGGTTCTGAGCGGGCAGCGGTCACTTCTGCTTATGGATGGGATAGAGCGTCTCGTAGGATTCGGCTTCCTCGTCACTCAGCGGCAGCGCGGGGATGAGACCGGTCTGCTCGGTGGCCGAGACGGTGATTTCGCTCTCGTCGTAGGGGATTTTCTTCCTTTTCATGATTGTCACCTCCTGAAAGACTATTGTATCCTATGCCGCGGCGGGCGATTCCGCTCATTTATTGGGAACAGATTGGACTTTTCTGTGAAACTGCGCTAAAGATTGACAAATGTATAAAGAGAGGTATATACTAGAGGAGCATACGGCGCATAAACGGCGCGCCATCCCATAAATAATAATCACTCATTTTCAAGGAGATACGCTATGCGAATATCGATGGTGGCTATCGGATCGACGGGCGACGTGCGCCCCTATGTGCTGCTGGGCAAGGAGCTTAAAAAGCGCGGGCACGAGGTGACGATCGTCTGCTTTGATATGACGGAAAAAATGGTCACGGAGGCGGGGCTTAAGTTCGCGCCGCTGGCCGGCAGCGTCAAGGACATCTTCATGGCGGTCATGACCCCCGGCACGAACGGCTTCACCTTCCTGCCCAAGTTCAAGAACGCGCTCCTGGACGATCTGCCGCAGTTCCTTCACACACTGGAGGAGGGCTGCAGGGACGCGGAGGCGATCATCTGCACGTTCTTCGGCTCGGTGGTCTATTCCATCGCCGAAAAGCACAATATTCCCTGTATTCAGACGCACTATTTCCTGATGGACTACAACGATATGTTCCCGATCACCACCGCGCCGGGGCTGAAGGTGGGCAAGGCCTGGAACAAGGTGAGCTACAAGATGGGCTATGCGCTCATCAATACGCTCGAGTGGCACTATCTCTCCGACTGGCGCAGCGAGGAGGGCATGAAGTCCAAGAAGATCTCGATGAGCCCGGACTACTACATCAACGGGCACAAGATCCCCGTATTGTACGCCATCAGTCCGCTGCTGGTGCCGCGCGCGCCGGAATGGGACGAGCACATCCACATGACCGGCTTCTGGACTGATCCCGAACCGTGCGAGTACGAGCCGGAGCCGTCGCTCGTGCGCTTCCTTGAGGAGGGCGAAAAACCGGTGTACATCGGCTTCGGCTCGATGGTGAGCGGCGATATGGGGCAGACGCTGGACATCGTGCTCAAGGCGGTCGCGGCCTCGGGCGTGCGCGCCATCATCGGCCGCGGCTGGGGCGGCGGCGCGCTGGACGCGGCGATGAGCAACCGCAACGTCTATGTGGCCGACTATATCCCGCACGACTGGCTGTTCAGCCGCGTCTCGGCCGTGGTGCATCACGGCGGCGCGGGCACGACGGCGGCGGGCGTGCTGGCCTGCAAGCCCACGCTGGTGGTGCCCTTCGGCGGCGATCAGCCCTTCTGGGGGCAGCGCGTGTACGATCTGGGCATCGGCCCCAGGCCGATCAAGCGCGAAAATCTGACCGTCGAAAGGCTGGCCGACGCGCTGATCGAGCTGACGCACACGCCGCGCTTCAACGTCGCGGTGAGCGAAATCGGCGAGCGCATGAAATACGAAAACGGCACGCTGCTGGCCGCCGACATCGCCGAACGCGAGATCAACGACTGGATCGCCGAGGACAAGCGCCGTCTCGCCGACTGGTAAAGCGTGCGCGGCGCAATGTAAAATGACGGAAAATGCGTCAAAAGCCCTTGACAAACGGCGCTCGCGGCGCTATACTCCAGTTAAATTCAATCCGGAATGACAAAGACCAATCGCAGATGCACCGTTCTCAGAGAGAGCGCGCCGCCGGCTGAAAGCGCGCCTGTTCAGGAGTTTGCGAGCACCAGCTTTCGACTGGATTCGGTTTGGCTCGTTATCGCCTGCCGTGAGGACGGATCGCAGCGCGGTTCGTCAGCAAGGGTGGAACCACGGGTTAACAGCTCGTCCCTGCACTGGGGCGGGCTTTTTGCTATTTTGGAGACGAAAAGCCGAGGCGGAACCGGCGTCCGCATCCGGCGAAACGACATAAGGAGGAACAATTTATGATTCTCAATCTGAAGGGCGAAAAGCGCGAGTTTGCCGACGGCATGAACGCGCTGGACATTGCAGGCGAAATTTCTCAGGAGCTGAAGAAGGCGGCGCTGGCCGCGCGTCTGGACGGCGAGGTGATCTCTCTGGTCACGCCCATCCACGGCGATCACGATCTGGAGATCCTCACGTTCGACGATCCCGACGGCGCGCGCGTGCTGCGCCATACCGCCAGCCATGTGCTGGCGCAGGCCGTGAAGAAGATCATCCCCGAAGCCAAGCTGGCCATCGGCCCGGCGATCGACAACGGCTTCTACTATGACTTTGACGTGGATCAGCCCTTTACGCCCGAGATCCTGAAGGAAATCGAAAAGGAAATGAGCCACATCGTCAAGAAGAACGAGCGGCTCGAGCGCTTTGAACTGCCGCGCGAAGAAGCGATCAGGTTCATGGAGGAGAAGGGCGAACCCTACAAGGTGGAGCTGATCCGTGATCTGCCTGAGGACGCGGTCATTTCCTTCTACAGGCAGGGCGACTTTACCGACCTGTGCGCCGGCCCGCATCTGCCCTCCACCGGCAAGGTGAAGGCGTTCAAGCTGACGCAGGTGGCCGGCGCGTACTGGCGCGGCAATGAAAAGAACAAGATGCTCCAGCGCATCTACGGCACGGCGTTCTTCTCGAAGGACGCGCTGGACGCGTATCTCAAGCAGCAGGAAGAGGCCGTCAAGCGCGACCACAACAAGCTGGGCCGCGAGCTGGAGTATTTCACCACCGTCGACTGCATCGGCCAGGGCCTGCCGATCCTGCTGCCCAAGGGCGCGCGCGTCGTGCAGCTGCTCCAGCGCTGGGTCGAGGACGTGGAGCAGGAGAAGGGATGTCTGCTCACCAAGACCCCCTATATGGCCAAGCGCGAGCTGTACAAGATCTCCGGTCACTGGGATCACTATCTGGACGGTATGTTCGTGCTGGGCGATCCGCATGACGAGACCAAGGAGTGCTTCGCCCTTCGCCCGATGACCTGCCCCTTCCAGTATCAGGTGTACCTGAACCGCAGCCGCTCCTACCGCGATCTGCCCATGCGCCTGACCGAGACCAGCACGCTGTTCCGCAATGAGGATTCCGGCGAGATGCACGGCCTGATCCGCGTGCGCCAGTTCACCATCTCCGAGGGCCATTACATCCTCCGCCCCGATCAGCTGGAGGAGGAGTTCAAGGGCTGCCTGGAACTGGCCAAGTACTTCCTGGATACCGTCGGCCTGCTCGAGGACTGCACGTTCCGCTTCTCTCAGTGGGATCCGGCCAACCCCAAGAATAAGTATGAAGGCACCGCCGAGCAGTGGAACGAGGCGCAGGCCGTCATGGCGAAGATCCTCGATCACCTGGGCGTGAAGTACACCGTCGGCATCGACGAGGCCGCGTTCTACGGCCCGAAGCTGGACATCCAGTACAAGAACGTGTTCGGCAAGGAGGACACGCTGGTCACGATACAGATCGACATGCTTTTGGCCGAGCGCTTCGGCATGGAGTATGTGGACGCGGACGGCACGAAGAAGCGCCCCTACATCATCCACCGCACGTCGCTGGGCTGCTACGAGCGCACGCTGGCCTACCTGATCGAGAAATACGCCGGCGCGCTGCCGCTGTGGCTCTCGCCCGAGCAGGTGCGCATCATGACCATCACCAACCGCGCCGACGACGCGGCGAACGAGCTGGCCGCCAGGCTGCGCAGGAAGGGGCTGCGCGTCGAGACCGACCTGCGCAACGAGAAGATCGGCTTCAAGATCCGCGAGGCGCAGATGCAGAAGATTCCGTACATGCTGGTTCTGGGCGACAAGGAAGTCGAGCAGAACGTCGTGGCCGTCCGCTCCCGCAAGGAGGGCGATCTGGGCACGATGAGCGCGGACGACATTCTCGTCAAGCTGGTCGAAGAAGTCGAGACCAAGGCGCGCTAAATTCATCATATTGCCCGCGCGGCGGGGAGGAGCAATTCTCTCCGCCGTGCGTTTATTTTTGGTGGACGATGCGTTTATTATTGCTGTTGACATTTGAGGGTCGGGCGTTTACAATAAGGCTGTGTAAAATTACGGGCGACGGGAGGAGGTCGTTTATGGAACTCTATACCGACGTGCTGGTTGTGGGCGGCGGGCCAAGCGGCGTTGCGGCGGCGATCAGCGCATCCCGCGAGGGCGCAGGGACGCTCATCGCTGAAAAGAGCGGACTCTTCGGCGGCATGAGCACGGGCGGGCTGCTCAACGTGTGGTGCGGCAGCGCTTCGAGCGACGTCTGGGAAACGGTGCGCGATCGCACGACCGAAAAGCGGCAGCGGCGCAGCGTGTTCAGTCCGGAGACGCTCAAGAGCCTGTATCCCGAGCTGCTTGAGGAAGCCGGCGCGGAAATGCTGCTGCACGCGCAGCTGATCGACGTGGAAAAGGACGGCGATCGGGTGAAAACGGCGGTGTTTTACGGAAAGAGCGGCCGCATCCGCGTTCACGCCAAAGTGTTCATTGATTCCACCGGCGACGGCGATCTGGCGTTTCTTGCGGGCGTGCCGTTTGAAAAGGGACGCGATCTGGACGGACTCATGCAGCCCATGTCGCTCGAGTTCATGGTGGCCGGCGTGGACGATCTGCGCGCGGTCTATCCGACGTTCGGCACGCATCCCGATCTGGAGGAGAAGATGCAGCGCTATGTCGCCGAGGGCAAAATCCTCGCGCCGTGCGGCCATGTGATTCTGCTCGAGGGCTTCGAGCCGGGCACGGCCTGTGTCAACAGCACCAACGTCATCCGCGTGGATGGTACCGACGAGCGGGATCTGACGCGCGCCGAGCTGCTCACCCGCCGCCAGATCCCGCAGATCGTCCGCTTCCTCAATGAGTGCGTGCCCGGCTATGAGCAGGCCTACCTTGTGGCCAGCGCCTGCCACATCGGCGTGCGCGAGACGCGGCGCTTTAACGGTCTGTATCGCCTGACCGAGGAGGACATACTCGCCCAGCGGATATTCGACGACTGGATCGTCTCGAATGCGAAATATCCCTTCGGCGTACACAATCTGACCGGCTGCGGCGGCGACGTGCATAAGCCCGAGTATCACGGCGAGCGCTACACCATACCGCAGCGCTGCTTTCTGACCCGCGAGGCGAAGAACGTGCTGCTCAACGGCCGGAACATCAGCGGCACGCATCTGGCGCACTCGAGTTACCGCGTTATGCCCATCTGCTTCGCCATGGGCGAGGGCACGGGCACAATGGCGGCGCTGGCGGCGAAGAACGACACGCTGCCCGAAAATGTGGATGCGCGCGAGATTCAGTCGCGGCTCATGGCGCACGGTATCGCGCAGCCCTCTCCCGAACAGATTGCGAAAGGATGATATATAATGAAGGAACTCAGGGCGCTGATCATCGGCGCGCACAACGACGAATGCGAATACGGGCTGGGCGGGCTGACCGGACTGCTGGTCGACCGCGGCGTGAATGTGCGCTATGTCAACCCGGCGGCCAAGTGGCACGCGGCCGTCAGCGACGAGGAAAAGCGCGAGACCGAAGAGCAGGAGCAGGAGGCGGCGCGTCTGCTCGGCGCGGAAAAGCGAATGCTGGGCGACCGCGACCGGCACGTCTATCTCGAAAATGAAAGCGCCGTGGTCGAGCTGGAGATGGAAATTCACGACTTCAAGCCCGACATGGTGTTCATACAGTGGCCGCGCGATTTCCACATCGAGCACGTCGAGACGGCCAAGGCTTCGTTCAAGGCGATCTGCACCGCCGGCCCGCACGGCACGCGCGTTCAGGAGGTCTACGCCTATGGCGCAGGCCCCAACCAGACGATCGACTTCCATCCCGACATTGCGATCGACGTGACGGAAGCCATGCCGCGTGTGAAGGACAGCCTGCTCGTGTTCAATCAGGTTCACGCCAACGGGCAGTGGCTGTGGAAGGAGAAGGAGGTCTCCGCGGCGTATCTGGGGCACATCAGCGGCTTTAAGTACGCCGAGACGCTCAAAATCGTCAAGTTCCCCGACAAAAACAATGATTTTATCCTGCGCACGCTGCTGGGCGACGCGTTCCGCTGGTGCGGCAACACGCAGTATCCCGCCTGCGGTTACGATTTCATCTGAAGATAGACGTTCACAGGGGAGGAGAAATCGATGATCAATCCCAACAAACTGGCCTTTACCGGCGAAAAGGATGCGCTGATCTTCTTCGACGCGGCGGCGGGCGATACCGTCGCACTGCACGTTTCCGCGCCGGTCGACGCGCGCTTTACCGACGATCACGGCTGCGAAATCGTGCGCGGCCTGTCCTGCACGTTTGAAAAGGCGGGCGTATACCGCGCTCTGCTCGCGGGCGACGGCGGCGGGCGGCGCACGGTTGAAATCGAGCACGGCGCGGGCACGCTGCCCTTTCTGATGCCCGGCACGGGCATTGTGTGGGATCACGGGCAGCTCTACCCCCTGCTGCTGGCCGGGGAGCGGGAGCACACCGTGTATATGATGAACAATCCCGCGTTCGGGCGCGCCGTGTGCTGCGTCAAGGGCGCGCCCAACGACGAGCGCGTGCGCCTGAGCGACGAAAGCGGCGCGCTGACGATGGACTGGTATCCCAAGCTGGGGCGGCAGTGGTTCTGGGAGTCGGCGGAGGTGTGCTCGAGGGATGCGTGGCTGAGGCTCGATCTGCAGACCGGCGGCCGCGATACGCGCGTCACGCTGACCCATTCGGGCGCGACGCTGCTCTCTGCGCCGAGCCGGCCGACGAAAACGGGCGCGTTGACGCTGGCGGCGGAGGACGAGACGGGCGAGCGCCTCGACGCGCGGTTCGAGCTTTGGATCGGCGACGAGCGCGTGTACATGGAGGACGTGCTGCGCGATGAAACGGCGCGCGCCGTGCTGCCCGAGGGCGCATACCGGCTGCGCGTGACGCGGGGCGTGCGGTGCGCGCCCTTCGAGACGGATGTTTTCGTAGCGGAGGGCGGCGAGACGGCGGTGCGCGCGCGGCTGCATGAGCGGCTCGTTCTGCCGCGCGGCTGGGCGCTGGGCGAGCTGCACTGCCACTCCTCGTTCGAGGATGCGACGCTCTTTCCGACGGAGACAATGCGCGCCGCCCGGGCGAACGGCCTGAACTTCTGCTTTCAGACCGACAAGGACGTTGAAAAGCTGCTTGAATACGGCGTGAATATGTGCGATCTGCCCGGCGAGTTTGTCGGAATCCCCGGCCAGGAGATCATGTGTCACGAGCTGCACATGAACGTGCTGGGCGTGGATCGGACGATCGACAACCCCGAGGCGGACGATCTCAACGCCGTCAATCACGACATTGAAGCGAAGATTGCGCGCTGGCTCGATGAAATCCATGCCATGCAGACGCGCCGCGTTACGACGTTCATGCTTAATCATCCCTGGCACAGGCCGGAGACCATGCGGCGCGGGCAGCCCTACTTCCGCTCGTGGTGGGTGGCGGACGTGTTTCGGGACTTCCACATCGTCGAGAATTTCGACTATGAGCGCTGGTTCGACCGGCTCAACCGCGGGCGGCGGCTGTACGGCGCGTGGACGGGCGACGGCCACGACAGCGCGGCGATGTACCCCGGCCGCGAGGGCGTGTGCGTCTATGTGGGCGGTACGCTGAGCGAGGAGAGCGTCATCCGCGCGGTGGACGCGGGGCGCTTCGTCTGCCTGCGCTATCCGGGCGTGTTCATTGACATGACGGCGGCGGGCGCGCGCGTGGGCGAGACGGCGAAAAGCGCGGAGACGGCCACGGTGACGCTGAGCGGCTGCGGCACGGTCGAGGCGCTCGAATTGATTGCGGATGGAAAAATCGTCGAGACGCGCGGAAATTTCGCGCTGGAGGCGGGAAAAATACGTCGGGAGACATTCGCGATTCCCGAGAACGCGGCGTGGATCGTCGCGCGCGTGCGGATGAAGGACGCCGGCTGGGACGAGCGGCTGTACAGCTTCACGCCGCTCATGTGCGCGGGCTACGACGCGTTTACAAACCCGATCTTTCTGGCGACGGAAAATTGTTAAAAACCGTGTTTCCGCTTGACAGCGCGGCGAAAAACGGCTATAATATGTCAAGTAAAGCAGAAGTCACCGCTTCTCACCCGGCGGCACAGCCAGCCGTGGTTGCCAGAGATATGATCGCACAGAGCATATTTATGTGCTTAATGAGAGCGGGCGATGCTGCCAGCTCTCATTTTTTATTCATCGAACAGACATCATCAGGGAGGGATCCACGATTAGCGCCAACGATCTTATGATTAATGAAGAGATTCGCGACCGCGAGGTTCGCGTGATCGATCAGAACGGCGAGCAGCTGGGCGTGATGGCCACGCATGCGGCTCTCGAGCTGGCCGAGGAGAAGCAGCTTGACCTGGTCAAGATTGCGCCGCAGGCCAAGCCGCCCGTCTGCAAGATCATGGACTACGGCAAGTATCGCTTCGAGCAGTCCAAACGCGAGCGCGAGATACGCAAGAATCAGAAAGTCATTGTCATCAAGGAGGTTCAGCTGTCCGCCACGATTGAAGAGCACGACATCGACGTGAAATTCAAGGCGACGGAGAAGTTCCTCAAGGATGGCAACAAGGTCAAGGTGTCGATCCGGTTCCGCGGTCGTCAGATCGCTCACTCTGAAATCGGTCTGGACGTCATGAAAGACTTTGCAGAGCGCTGCAAGGACATCGCCGTGGTTGAGCGCCGTCCGGTCATGGAGGGCCGCAACGCGACCATGGTGCTTGCGCCGAAGGAGTAAAGAAGCTCATCGTATCGAGAGGAGGATGTTTCCATGCCTAAGCAAAAGACGCACAGAGGCGCCGCGAAGCGTCTGTCGATCACCAAGAACGGCAAGGTGAAGCGCGCGCAGGCTTACAAGAGCCATATCCTGACCAAGAAGCCCACCAAGCGCACCCGCAATCTGCGCAAGGCTGCGTTTGTTTTCTCCACCGAAGCCAAGACCATGAAGAAACTCATTCCGTATAAGTAAGGAGGCGAAACCACCATGGCAAGAGTGAAAAGGGCTGTCAACGCCCTCAAGAAGCGTCGTAAGGTTTTCAAGCAGGCCAAGGGTTACTTTGGCGCTAAGAGCAAGCAGTATCGCGCCGCCAGCGAGCAGGTTCGCCGCTCCCTGCGCTATGCGTTTGTCGGCCGCCGTCTGAAGAAGCGCGAGTATCGCGCCCTGTGGATCTCCCGTATCAACGCCGCCGCCCGCGTCAACGGCCTGAGCTACTCCAAGCTCATCAACGGCCTGAAGGTCGCCGGCGTCGTGATCGACCGCAAGATGCTCTCCGAGATCGCCATCGCCGATCCCGCCGCGTTCGCCAAGCTGTGCGAAACCGCCAAGGCTGCGAAGTAATCTCGCATTTAAGCGCTCTCCCTTCAGGGATGGGCGCTTTTGCTTTTTCACTGTTCAAGCCCCGCGCCCGAATGCCGCTCAAACGGCGGTTTTTCGGCTCTTCACGAAAAAAGCCGGGGGAAGCAAGGCGCGTTAGAGGGACGTGAGCAGCATGGAAGCAAATATTGCACGGCTGAACGCGCATTTTTTTCTTCTTTGCCCGTTCACTCATGGCGAAGCCATCAGACTGCCGAAAAACCCTTGGAGAGTTCGTGAGGGTCGGGGCTTTTAATCGTGCCCGCAGTGTGTACGGCGGGCGCGGGAGGAATGAAAGCGGCGGAAAATCCTGTTTTCCAGAGCGAAAATCGTTTCCTTACAGTTTTTGCGCCCGGAAATCTGAAAGACTTCAGCAAAACTGGCTGGAGCGGCCGGCGGGAGAGCAAGCTCTCCATTCACCAGCTTGTCAAAAATCTCATTTGACAGACGGTCATGGCGAAGCCGTTAATCTGCTGCCGCTATGGACTTGCACGCCCTCCCCCAGATTCCGTGAAGAACTGTTTTTCTGCTTTTTTGGCATGGCCTGACGGGTGGGCTTTGCTTTTTTACATGGAGAATGGCGTTCGGCGCTGCTTTGACGATCTGCGGCGCGGGACGCGGCATGAAAGGATGGATGGACAATGCGCGCACACGTTCAATGCGGCGCGGACAATCTGCGCCTGGTCTGGGATAAACTGGCGGGAAAGCGGCTGGGACTGATGACGCATCCCTGCGGCTACGACGCGCATCTCGTCAGCACGATCGATCTGCTGCATCAAAATGGCCGCCTCTGCGCGCTTTTCGGCTGCGAGCACGGTCTGCGCGGCGCGGCTCAGGCGGGCGCGGCGGTGTCGGACGAGATCGACGCGGAGACCGGCGTGCCGATATTCAGCCTGTTCGGCGATATTCACGCGCCCACGCCGGAAATGCTGGATGAAATCGACGTGATGGTCGTCGATCTGCAGGACATCGGCTCGCGCTTTTATACCTACGTCTATTCGATGTGCTATGCCATAGAGGCCTGCGCGCGCGCCGGGAAGAGCGTGGTTGTGCTCGATCGCATCAATCCGCTGAGCGGACTCAACGCGCAGGGCACGATTCTGGACGAGCGCTTTCATTCTTTTGTGGGCGAATATGCCGTGCCCACGCGCCACGCGCTGACTATCGGCGAATTTGCGCGCTTTTTCGTCGGCTATCGCAAGATTGACGTCGATCTGACCGTCGCGCCGCTGACCGGCTGGACGCGCGATATGTATCTGGACGACACCGATTCGATCTGGACGCCGCCCTCGCCCAATATGCCCTCCATGATGAGCGCGCTCAACTATCCGGGAACCTGCCTGTTCGAGGGCACGAACATATCGGAGGGGCGCGGCACGAGCATACCGTTTGAGGTGATCGGCGCGCCGTTCATCGACGGGGCGCGGCTGGAAAAGGCCATGCGCGCTCAGAAGCTGCCGGGCATGGGATTTCGGCGCGCCGGCTTTACGCCGACGTTCAGCAAATTTGCGGGCGAAGCGTGTCAGGGCGTTCAGGTGTATGTGACCGACAGCAGCGTCGCCGACACGGCGCTGGCGGGGCTCGTGCTGCTCGAGACGATCATGGATCTCTGGCCGAGCGATGCGAAAATCGACAGAGCATCCCACTTCAACAATCTCCTGGGCGACGACGCATTCCAGCTCGGCCGGGAAGACGCGCGCTCTCTCATGACGCGCCACAGGCCGCTCGTTCAGGACTTCGAGCGCCGCGCGGCGGCCTATAGGCTGTACTGACGCATCTGATGGCGGCTCCTTCGCACGGCGCGGGGGAGTCGCCCGTTTTGCGCGCTTGTCCGCCGGGCGGAGACGTGAAATGCAGAAAAATTATTCTGCCGCCGATTGAAGGGCGGCGCGCGATAGGGTATAATGGAACGCATGAAATGAAAAGCGAGCGGGGGAGAGCGGCATGAACGAGATACAGAGCGTGCAGAATCCGACGATCAGGCGGCTGAAGGCGCTGAAGGACAAAAAGGCGCGCGAGGAAGCGCATGAGATGCTGGTCGAGGGCGAAAAGCTGATGCGCGAGGCGGCGCAGCTGAAGCTGCCGGTCTCAGACGCGCTGTTCGATGCGGAAATGGCCGACAAATTCGCCGATCTGGCGCGCGATATGGAGCGAGCCGGCGCGCGCGTTTACGCCGTGCCGCGGCGGCTGCTCGAGGTGGTCTGCGATACGAAAACGCCTCAGGGCGCGTGCGCGGCGTTCGGCCTGCCCTCTTTTTTCGACATGGAACACGCGCCCGAGCGTCTGGTCGTGCTGGACGGCGTGCAGGATCCGGGCAACGTGGGCACGATCTGGCGCACGGCGGATGCGGCGGGCGTCGGCGGACTGCTGATGAGCGCGGCCTGCGCCGATCCGTTTTCGCCCAAAGTGCAGCGCGCGGCGATGGGCTCGGGCTTCCGCGTGCCGGTGAGCATGACGGACGATCTCGTCGGCGCGCTTGAGGCGCTGAAGGCGCGCGGCTACAGCGTGATCGCGTCGTCGCTGCACGGCGCGCCATTTTACGAGAACGCGCCGCACGGCGGGCGATTCGCGCTGGTGATCGGCAACGAAGCGCGCGGCGTGAGCGAGGCGGTCATGGAAGCGGCGGACGTGCGATTGAAGCTGCCCATGCGCGGCGGCGCGGAATCGCTCAACGCGGCGGTCGCGGCCGGGATCATGATGTATGAACTGACGAGAGACTGACGGAGAGCACGTTGCGCCGGCTTTGTCTGGCGGTGTGAAAAGCGGTATATCGCAGGCCCTGCTCGGGTGTATAATGCACTCAGGCAGGGCTTTGCTGTACTTGGGCGGTATCTTGCCGGAGATAATTTGGAAATTAAGCGCAGTCCGGACGGTAAGAATAAAAAAACTAAAAAAACACGCCGCGCCGTTCCCAGATTGGAGGGGAACGGCGCGGCGATTTGCTGTTTACGCGCGGCAAACCGTAAAATGCACGCACGCGCAGACCGATTCGTCGGAAGCGTCGCAGGCGCAGAGCGTATGGCGGCCTTCGGACAGAGAGGCCGGATCGAGCGCGCCGCCCTCGCCGTAGAGCGGGAAAGCGCCCTCCATGCAGATATGGACGTTTTCGGGCGAAACGACGGCGGGCGTTGTCCAGACGGCGCTGCCGTCGATCGAGAAGCGGACGGCGCAGGGCGGCACGGTCAGGCCGCGCGGCAGCGCCAGCACGGGAACGGGAGCGGAAAGCACGCATTCATCGGGCAGCGTGAGCGCCAGAGCTGGATGGGCGGGTTCGGAGCGAAGGCCGAATACAGCGTCGCCGGCCAGTGTGCAGGCGCGGCTGATTTCAGAAATGCGGTTTTGCGCCAGATCCCGGTTTGTCGTCCAGTTGTAGTGATATCGTCCGCTGTCTGAAAGCGAGTAGGGCTTGACGGTGCTGACCTCGTAGGGATTGAGGAAAAGCTCCTTGCAGCGCTTTGCGCGCGCCGCCCATGTCCAGCGGGGCGATACGTTCGCTCTGACGGCCTCGGGCTGAGAATCGATCAGATCGGGATTATCCAGCAATTCGCGGAGACTGGCGGGCTCTCCGTCCGGCTTGACGCAGTAGAAGCCGGTTCGGGGGTCGAAATATCCCCAGCCATGCCCGGCATACGCTTCGCAGACCAGATGCCCCGCCACGGTGTGCGTGATGATGCGGGCGGGAATGCCGGCGATTTCGCACAGCGCCGTCATCAGGCGCGCGCAGCATTCGCAGAGCTGCTCGCCCTTTTTGATCAGCTCTTCTTCCGTGCCGCCGTAGAAGAGAATGCGTCCGCCATTGCGATCGGAAAGATCGCGGCAGAAGTTCATTATGGCGATGACCTGTCCGGTTCTATTGTCGATTCCCTGAACGATGCGCATCACCGTTTTCTCCAGATCCTTGCGCGTGCCGGGCACATAGCGCGTCTGACGCCATGCGTCGTCATAGAGCGCGTCCATCGTGGCGGGGCAGAGCAGGATCTGCTGATCGAGCAGCGCGGCGTCGACGTTTTCTGCGTAGTTGGCGCTCATCAGCGCGCCGTTGAGGCGGAACGCGTCCGCGCGCGGCCCGGCCAGCCGGTTTTCAATGCGGCGGCCTGTATAGGGCTCAAGCGCGGCCAGTATGCCGGCCAGATCTCCCGCAGGATAATCGCAGGCGTAGCGCAGCGATACGTCGACGTCCATCAGATCAAGAGACGCCGCGCCGACATAGGTCAGATCAATGAAGTTGTCGCCGCGCCGGAGATGAAGGGGATCGACGGCGATTTCCTTGCGCCCCCTGAGCCACCAGCCGCTGCCAAATGTGTCCGTGCCCGAGACGAGGGCGCGGTCGTGATCGAATACGATGGGCGGCCGCATATCGCCCCGGAGCGTCTCGGAATCCGCGCAGACGGGCGCGCAGCCGTTGAGCGCGATGAGCAGCCGTTCGCCGGGCGCGAGCGCGCGCATTGTCGGACAGACGAACGCCGAGACGCGCATATTGCTCTGCTTCGCCTCGGCAGGTTCGTCAGAAATGCGAAACGGAATGCGCAGCGTCGATCCGGACGATTGAAACGCGCGGGGGAGGAAATCCACGTCGATGAGGGGATAGGTCTTGTCGGCAAAGCGCAGCAGCTCGGGCCGCGTGTAAACGGCATAGTAGGGCTGCCAGGCGTCGGTGTATGGATTGGTGCCGGGAATGCGGCTGGGGTCATAGGAGAAGGCCGTTCCCAGTCCGATCTGCAGGCCGTCCGCGCCGGAGGAGATCAGCAGCGCGGCGCGCGCGGCGTCGTTTTCCTCGGTGTTCGGGCGATTGAAGCGCCAAACGCCTCGGATCTCATCATTGGGCTGAGGATCCGGATCGATGGAGGTCAATTTGGGACGCATACAGCCGAAGACCCGTACGGGGGTTCCGCGCGTCGTCCGAACGTATTCGTCGATGGGCACGTCGAACAGCTCGCCCGGCAATATGACGGAGGGAATCAGCACATCGACGACATTTTCGCGAACCCAGTCGCGCCACAGAAGGCCGTAGCGCTCCGGATGGCGGGGCAGCCGGGCGACGATGTCGATCTTGCGCCCCATGCTGGAAAAGCGCGCGCGCATATCGCTCAGCAGGCAGGTCATGAAGTGGCCGTCGCGTTCCGGATTTTCAAAAAACGGCGGATATACGCAAAAGTCGATCGATACGCCGTCGGCGCCCTCGGCGATCATGTCCTGCGCAATATCGAGGAACAGCGCGCGCACGGCCTCGTGGCGAAAGTCAAGATCGCCGCGTCCGGGGATCAGGTATTCGTCATGCCCGGCCAGGCAGGCAGGCCGCCCCTGACGCAGTTCAAAGCGCGCCCACACGCGCATGCCAAGCTCATGAGCGCGCTGCGCCTGAACGCCGAACGGGCTGAGGCCGCGCTGAAGCAGATAGTGTATATTGGCGATCGCCCGAAAATCGCCCGGTCTCCTGGCCGGCTGGTATCGGCGGTTGTAATCCGCGCAGACGGCGGCGACGTGCTCCGCGCTGCCCGGATTTTCGCAGAGCGCGCGGAGGATGTCCTCGGGAACGCCCCATCCGGTGACGTCTTGCCCCATCAGATCGCCGCGCCGGGTTTTGAAGTTCATGGCAAAGCCCACGCCCGTTCCGATTTCGCGGATATGGGCGATTCCGGCCAGATGATCGACGCACTTGCGGCAGAGCTTTTCCGGGGTGCAGGGCGGCGTTATGACATAGAGCGGCGAGAAGCCGTCGTCCCGAACGGCGATGGGAAAGGGTTTCATGGAGACACCTCCCGCTGATTTTATCGGTATCGGACGGCCAGCTCGACGCGCTCGAGTTCGGCCTGCGACAGTACGGGATAACCGGGCGCGCGCAGTATGCGCACGGAGACGACGTTGCGGCCGCGCACGATCAGGCCGGGTTCAAGGGCGCATCGGACGCGGGTGAAGCGCTCGCCGCGCTCGGGCAGAAACGCGGTGTGATAGCCGGAGACGTATTCGGGCTGCAGCGGACGAAGCTGACGGTCGGCATAGCCGCTGTCGACAGCGCCGGTGATTTCCACGCCGTTTAGCATGATGACGAGCCGATCGTCCGGCAGCGCGCCGTAGACCTGCACGTCCAGAAAGAGACTTTCGACGCGGCCGGCCTGATGAGCGATGGGATCGCAGACGAACAGCGATACCGCTTCGGGCGCGCCGTTGTTTTTGAGGATACGGGGCAGCTGTTTCGTGCCGTTGTTGTTGGCAAAGCCGTTTTCCCATGGATAGCCGCCCCGACGCTCCACGACGAACGTCTTGTCCAGCGGGGCAAGGCGGCTTTCGTCGCCCGCGACCGGCAGAACCTGCTCGAGGGAATGCGCGTGGCGCTGGAAAGGCTCGGCGGCGGTTCTTCGATAGGTTTCCCAGTCGCAGGCATAGAGGTTGAACAGCGCCACGCCGTCCGCGCCCTGCGCCCACCAGTTGGCAAAGACGGCGTTGAGCACCTCAGCAGGCGGATCGGCATAGGCGTCGGTCTGATGGTGCGCGTCAAAGCAGGGATAGAGCTTGAAGGCGCTGCCGGTTGCGGCACGGATGCCGTCGATATCGACCTCGAAGGAGCGCGAACCGACGATGAGACTGTCGACCAGCCCTTCCTCCGCCCAGGCGGCGATGTCGAGTCCATCCTGACGGCAGCCGTCGGCGGTTTCAGGCATGCGGGCGGACAGGAGGAGGGGATGTCCCCATTTCTTTTCATAGCCCAGAGTCAGCGCGCGCAGATCGCGCATAAACTGCGTGACGCACTCGCGCAGTTCCCACTGCCGCCCCGGCTCGAGGAAGGGCGTATGGCGGCAGAAGTCAATGGAATAGCCGTCAAAGTCATAGCTTTCGAGAATTTCCCGAAAGACGCTCAGCTTGTATTCGCGCATTTCGGGAACGGCGAGATTGGTCATCTGAGTCCAGTCGTTGATGTAGTATTCGGGATGCTCGTCCTTGAGACGATCCCTTCCGCCGACGTCAGGGCCGCCGATGCGGTGGGAGAGCAGGCACTCTATGCCGCGCCTGCGGCAGCCGGCGATGTACTCGTCGTATATGTCGACGCCGTTTTCCCACAGCTGGGCGAATGTGCGCTCATTTTCCTTGGGCAGAACGCTGCGGTGACAGAACGCGATCTGATCGGAAAAGAAAGCGTCCCAGTAGATGCTGTCGACCTGCCCGATGCAATGGTCGATGTAATTCCACAGGCGCAGGCGATAGGCTTCGAGCAGGCTGAGCCCCTCGGGCGCCTTCAGGCCGCCGCATTCGACGGCGACGTTTCGAGCGTCATAGAAAAGAATGGAATGCCGCGCGCGGCTGGCGGCGCGGATGTGCTCGGGCGCAAGGCGGAAAGACATGGCGATTCTCCTTTCGGCACGGCCGTCTGATTTTGATGCCAATGGCCGTCTTTGCTCAGATTATATCACGGCGTTCGGATAAAGCGCAATGCAATCTATCGGCGGGCATGGTGCTTTCAGCCCAATGGCGCAAAACGGCGGGATTTTGACTCAAAAGCGGCATTTGCGCACAAAAACGTCATTGCATATCCGCTTTTATTGCGCTACGATTAATACAGAGTTACGTTCGCTGCGAAACGCGCTGAGGAGGTATGGAAATGCAATCAACGTCCGTCAAATCAAAGCGACCATTGCCGGCACGGATCGGCCGGCGGCTGGCGGAGGACTGGCCGCTTTACGTTCTGCTGCTTCCGGGCTTTGCGTACATACTTGTTTTCAATTATTTCCCCATGTACGGCGTGCAGATCGCCTTTAAGGATTACAGCACGCGGCTGGGAATCTGGGGCAGCAAATGGGTGGGCTTCAAGCACTTTGTCCGTTTTCTCTCCTATCCGGCCTTTTTTCAGATTATTGTCAACACGCTGACGCTGAGTCTGTATTCCATCGCGACGTTTCCGTGCGCGGTGATCGCGGCGCTGCTCATCAACGAGCTGGACAGCGCCCGCTTTAAGCGGGTCGTTCAGATGATCTCCTATGCGCCGCACTTCATATCGACGGTCGTCATCTGCGGCATGCTGAAGATCTTTTTCGCCCGAAGCAACGGCCTGATCAACAACGTGATCGAGATGCTGGGCGGCGCGCGCTATGACTTTTTGAGCGATCCCAAATGCTTTGCGCACATCTATGTGTGGTCGGGCGTGTGGCAGGGGCTGGGCTGGAACACCATTATCTATCTGGCGGCGCTCGCGGGCGTATCGCCGGAGATTCAGGAGGCGGCGCGCATCGACGGCGCGAACCGGTTGCAAATCGTGTGGTATGTCAATCTGCCCACCATAATGCCGACGGTCATGACCATGCTGATTCTCAGCTGCGGCAGCGTGCTGTCGGTGGGCTTTGAGAAGGTCTATCTGATGCAGAACAGCCTGAACTTGAGCGCGTCCGAGGTTATATCGACCTATGTCTACGAGGTGGGCGTGAACGGCGCGCAATTCAGCTATTCGTCGGCCATCGGACTGTTCAATACAGTGGTCAATATCGTCATACTGATGCTGGTCAATGCGCTGTCGCGCCGGCTGTCCTCGGTCAGCATCTGGTAAGGGGGGGAGCCGTATGAAAAAAGCAAGAGCCGACAGGGTCTTTGACGCCTGCAATATCGCCGTGATGGTGCTGCTTCTTTTGATTATGCTCTATCCGCTTTACTACATTGTGATCGCCTCCGTATCGGAGCCTTACGATGTGGCGATGGGGAAGGTGTTCCTGAAGCCGTCCGGATTCACGCTGGAGGCGTACAGGAATGTCTTTGAAAATCGGAAGATATGGGTGGGCTATCGCAACACCGTGTTCTATACGCTGTTTGGAACGCTGCTCAATCTGGGGCTGACGCTTCCCACCGCCTATGTGCTCAGCAAGAAGCAGCTGATGGGGCGCACGTTCTTTTCGTGGTATTTTCTGATCCCCATGTATTTCGGCGGCGGCCTGATTCCGACCTATCTGCTGGTCAAAAGCCTGCGCCTGATCAATACGCCGGTTGTCATCGTGATCATGGGCGGCCTGAGTATCTACAATATGATTGTGACGCGCACCTATTTTACCAATTCCATTCCGGAGGAGCTGTATGAGAGCACGCGCATCGACGGGGCCAATGAGTTTGTCGGCTTTTTCCGGATCGCGCTGCCGCTGGCCGCGCCGATCATCGCCGTGATGACGCTCTATTACGGCGTGGCGCGCTGGAACGATTACTATACGGCGCTGATCTATGTCAGCAAGGCCCGCTATCAGCCGCTGCAGCTGGTGCTCAGGAGCATACTGATCATGAATGAATCGGCGCTGGTGGACGCGGGAAATCTGAGCAGCGAGGAAATGGAGCTGATGGCGCGGCGAGCTTATATGGCCGAGGCCATGAAGTATTCGATCATTTTCATTGCGTCCGCGCCGCTGCTGGCGGCCTATCCCTTCGTGCAAAAGTATTTTGTGCGGGGCATTATGATCGGCTCGCTCAAGGGATGAGCGCGCCGCGCTGCGAATGAATGGATCGCACGGAACCGCCTCCGTCGGCGAGTGCGTCCAATATAGAAGGAGGAAATACCCATGAAGAGAATCCTGTCGATCCTGCTGGTCCTGACACTGCTGCTGAGCGGCGCCGCCATTGCGGAAGGCGCGTCCAACGAGGTGGACTTTGCCGCATGGGGCATTACGCTGCCCATCGTTCCGGAAGGGGAAAAGGTTACGCTGAAGATCGCCGTTCCGCAGAGCGCGGAGAACCATGACGCGGACAAGGTCTGGTTCTGGAAATGGGCGAGCGAGGCCATGAACATCAGCTTTGACATTGAGCAGATTCCGAGCGAGTCGGTCGATCAGCGCAAGAATCTGATGTTTGCCTCCGGAGAGCTGCCGGACATTATCTATGGCATAGGCTTCTCCACGGCCGAGCTGGTCAAATACGGCCAGTATGAAAAGCAGCTGCTGGCTATCAATCAGTACCTGAATGAGGAGACGATGCCGCATCTGACGAAGTGGGCCGGCCTGACCTCCTTTGAGCTGTGCGTCGCGCCCGACGGCAATCAGTATGTGCTGCCGTATATCGACCGCGTTGTGCTCAACGACGGAAACGGCCATCCGCTGTACATCAATAAGGAGCTGGCCGCGGCGGTCGGCAAGCAGATGCCCACCACCGTTGAGGAGCTGACCGAGCTGCTGCGCGCCTTCAAGGCGGCTTATCCGGAATTGCTGCCGATGGGCGGCTCCGCGCTCAGCGTCAACTATATCATGGTTCATCTGATGAACGCCTATGGACTGGGCGTTTCCAGCGACAACCCCTATGGCGTCAGCCCCGCGATGCGCAGGAGCACTGATCTGGTGATCCCCTGTGCGACGCCCGAATATAAGGAATACCTGACCACGATGAACACCTGGTTCAAGGAAGGCCTGATTTCCGAGGACTTCTTTACGATGGATCGCGCGACCGATATGGCGCAGGCGGCCGAGGGCAAGTACGCGGCCTGGTGCTATCCCTATGATCAGGTTACGCAGGACCCTGAAATCGTGCATCAGTATCAGGGCGTTATCAATCTGCTGAGCGCGACGAACGATGTGATTTCCGTTCCCGCGCCGGTCAGAACCCGTCCGGGCAACGCTGTGATTGCCGCGAGCACCGAGTATCCCGAGATCTGCGCGAAGTTCCTGGACTTCTTCTATTCGCCCGTGGGCATGGTGTACGGCTGGTATGGTCCGATGGCCGGCAGCAAGGACACGCTGGGCATGGTCGAGGGCTGGTATGTGGATCCCAAAACCATGGCCGTCAACTACAAGGACGTTGAAAACGGCGCGTTCACATCCTCCTATACCTATGCGATCGGCGTCATTGCGCCCTGCTCCGGCGCCCGCCTGAACAACTGCGGCGATTACAATCTGGATCTGAGCAAATACGGCAGCCATGCGGCCATACAGCTGCCGATGGCCGGCTATGATCCCGTTCCGCTGGCCAAGAACCCCGACTTGCTGAACGACTATCCGCTGTGGACGATCTACAGCACCACCGAGTTCAGGTATGCCGAAAAGAGCTTCTATGCCAGCTATACCTACATGGACGAGGAAACCAGCATTGCCGTCAGCGATCTCAAGACGGTTATCCAGAACTATGTGGAGACGGAAACGGCCCGCTTCGTGACCGGCGCGCGTTCTCTGGATGAGTTCGATTCGTATCTGGCCGAGCTGGAAAAGATGAACGTCGACGAATATCTGGGCTACTACAAGGCGCTTGCGGAAAAGTAATCGGAAGCGCTGAGGAAAGGCCCTGCGATTCCGAAGATTTTGTGAGATGATAAGGTCCGGCAGCTCCCGACGACGGAGGCAGAGGGTGCTGCCGGGCGTTGCGCGTTGTTTTGAAGGACGGCTTCCGGCAGGGAAAGTTAAAGCGTACAGGAGGATGCGGCATGGAAACACAGAGATTATGCAGACGCGTCGTGCTGTTTGGGATAGACGGCGGCGGCGTCTTTATCGAAAAGGCTCAAACGCCGAATATCGACGCGATCGCCGCGCGGGGGAGGGTCTGTCATCGGGCGCTGACGGAGCTTCCGTCGATCAGCGCCGAATGCTGGGGCAGTATGCTGCATGGCGTGAGCTGTCAGGCGCATCAGCTGACCAACTGGCGGGTCAGCCACAATCCCTATCCGGCGGATTCGCCTTATCCGTCCGTGTTCCGGCTGATTCATGAAGCGCGTCCGGCGGCAGGGCTGGCCTCTTTCTGCGAATGGGCGGCGATCAACACGGGGATTATCGAGGACGGCTGCGGCGTTGAAAAATTCAGCGGATCGGCGGACGACTTGACGGAGCGGGCCGTTCGGTATATCATGGAGACGGATTTTCAGATGATCTTTTTCCAGTTTGACGCGGCGGACGGCGTGGGACATCGCTGCGGCTACGGCACGCCGGCGCAGCTCGACGCCATTGCGCGGATAGACGCGCTCATCGGCCGGATGACCGGCGCGCTGAAGGCGAAGGGAGTGCTTGAAGAGACGCTGGTGATGGTCACGGCCGATCATGGCGGAACCCGCGCGCGATTCAACGCAGATATGGGCGGAAATCACGGCGGCGATTCGGATGAGGAAAAGTATGTGTATTTTGCGGCGGCGGGCGGCGGCGTCTGTCGGGGCGAAATCGCGGACATGATGACGCGGGACGTTGCGCCGATTGCGGCGCGCGCGCTGGGGCTTGAAGCTCCCGAATGCTGGACGGGCCGAGTTCCGCGGGGGTTCTTTCCCAACGATGGGGACGAAAGGCCGAGACCGGTCGAGACGGGCGCGGCGGGAGAGACGGTCTGGCGCGAGGAGACGGGCGATTTTTTGCAATGCTTTTCGGCGCTTCGGCCGCTGGTCTATCGCTCGTTTGAGGAAGCGGAAAGCGCGCCGGAGGGAACGCGCGTCTATGGAAAGCTGTATCGAGTCAGGGGCGTGCGGGGCGCGGGAATGTGCTTTGAGGACGGCTGTCTGTCGATGAAAACGCCGGCTCTCAAGGCGGGATTTTCTCTGATGCTTTGGATAAAGCTGCTGACCGGCGAAAAGGTGAGCGCGCCCATTGCGGATATTCAGGATGCGGACGGGCGGAGCGTCATGACGCTGGCGCTGTCGCCCTATGGAAACTGTTCGCAATATCTGACGCTGACGCTGGCGCCGGAGGAGCGGCGCAGCATGGACAGCCTGATCCTCGTTCAGCGGCCCCGGACGATGACGGGGCGCTGGATGCATTTGTGCGTGAGCGTCAACGCGCTTTGCGGGCGGGTGGAGATTGCGTTCAACTTTGGCGAGCATACGCTGACGCTCGATGTGCCGCAGGCCCGCGGCTGGGCGAGCGGCGAGGGGACGATCACGCTTGCAGGCGCTCGGGACGGCGCGCGCGGGGAGGGGCTTCCGGCTGTGATGGATGATTTCTGCCTGTGCGCAGGACGGCCCGACGCGGCCGGACTCAAGGCGCTTGGCGCGTATTACGGCGCTGACGGCCGATTGCGAGACGATAAGGAGACGGATTGATGGGTATGCTGAAGGGTCTGCTGCGTAATAAGAGCGTGCTGAAAAAGTATATTGCGTCATATATGATGTTTGCAGCGCTGATCTGTTCCGTGACAGGCATCGCCATATTCAGCGTATCGGCGCACGAGATCAATCAGGTGGCGGCGGAGGAGATCGAAAAGCGGATCCAGGGGATTGCGGACAACATCGATACGCAGATGGAGGTCATGCAGGGCATCGCGCATGAAATTGCGAGCCTTCCGGAATATAAGCTGTCATATATCGAGAAACACAAATTCCGCGAAGTGGAGATGCTGGACAGCCTCAAAAAGTATGGCAGCTATACGCCGCTGATCAGCCGCTTCTTTCTGCTCTATAGAGGAAAGGACTCGGCCTATCTATTGCCGGACAGGACGACCAGCCGCTTTTCGGTCATGGCGACGCTCTATCTGGGGTGCGGCACAGCGCAGGAGGCCGAAACGCTTTATGAGGAGATTTTATCGCTGAAGGAAAGGACGGTAATTCGGCTTGGGAACGACAATCTGCTCTTCTGCTATCCGATCAGTCACGATTATATGGCTGACGCGACGGCCTTTGTGAGCTTCATTGCCGACAGGAACAAGGTCGGGCAGCAGATCGCGCTGATCGGCGGCAGCTTTGAGGGAGAGATTCGCCTGACATGGCGGGATCGGTGCGTCTATGGGCAGGCCGGCGGGGGAAGCGCATGGAGCGCCTGTATGGGAAAGAGCGGCGTTGGCGTTGAGCTGGTCAGCGAGGGCGGCTTGCCATACAGCGGCCTGATCGCCTATGCCAGCATTTTCTGGTGCGTGATGATCGCCGCGTTTGCGCTGGCGTGCGTGCTGGCGATCATGACGGCGAAGAAGGCGTACCGGCCGATTCGGGAGCTTATGAACGGCTTTGCCGGCAAGACGCCGTGCGGAGAGGATGAATTCAACGCCATTCAGCGCCTTTTGAAGCAGAGCCTGGAGAACAACAGGATTACTCAGGAACAGCTCCAGGAACGCATGGCGTGGCTGGAACGACAGCACCGCCAGAATGAGGAATCCATGGCGATGCTGGCGCTGACGGGCAATCTGCACTTTTTGCCGCAGCTGTCGGCGGAGGAAAGTCATCTCTTCGAGGAAGGGCGGCGCTTTGGCGTTATCTGCATTGCCTTTCAGGACAAGTGTCCGCTGGATGCGCTGTTCGATCAGATTGCCGAGATGGGCGATCGTGAGGTTCAGCTGTGTGCCGTTCATCTTCCCTATGAGGCGCTGATTGCGGTGGTGGTCTCCTTCAGCGGCGCGCACGATATGAGCTTTGCGGCCGAGCTGCTTCGGGAGCTGCTCGACGCGCTTGAAATCAGGGCGGCGCTGAGCGCGGGCACCATAACGGATACCTACAATCACATTCCGGATTCCTTTGCGGCGGCGGTCGCCGGTCTCAGGGCGGAGACGCGCGGTGTGCGCGACGCAAGGCGGGAATGGTATGACGAAGCGATCCTGAACCAGCTGCTGCTCCAGATTCGGGAGGGGCAGAGCGAGCAGGCGCGCGAATCGCTGGCGCTCTGTTTTGATCAGATTGAAGAGGCGAATCCGTCGGTGCTGATTCGCAGCTGCGCTTACAGCGACGTTATCAATGCCATTATCCGATTCGCGGCGAAGAACGGGATTCGTATGCCGGAGGACAACCTGAGCGTCGTGCTGCTCTACAATCAGCCTTCGAAAATCAGAGAAAGGTCGTTTGCACTGCTGGATCGCCTGTGCGCCGATTTTCAGAATCAGAAGGACGAGCGGGACGACGATTGCAGGGCGCTGCTTTTGGCGCACATACAGACGCACTTTCGAGAGTATGGGCTGTGCCTGGCCGAGATGGAGGAGACGTTCGGCCTGTCGGTGCGGCGCATTGAACAGATCGTGCGCGCGGAAACGGGCATGACCTTTAAGGAATATCTGACAAAGCTCAGGATGGACGAAGCGAAAAGACTGCTGGGCGAGGGCATGAGCGTCAAAGACACCAGTCAGGCGGTCTGCTATATGAGCGTGTCGTTTTTCATCAGGACGTTCAAAAAATGCGTGGGCATGACCCCAGCGGAATATCGAAAATCCGTGGAGACGCCATGAAGGACGCGCCTGCTTTGCGTAATGAAGAAAAGCCGCCGCGCCGTTCCTCTGAATCCGCCAGAGGGACGGCGCGGCTTTTTCCGTTCACGCGGCGCTCTTTTCCCGCGCTGCGTCCAGCATGTTCTCGATGAATATGCCGTAGCCCTGCGTGGGGTCGCTCACGAAAACGTGCGTGACCGCGCCGGCCAGCTTTCCGTTTTGCAGGATGGGGCTGCCGCTCATGCCCTGCACGATGCCGCCCGTGCGCGCGAGCAGCTCGGGATCGGTGACGCGCACGACGAAGCCGCGCTCCGACGATTCGGAATCGGTCAAACGCACGATTTCGCACTCATAGGCGCGCACGCCGCGCTCGTCCAGCGTGGTCAAAAGCTGCGCTCTGCCCGGCCTGACCTCGCCCGAGGCCATGACCGGCACGCCGTTCGGATAGAGCGCGTTGACCACCTTGCCGTCGATTTTGCCGTATATGCCGCGCGAGCCGTTTGAGTCGATCGTGCCCAGTACGGGGCTGGCCGCGCCGAAGCGCCCGATCAGCTCGCCCGGCTTGCCCTTTTCGCCGCGCTCGATTTCGGTGATGCGGCTTTCGATCAGGCTGCCGCTGTCGATGGGCAGGATCACGCCGGTGTCCGCGTCGGTGATCGCGTGGCCGAGCGCGCCGTAAACGCCGCTTTCCGGATCAAAAAACGTCAGCGTGCCGACGCCCGCCGTGCTGTCGCGCACCCACAGGCCGAGCCGGCTCTTGCCGCTGCCGTCCTGAACCGGCGTGACCGGCACGCTCAGCGCGCGGCCGCCGCGCTGTATGGTCAGCGTGACCGACCTGCCCGCCGACACGCGCTCGCTCAGGTCAGCTGCGCTCGTGAGCGCTTCGCCGTCGACGTCCGTCACAACGTCGCCCGGCCGCACGCCCGCCAGCCGCGCCGGAGAGGCCACCGTGCCGCCGGGATCGGACAGGCCGACCACGACCACGCCGCGCGTCGTCATGGCGATGCCCACCGACTGACCGCCCGGTACCACCGTGCGCGCCTCGCCGACGGAGACGGCCACTTTTTTGACCGGCAGCACGCCCATCAGGCGGAATGTGACGGTGGCTTGTCCGGTTTCCTCGCCGGTCAGGCTGACCGAGGTCACGTCGTCGAGCGTTTCGTTCAGGCCGGAGAGCACGGTCTGCGCCTGATCGATCGAGGCGGTGATGGGCCAGTTCAGATTGAAGCGCGTCGTCGCGCCCTGCGAGAGCGTCAGCTCCTCGGGCAGCGCGCACAACTGTGCGACCGGCTCGGAGGAGAGCAGAAGCGCCGTGAAGGCCGCCAGCAGCCAGCCGAGCGCTTTCTTTCGGGACGGGGAGATGTCCATATGAAATCAGATCCTTCCTGCGCTGTTTCGCGTCCATGTAAGACACGCTTTAGAATGTCGCCGCGCGCGGCCGCTTATCCAGCCAGTTTTCGCCGAGCGGCGGAAAGAGCGCCGTTTTCGCGTCGGAAGGAATTTTTGGCCGCGCTCTAATTTGACAATTTACAGGCGATTTCGCTTAGGTTGTTTTTTCTGCGCGCAAAGTATGCTATAATGTACAAGAGATACTGTATTCATCGATAAAGGAGCCGCGTTATGGCTGAACAATATGGAAAAAATCAGCGTCAAAAAATTATCCTCGCGTCCGGCTCGCCGCGCAGGCGGAAGCTGCTGGGCGCGATGGGCTATGAATTTACTGTGCTCGCGCCCGACGTGGACGAAAACGTCGAGGGCTGCGCGCGCGATATTGTGGGCGTGCTGGCCGAGCGCAAGGGCCGCGCGGCGGCGGGGCTCTGCCATGACGGCGAGATCGTGATCGCCGCCGACACGCTGGTGTCGCTGGACGAGCGGCCGCTGGGCAAGCCGAAGAGCGACGGCGAGGCCGCGGCCATGCTGCGCGCGCTTTCGGGCCGCAGTCACGAGGTCTATACCGGCCTGTGCGTGATCGACACGGCGGCGGGGACGATGAGCGTGGATGTGGAGTGCACGCGCGTGACGTTCAGGCCGCTTTCAGACGAGGAAATCGCCGCCTACGTCGCCACGGGCGAGCCGCGCGACAAGGCGGGCGCTTATGCGATCCAGGGCGGCGCGGCGGCGTTCGTTTCGGGCTATGATGGCTCCTATAACAATGTCATCGGCCTGCCGACGGAAAAGCTGGCCGAGCGTCTCAACAGAATTATGGCCTGACGGGCCGGAGGATATTATGCCGATATTTGGTGCGGAGGGAATGGGCGTCGATCTGGGATCGATGAACACGACGATCTTTTTGAATTCCGAGGGCGAGGTTGTGCTGCGCGAGCCGACGCGCGTGCTGCTGAACGCCGAAAACATGACCGACGTATTGTGCGTGGGCGCGGAGGCGCGCGCCATGTCCGGACGAGCCGGCGACAAGGCCGTGCTGGTTTCGCCGGTGCAGCAGGGCGCTGTGGGCGACGTTGAAATGGCGGCGCTGGTCATGGTGGCGCTGGCCGAGAAGGCGACCGAGCGCAAGAAGCCCATGGACAAGGCGACGCTGGTGACCAATTTGACCGGCGGCGCGAGCAAGGTGGAGCGCGCGGCGCTCTTTCAGGCGATGAACGCCACCGGCGCGAAGAAGGTTGCGGCGGTGCGCACGCCGGTTGCGGCGGCCGTCGGCGCGGACGTGGACATTTCAAGGCCGAAGGGACGGCTCATTGTGACGCTGGGCGGCGGCGTGAGCGAGATTGCGGTGCTGAGCATGAGCGGCATCGCGGCGCTGCGCACGCTGCGCTATGGCGGGCAGGATATGGACGAGGCCGTCGTGCGCTGGTTCTGGCGCGAGCACGGTCTGGTGATCGGTATGCGCACCGCCGAGCAGATCAAGCGCGAAATCGGCACGGTGAGCGAGGAAAACATCGATTCCGCCGAAGATCCCGTGCTGCTGCGGGGCAAGAACGCGGCGACGGGCAAGCCCATGTCGCTGCAAATCACGCCGCTCGATGTGAAAAAGGCGCTGGACGAGCCGATTTGCCGCCTTGTGGACGCGGTGAAGAGCGCGCTGTATAACGTGCCGGCGGAAATGGCGGCCGATATTCGCGACGAGGGCATCCTCATCAGCGGCGGCGGCGCGCTGCTGGACGGGCTGGACAAGCGCCTTGAGAAGGAAACGGGGCTGGACGTTCGCATGAGCGCGCACCCGGAGGACGACGCGGCGATCGGGCTGGGCGCGGCGGCGGCGGACGACCGGCTGCTGTCCACGCTGATTCGCGCCGGCGCGGCGGAAACGACGGGCGAGTAATACGCAAAAGAGAGGAAAACGCCATGGAAAATAACCAGGCGCCTAAAAAGAAGAAAAGGCCGGCGGGCGCGCCGGCGGGGCGCAGGCCGGTTCAGAAGCCCGTGCGCAAAAAGAAGAAGCGTCAGTCCGGCCGCGTGGGACGCATTGTCTACGGCGTGCTGGTCGGCGGCGCGGCGCTGGCCATCGCCTTCTTCATATACGCGAAGGTGCAGGGCGAAATTTCGATTCCGGAGAACGCGGCCGGTTCGCTGATTTCTCCTGTGCAGAATGCGGTGTCCTCGGCGACGCGCTGGGTGAAGTCGTGGTTCAGCGACTTGGCCGACGTGGACAAGCTGCGCGGCGATTACGAGCAGCTGCAAATCGACTATATGCAGCTTCAGTATCAGTATACCCAGCTGGAGGAGGAAGCGCGAGAGAACGATCGTCTCAAGGCGCTTCTGGACGCGCAGAGTCGCTACGAGGAGCTGAATCCGATCTATGCCAGGGTCATCGCCAAGGAGGCGGGGCGCTGGTTCGATCTGTTCTCCATCAACCGCGGCACGCTTTCAGGCGTGTCGAAGGGCATGGCGGTCATCAGCGCGGACGGGCTGGTCGGGCGCGTTTACGAAGCGGGCCTGAACTATGCCAAGGTGATCTGCATCATCAACGGCGACAGCGCGGTGTCCTGTCTGATCGAGCGCACGCGCGACAACGGCGTGATGCGCGGCCAGCTGACCGCCGCCTCGGACGACGACACCTGCCGGATGTACTATGTGCCCTCGGTCAACGACATCATGCCCGGCGATTCGGTGGTCACGTCCGGTCTGGACGGCGTATACCCGAAGGGTCTGGTTGTGGGCACGGTGAGCGAGGTCAGCCGTCAGTCGGACACGTCGAGTCAGTATCTGTCGATCAAGCCGGCGGCGGATTTCCAGCACATTGAAGAGGTGCTGGTCCTGCAGACGGTGGTCGAGGTGGATCGCGACAACAATCTGCCGTCTCTGCCGCAGGCGACCACGCGCGCACAGCCGACGGCCACGCCCGATCCCAACGCCACGCCCGACCCGAACGCGACGACCGCGCCAGTTGACAATCAGCCCAACAACTGGGCGATGCCGACCGTTGCGCCGGCCGCCGGAGAAACCGCCGAACCGGTCGAGCAGGGCGACTTCCTGGAGGACACCTGGGCGGCAAGCTGAGCAGGCTGAGCCTGCACTCACACCGCTTCACGACCGCAGTGCGGTTTCCTCTCCGCTTCGCGCACGCAACCCGATTCTTCAGCGCTTGAGGGCGCTTCGAATCTGGACGTTTGTGCAAGTAGGTATGATCGCTATACAGCCCGACTTGCCCGACCATAAATCAGAGCCGGTCAAGTCTCTCCGTGTACGCGAGCGACGGCGCGGCGTAAGCGCTTTGGTTCGGGAAAGCGGTTATTGGAAAGCTGCATAGCGGGCAGTGCAGCTACTGTACTGCCGAAACGGAATGCGGCTTGCGCGTGCCCGAGCGGCGGCGAACAAAGCTCTGCCGAATCGGCGGCTTTCACAGGTGAGAACGGAACAGTGATCATTGAAGGACGGGCGCATTGATCCCGTCGGGGAGATACGACAGATGATAAAACGATTGCTTCCCATTGTGCTGGCCGTGGCGGCGTTTCTGCTGGACACGGCGATTCTGCCGCAGTTTACGTCGTTCTGGCTGCTGCCGGTTTTGTCGCTCTTGCTGGTGCATTGTCTGGGGCTGCTGCTGGGGCGCACGCGCGGCGTGCTCTTCGGCATGATCGTCGGGCTGGCGATCGACATTTCCGTCGGCACGCCGCTGGGCCTGATGACGGCGATCTGCACGCTTTTGGGCTATGCGGGCGGCTGGTTCGGCCGGCTCATGTGGACGAACAGGCTCTGTCCGGTGATTTCCGCGGCGGTGTGCTTCCTTTTATATGAGCTGGTGATGGACGTATACGTCGTGCTCAGCGCGGCGCAGTTCGACAGCGCGCTGCTGGTGCGTTCGCTCTGCCGCTGGCCGGTGTATGTGCTCCTCACATGGGGACTGCATACGGGACTCAAGCGCGTGCTGAAGCCGGGTAATCCCTACTATACGCGATAAACTTAAACGACTGACCCCGCAAAGGAGGGAAAAACGATGAAACCCACAAGGCTCCGCATGGCGATCCTGCTGGCCGTGCTGACGGCGCTTTTCGCCGCCATGATATTCAAACTGGGCAATATGCAGCTCGTCCATCAGGACGACTATATCGCATTGGCCGAGCAACGCTCGACAAAGACCTATCAGCTCTACGGCAAGCGCGGCACGATCTATGACACGAACATGATTCCGCTGGCCTACGACCGCGGCAGCTACAACGTGACGTTTTATCGCGATCCCACGCAGACCTCCGACGCGGCGCGCGCGCAGTACACGCAGGCCATCATCCGCGCGATAGAGATCATCGAGGGCAGCGGCAAAACGCTGACCACCGAGTTCTGGCTCGAGCGCGGCGAGGACGGCGAGTGGCGCTTCAACACCGGCGCGAGCACCGAGGCGGCGGACAAATCGCGCATCAAGCAGTGGCGCAGCAATTTCTATCTCTCCAACGAGACGAGATACCCCGTTGAGAAGCTGTTCGACACGCTGTGCGAAAATTATCAGCTGCCCGACACGCTGACCGAGGAGCAGAAGATCAAGGTGCTCTCCGTCTGGCAGAAGCAGCGCATGAACAACTTTACCGGCAACGCCGTCACCATCGCCGAGGACGTGGGCTACGAGTGCGTCTGCCGCATCGAGGCCGAGGCGGGCGACCTGATGGGCGTGGACGTGTCCGAAAGTTCGACGCGCGTCTATCCGCAGAAGGAGCTGGCCGCGCACAACATCGGCTATGTGTCGAAGATTTCCTCCGAGGAGACGCTGGCCGCCTATCAGGAAAAGGGCTATCCGAACGACGCGCTGGTCGGCTCAAGCGGACTGGAATCCTCGCTGGAGGATCAGCTCTCCCAGTATGTTTCTTACAGGCAGGGCACCCGCAAGGTGGAGGTCAATCGAAAGGGCAAGGTCGTGCGCGAATTGTCCTATGAGCCGCCGGTGGATGGCAACAGCGTCGTTACCACGCTGAACATTTCGCTTCAGGCCGTGGCGCAGCAGGCGCTCGAGGACGTGATCGAGACGATCCACGCCGAGCAGGAAGTCCTCATGACGCAGGAGCACTGGCTCAAGGACAATGAGGAGATCCTCGCGCAGTATGAGGAGCAGGACCGCGAAATTCAGCTGGCCGAAACCGGCGCGCTCGTAGCCATGGACTGCAACACCGGCCGCGTGCTGGCGCTGGCCAGCGCCCCGACGTTCGACCTGAGCATGTTCGAGGGCGAGCTGGACAAGGAATACTGGAACCAGCTGGTCACCGACAAGAACGCGCCCATGCTCAACCGCGCCATCGGTACGCGCGATACCCCCGGCTCGATCTTCAAGATGGTCACGGCGCTGGGCGCGCTCATGGAGGGCAAGCTCACGCTGGACGAGCGCATTTCCGACGGCGGCTATTACGAGGGCCTGGATACCTCCCGCCGCGGCCCGCGCTGCTGGATCGCGCTCAACCAGATCTGGAAGCACTCCGATCAGGACATCACCAAGGCGCTGGCGCACTCGTGCAACTATTTCTTTTATGAAATCGGCTTCCGGCTGGGCATCAACGATCTGAACAAATGGGGCGCTCAGCTGGGTCTGACCTCGAAAACCGGCATCGAGCTGAACGGCGAGGCCACGCCCTTCATCGGCAGTCAGGACAAGCTGTACGACGCGGATCGCGCCGTGAACGATCAGTACACCTCCAAGCCGATCATCGCCTACAATTCGATCATCGCGCAGTTCAGGGAAATCGCGTCTGACCGCGGCGATCACTATGACGAGGACAAAATGGCGGAGGCCGCCAAGATGATCCTCGATCTGGCCGACAGCGATCTGGCCAAGGATCAGTGGACGAGCAAGATCTACGAGATCCTTCAGGTGGAGCTGGGCATCCCGCGCAGCTACATCGCCAATCACCTGCTCGGTAACGTTTTCTATTACATGATCAACGACCTGCGCTGGACGGCCTCCGAAACGATCATGGCGGCCATCGGCCAGTCGATCACGCAGGTGACCCCCATATCGGTCGCGCGCTACGTCTCGGCCATCGCCAACGGCGGCACGGTCTACAACGCGCAGATCGTGGACAAGATCATCTCGCCGACCGGCGAAATCGTGCTGGAAAAGCAGCCGGTCGTGGCCAACGTCATAGAGGGCGCGGACGAATATCTCGCGGCCATCCGGCGGGGCATGGAGGACGTGTCGGCGGGCGAGGAAGGCACGGCGACCAAGTACTTCTCGGGCGCGAAATACACGCCGGCTGCGAAAACCGGTACGTCGCAGCGTACCGAGCTGGACGTTGAAAACAACGCATGGCTGGTGTCCTATGCGCCGATCGAAAATCCGAAGATCGTCGTCGTGGTCTACGTTCAGAACGGTTACGCCGGCTCCCATACGGCCAAGGCGGCCTGGACGGTCTCCGACGCGTATCTGGAGAGCCTGGAGGAAACGGAATCGACGGTCATCGCGAATGAAAACTCGTTGGCCGAATAGGAGGGAAACGCCATGGGCGAAGCGCTGGTTGTGACCTCGGGCAAGGGCGGCGCCGGCAAATCGACGGTTGCGGTCAATCTGGCGGCGGCGCTGGCCGTGAAGGGCAAAAGCGTGCTGCTGATCGACGCGGACACGGGGCTGCGCAGTCTGGACGTGCTGCTCGGCCTTGAAAACAACGTGGTGTACGATCTGACCGACGTGATCGAGGGCAACTGCCGCGTAAAGCAGGCGATCGTCAAGGCGCGCTGCGCGGACAATCTCTTCCTCATCGCGGCGGCGGCGCTGCGGGACGCTTCGGCCGTCAAGCCGGCAGCCATGGCGGACACGGTGCGGCGGCTCAAGGCCAAATACGACTATATCATCATCGATTGCCCCGCCGGCGTGGACGCGGGCTTCCGCACGGCCATTGCGCCGGCCGAGAAGGCGATCGTCGTGACCAATGAGGACGCGATCTGCGTGCGCGACGCCGAGCGCGTGGGGGCGCTGCTCGATCAGGCGGGCGTCCGCGAAAGACTGCTGGTAGTCAACCGCATGAGAGCGCGCAGAATAAAGCGCGGAGAACCCATGCCGGGGCAGGCGCTTTCAGAGCGGCTCCACATGGCGCTTCTCGGCCAGCTGGGCGAGGACAGGGCGTTTTACGACGCGGCGCAGGCGGGCAGGCCGCTGGCGCTGGACAAGGGCGAGGCAGCCGCGGCGTTCGAGCGCATGGCGCGCAGGCTCATGGGCGAGGACGTGCCGTTTGAAATGCCCAGACGGCCGTCGCTTATCCAGCGGCTGCGCGGATGAGGAAAGGACACAGGATAGGAATATAAGATGAAGCTTTTTGGCAAGCGAAAGGAACAGACGGAATCGGGGCGCTTTGCGGCGCTGTGGAGCGACATTAAAAAGAGCCGCTACCGCAAGGGTCTGTTCCGGCATTTCGAATGGCCGCTGGTCATCATGGTGCTGGTGATGTCGATGTGGGGCATCGTGTCGATCTTCGCCGCGACGGGCAGTCCGGTCGAAGAGGGCGTTGAGATGAGCTTCCTCGAGAAGATCACCACGCAGTCGCTGTATTATCCGCGCCTTCAGTTTTTCTGGGTGTGCGCGGGCATGGTCGTGCTGGCCGGCGTGACGTATTTCGACTACAGACTGTACGGGCGCTGGAAGAATTTGTTCTACTGGGGCAACGTCATCGTGCTGGCGCTGGTCAAGTTCACCACAGAGGTGGGGCGCGGCGCGGCGAATATGTTCTTCCAGTGGGGCTCGGGCCGCACGTTCCAGCCGGCGGAGTTCGGCAAGATCGCCATCATCATCGCGCTGGCGCAGGTGTTTGCCAGCCGCGAAAAGCCGATTAAGACGCTGTCCGAGCTGATCCGCATGAGCTGCTATGTGGGCCTGCCGCTGATTCTGATCGTCATACAGCCGGACGTGGGCACGGCGCTGGTATACGTCGCGATTTACGCGATTCTGATCTGGGCTTCGGGCACGAACTACAAGCTGGTTGTCGGCACGATCTGTATCGGCGTGATTCTGGTCGTCGCGGCGTGGTATGTGCTGAACTTTTCGGACAACTTCCGCGTCGACCGCATACAGGTGTGGCTCAATCCGGATTACGACATCAACAATTCCGGCATGCAGACCTACAACGCGCGCCTGATGCTCGGCTCGGGCGGCCTATGGGGCAAGGGGCTGTTCTCAGTTGGCAACTTTGCCGCGCTCAACTATGTGCCCGACGATCACACCGACTTCATATTCGCCGTGGTCTGCGAGACGTTCGGCTTTGTGGGCGGCGGATTGATGATCCTGCTGTATCTGGCGATGCTGCTGCGCATGATGTATCTGGCCAATCACGCCGAGGACACGTTCGGCTGCTATCTGATCATCGGCGTTATGGCGATGATGTTCTTCCACATATTCGAGAACATATCGATGGTTATCGGCCTGATGCCGGTCACGGGCATACCGCTGCCGTTCGTGAGCTACGGCGGCTCGAACTACATCACGAACATCATGGGTGTCGGTCTGGTGTGCAATGTGGCGATGCGTTCCCGCGCCGGCGTAGCGCGTCAGGCCCGCCCCACCATCAATCCCGCCAAACTGGTTCGCTAGCCGCAGTGCGGCATCCTCTCCGCTTCGCGCGTGCAACCCGCCGGCTGAGCCGGAATCACACCGCTTCGCGTACGCAACCCGACTCTTCAGCGCTTGAGGGCGCTTCGAGTCTGGACGTTGGTGCGGATAGATAACATCTATATACAGCCCGACCTGACCGGCCATAAATTGGAGCCGGTCAGGTCTTTCCGTGCCGCAGTGCGGTTTCCAGACCGCTTCGCGCGTGCAACCCGACTCCGCGCCGCTTGGGGGCGGCTCGAGTCTGGACGTTGGAGCGTGCAGATAACATCTCTATACAGCCCGACCCGTCCGGCCATAAATTGGAGCCGGACGGGTCTTTCCGTGTACCCGAGTGCTGCGACGCGTCGGCGTTTTTGTTCGGAGGCAGTGCTTTTTGCGGCAGTGGTTTGGGCGTAGGTAACAGTGCTGATTTCGCCTGTAAATATGCAAGGCGAGAAAGTACAGTTATGGCGGCGGGTCGAATATGGAAAGCCCTCTGTGTCGGCAGTGTCGGTTTCGCCTGCTGTCGCGCAACGTGAGAAAACTTGGAAGTATACAAATCCACCCTGCCGAGCATAAATTGGACTCGGCGGGGTCTTTTCGTGTATCTGAGTGCTGTGGGGGGCGGTGATGCTTCTGTTCTGGGGCGTTGCTTTTTGCGGCGATGGTTTGTGCGTAGGGAGCAGTGCTGATTTTATTAGCAATATGTAAGGTGCGGATCACGCGGCCCTTTTGCCGCAGCGTGGGAGGATCTGAAAAAGTAATGGAGCCTTGAAAGACAGGGAGGAGGAAGATGAAGCGCAGGCCTGAAAGCGGGCGAACAGGCGGGACGTGTCATGTCTGCCCCCGAACGCTGCATACATTGTGACGACAGGAGGGTGCGATATGGAAAAGAGCAATGATCGGCTGAAAATTCATACGGCGGCGGGCGAGACGCGCGCGCAGACAGCGCAGGACGCGCAGCATGAGGAGCGGCCCGGCTGGGAGGTGCTGCCCCATCCCAGGCAGAAGAGGGGACGGCGCAAGAGCCGCGGCTCGGCGTTGAGCATCGGCGAAAAGCTGATCCGCAACACGGCCATTGCCGGAGCGCTGCTCCTGTGCGTGCTGGCCGTGCGCCAGATCGACGCGCCGTGGAGCACGAAGGCGCTGAGCGGACTCAAGCAGGCCATGACCATGCGCGTGGACTGGGGCGAGCGCATCGGCAATCTGAGCTTCGTGCGAGCGCTGGTGCCCGAGACGGCGCTGGTATTCCTGAACCTGAGCGACGGCGAGACGCTCTATCCGCCGGTGAACGGCGAAATTACGCACGGCTACAGCGCGGAGCAGCCGTGGCTGGAATACAGCTGCGCGGGCGGCGCGGACGTGATCGCGGCGGCGGCGGGGCGCGTGACGGCGGCCTCGCAGGGCATGAGCGGCGACTGGGTCGTGCTGATCGAGCATGACGGCGGCGAAACGGCCTACGGCTATCTCGCGGACGCGGTGGTGCAGGTGGGGCAGAGCGTCGAGGCGGGCGATGTGATCGGCCATGCCGCGCAGGAAGAGGGGCGCGTCTACTTTGAAGCGCGCGAAAATCAGCGGCCCGTCGATCCGACGGCGCGCCTGAAGGCGTGAAGCTGGGGATCGTCTGCGGCGTGCCGGTGCGGCTGAACCCGCTGACGCTGCCCATGCTGCTGATCGCCTGCTGGCTGGGCGGCGGGCGCGAGGCGGCCGTGCTCACGGTGTGCGTGCTGCTGCACGAGATGGGGCATATGCTGATGGCGCGGCTATTGCGCGTACGCGTGGTCGAGCTGGAGCTGATGCCGGTGGGCGGCGCGGCGCGTCTGGAGAGCGTCTGGGGGCTGCGGCCCGCTCAGCTCATAGCCACGGCGCTGGCCGGGCCGGCGGTCAATCTGCTGCTGGTGCTCTCGGGCGTGGCGGCGGCGTCGGCGGGGGTGCGCGGACTGAGTATGCCGGTGCGCGTCAATCTGGCGCTGCTGTTGTTCAATCTCCTGCCCGCGCTGCCCATGGACGGCGGGAGGATTGTGTGCGGCGTGCTGGCGCGCTTCATGAAGCCGGAGCGCGCGGCGCACTGGGGCGTGCGGCTGGGGCTGATTGCGAGCGCCGGCCTGCTGCTTCTTTCCGCGCGGACGATTAGGAACAGGCCGTTCAACGTCACGCCGCTTCTGGCCGCGCTGTTCATACTCACCGGCGCGCCGCACGAGCTGCACGAAGCGCGGTTTGCGGCGCTCGAAAGTCTGGTCGACCGGCGCGGCGAGCTGGCGCGCGAAGGCGTGATGCCGGCAAGGTGTCTGGCCGTGACGGGCGATACGCTGCTGAGCGCGGCGCTTGCGCCGGTATCGCCCCGGCGGCCGCATCTCTACGTCTGCCTGGACGAGAAGCTGCGCATAGCGGCATGGCTGACCGACGCGCAGATTCTGGAGGCGCTTCTGCGCACGGGCGACGGGCCGGTCGATCGGCTGATCGGAGAAAATGCAAAAATTAACGCCGGAAATCATTGACAATCGGGCGGGCTGGGCGTATAATATATCCTGTTCGTTGGATATGCGCCTTTAGCTCAGCTGGTAGAGCACCTGACTCTTAATCAGGGTGTCCAGGGTTCGAGTCCCTGAAGGCGCA
>CAKTXR010000022.1 GCA_934631025.1 uncultured Clostridia bacterium
ATGAGTAAAAGCCAGCTTTGCGACAAATCGCCGCAGTCCGACAAAGTGCCGACCACCGCGCCATACGCGCCATGACCGGCGAATGCACTTCAGCACACCGCAAAAGCCTAACCATGCCGCATCAGGACGTTCAGGCGCGGAAACGCGGAACTCCCGCCGGCATAAAAAAACGCGCGGGAGACGCTGAAAAGAAAAGCGTCTCCCGCGCGCATTGCGGCTGATCAGACCTCGGGGATTTCGATGGCCAGCTCGTGACCGGCCTTCGCGGAGCGGCATATGCCGTCGATGATCGCCTGATTGTAGATGATCTGGCTGGTGGGCACCGGTGAGGCCGTGCCGTTCTTCACAGCGTCCAGGAAGGAGCGCACCTTGCGGTCGAAGTTGGACAGATCGTCCTTGCGCGGCACGATCGGGATGACCGTCTGAACGTGCGAGCCGGCCACGTCGTGATAGAGCGTCATCGGGCCGCCGACCGTGCCGTTCCAGCAGTCGGTCGAGGGGATGCGCAGCGCGCCCTCAGTGCCGAAGATAATGGTGTCGCCGGGGGTGTCGACGTGCATGGCCCAGGCAATGCGGAAATCGAGGATCACGTCGCCCTCAAGGCGGATGAACGCCGCGGCGAAATCATCCACGCTGAACACGGCGGCGCGCTCGGGGATGGTGTATTTCGGGTTCTTGCCGAAATAGTCGGAGGTGTAGCCGGTGACGGTCAGCGGCTTGGGATAGCCGATGGCGTTGAGCACCATATCGAGCGAATAGCAGCCGATGTCGGCCAGCGCGCCGATGCCGGCGGTCTCGTCCATGATGAAGCTGGTCTTGGTGGCGCAGGGGATGCCGCGGCGGCGGCCACCGCCGGTCTGGATATAGTACACCTTGCCCAGCGCGCCGGATTCGACGATGCGCTTGATCATCTGCATATTCTCGTCAAAGCGGGGCTGGAAGCCGATGGAGAGCACCTTGCCGCTCTTCTTCTCGGCGCGGCGCATTTCGACGGCTTCGTCCAGCGTAACGCACATGGGCTTTTCGAGCAGCACGTTTACGCCGTGCTCCAGCGCGGCGATTGTGCAGCAGGCGTGCTGGCGGTTGTATGTGCATATGCTCACCGCGTCCAGCTGTTCCTTGTCCAGCATTTCCCTATAGTCGGCGTAGATGTGAACGCCCTTCACGCCGAACTCCTCAAAGAACGCCTCGGCGCGGCCGGGGATGATCTCCGCCGCCGCGACCAGCTCCACATCGGGCATCTTGAGATAGCTCGCCATGTGAGCATGGGCGATGCCGCCCGTGCCGATGATGCCCACGCGCAGCTTTTTGCTCGCGTCGATCGCTTCCTTCTCCGCGGCCTGAGTGAACTGGCTCAGCACCGCGTCCGCATTCTGATTGGCCATAAGTTATTTCCTCCTTCATTCAGGCGGTTGCGCCTGATTATTGCTTCAGGCAGGCCTCAACGCAGGCGATTTCCTGCTCCTGCGCGGGCCTGACGTCGCCGTCCAGGGCGAAATAATTGTCCACCAGTCCCGTCCAGAACTCATTGGGCGCGGTCTTTCTGAACTCCTTCAGATAGGCGCGGCGCTCCTCCTCCGTGCCGGGATGATCGCGCAGCAGCAGCCACTCGGCGTTCCAGTATACGCGCACCTTCCGCTCCGCCTCGTAGCGCGCGCGGTTGGCGGGCAGCAGCTCCTCCCAGCCGGGCAGCGAATCGACGCTCAGCGCGGTCGGCTCGTCCACCAGCCCCTGCGCAGCCAGGAACAGATGCGCCATGCACACATGGCCGAACTCGTTGGGGTGTACGCGGTCGACGCGGATCATGGGATGCGCGGCGTTCAAAAAGCGGATGGGCGCGTGCAGATTGACGAAATCCGAGCCGGTCTGCGCGGCGACGCGGCGGTTGATCTCGCCCAGATATTCAAGGCCCGCGTCGCAGCCGATTTTGTCCAGCGCGCGGGGATCGGTCGACTCGTCGTAGATCGTGGGCGTGACGAAGGTCAGCTTCACGCCGCGCTCCAGCAGCAGGCTGGTCAGCGCGCGCAGGCGCTTTTCGTAATTGCCGACGGCCTCCATGCGCTTATCGAGCTTTTTGTCGGCAATGTCGTTCTCTTCAGGCTTGATTTCATACGCGCCGCGATTGACGTCGTTCATGCCCAGCATGATGACGGCGTGGGTGGGCTTGTAGTTCTCGCCGTTGCCCCGGTCGTAATATTCCAGCGCGCTGGTCGTCGAGCCGCCGGAAATGCCCGCGTTGTACATCCGAATATCGCTCTTGGGGAAATGGCGCAGATAGTAATCGTAGATATGGGCGATCCATATGCCGCCGCAGGTAATGCTGTCGCCGATGAACACGACGCGCGCGTGGTCCGGAAAACGATTCATGGCTCTTCATCCTCTCGAAAACCGCCGTCGGGCGGCGCTTTTGCTTACGCCTTTTTCTGATTCTCGCGTCCGGCCTTTTCGGCGCGCTTCAGGACGTTCCACAGGTTCAGGCCGGCGATCTTTTCAACGTCGCTCTCGCTGTAGCCGTGCTTTATGAGCAGACTGATCAGCGCCGGGAAGTCGCCCGGATTCCCCAGTCCCTCCGGCCACTCGTCGATGCCGTCGAAATCCGAGCCGAAGCCCAGCACGTCTATGCCGCCCAGCTCGGCGATGCCGTCGATATGGCGCAGCACGTCGTCCAGCGTCGCCTTCTCGCCCTCGCGCAGGAAGTTCGAATAGAAGTTGATGCCGATGAAGCCCTTCTTTTCGATGATCGCCTTCACCTGCTCGTCGGTAAGATTGCGGCAGTGTCCGCACAGCTTCTTGAGGTTCGAATGGCTGGCGATGGGCGGCAGAGACGCATGCTCCACGATGTCCCAGAAGCCCGCCTCGTTGAGGTGCGACGTGTCGGCCAGTATGCCCAGATAGTCCATCTCGTGCAGCAGCTCCAGCCCGAACGGCTTGAGTCCCTGCGTGGACTGCGACTTGGCCGAATAGCCGATTTCGTTTTCGTGGTTCCAGGTGAGCGCGATCATGCGGATATGCGCTGCGTTATAGAACTCGTACAGCCGGTTGATGCTGCCCTCCAGCATTTCGCCGCCCTCGATGGAAATGATTCCGTGCGGCGTTTTGGGCGGCTCGTCGGGCAGATCGCCCAGACAGAGCGGCACGCCCAGCCGATCCTTATTGTCCAGCATGGCGCGGCCCTTTTCGTAGGGCTGGCCGCTCATGCCGCGACTGCCGGCGAACATGGCGAAGGTTTGCAGCCCCACGCCGCCCTGAACCAGCCGCTCGGGCGTAATCATGCACTTTTCAGGATCCATATTCTGTACGGCGATGCTGTAGAGCGTATCGCAGTGCGCGTCGGCGACAAACATAGCTATTCACCCTCCGTTGTGTCGTTTTGTTGATATTTTTTCCGATAGGCGCTGGGGCTGAGCCCCGTCATGGCGCGGAACCGGCGCGAGAAGTAATTCTGATCGGGAAAGCCCACGTTGACGGCCAGGCTGCCGATCGGGATTTCGGACGATTTGAGATATTCGCACGCGCGCTCTATGCGGCGGCGCGTGATATAGTCGGTCACACTCTCCCCGACGGCGCGCCGGAACAGCCGTGTCAGGTGCGCTGCGGTGATGTGCAGTTCCCGCGCCACGTCGCCCGCACCGATGGGCAGGCTGAAGTGATCGTCGATATACTTGCGCGCGCGCTCGACGTGCGTCGGCTCGCAGGCGGCGCAGTAGCTGGAAAGCGCGTTCTCGCCCAGCCGGCTGACCAGATAGCGGAACGAATTGTCCAGCAGCGCAGCCGCGTCCCACAGATCGCTCAGCGCGACCTCGGGCAGCTCGTAATAGCGCGCCTTCAGCGTCTCAACACCCCTGCCGAACGGCTTGAGCCGCTTCTCGACCGACGGCCAGCCCAGACCGCCCCTGAGACGGCATTGCCCAACGAACGCCTCGCCGATCATGCGATCCTCCAGCATGATGGGCACAACCAGCTCGCACAAGCCGGCATGGCAGGTGTGCAGACAGGCGCGTCCCTCGCGCTCCGCCTGAGCCACGCCCTCGATCACGTCGCTCTGTATGCACGCCGCGCGCCCCTCGGGCAGCATCCGCACCGCCGAGCAGAAGGCCGACTCATGCCGCGACGCAACGCTTCTGACGCCCTCCAGCGCGCGCAGGCGGTTGAGATCGTACAGGCAGACGCTCAGCCCCGTCAGCCGCGTCACCGCACCGATCGTCCGGCTGATGTATTCGGCCGACCACGCGCCGATGTCCTCATCCTGCATCCGCTCACCTCCGCGCCGCTATTATAGCACACGCCGCCGCCCGCCGCAATGTTTCTGTTCCAAGAAGATCAAAAAAATGCTAATTGACGCGCTGTTTGTCGCTGTGCGCGCTCTGTAAAGTCTGCTATGATGATTTTGAAGAGAGCGACAGGAGGGAAAAGCACCATGAGTTCCATCGTTTACGTCGTTTCAAACGGCTGCACGCTGTGCGGTATGTGCATGAGCGAGTGCAGCCGCGGCGCCATCAGCATGACGCGCGAGGGCGCTCGCATCGATCCCGACAAATGCGTGGGCTGCGGCCGCTGCGCGCGGAACTGCGCGTCCGAAGCCATCGCCCGTGCGGAGCGATAACGCACTTCATAAGGAGGAGAACAGCATGATCGAACTGAAGAAAACTCAAAACGGCATTGAAATGGCCTCGCGCGAGATTCCCGTCGCCGGCCAGTGGGACGTCGTGGTCGTGGGCGGCGGCATGGGCGGCGTGGGCGCGGCCATGGCGGCCGGCAAGCGCGGCTGGAAAACGCTGCTCATCGAGTCGATGGGCGCGCTGGGCGGCCTGGCCACGATGGGACTGGTAAACATTCCGCTGGACTTCGTCTCCGGACTGGGCGTCGAGATGATCGACGAGCTGGAGAAGATCGACGGCCACTGGCACCGCAACACCGACCCGGAAAAGCACAAGCTGGTGCTCGACCGCATGCTGGAAAAGTACGGCTGCGACGTGCTGCTCCAGATCACGGTCATCGATTCCATCGTCGAGAACGGCGCGATCGCAGGCGTGGTCGTGCAGACGAAAACCGGCCCCGCGGCGATCCTGGCGCGGCGCGTCGTGGACGCTTCGGGCGACAGCGACGCGGCCTTCTTCGCCGGCGCGCGCACGATCAGCGGCCGCCCGGGCGACGGCATGAGTCAGGCCTGCTCGCTGGAGTTCACGCTGGGCGGCGTGGACTGGGACGCGTATCTTTCGTCCGACCTCAAAAAGACCGATCCCAAGTGGATCCGCACAATCCGCGCGGCGCTTGAGAACGGCGATCTGCCCTACGAGGTGGACAATCACCTCAACTGGATCACGCATCTGCCCGGCCGCCCGCAGCACTGCGGCAGGGACGAGGTGAGCATCTGCCTTGCGCACAGCCGCAACTGCTTCCCGCTGCGCATGGGCGAGATGAGCCGCATGTTCCGCGAGGGCCGCGAGCAGGTCGATTTCCTCGTGCGCTTCATCAAAAAGTACATTCCCGGCTTTGAGAACTGCTACATGAGCGCCACCGCCTCGATGATGGGCGTGCGCGAAAGCCGCCGCGTGATAGGCGAATATGTGCTGACTGCCGAGGACATCGCGCATCTGCGCAAGTTCGACGACGTGATCTGCATCAGCACGCACGGCTACGACGTACACAACTACGACGGCCCCGGCAACATCAAGTGGGCCGAGATGGAGATCGACGGCAGGACGCAGTACGTCATCTGCAACGCGGGCGGCTTCGGCGCGACCACGCCCCCGCCGAACGGTATGCCCGTGGTCAACGTCCGCGGCGAATCAATGGAGAACGCCGTGTTCGAGACCAACGGCTATTACGACATCCCCTATCGCTGCCTTGTGCCCGAGAAGCTGGACAACCTGCTGGTCGCCGGGCGCAATCTGTCCGCCGACGTGAACGCGCAGTCCGGCTCGCGGCTGATTCTCGCCTGCCTGAACATGGGCGAGGCCGCCGGCACCGCCATGGCCATTTCGCTGGCCGAGAACATCCCCCCGCGCGCTGTGGACGTAAAGGCGCTGCAAGCCGAGCTGATCGCCTCGGGCTGCAACATCGGCCAGAATATGCGCGCGATTCCCGGCATTGATCCCAACGCGTCGTTCGAGGACCGCCATGCCAATCCCGAACTGGTCGGCAGGAATCGCCGGCGCGGCGGCTACGAGCGCTCGCTCGAGGAGGTTTCCGCGCCCTGGGAAAAGAAATAACGCCGGTCGGCTTCACGCGGCGCTTAAATGCCAAAAGCAAAGCCACGCAGAATCGATGAACTTCCGCTTAAAAGAGAGCGGAAAGCTGCGTTTCACTCCGGCAAAGCATAAAAAATGCTCGGCCGCATGAACAGCCCGCGCATCACCCCTTCAAAGCCCGATTATACATCAAACCGCCGCTCACGGTCATGGCCGGAGCGGCGGCTTGATTTTTCACTTTATCGCGCGCTTTACTTCATCGCTTCCCAGTCGCGGCGCAGCATCGCATAGACGACGAGATCAGTAAACGCGCCGTCCGGCAGCTTCTGGCTCTCGCGCAGCACGCCCTCGCGGACGAAGCCGCACTTCTGCGCGACGCGTCCGGACGCGGGATTCTGCGGCGCATGGAGGATCTCAATGCGGTGAACGCCGACCTGCGCAAAGAAAAAGTCCCGCACCGCGCAGACGGCCTCGCTCATCAATCCTTTGTTCCACCAGTCATATCCCAGGCAGTAGCCCAGCTCGACCGATTCGTGCCGCTCGTTCAGGCGCATACCGGCCAGCCCGCCCACCGGACGGCCGCCGCAGACGATCGCCCAGTTGTAATAGTCCGCGCGCTCATAGCCGGCGCACCAGCCCTCGAGCAGCGCGCGCGTGTTCTCGACCTGCCCGTGCGGCTGCCATGTGAGGTGGCGCGTCACGCGCGGATCGTTCGCCCAATTGTCGAACATGGCCTGCGCGTCGGCGACTTCAAAGCGGCGTAGCGTCAGGCGGGGCGTTGTAAGCGTTATAGTTCCCTTGTGGTTCAGCATGGGCGCATCTCCTCAGCACTTCGTCAGCTTGACCAGCCAGGCGTGCGGCAGCAGCTTGGCCAGCACGCGATAGAATTTATAAAAGCCCGTCGGCGTGTAGACGGCCCTGCCGCGGAAGGCCTGACGAACCGCGCCGTCCGCGGCCAGAGAGGCCGGAATGTGGGGCAGCGTGTCGAACGTTTTGGAATGGCCGCCCGATATGCCGGCCACATCCAGAAATTCCGTGTCCATGGGCGCGGGACAGAGCGCCAGCACGTTGATACGGCGCGATTTCAGCTCCTCGCGCAGCGCCCGCGACAGGCTGGCCACGAACGATTTCGTCGCGCCGTACACGGCCATGCGCGGCGTGGGCACGAACGACGCGATCGAGCTGACGTTGATGATCACGCCGCCCTGTCGGATATAGGGCAAAACCTGCGTACACAGCGCCGTCAGCGCGCCGCAGTTGAGCGTCACCATGCCCACCTGAGAGGGCACGTCGCCCTCGGCCATGTCGCCCAGTATGCCGTAACCCGCGTTGTTGATCAGCAGCCCGACCTCCGGCTTGCGCTCCTGAAGGAAACGCGCCAGCGCGTCATAGCTTTCGGAGAAAGCCAGATCCAGCGGCAGGATCGTCACTTTCTTGTCCGCCATTTCCGCCGCCAGCGCCTCCATGCGCTCCCGACGGCGGGCAATCAGCACAAATTCGTCGATTTCCGGCCGCTGCTCCCGAACGGCGCGCACAAATTCACGCCCCAGTCCCGAGGAAGCGCCGGTAATGATCGCCATGCTCATAAGTTCATTTCTCCTTATCCAATATCAGCCGCGCGGGCAGCGTGAGGTTCGCCGCCGCGTCCTTCAACAGAGCGCGCGCCGCTTCCCCGTCCAGCCGCGCCGGATCCCAGCAGATCGACAGCCTATCCGCGCCCACCCACAGGCAGGCGGCCTTCTCACGCGGGGGCAGGCAGGCGGTTTCGCCCGCTTCCGCGTCCACTTCGATCACGATTTCGGCCAGATTTTCCACGCACCGGCAGCACAGCCGCGTCAACGTCTCGCGTGGGACGTTCAAGAGCCGCGCCGTGCGCTCCAGCTCAGCGGGATCATAGCGGCGGGTTCTGAACGCCGGCATGACCGGCCGCGCGGGAGCTTCGCTGGACTCCATCGCGGCTTCTCCGGCGGACGCTTCGACCGGCTCTGCATCGGAAAGCGCCTGCCGCTCCTCCGCCAGTTCGACGGGCGCGCTCTGCGCTTCGGGGCTGTCAACCGGCGCGCTGTTCATAGTCTGCGCCGACTCTTCAGCGGAAAAAGGCGCGTTGATAGCAGCCGGTTCGGCTTCTTCGGCACGCAGCGGCTCCTCAGCCGATGAAGGCGCGTCGGCAGCAGCCGGTTCGACTTCCTCGGCATAGCTGGGCACGGCTTCATTGGCACACAGCGGCTCTTCTGCCGATGAAAATGCGTCAGCAGCAGCCGGTTCGGTCTCTTCGACATGAGTGGACGCGGCTTCGTCATCATGCAACGACTCTTCAACCGCTTCGGCTTCCTCAACATCGATCGCTTCGAAATCGGCGGCCTGCTCGTCCCGCACGCTGCTCTCGCCATAGAGCACGGCTTCCTCATACGGCGCTTCGAGCGCGTCGCCGTACAGCTCGTCCCAGTCGTCCGGCACCTCGCAGGACTCGTACGCGCCCAGCGGATTTTCGGCCACAACGCAGATTTCGCCCGACCTGAGCGCATAGCGCAGCGCGCCGGCCAGCTCGCGCGGGTTCTTCGGCGCAAGGACGCGCGCGCCGGTCATCGCGGCGGGATGGCGGTCGCTCACGCGCACGACCATGGGCGGCACCCTGTCCGCGCCGATCGAGCGCAGCGCCGCCGCAAAGCGCTCCGACGCGTTTTCAAGCGCGTGCAGATCGAGCACGGGCAGCGCTCCGGCCCGCGCGCAGCCCAGCGCGAAGGGCAGCTGCACATCGTCGGTCTCAGGCAGCGTCAGCCGCTTCGTAAAGGAGAGCGGCTTGGCGGTTCTGTCCGGCTCGACATAGATCACAATGACGTTGTTCAAATGCTGCGCCGCCTCGTCGAGCGCCAGTCGGGCGGCTTCAGCGCTGTTCATGATGCTCATTTCAGTTCCTCCGGCGTGGCGTAGCCCTCCACAATCAGCACGTTGTCCAGCCGCTCAAGCGGCCCGCTCTCCGCGTCCTCGTCGTCCGAGAGCTGATCCACGACGCACTCGATCAGCGTCGCGCCGTCGCCCTCGCGCGCGCGGTCCACGGCCAGCCGCAGCGCCGGCATCAGCTTCATGACGCTGCGCCCGTCCGCCGGCACGCAGGATACGTCGGCCGCCATGACGCGCGAGGACAGCTCGTCCAGCTCGCTTTCACGGCAGACGCAGAGCATGATCAGCGGCAGACCCAGCGCCGCCGCCGTCTCGAGCGCGCGGCTCAAGTGCGTCTCCTCCACCCAGGCCGCAAGCACCGCGTCCTCGCCGCGCCTTTGCAGCGCATAGGCCGCGCCTGCCGCCGCCAGCGCGTCAGCGGACACGACGCGCTCGTCCGCCGCCGCGCCGACCGGCTCGATGCGCTCTCCGGAAGCGAACAGATCACCCTCCTCCAGCAGAGCGAGCGTCACCGCCGTAGCCGCCGCGCGCTCGTCCGCCGCACCGAAGCGCCGCAGCAGCGCCCTGATTTTCAGCAGCAGTTCTCTCATACCGCCACCCGTCCTTCCGTTGGTCAAGGGATGTTTCACCCTGATTATGATTGCCGGCAAATCGGCCTGTCTGATCCCATTATACCGTCTTTCCGCGCGCCGCGCAATCCCCGCGCGCAAAAAGCGGCTCCTCAGCCCGTCCTGAGCCGAAGAGCCGCGCCCTGTTCGCCGGTTATTTGAATTTAAAGCCCGCCGCCTCCATATCGCGCTTGAAGGCCGCGCGCTCGTCCGCGCCGAAGGTCTTGCCCGGATAGGCGACATGACCAACGTCGTAGCCCATGATCTCAAACGCTTCCTTGATCGAAGCGATGCAGCCGTACTCGAGCAGCACAGAAATGACCCTGTTGATGCGCACCTGAACGTCGCGCGCCCGCTGGATCTCGCCCGCGCGGAAGGCCGCGTACAGCTCGAGGAACCATTCAGGCATGAGGTTGTAGGTCGAGCCGATGCCGCCATCTGCGCCCATCAGCAGGCCGAGCACCAGCATCTCATCCGGGCCGTTGATGACGTTGATGTCGCCGCCGTTCAGCTCGGTGATGCGCTGCATATTATAGTAGTTGAACATGGTGTACTTAAGCCCTGCGATACCGTCGATCTTCATGGCCTTTTCCATGAAGCGCACGGGATCGCTCTTGAGAAGCCCCGTGCAGTAGACCAGCACCGGCAGCGAGGATGCGTCGGCCAAACGCTTGTAATAGTCCAGCACCTGCTCGTCGGTATAGGTGGTCACATAGTTGGGCACCATGGAGGAAATCGCGTCGCAGCCGATCTGACCTGCATGGCGCGCCAGACGCACCGCCTGCGCGGGATCGACCGCGCCCACATGGTTGATCACCACGCCGCGGCCCCTGCACACGGAAACAGCCGTCTCGGCCATATCGCGGCGGGTGGCTTCCGGCAGGAACAGGCCCTCGCCGGTCGCGCCGTTGACATAGAAGCCCTGAACGCCCGCATTCAGCTCGCGCTCCATAAGGCGGCGCGCCGAGTCGGCCTTGAGCGCGCCGTTTTCATCGAAGGGCGTGATGAACGCCGGCATAATGCCGCTGAAATGCTTGTTTTTCATAAAAATGCTCTCCTTTGCATTACAATATACCGTGCCGCTTCATCCAGCCGGCCGCCATGGCCACGTCGCTGACCAGCGCGCCGTCCACATGGATCGTCAGGAAGCGGTCGAGCGACTCGGGCGTGCCGTCCATGCCCTTTTCGGGCGTGTTGCACATGATCCACACCTGATCCGCGCCGGCGGCGTGAACCATATCCGGCGTGATCTCGTCCAGCCAGTTCTCCCACAGGCGGATGATCCCCGCGCCGCCCGCGATGAAATCGGGATACATCGTCCGCGCGGGCATGAAGGCGAGGATGTGATCCTTCGGCGTAAAGCGCTTCACGGCCGCAAGCATCTCGAGCGACTCCACGCCGAATATGAACTCGACCGGCGCGCGCTCGAAGCGCTCGACGAGATCGGGCCACGGATGATACTCCTTGACGTGCAGGAGGATGGGCGTTTTCTTGCGGTAGGCCGCCGTCAGCTCGTCCAGCGTGATGACCGCGCGGTTCACGCCCGCGAGCGCGCGGCGCATTTCCTCGAGCGTCACGGCCGACACGGCGCGGCGATCGCCGGTCAGGCGTTCGAGCGTGTCGTCGTGATAGATGACGTACTGCCCGTCCCCCGTGCGGCGCACGTCGCATTCGACGGCGTATATTCCCGGCTGCGCGCTGTATTCCAGGCTGGCGACCGAGTTCTCCGGACAGCCCGGCGTTTCATTGCGATGGGCGATGATCTTCATAGGCGGTTCCCTCCCACAATTCTACTGACCTGAGTTTATCACGCGCCCTCCCGTCTGTCAAGCGCATTGACAGACAGGCCGCCGCAGTGCTACAATATCTCTTAATAAGAAGCACTTTTTGAGGTGAGGCTCTTGAAAATCAACGCTCTGCGCCGCCTTTTCGCGCCCGGGAGCTACGACCGCCGCTATGTGCCCGTCGCCGACGGCTTCCGCGTGCTGTGCGTGCTCTTCGTGGGCTGGTTCCACATCTGGCAGCAGTCCTGGCTCAGCCCCGTGCTGGAGATCGGCGGCTTCAGGCTCGATCTGAGCGGCCCTGTGCGCGCGGGATATATGCTGGTGGACATGATGATCCTGCTCTCCGGCTTTCTGCTGTTCCTGCCCTACGCCCGTTCGCGCGAGGACGGCGAGCCGCTGCCCGACCTCCGAACCTACTACACCCGCCGCGCGCTGCGCATACTGCCCAGCTACTATCTGTGCGTGCTCATTACGTTTTTCCTCTACGGGCTGCGCGGCTATTCGTCGACGCGCTCCATGCTGCTCGATCTGATCGGGCATCTGACCTTCACGCACAATCAGTTCTACGAGAGCTATATCGGCACGCGGCTGCCGGGCGTATTGTGGACGCTGGCCGTCGAGGTGCAGTTTTACCTCATCGCGCCGCTGATCGGACGCGCCTTCATAAGGCGGCCGTTCGTGACCTACGCGTGCATGACCGCCGCCGCGTTCTTCTATCGCTTCGTCTATGTCGCGGGGCTGTCCGATTCGTCGCTGTATTTCAACCGCCTGCCCGCCATGCTGGACGTTTACGCCAACGGCATGCTCGCAGCCTGGGCGTTCGTGCGGCTGGGGAAGCGCAGGCGGCTCAAAACCTCGGCGCTGGCCGGCTGCGTCGGCACGCTGATCTGCGTTCTGGCGATCTGGGGCGTTTACCGCATAACGAGCGTACAGTATCGCATCCCCAACGGCTATCAGGCCATCCGCTGGGGGCAGATGGTCTATCGCTTCCCGCTGACGGCGCTGGGCGCGCTGTTCCTGATCGGCGGCAGCTTCGCCTCGGCGTGGTTCCAGTTCCTCTTCAGCAATCGCGTCGTGCGCTTTCTGGCGGGGATCTCCTATAACTTCTATATCTGGCACGCTCACGTCGCGCTGAGACTGCGCGCGTGGCACATCCCGCCTTACGAGAGCGAAATGCCGCAATCGGCCGGCGAACAGCCCTGGCAGTGGATGTACACCTGTCTGTGCTTCATCGCGGCGCTGGCCGTTGCCGCCGCCGTCACCTATTTGTGGGAAAGGCCGATGAACCGCCGCCTGACGCGCCTGTGCGAAAAGCGCCGCCGGCTCAGCTCAAAATAAATCTATCCGATTCCTCTAAATAATGCGCCGTTTCTTAAAAAACATTTCACCATGCCGCCCCATAAAAAAGAGGATTCATCAAATCCATGTTGAATATTACATTTAGCATTATTGAGAAGCGGTATGCCAGCCGCTCGTGAAAGAAGGAAACAAAACCATGTGGCAAACAACCCTCCTCCGCATCGTGGTGGCCATCGCCATCGGAACGATCATCGGCGTTGAGCGCGAGTACAAAAATCGCCCCGCCGGCATGAGAACGCACGTCCTTGTGTGTCTGGGCGCGTGTACGGTGGCTCTGCTCGAAAGCAGCTTCATCACCGATGTGACCAACGCCGCCGACGTGAGCAGCGCCATCACCTATAACTTTGGCCGCCTGAGCGCGCAGGTCATCAGCGGCATCGGCTTCCTGGGCGCGGGCACGATCTTCACCGCCCAGCGCAAAATCGTCGGCCTGACCACCGCCGCCTCGCTGTGGTGCGTTGCCTGTCTGGGCCTGGCCGTGGGCTACGGCTATTATTTCATCGCGGCGGTCGGCTGCGTGTGCGTCATCGCCGTGCTGATGGTCATGCAGCGCATCGTCCATGTCAATACGGTCAAGAAGGTCGAGGTCACGTTCGTCCACCGCATCGAGAGCATGCAGTTCATCAACGATTACTTCAAAGAGAAGGAAATCAAGACCATCGATCTGGACTTCCATGTCGAGGCGAAGGACGGCGTGAACATATACACCAACATCTACACGCTGCAGATGCCCAACAGCATCACCTACACCGAAGTGGTCAACCAGCTCTCCGAATATCCCAATATGATGAGCGTGCGCACCACGAACACCTGATAAAAAGCGCGCGGCCCGCCGGACAAACGCAATCCGGCGGGCCGCCTTTTTTGTACGCAAAGCGCCCCGCTCCCCTCGCAGTGAAGGGAACGGGGCGCGCTTTTCTATTGACTTACAGCTTGCTGTTCATCAGCGCCACGGCCGCGTCGCTGAGACGCGTCAGCATGGCGGCAGTCTCCGCGGCGGAAGCGGACACCGCGTTGACGTACAGCTTGATCTTCGGCTCGGTGCCGGAGGGGCGCACGCAGATCCAGCCGCCGTCCTCCAGCTCGTAATACAGCACGTTGGAGGAAGGCTGCTCGAGCTTCGTGACATTGCCCTGATTGTCGCGGCGGGTTCCGGCCTTGTAGTCGCGCACGGCGGTCACCTTCACGCCGTCGAAATCGGCGGGAGCCTGATCGCGCAGCGCCTGCATGAGCGCCGCCATCTTGGCCAGACCGTCCTTGCCGGCCAGCGCAAAGGAGGTCACCTTCGCGTCGTAATATCCGTATTTCTTATAGAGCGCCTGAAGGCCGTCGTAGAGCGTCATACCCTGCTTCTTATAGAAGGCGGCGGTCTCGGCGATCAGCATACTGGCGTTCACGCCGTCCTTGTCGCGCACATCGCGCCCGGACAGATAGCCGCAGGACTCCTCAAAGCCGAACACGAAGGTGTGCTCGCCGGTCGTCTCGAACTGCTCGATCTTCTCGGCGATGAACTTGAAGCCAGTCAGCACGTCCACCATGGCGCAGCCGTAATCCGCGCAGATGGCGCGCGCCATTTCCGTGGAGACGATCGACTTGACCGCGGCGGCGTTCTTCGGCAGCGTGCCCTGCGCCTGACGGCGGGAGAGGATGTAGTTGAGCAGCAGGCAGCCGATCTGGTTGCCGGTCAGGCCGTGGACGCACCCCTCGCCGTCCAGCACGGCGATGCCCACGCGGTCGCAGTCCGGATCGGTGCCGAACGCCACGTCCGCGCCCAGCTTCTTCTGCAGCTCGAGCGCCATGGCCAGCGCCGCGGGATCCTCGGGATTGGGCACCTTGACGGTCGAAAAATCGGGATCGGGCATCTCCTGCTCGGGCACGACGTACACGTTCTTGAAGCCCACCTCGGCAAGCACGCGGCGCACCGGCACATTGCCCGAGCCGTGCAGCGGCGTGTAAACGATCTTGAGCTTGTCGCCCATCTCGCGGATCAGCTCGGGCGAAATGGACAGCTTTTCGACGCAGGCGACGTATGCGTCGTCCACATCCTTGCCGATCATTGTCAGGAGGCCCTTGTCCAGCGCTTCCTTCTCGTCCATCGGGACGGCCTCGCGGTATTCGGTCTGATGGATCAGCTTGAGGATTTCGTCGGCGCGCTCGGGCGGCATCTGGCCGCCGTCCTCCCAGTAGACCTTGTAGCCGTTGTACTGGCGCGGATTGTGGCTGGCCGTGATGACGATGCCCGCAATCGCCTTGAGATGGCGCACGGAGAACGACAGCTCCGGCACCGGCCTGAGCGACTCGAACAGATACGCCTTCACGCCGTGCGCGCACAGCACCAGCGCCGCCTCGCGGGCGAACACATCCGAGCAGCGGCGGGAATCATAGGCGATCACCACGCCGCGCTGCGCCTGCTCCGGCTCGCGGTTGATGTATTTGGCCAGCGCGCAGGTCGCCCGCCGCACGGTGTACACATTCATGCGGTTCGTGCCCGCGCCCAGCACGCCGCGCAGACCGGCCGTGCCAAAGGACAGATCGGTATAAAAGCGATCCTCAATCTCGCGCTCGTCCGAGGCGATGCTCATCAGCTCGTTATAAGTCGCCGCGTCGTCCTTGAAGTCGCGCAGCCAGGCTTCGTAATTCTCGCGATAGGTCATTGTTCGTCATCCTTTCCTGACGGCTCGTTCAGCATCCGCTGAAGCCGGGACAGGTGCATTTTTTCCTGGGCGATGATGTCGTTAAACAGGCACTGCGCCTGCTCGTCGCGCGTCAGGCCCGCCATCTCGCTGTAAAACAGTATCGAGTCCTTTTCGGACTGTATGGAATGCTCCAGTATGGCGCGCGGGCTTTCAAGGCCGGTCCGCGCCAGACCGCGCAGGCCGTCGGTGAACACAACGTCCGCCGCCACGGCCGAAAGATAGGCGCTCTCCTCGGCGCTGTAAGCAGCGCCGCCCCGCGCGTCGATGCGCTCGCGCAGCCGGGAAAACTCGCGCATATGCGCTTCCTCGTCGGCCGCAAGCTCGTTTAGAAAGGCGCGGGCGGCTTCGTCTTTCGTGATCTTCGCCGCGCGCCGGTAGAAGTCGCCGCCGCGGCGCTCAATTTCAACGGCAATCCGGACGCCCTCCGAATCGCTGAAGGCATGGCTGGGCATATCGCTCACTCCTCTCGCCGCTTTCCGATGTTTTTTTCACAGCCTGCCGGAAGTTATCCACATTATCCACAGGCTGTGGATGGGAAAATGTGGATAACCCCGTGGAAAACTGGCGTATAACGCCCCTTCCCGCGCAGGTTATCCACATTCTCATAAGGCTTGTTTACTTGTCGGCCTTGGCCAGGAACTCGTTGAGCGCGTCCACCAGACGGTCGGCATCAACGCCGTGCGCCATGCAGGCGTCCTCGATGCTCTCGGCGGTGGCGTGGGGGCAGCCCAGGCAGTGCATCCCAAAGGACATGAAGATCGGCACGGTGTTGCGGTTGATGGTGAGAACCTCGCCAATGCTCATAGACTTATTAACCATAAGAGTGATCCTCCTTCAGATGATGGAATTTGAATTTATTGTACGATGGATCGGCGCAAAATGCAACCGTCCGCGTGTTATTTTACTTTAATAGACCTTTGCCGTCAGATTTCGACCGTCAGGCCGTCCCAGGCAATGATGAAGCCGGGCAGGCGGCGCTCCAGCTCCTCGATGGGCACAAGGCCGTTGTGCGAGAAGTGATTGGCCACGAACACTGTGTGCATGTCCGCCGCGCCGCACTTGAGCAGCTTGTCGCGCATGCGCAGGTTGTCGGCGCAGCCCATGTGGCCGACGTAATTGGCTTGCAGCACGCCGTTGGTGCAGTCCATCGAGATGAGATCGATCTTCCGTCCGGCGAGGAACTCCATATCGGCGGGCGTAAATTCGTCGGTATCGTGGGCATAGAGCAGGCTCTTGCCGTCCTTCTCGATGAGATAGAACAACGCCTCCTCGGCGCGCATATAGGCGCGGTTTTCAAACACGACCGGCCAGCCCGCGCCCGCGCCATTGCTGATGCAATGCACGGCCTCCAGCGCGGTGACGGCGTAATCCTCGATCTGCACCGTCTCGAAGGGAACCATGCGCTTAAAGCCGATATACCGGCTCTCAAACGGCGCGACCACCCTGCCCACGGCCTCGTTGCCGTAAATGGTCATCAGCGGCACGTCGTCGTTAAGCTGCGCAAAGCCCGGCCGACGATAGAATATATCGTGCGAAAAGTGATCGTCATGACTGTGCGTCACCAGCACGGACTTCATATAGGTATAGTCCAAACCGTGATCGAGCATCTGCTTGTAGGAATCGGGGCCGAAATCCAGCTTGAGCCGGCCGTCGATCATCGAGCCGGAGCGCGTGCGCACCTCATGGCCGCCCTTCATGCGGGCATAGCGGCAGAAATCGCAGGTGCAGAACAGCGCCGGCGCGCCCTCCGCGGCCGCAGTGCCCAGATACTGAAGTTTCATCGTTTACAGCGTCCTCCCCATGTATTGTAGAACCCGTCGTCAAAAGAACAGCCGGAAAAAGACGCGCTCCTTCCGGCCGTAAATTGTAACCGCCTTATTCCTCGTCCTCCGCGCCGTCCTCGCTGTAGTTGGCGCTGACGATCTCAAACAGCTTGTCGGCCAGATCGTCGTCCTCAACGGCGGTGAACTCGACGTTCTCGTCGTCGCCCTCGATCGGCACAACTTCCATGAAGAACACCTCGGCGTCGCCGCAGTCGCAGGGCTGATCGGGATCGCACGCGCAGGCAGCCTGCTCTTCGGTCAGCTCGGTCATGACGGCGTATTCCTTGCCATTATAGTAGAAATACTCCAGAACCTGTACGGTCACGTCGTTGCCTTCCTCATCGGTAAAGACGAAGATTTCGGGTTCCTGGTTATTATTCTGCATTGAACATCCTCCTAAAGGGCCGTGCGGCCCGCGTCGCTGATGGTATTATAGCCGATCCCGCCTGTAAAATCAAGAGCGTGTTTGGGAAAGGGTTTGTTCAATCTTTCAGCAGAACCGCCGCGTATCCATAAGGCTCGAGCGTCAGCGCCTCGCCGCTCATCTGCGCGCCGCGCCCGATCAGCGCTTTCTCCGCCGCGCCGGGCAGCGCGAACGCCTCATGCTTCGCGCCGAAATTGACCGCGACGACGGCGCGCTGTCCGTCCTTCTCGCGCGCGAAGGCCAGCCGGCTGCCCGCTGCCTCCAGCCAGACCGTCTTGCCGGACTCAAACGGCTCGCTCTTCCGAAGCGCGATGAGATCATGAATGAGCGCGCGCCGGCGTTCGGCCTCGGGCGTGTTTGCGCGCGCCCAGTCGACCGTGCAGTCCAGTCCGGCGCTGTAATCGCGGCTGAACCAGATGCTGTGGCGGTGATCGTCGCACACCTCGTCGCCATTATAGAGGAACATCACGCCGTCGATCAGCGCGTTGACGACAAAGGCCAGATCGACGCGCTCGCAGGGCTGAACCGCGTCGTAGCGGCGCTCGTACACGTCGTTGGCATAGTCGTGATTGGTCAGCGCGCGCAGATAGGTATAGCCGCCCGCAAACTTTTCATGCGCGGCCTTCAGATCCTCCGCGCCATGGCCGTTCAGGAACAGATCGCGCCAGGCGCACGTCCACTCGAAGCCGTAGAACCAGTCAAAGCCCGCGTTCTTCACCGGCTCGGGGCGGCCCTCGTTGAGCATCAGGAAGTCCGGCCTGAGCGCGCGGCAGCGGCGGATGCCCTCCTGCCAGAAGAACTCGGGCACCAGATCGCCCACATCGCAGCGATAGCCGTCCACATCGAACTTCTCGATGAAATAGGTCATGTTGTCGTACATATACTCGCACAGCGCGGGGTTGTCGTAATTCAGCTTGGGGAAGCACCACACGCCGGTGTCGGGCGAGCCGTCCGCGCGGCGCACGATGTAGTCGGGATGCTCCTTCAGGAACACCGCCGTCGGGCCGCAATGGAAATACACCAGATCCAGCATGACCTTCATCCCCAGCGCGTGCGTATGCTGAACGAACGAGCGGAGCGCGTCGTCGTCGCCGTATTCCGGATCGATCGTGAAATAGTCCTTCATGCGGTAGGGGTTGAGGGGGCTGTTGAAGCCGGCCTTCTTCTGGCGCTCGCTCCAGTATTCGAGATTCTCATCGTCGTCGGCCTGCACCACGGGGCAGAGATATACCACGTCCGTGCCCAGCGCGGCGATTTCCTGAAGATGCTCCTCGGCGGCGCGCAGCGTGCCTTCCTTCGTCATGGCGCGCAGAAAAATCTGATAAATGACCATATCGTATCCTCCTTCGTATTTCCAGAGAGCCGTGCTCTCACGTTTCATGCTTCAGAAGTATTGTAACACACAGGGCAGGACGCGCGCCTCACGCATATTACGCATTTTGGAAACAATCTTCCGCAGTTGGCGCACAGCGCAAGGAAGAAACGCCCCTTCCCGCGCCGGCTCTGAGCGCAGCCGCTCTCATAGGCCGCTGAAAATCCCGCCGCCTTTTCCTCAGCGGATGATCCGCGCCCGCGCGCCGCTCTTCCCCGCCGCCGCGAGCAGCGCTTCGTCGCTCACGTCGTCGCTCTGCCAGACGCGCAGCGCCGATCGCCCCGTCACCGGCTCGGCCGCCACAACGCCGTGAAGCGCCGAAATGGCCTCCCGCGCGCGCATCATGGGCTTCAGCCCGCCCTCGAGTGAAATCTCTCTCCGACGCATAAAAAAACACCTCCCCGCGCAGTATGTCCCGCGTCGGGAAGGTCTATTCGACGTTCGTCATTCCAGATTGTCGAGCGATACGGTGAAGCATTCGCCGTCCGCAGCCAGCGCCGCCATGCGCTGATAGTAATCCTCGGCCGTCTCGCCGTCCATCCGGTTCAACGCGCTCACCGGCACGAAGCGCAGACTCGTCACCGTGTCGGGCAGCGCGCGGCCGCTCACTGACAGGCTGATGACCGGCGTGTCGCGGCCGCTCTCCTCATGCGTATCGATCGACAGGCTCAGCGCGTAATCGATATTCAGCAGGCGGCCGTCCTGATCGAAGATCAGATACCACGCGCATTTCGGCTCGATGCGCTCGTCGGCGATCACGTCGTATTCGATTTCCGTCGCCGCGTCGCTGAGCACGAGCCGGTTGAGTATGACCGTGCGGCCGGGCAGCTCGAAGCGCCGCGCGCCGTCGATTTCAGCGGTCGGTCGAGCCGCCGGCGTTATCGTATCCGGCGCAACGCCCGCCCCGCGCGCAAGCACAAGCCCCGCGGCAGCCAGCGCGCCGAAGAGCAGAATCAGCGTCAGGCAGACCGTGCGCCGGACAGGCCAGCCGGAGCGCGGCAAAGCATCGGACATATCCTGAGACATACGGTCGCCCCCCTCAGCGTACAGACGCGGCATTTTATACCATATTAGACGCGCCAGGCGGCGTGAGGTTGACTGAGCGTGAAAAAAATTTTTATGAGAAGGGCGCGCCGGTCTCGTCGAGCGTACCGGCCTCGCTGCGGTATTTGGCGGGGGACACGCCGAAGTTGAGCTTGAACAGCCGCGAAAAATAACTGAGACTGGGAATGCCGACGTTCTCCGCGATGACGTTGACCGGCAGGCGTGTTGTGAGCAGCATTTCCTTGGCGCTGTCCAGCCGCTTGCCGGTGACATATTCCGAAAATCCCAGGCCGACCTGATTTTTGAACAGGCGGCTGAGCGTATAGACCGATATGCCGAACGCGTCGGCCACGGCGCTCTGGGACAGATTGGGATCCCTGAAATTCTCCTGAAGGTAGGCAAGGATCCGGTCGCGCAGCTGCTCGATGCTCCTGGCCGCGCAGTCGCTCTTCGCGCTTGGCTCGGTCGGCGCTTCATCGGGCGCGCTCAGGCAGTCGGCATAGGAGATATGGATGTCGTTGATGCTGCGCACGACGCGGCCGCTGCGCAGCTCGAACGGCTCCGGCCCGCGCCGCTTGAGATAGGCGGCCATGTAGTCGAGCAGCGCCGCGTTGCGCTCGCCCGCGATCAGGTAGATCATCACCGTGTGGTTTTTTCCGGGAATATCGGTGATATAACAGGTGATGTGCAGCCGCGCGGAAATCTCGGCGGTCAGCGTCCGGCGCTCGATGGTGTTGAGCCGCTGCGGCGAGAACGTCAGCACGCCGAAGCAGCCCGTATAGCGCGACAGACCGAGGTTCTCCAGATCGCTCTCGGCAATTGGATGACCATAAAGGAGATTGCTCAGCAGCAGATCGATGACCATCATGTTCAGCTCGGATTTTTCATCGTTGACCTGCTCGAACGAGCGGGAAATGACCTCCAGCTCGCTGCCCTCCGCCGAGCCGGAAAGCGACTTGGCCAGCCGGTAAATCGGATTGTAGGTCACATAGATCAGCAGCGCCATGGAAATCAGCAGCGAAATCCCGAAAAAGAACAGCACGCGCCGCGCCATATCATAGAACTGGTTCAGGCTGCTCGTCAGGCTCTCCTCCGGCATCACGCCGACATAGCGATAGCCCAGATAATCGCGCCCGGACTGGAACACGCGATAAGTCGTCCCCGCCCGCGTCAGCGACTGAACGGTCTTTTCCGCATCGAAATCGGAAAAATCAATGAGATAATCGGGCGAGGTCGTATAGATCAGCGCGTTGGTCTCCGCGTCCAATACGGCATAGTGCATGGCGGACGGCTGCACCTCGGCAGAGAACAGCTCGTCCAGACGGGCGAAGAGCAGCACGCTCTCGCGCGTCAGTCCCAGCCGCACGCGCACGGCGGCATAGACCATGCAGGTATTCTCATCATAGAGCGGACAGAAGGAGAGCGCCTTGCCGCTCTTATTGGCCATAAAGGCGCGCATGCGATTGATCAGCGCGTCGCTCTTCAGCCCGAGATAGTATCGGGCGTAGCCGTATGTGCCGTATTTGCCGCGCCGCGTGATCAGGCAGTCGTCCTCGGCATAGTAAAGGCCGAAGTTCGTGCCGCTGTACTGGTCGAGCGCGTTCATGAATGTATAATAGTAGTAGGGACTCTGCTCCAGACTGGGAATTTGCAGGCAGAACAGCGCGCTCTGGCTGTCCCGGCTGTTTTCGGCGATCTGATAGGCCTCGTTCTGCATGAGGACGAGCTTGTCGACAAAGCGCTCGGAAAACGCGTCGGTCAGCGCGAGGGCGCTGTTTTCATTGGCGCGCTGCACCTCGTTATAGGAGCGCCGTAGCATCGCCGACATGGCGATGATACACGGAATGAGAAAGAGCGTAATGGACGTTAAGATCAGCCGCAGGAGATACTTTTTGTGGAACAGACGCCGGATGCGTTCTCCAAACGGGCGGCGCTTTTCGGATAGATCCATGCTGTGCGTTCACTCCTCGGCAATTATAGACGTTTGACCATATGTCGCTATTTTATCATATTTCATCAGGAAAGGCCATATTTTGCAGCAAAAAGTGGGTAAAATCAGTTGTTGAATATTTGCGCGATGAAAAATTGCGCAAAAAACGGCAAATCAGGCGCCGAAAAGCAAAAATCTAATATTGAATTCTTGCGTTCAACACGTTAAGATAATGGCAGACGCGGTGATCGACGCGGTTGCCGCACGACGGGCAAAGGAGAGGACAATCATGGTTCAGACGACGAACGGCGGCGCGGGTTCCTCCCGCAGGCTTGGCCTGAGAATCTGGAAGCATCGCGCCTACTATGTGCTGATGCTGCCGGCCATCATCTATGTGCTGATATTCTGCTATGCACCCATGTACGGGCTTCAAATCGCGTTCAAGGATTACAAGGGCGCGCTGGGCATCGTGGGCAGCCGCTGGTGCGGAATGAAGCACTTCATGAGCTTCTTCAAGAGCTACAATTTCACGCTGCTGATGCGCAACACCATCGTTTTGTCGCTCTACTCGCTCATCGCGGGCTTCCCCATGCCGATCATCATCGCGCTGCTGCTCAATGAGACGAAGGGGCGCTTCAAGCGCGCCTCGCAGACCATACTCTACGCGCCGCATTTCCTCTCCACGGTGGTCGTCGTGGGCATGATCAACACCATGCTCTCCCCCTCCTTCGGCGTGGTCAACACGATCATCGAGGCGCTGGGCGGTGAGCGGATCTATTTTATGACCATGCCCGGCGCGTTCCGGCACCTCTACGTCTGGTCGGGCGTCTGGCAGGGCATGGGCTGGGGCGCGATCATCTATCTGGCGGCGCTGGCCGCTGTGGATCCCGAGCTGCACGAGGCCGCGACCATCGACGGCGCGAGCCGCATACAGCGCATCCGCTACATCAACATCCCCACGATCGTGCCCACGATCATCATCCTGCTGATCATGCGCATGGGCAGCCTGGTGTCGGTGGGCTATGAAAAGGTCTATCTGCTGCAAAACGACCTGAACGTCGAGGTGTCCGAGGTCATCTCCACCTACGTCTACAAGCGCGGCCTGCTGCAAAACAACTACAGCTTCTCGACGGCCGTCGGCCTGTTCAACAACGTCGTCAACATCGCGCTGCTGCTGCTCACCAACTTCATCACCCGCCGCGTCAGCGACACGAGCCTGTTTTAACGAAGGGAGGGGAAATCGCCATGTCCAGAATCAGGGCTTCCCGGGGAGATCGGATTTTCAACGCCGTCGTCCATGTCGTCATCGTGCTGATCGTGCTGACGGTGGTCTATCCGCTGGTCTATGTGCTCTCCTGTTCCTTCAGCTCGCCCTCGATGGTCGGCTCGGGCAAGGTCTGGCTGCTGCCCAAAGGGCTGACGCTGATCGGCTATGAGCGCGTGTTCAAGGATTCCATGATCGTGCGCGGCTATGCCAACACGATCGGCTACACAATCGTCGGCACGCTGATCAATCTGATCGTCACGATGCCCTGCGGCTACGCGCTCTCCAAAAAGACGCTGCCCGGGCGCGGGTTCTTCATGGCCTTCTTCATGTTCATCATGTACTTCTCCGGCGGTATGATCCCGACGTTTTTGCTGGTCAACAGCCTGCGGCTGTACAACACGCGCGCCATACTGGTCATACTGGGCGCGTTCAGCACCTACAACTGCATCATCTGCCGCACGTTCTTCTCGAACATTCCCAAGGAGCTGGAGGAAGCGGCGGAAATCGACGGAAGCTCCGTCTACCGCACGTTTTTCCAGATCGTCATGCCGGTCTCGAAGGCGCTGTTGGGCGTCATGGTGCTCTATTTCGCCGTCGGCCACTGGAACTCTTACTTTACGGCGCTCATCTACATCAACAACGAGGACTACAAGCCGCTCCAGCTGGTGCTGCGCAACATCCTCGTCGAGGAGCAGACCAGCGCGGCCATGATGAGCGAGGTGGGCGACGATTACGCCAACGAACGCCGTCAGCTGGCGCAGCTGCTGCGCTATTCGGTCATCGTCGTCTCGGCCGCGCCCATGCTGATGATCTATCCGTTCCTGCAGAAGTATTTCGATCAGGGCGTGATGATCGGCTCGGTGAAGGGCTGACCGTTCTCTTACGATTCCATGCTCCATCGGAGCTGAGAATAAATAACAAATGGAGGGACCTTACAATGCGCAAGACTGTAACCAAGGGATTTTCCGCCCTGCTGGCGCTCGCGCTGGCTCTGACCCTGCTCTGCACCGGCGCTCTGGCCGAAAGCAGCGCGACCTACCCGCTCTTCGACGAACCTGTGACCATCACGAGCGTCGTCGTAGGCAAGGACATGACGCACGACCGCTCGCTCTGGACGGAGCTGGGCAAGCTGTGCGGCATCAACTTTGAATTCACCAACGTGGAAAACGATCAGTTCCCCGTCTACCTCTCCGCGAGCGCATGGCCGGATTTCTTCAACACCGGCATGGGCTCCTCCTACATGAACGACTACGGCGTGCTGGGCGGCAAGTTCGTGGATTACGCCACGCTGCTCGAGTATATGCCCTATCTGCAGGAAGTGCTGGAAGAGTTCCCCAACGCCCGCAAGGCCGTGACCTACAGCGACGGCGGCATGTATCAGCTCCCGCTGATCGACGTCACCTGCACCAGCGGCCACGGCACAAACCGCATGCACTACCGCACCGACCTGCTGGCCGAGTACGGCCTGGAAGCGCCGACCACCACCGAGGAATTCTACGAGGCCTGCAAGACCGCCTTTGAAAAGACCGGCACCGCGCCGATGGTCAGCATCGCCAAGGGCTTCTTCTATTCCGCGCTGGGCACCGAGGTCAACTGGGACTTCGCCGACGACGGCACGGGCAAGGTCGTCTGGAACAGCTGCGGCGAACAGTATAAGCGCTATATCGAGTATATGCACCGCATGTACGCCGAGGGCCTGCTGCACAAGGAATACCTGACCCTCGACAGCACCGCCCGCAACGCGCTGTGCGCCGACGGCGTGCTCTTCATGGGCGGCGACGGCACGATGCTGACCGCGGCCGACTTCCCGTCCGGCCATTTCGACATCGATCAGCTCGCGCCCCTCACCTCCGAGTGGGACGACACCAAGACCTACATCTCCAACGGCTCCCAGATGGGCAGCGTGAGCGGCTTCGCCATCAACAAGGACTGCCAGTACGCCAAGGAGCTGGCGCAGTGCTTCGACATCCTCTACGCCAAGGAAGAAGTCGCGCCCGGCACCGGCCTGTACTGCGCCGCCGGCCACTACGGCCCCGAAGGCCACCACTGGAAGTTCACCAATGAGGAAAAGACCGAGTTCACCTTCATCTATGACGACAATCCCGACAACGAGCCCGGCAACACCTACACCTACAAGCGCGACATCTTCAACTACGGCCCGTTCCTGTACACCTTCAAGAACGTCGTCAACAGCGAAGAGAGCAACACCCGCTCCCGCCAGATCGGCTACATCAACAACCTGAACCCCTACGTCATCCCGAGTTTCCCGTCGCTGACCTTCAACGACGACGAGCAGATGACCATCGACAGCTACTATGCCGACATCAAGACCTACGTCAGCCGCATGGAAGCCGAATTCATCACCGGCGTGACCGACATTGAGACCGGCTGGGACGCTTACTGCGAGAAGGTCAAGGCCATGGGCATCGACGAGGTGCTGGACGCCTATCAGTCCGCCTACGACCGCTGGAACCAGCTGTAAGACAGTAGTAATAACGTCAACCGCCGGAGCGTTCTTCATGAGCGCTCCGGCGGCTTTCTCTTCTGTGAAAAAGCGCCCCCGTACCCGCGGTCCTCCATCAGCCGCCGGATGCGGGAGCGTTTCTCTTTATACTGGCAGGCGGCGCCCTACAGCAGCGACCCGCCCGCGTTCAGCGCCGCGCGCACGGCCTTTCCGTCCAGCGCCCAGACGGGCTGATCGTCCTTCAGGCACAGCGCCGCGGCCATACCGGCGGCTTCGCCCATCTGATTGCAGTTGACCATCACGCGCAGCGCGCCAAAGGCAAATTCCTCGGCGTTGACCATGCGCCCCGCCATGATGAAGTTGGCGGCCCGACGCTGCACCAGCGTCCGGAAGGGCATGGAATAATAGTGCCGCTCAGCCGGCCCCAGCCCCATCTCCTCGCGCCAGTTGGACACGATGGGCACCGGCGATTTGCCCAGATAGGTCTCCACGCGGCCGTCCAGATATTTGAACGTCCAGCCCATGTTGTCCTGCTGATGATGCACGTCCAGCCGGTATGTGCCGTGCAGTATCGCGTCCTCAAAATCGCGGCCGCTCAGCAGATCCATCTCGGTTGCGCGGTAGTCCGTCTCGTAATGCCGCGTATCCCGCACGCCGATGTGCGCGCACAGATTGACGATGCGGTGCGCGCGCTTTCCATAGGCGTTCGTCATCGCTTCAAAGGCAAAGGCGCGGCGGCGGCCCTCGATCTCGGCGTATGTCAGATCGGCGGCCTTCGAGCAGTCCACGCCGAAAACGTGATTGTCCGCGCGGAAATAAACGTTTTCCGTATTCGGCAGCGGCCCGTTCCAGCCGGTGTCGTTGTCCAGACCGAATTCAGCGCCGTGCTCGAGCACCATCCGCTCCAGATGCTCGTCGTCGGTGCTGCCGGTCATGTAAAAGCAGGCGCTGGGCGGTTGAATATTTTCGTTTCGGTAGCAGGGCAGACCGACGTCGCGGCACAGATCGCCGTCGCCCGTCGCGTCGATGAAAAAGCGCGCGCGGATCGCGCCCCGCCCGTCCTTGTTTTCCAGAATGACCGCCGCAATGCGTTCGCCGTCCCTGTGCAGCGCCGCATAGCGCGTATGCAGATAGAGCCGCAGCCCTTCCTCCTGCGCCATCTGATCCAGCGTATAGGCCAGATAGAGCGGATCCAGCCGCGCGCCCGCGCCGTGAGAATGTCCGGCGTACTCCAGACGACCGGCCTTATACAGCCGCTTTTCCACCTCGTCCGTCAGGCCGCCGATCACCGGCACGCTAAACGTATCGTCCAAAAGCGAATGCCAGATATAAACCAGACCGGCCGTCGCCGTGCCGCCCAGCCGCCCCTGATTTTCCACCAGAACAACCTTCAGCCCCATGCGCGCCGCGCGGATCGCCGCGAACACGCCGGTGCAGCTCCCGCCGACAACGCACACATCCGCCTCGTCCCAGACGGGAATCTGCCGTGCCGGTTCCCAGATCGTCGTCATGCCGCCATCCTCCCTGTATCACATTCAGCGCCGCCCGCGCAGAGCAGGCGCGCCGTCAAAGCCCATACACATCTTATCATGCGCCGCCGCAAAATGCAACGGAAAAGCGCAAGACTCTCCCAATTGGCTTCCGATCATCTTTTTTGTTGATTTTTGTCCGGTTTTGTACTATATTGTATCAAGAGGTGATAAAAATGATCATTAAACAGCGGCAGGAAGCCCTGCTGGCTCTTTTGCGGCGCGATGGATTTTGCGACAGCGAATCAGCCGCCCGCGCGCTGAACGTATCCGTGCAGACCATAAAGCGCGATTTTTTGCAGCTGGAGCAGCTGGGGCAGCTCAGGCGCATTCGCGGCGGCGCGACGCTCCCCAAGACCCCCGCACGCGACGAAAGGCCCGCAAAGCCCGCGCAGCCCGACGGGCCGGCGATCGACTGGTATAACCCCACGATAGCGCCCTTCCGGCTGCTGGGCTTCCCCTTCTTCGAGCGGGACGGACTTTACCGCCGCTATCCGCTGCGCCTTCGCTATCCGCTGCCCGCCGGCACGGAGGCCTACGCCAATTCCCCCAGCGGCGGCCAGATTCGCTTCCGCGCCAGAACGGCGACCGTCGCGCTGCGCGTCCGTCTACGCGCGCCCTACAGCCCGAGCTATAACGTCATGCCGCTCCTGTCCGGCGGCTTTGATCTCTACGCCTCCGACGGCGACGGAAAATACACGCTGATCGGCGTTTCCAGATACGATCCGAAGCTGGACAGCTACGAATCCGTGCTCTGCTCGATCCCGCTGCCCGACAGGCCGCTGGACTTCATCATAAACTTCCCCATCAACGAAACCGTCGAGAGCGTACTCGTGGGCGTTGACAGCGGCTGCGAGATTCTCCCGCCCCTGCCGCTGCCCGAGGAGGATCGCGGGAAAATCCTCGTTTACGGCGGCTCGATCATGCACGGCTTCTGCGCCTCGCGGCCGGGCATGACCATGACCAGCCAGCTTTCGCGCAGGCTGGGGCGCGAGATATACAACCTCGCCGTCAACGGCAACGGCAAGTGCGAGGACGAAACCGCCTATGCGCTCCGCGAATGCGAGGACGTGCGCTGGCTGATTCTTTCACCCGAGGGCAACTGCCCCACCGTGGCGTGGCTGGACGAACATCTGCGCGCCTTCATCCGCATCGTTCGGGAAACGCGGCCGGAATGGAACATCGCCGTCATGAGCTTCATGCGCGAGGCGCGGGAGCGCTTCCAGACCGACTATCGCGACCTTCGTCTGGCCAAACGGGACTGTCAGCGCAGAATCGTCGAAGATCTCCACGCGGCCGGCGACCGGCGCATCGTGTTCTGGGACGGCGACGAGTTTACCGGCGCGGACGAGGACATTATGGACGGCGCGTTTTCTCAGGGCGAGGAATGCACCGCCGATTTCCAGCACAAATCCGACATGGGCTTCTTCATCATGACAGGGGCGATCGAAAAGCGTCTGCGCGCCTTTGAGGCCGCCGAAGAATAGCGCCCTTTTCCTCCGCCGACGGAACCGCAGACCTGTGCCGTGCATTTCTCCGGCGGATGTTTTTTAAGCCGCTCACAAAACCCCCGCGCCAGCATTCACGCCGGCGCGGGGGCAAACGTCATATATCGGAGCCGTCGTACAGGCCGCCCACGCTGGGGCAGGTCTGCGTGAGGACGATGGCGCCGTTCTGCTCTTCAAAGAACAGTGTTTTGCCTTCATCAAAATATACGTTTTCCGCAGATACGCCCTTCAGCAGCGAGCGATACTGCGTCTCAAGCGCGGCAAGCGCCTTGACGTCCTGCGGCACGACGACCCGATCCGGCTTCATTGCGGCGTAAAGCTCGGGCAGATCGTTGTGCAGATGATGCGCCGCCTGAACCAGCTCGGCGTGAAGCGTCTCCGGCCGGTAATTGGCCAGCAGCCAGGCCGCGCCATGGCGGTTGACGTCGCCCGTCAGCAGGAAGGAAACGCCCTCAAAGCTCAGCTTCAGCACTGTGCTCGTCTCGTTGAAGTCGCGGATGCTCTCCGCGCCGGGCTGCATAAGCACATCCTCATGCGTGGAAAGCACGTCGAAGCGCACGCCCGCCAGCGAGAAGCTCTGGCCGCTGTGCGCCTTCAAATAGAGCGCATGGGGATAACAGGCGGTCAGCCGCTCCAGCAGCGGAAACACCTGCGGCATCAGCTCAAAGCGCTGATACGCCGCAAAGTTGAATATCACGCGCTCCACGTCCATCTGGTCGTGATAAAGGCGCAATAGCTTTGTGAACACGTCCATGTGATCGTCGTGGGCGTGCGTGCAGAACCACGCCGCCACGCGGATTTTCTCGCCGGGACGGACGAGCGCCATTTCGCGCATGACGCGCAGCAACTCAGGCATGGCCTCCTCAGTGGCCTGCTCCATCTCGCCGCCGTCCACCAGAAAGAGCGAGCGATCGGGCAGCCGCACGATATAGCACATACCGCAGTCGATGCCCACGCCGCGCTTATGTACGGCATAGTCGTAATGCAGCGAAAACTGACAGATCTGCACCTTTGCGGGATGTGCGGGGGCGGGGCTTCCGAAATCGTCGATACGCGCGCTCACGAGATCGTCGATGAACCGCGCCTGTCCGATCTGGCCGCAGAAATAGGCGTACAGCAGCCGGCCGCCGCCAGACAGCTCGCAATACGCGTTGCTGTCGACGGCGTTCTCCCAGATAACCTCATAGCCCAGCGCCTTCAGCCGGTCAACGTATGCGAAGAACGCCTCCCGCGTCGTCTCCGCCACCAGCCGCGCCAGCGTGGGCTTATCCATGGGGCGGTGCGTGAGCGTCTCGACGCGCAGCTTATCGTCCATTTTTTCCACACGGTAGCGATCGTCTCCGCGGGAGAGCGCCAGGCGCAGCGCCCCGTTTTCCTCGCTCATGTCGTCTACCCGCACGCCGAATCGGGTGATCAGCCCCAGTTCATACAGAAAATCATCGCGGCTGAGCCGATCCTCGCGGCAATAGGGCTGTTCGTCGTTGGGGCGGGCGTGCAGACCTTGCCCCGCGTTGCAGATATTCAGGCTCACGCAGCCGCCTTCATAGGGCGGCAGACCGGGGAGAAGCTCCGTCATCGTCCTCACCCCTTCAGCGAGCCCATCATAATGCCGCGTTCAAAGAACTTCTGCACCATGGGATAGAGCACCAGCAGCGGCACGGCGGACACCACGATGATGGCGTACTTGAGCGCGGCATAGATGAGATAGATGCTGGCGTCGTCTATGCCGGCCTGCTCCTCCATATCGCCCATCTGGGTCAGCACGAGGATCTCGCGCAGGAACACCTGCAGCGGCCGCATCCGGCGATCGCGCAGATACATCATCGCGCTGAAATAGCTGTTCCAGTGCCCCACCATGTAGTAGAGTATGATGACGACCAGTATCGACTTGCTCAGAGGCAGGACGATCTGCATCATGACCGCGAAGGGCGACGCGCCGTCGATATCCGCGGCCTCGCGCAGCGCGGCGGGCACGGAATGGATGAAGTAATTGCGGATGATGAGCATGTTGGAGACGCTGATCGCGCCGGGGATGATGAGCACCAGCGGATTGTTGAGCAGCCCCAGATCCTTCATGTTCAGATAGGTGGGGATGGTACCCGCGCTGAAGAACATGGTGAACGTGATAAAGAACGTAATGGCGTTGCGCCCCTTCAGGTTCGGCAGGGAGAGCGGATAGGCCGCCATGACGGTGGCGATCATGTTCACCGTGGTGCCCACAACCGTATAGATCACGGTATTGCGATAGCCGATCATGATGTCCGAGCTGGCGAATACGCGCGCGTAGGCGTTGACGTTGAAGCCCACCGGCCACAGCGTCACCGTGCCGTCCAGTATGCGCGCCGGATCGGAAAAGGACGCGCTCAGCGCATAGATGAGCGGATAGAGCGTGACGAGACACACAAGCGTCGTGATGACGTAGATCACGCCCTGAAAGATCTGATCATTTCTGCTTTTCATGTCCTCACCTCATTACCACAGGCTGGTCTCGCTCACGCGCCTGGATATGCCGTTAACGATGGTCAGCATCAGTATGTTGATGGCCGAGTTGAACAGATCCACGGCGGTGGCGTAATCATACTTCATGTCCACGATGCCCTGCTTGTACACATAGGTGGAGATCACCTCGGCGACGTTCAGGTTGAGGTCGGTCTGCATGGCGAATACCTTGTCGCGGCCGACGCTCATGAGGCTGCCGCAGCGCAGGATCAGCATGATGACAATCGTGGGCACAATGCTGGGAATGGTGATGTGAATGAGCTGCTGCCAGCGGCTCGCGCCGTCCACGCGGGCGGCCTCATACAGCACGTTGTCAATCGCAGACAGCGCGGAGATGAATATAATGGCGTTCCAGCCCGAATCCTTCCAGATATCCGAGAGGATATACATGAGCCGGAAATATTTTCCGCTGCCCATCAGATAGAGCGGTTCCTTTGTCACCCCCATGCCGACCAGCATTTTGTTGATGATGCCCGTCTCCATGGAGCACATGGACACCATCATGCCCACCACAACCACGGTGGAGATGAAATGGGGCGCATAGGTAATCGTGCGCACAAAGCGCTTGGCGCGGTCGGTCTTCAGCTCATTGAAAACCAGCGCCAATATGATGGGAAAGGGGAAGCAGAACAGCAGCGACAAAAAGCTGATCCACAGCGTATTGCTGATGACGCGGCCGCTCTGATAGCTGTCAAAGAAACTGATAAAATGCTTGAGTCCCACCCACGGGCTGTTCCAGATGCCCGCGCGGAGCTTGTAATTCTTAAAGGCGATCTGTATGCCCAGCATGGGCTTATAGGCGAACAGAATGAAATAGATAATGACCGGAATCAGCAGCAGATACATCTGCCAGTAGCGCGATATGGCCTTGCGCCATGTCATGCGGCGCGGTTTATGCGAAGATGCGACGGTTTTGTTCATCTGTGAGGCGCTCCTCTCTTGACGAAAAGCTGGAAAGAAACCCTATGGAAAGAGGGAACCCCGAAAGGGGCTCCCTCTCCCTTCCGCAAGAGCGCGGTTAATGGATCAATCAGAACTCAGCGCCTTCGCCGTAGATGCGGGTAAGGGCGGAGCGGTAAGCGTCGATCAGGGTCTCGGGCTTCATGTTGGCGATTTCTTTCTGGAACTCAGCCCAGGTATCGTCGTTCAGCTCTTTTTCGCCGGTCATGACCTGCGCAGCGAAGTTCTTGGCGAAGTCGTTGATGTCGGTGCCGACGCGGGAAACCACTTCGTTCTCCTCTTCGGTGAATGTGATGATGGGCCAGATCTTCTTGGGTGCATAGTTGTTCAGCAGAGCCTGAGCGCACGCAGAGGGAATCGGGCCGTACTCGGCGTCCAGCAGGTTGGAGTAGAAGCAGGCGGGCACGCCTCCGCCCGGCCACATGCCGAACTGAGCGCGGAAGGCGTTGGCGTCCATGTTCTCGACACGGGTGGCTTCGGCCGCCTCGGTCCAGGCGCGGGTGCCGTCGGCCTTGACTTCCCAGTCCTTGCCCTCAACGCCGATCAGAGCCAGCGCGGAGCCTTCCTCAGTGTAGAAGTAGTCGACCCACTGAAGCGCGACGGGAATAAGCTCCTCGGGGCAGTCCGCAGTGATGACGAAATTGCCGGTGGAGTGAACGGCGCCGCGAACCTGCGTGTGGAACGCAAAGCCGTCGGGGCCTTCCAGAGACCAGTTCACGGTGTACCATTCGTCGCCGCCGTCGCCGGGCGCAACGGTGTTGAACAGGGTGCTCAGGCGATCGGTCTGATCGAACACGGTGGCCTGCTTGTCGCCCTCGGTGAAGATTTCGGGGTAGATGAGGCCTTCCTGATACATGCCGATCATGAAATCGAGATACTTGCGGTAATTCTCATGCTGGAAATACACGCGCAGATCGCCGGTCTCGGGATCAACGTCCACCACGTCGTGATGCGCGCCGCGGGTACGCAGGCCGAAGGAGCCGTAGAAGTAGTTGTGCATGTTGCCAACGCTGGCCAGCACGGTGATCTCGTCCTTCTCGCCGTTCTCGTTCCAGTCGCTGTCGCGGATGGCGGTCATGACGGCCTTGAAGTCCTCCAGCGTCTTGGGATCCTCCATGCCGATCTTGTCCATGGCCTTCTTATTGAGCCACAGCTTGGTGGGGGTGCGCATCTCAGCGCCCAGAATGACCTGCGGCAGACCCCAGATCTCGCCGTTGATGCCGGTCACAGCGCCGGAGATGGTGGACTCGGAGGTGTACAGCTTCCAGAAGTTGGGGGCGTACTCCTCCAGATAGGGGCGCAGATCGATGATGACGCCCTCGTCGCCGTAGGTCGCCAGATCGCCGTTGCCCAGCTTGCCGCGCATGATGACGTCGGGCATCTTCTCGCCGGAAGCAATCATGCCGGTCAGGGTCTCCTTGAACACTTCGCTGTTCACATTGTCCCATTCGATGGTCACGCCGGACATCTCTTCATAGGCCGCCAGGCCGGAAACGTTGCCAAGGTTCTGCTCAGGATAGTAGGACTGAACCTGCGCCATAACCTTGAGGGTGGTAGGTTCCGTGACGATGGGGTCGGCGAACGCAGAGCAGCCAAAGCAGATCAGCAGCGCTACGACCGCAGCCAGGATTCGGTTGAGTTTCATGGAATGACCTCCCTTTTATTTTTTATGGGCACCCGCCCACGAAGCACAAGATTCTTCCGGGGGAATGAAAGCCGCGCCGGCTTTATCCGAAGGGGACATTTTTCACTTTATCCGATCGATCAGCCCCGACGTGCGCCGTATCGCGCGCTTAACAATTCCACCACATGCGCCACAGCATCCTCCTCATTGGAGCGCACCACCGCGTCCGCGCAGGCCAGCGCGAAGGGATCGCCGTTGGCCGGCACGAAGGCCAGCGCCGCCGCGCGCAGCATTTCCACATCGTTATAGCCGTCGCCCACGGCGTACACATCCTCGTGCTTTACGCCCAGCGCATCGGCCAGCTGGAGCAGCGCGGTTCCCTTGTCCACGCCCTTCGCCAGCACCTCCAGAAAACCGCCGGTCGTGGGCAGGAAGCGGATCTGCGGATAACCGCGCAGAAAATCCTGCACCTGCGCGATGCGCTCCGGCGTGCCGCCGATCATGACCTTCGCCCAGGGGCGCGGCGCTTCGGCGGGATCGTCCACCGATTCAAAGGGAATGGACTGGCTGGTGAAGTGGTGATGCGTTTTTTCGGTGAGGTGAACGGCATAGGCGCGCTCGAAGGGATACATCTCGATGGAAACGTCCTCAAACGCCGCCGCCACTGCGCGAAGCGGCTCGATGCCCTCGTCGCCGATGCCGTTGTCCACAACGATCTTCCCGGCGGAATAGTCATACGCCATGCCGCCGTTGGCCAGCAGCACCGGCGCGTTGATGATCTCGGGCGAATAGACGTGAAAGCCCAGATAGCACCGCCCCGTGCAGACCGTGAACAGCCCGCCGTTTTCGCGGAAGAAGCGCAGCGCTTCCTTCACGCTGGCCGTCACCTGTTTGCTCTCCGGCACCAGCGTGCCGTCAAAATCGCTGGCCAGCAGAACGCCCTCAAACAGGCCGCGCCTTACGCCTTCAGCCATTCGCGAACGACCTCCTCCATGACCAGCAGATCGTCTATGGCGTGGCGTTCGAGATAGCCGAAGCGCTCCGCCGCGTTGATGCTGCGGCAAATGATCTCCATGGGCACGCCGATTTTGTTCATATGATATTTCGCGCCCGCCGGATGGCTGCAGCCCTCGACCAGCGACATGATGGACAAAAGTGCCGACAGCCGCCGCGCCTTTTCGGGCTGCGCGCGGTAGTTTTCATACAGCCACACCAGCAGATCAGGATGAAAATTCGCCATGATGCCGCTGAAGCCGTCCGCGCCGGCCTCGAGCGACTCGAGCGCCGTAGCGCAGTTTGCGTTGAACAGCTGCACGCGGCCGTCCAGCAGCTTTATCCGCTCGGCGATGAGCGGCGCGCTGCAGCAGGTATCTTTGATGAACGTGAACCGCCCGGACTGCGCCATGGCCTCCAGCACCTTACTGGTCAGCATACGCTTGTAGGGATGCGGACATTCGTACATGCCGAAAGTTACGTCCGGAATGGCGTCCAGCACCGTATTCATGCGGGCGATGAGCGCGTCGTCGCTCTCCTCCGGGGAGGCCAGACGGTTGGAGACCATCACCACCGCGTCCACCCCCGTGGCCGCGATGCGCTTGAGACTGCCGATCTGATCGCACAGCCTGTCCGCCGTGTGGCCGGAAGCCACCACCGCCATGCGTCCCGCCGCCGCCCTGACCACGCGCGCGGCCAGCTTTTCGCATTCGTCCTCCGTAAGGCAGAACATTTCGCTGGACTGGCACACCGCAAATATGCCGTGGCAGCCGCTGCGGGCATAAAACTCCACAATGCGGTCTACCGCCTCGTAATCCACCTGATTGTCCGCCGTAAAGGGGGTAATCATGACGGGATAGATACCGGACGGGATTTTGTTCATTGGTCTTTTCTCCCCTGTTCAGATTTTTCCGGACACATGCGCCGATTTATTTTAGTAGGAATAGTGCGATCTGCGGAACAGCGCCGGCGGCATGCCCTCCTGGCTTTTGAAAAACTTGCTGAAACTGTATACGTTGCTGTAGCCCAGCAGCGAAGCGATGTCCTGAATACTCTTGTCCGAATAGAGCAGCAGTTCCTGCGCCTTTTTGTGCTTGGCCTGACGGATGACGTTGTTGCAGGATGTGCCGAACTCCTTGAGCACGACGCGGTTGATCTGCCGCTTGCTCAGGTGCAGCGCGCCGGCCACGTCGGTCGTGGTGATGTTGACCGTGAGATTGCCGTTGATGAACAGCATGATCTCCTCCGCGCGCTGATTGATGCGCGTGGCCACCGCGTCCTCGCTGGGCTTGGCGCTGATGTGCCGCTCATATTCCATGGCGATCTGATACAGCAGCGAGCCGATCACGTCGCGATAGCCCAGCCGCTGCGCGTTGAACTCCTCGCTGATGCGCTCAAACAGCTCGAACAGGCGGCCTTCGTCCCGAATGACCATGGCGTCCAGCGCCTGCCGCTGCGCCCTGCGGTTATAGACGGCGCGATCTTCCGTCAGGCGGTAGGCGATGGAAAACTTGCGGGAGCCTTCCTCGACGGCGTACTGCTCATGTTCCACATTCTCACGGATGAAAATCGTATCCCCCGCGGTCATGTGCAGCTTTTTCCCATCGGCCAGCCGGTAGGTGTAGCTGCCCTCGATGCAGTAATGCGCCTCGCAGAAAGAATGGCTGTGCCACTTGGGGCGCTGATGCTCGCCGTGCTGCATGCGGGGGTCGCGCTCCGCCGGGAACGCCACCCACAGAACCTCCAGCATCAGATCGTTGATGTGGAACGAAATGCGCTCGTTCGTCATGAACATGTTCAGCGCCTGAACGTTGCTCCATTCGATATTCCGCTCCACTTTTTTCGCCTCCCGCGGCCTGTCCGTGCGCTTTCTTTATACTCATTATACACCCAAAGTTTACAGTTGGAACCCCATAGGTGAGACATTAATTTATCCAAACGCGCCATTTCCACGCTATTCACTCACGCCCTTGAACATCACGCACACATCGTCCGGATACCAGTCGAAGCGCGTTTCCTCCCCGTTGAGCAGCCAGCGCTCCGGGCAGATATTCTCCATCCAGTCGAGCGGAATCAGCGTATCCCGTTGCACGGAGGAACGCGCATAGGCGCGCCGCAGCTGCCCGAGCTGCTCTCCATTGAGCACACCCGGCCGGCAGGAGACGAACATGGGCGTGCCGCTCTCCGCCAGAATATCCAGCCACGCCCCGGCATAGCGCCAGGGATAAGCGCCGGTGATGGGCGCGCAGTCCGCGTCCACGGTGAACAGCGAGCCGTTCATCATCATGCGGAAGGCCAGCGTATTGACGCCCATGCGGCGCGTGATGTCCCACTCGCGCCCGTTCACATCCGCGCCCGTACGCCCCAGATGCACCAGCCCCGCGCTCAGATGCGAGAACGTCGCCGTGCCGATGAGTATGGTTTCCTCGCCCGCCGCCTCCCGTATGGCGCGGTAGAAATCCATGATAATCTCCGCCGAGGTGCGCGTACGGTCGTAAAAATGCCAGCCGTCCTCCGCAACGACATAGGGCACGCGATAGCCGCGCCGCCCCAGAATATCCTGCGTGGAGCAGTCGAACTTGATCATCTGATAGCCCCAGTCCACAAAGCGGCGGGTCACAGCGCGCACATAGTCCAGCACCTCCGGGCGGGACGGATCCAGATAGGCCCGATCGCGCTCGAGATGCCATTCGTCCGGCAGGCCGCAGACATGATTTTCATCGCAGATATAGCGCACCCAGATACCGGGGCGCACATCCTGCGCGCGTATGGCGGCGGCCAGCGCAGCCATATCCGGGAAACGCTCGTTGCCGCGGTCCCACGGCCCGTTCTTGGGATTGGGCGACCAGCCGTCGTCGATCACCATGAAGGGGCGGTTCTCCAGCCCCGCGCACAGCTCGGCCAGCAGGCGCGCGTCGTTCTCGATCTCCTGTTGAGAGCTTTCGCCATAGGCGTAATACCAGTTGTTCGCCCCGTACACGGGCGCGGGCGTGGTCAGCCCCTCGGCGCACATCTCATGGCAGAAGCGCTGTCCGGCCTCGAAGGCTGTGCAGTCCCTGTAGCTGCGAAACAGCACCTGCGCCGCCGTCAGCGTCCGCCCGTTCAGCACAACGCCGCAGCCGCCGCAGCGCACGTCCAGCCACAGCGTCACGCCGGCGGTATCATACTGCCAGAAGCACAGAGCGCCGGGCTGTGTCTTTACGCCGAAGCCCTCGGTCAGCCGTCCCGCGCGCTCCTGACAGCGATCCGTACCGCCGCTCACCAGGCAGAACCACGGCATGCAGCGCTCCGGCACAACGCCGCGCCATTCGAGCGTTCCGCCCGCACGCTCCCACGCGTCGCCGTAAATGCGCGGCGCGTCGTCGCGCTTTTCTGTCTCGGTAAAGCGCCAGCGCAGGCGAATAAAACGAACCGGCGTCGCCTGCGCGCACACCGTCACGCGCAGAGCGTCCTCCGCCAGTTCCAGATTGCAGCGCACATCTTCAAAAACGCCCTGCGCACCCTTAAAGGATCGAGTTTCATTTTCCGTATAAACCGTCATTAAATCGGGAAGCCGCGTCGTCATTTCGATCTTCCTTTCTGCTCGCGTTCAGCCGCTTCTTTTTTTCATTATAGCGGCGCTTTATAAGAAACACAATGGGCAAGCACGCCATGCAGGCCGCACTTTCCCTATCGGGCGCGCCATTTTCGGGCAATGAAGCCATGAGGGAAGCGAATGAAACAGGACAGATAAAAAAAACAGGCGTCCGCCCATGTCCGTATGGACAGGAGCGGGCGCCTGCTGCGCGCTTTTACATGGCGGACGCGAGCCGCACGGCCAGCACAGGCTGGCTGAGGGTCGGCAGAGGCTGGGCGAAGGTCAGCGTGAGCACGACGGAATCGCCTTCCGGTGTGCAGTCAATCGCCGTTTCCGTGCCGTCGGCATTGAGCATGAAGAGCGTATAGCCCTCCACCAGCTCGGCGGGCAGGATGAGACTCACCTGGCAGGATGCCTCAGACAGTCTGCCGCCGTAAACGTAGCCCAGCGTCAGCAGCTTTTCGCCGTCGGCCAGCTCGCCCATACGCAGGACGGACTCGCCATCGGGGATGCGGCCGGTCAGGATTTCAACGACAGCGGGGGTCAGCGTCAGACGCGTACCATCGCTGACCCTGCCGCACACGGGGCAGAGGGATACGTTCAGGCTCGGCAGTTCGATGATCTCGCACGCAACCGTCTTTTCATGGCGGCAGCTGCTGCGCCGGCAGGCGGCAGTATGCGTGTCGGCGCCGTTGGCCGTCCATTCGCCGTACCAGTGGCCGCGGCGCGGGAGGATGGCGTCCCTGTAGCTGTAGCCGCAGCGGGAGCAGGTGTGCAGTGTGTAGCCGTCTTTCGCACAGGTACGGGAGAAGACCTCATCCTGACAGTTATGTCCCAGCGCCGCCAGCTCTTCATAAGTACTATGGTCGCAGCGGGAGCAGGTATCGTAGGCCTTCCAGCCAATTTCGGTACAGGTGGGAGCCTGCGCGGCATGGTGAATCGGATCATGTCCCAGCGCCGCCAGCTCTTCATAAGTACTATGGTCGCAGCGGGAGCAGGTATCGTAGGCCTTCCAGCCAATTTCGGTACAGGTGGGAGCCTGCGCGGCATGGTGAATCGGATCATGTCCCAGCGCCGCCAGCTCTTCATAAGTACTATGGTCGCAGCGGGAGCAGGTATCGTAGGCCTTCCAGCCAATTTCGGTACAGGT
>CAKTXR010000023.1 GCA_934631025.1 uncultured Clostridia bacterium
TGAAGAGAGTCCAGAGAGCCAATGGCTCTTTGGCGCAGGTTTGGGGGCGCGCAGCCCCCAACGTTCTCCCCGCGGTATCATATCGAATATGCAATTACTGCGCCAGAGGAACATGATTGGCTTGCGACTCGATTGCGGCGCAGTCATATGCTTTACGAGTCACGGCGAATGGATATTGCTTCTGTTCAAGGCTTGTCCTTCCCCTAGGAGGCTTTCCGGTCGCCTCCTGGACTTCTTCGGGGTCCCCGTCGGAGACTTGTCGGGGAATTTATGTCGGGAGATTTGTCGGGGAACTCCGTCGGGATCGCCATAGATAAACGAACAATCCCAAAGTGAACCAGAAAATCCCGATAACCGCAGAACAATGGAGAAAGCTCTAATGGCGATCCCGACCTACGCGGGAATAGGAATGCAGCATATCGCAAGCCGTTTCTTTTTCCTCAAGGAGGAAAAAGACAGGCGTGATCTAACACAAGACGCGGCAATAGGAATGTAACGACGGGCGGGGTCGAATACAAGACATTGCAATAGGAATGCAAGGCAGGCATGAACCGAACGCGAAACGCCGCAATTCCCCGCCCTCACCCCGCCAAACGCTCTTTTCGATAAAGAAGTCGGGAATCTCCTTGCCACGGCCACCGGAGCTATGCTATAATGTCAAAAGCAAACGACTTATATACAGACGGGAGCGTGACTATTCATGGATTCGATGAAACTCAAGCCCAGCGCCGGCCAGCTGGCCTTTATGGACTGGGAATACGGCGTGTTTTTCCATTTCGGCATCCGCAGCTTCTTCCTCGGCCATAAGGACTGGGATAACCGCCCCATGCCCGCCGAGGCCTTCAACCCCGAACAGCTGGACTGCGAGCAGTGGATCCGCACCATTAAGGACGCGGGCGCGACCTACGCCATTCTCGTGTGCAAGCACCACGACGGCTTCGCCAACTGGCCGTCCAGGTATACCGATTACTCCGTCGCAGCCACGCCCTGGAAGGACGGCAAGGGCGACGTCGTGCGCGAATATGTAAACGCCTGCCGCAAATACGGCCTGAAGGTCGGCCTGTACTATTCGCCGGCGCAGTGGGGCGGCAAGATCAGCTTTAAGGAAGACCGCGAATACGACGATTATTTCATCAATCAGATCAGCGAGCTGCTGACCGGCTACGGCAAGATCGACTACCTGTGGTTCGACGGCTGCGGCAGCGAGGGCCATCAGTATGACACCGACCGCATCGTCAAGGCCATCCGCGGAATGCAGCCGGAGATCCTGATCTTCTCCATGTGGGATCCCGATACCCGCTGGGTGGGCAACGAGGACGGCTATGCGCCCATGCCCAACTTCAACACCACCACCGACGTGGATTTCTCCATGCTCGCCACCGAAAAGGAAAAGCTGGCGCACGCCAAGTTCCTGCCCTCCGAGTGCGATTTCAAGATGCGCTCCACCTGGTTCGACTGCGAGCTGAACGAGGACACCATTAAGGAAGCCGACGAGCTGATGGGCATCTATGAGATGAGCGTTGGCCGCGGCGCGAACTTCCTCATTAACATCGGCCCCGATAAGCACGGCCTGCTGCCCGAAAAGGACGTTCAGCGCATCACTGAGTTTGGCAATAGGCTCAAGGCGCGCTACGGACAGGCGCTGCCCTTCGGCGACGCGGAAAAGACCGCGGACAACGAGTGGAGCATCGCCATGGACGGCTTCAGCACCGAGCGCGGCGAGGGCGAAAAGGCCAACGCGCTGGTCAACCACGTGGTTATCCGCGAGGATCTGACCGACGGCGAGAGCATCGAGGAGTTCCGCCTGTACGCGCATATGCCCGCCTACCGCAGCAAGCGCGTGTGCCTTTACAAAGGCGATACCGTCGGCCACAAGGCCATATGCGTCATACCGACGATGCGCACCGGCCGGATCACGCTCGAGGTGACGAAGGCCAACGGCGATGTGAAGATCCGCGACATCAAGGCCTATTACGCCGAATAAGCGCGCTCAGCCTCCCGAGGACGACTTCGGGAGGCTGAACTTTACCCCTTATACCAGCAGCGGCTGGAGCTGCCGCCCCTCCAGCGCCGCGCAGGCCGATTCAAAGATCAGATCGAACCGCGCCACCAGCGAGGCGGGTTTCTTTTCCGGACTGTCCTGCCGGAAGGGCACGAAATAGAAATTGCGGCAGGCCAGCAGCGCGCCGATGTTTTTGGCGCACATGGCCAGCGCGTCGTTCGTGGAGACGGCCAGCAGCACCGGCCCGCCGTTGCGCAGGTGCGATTTGGCCGCCATGATCACCGGCGTGTCGATGATCCCGCAGGCCAGCTTGCCCAGCGAATTGCCGGTGCAGGGCGCGACGATCACCAGATCGAGCAGATGCTTCGGGCCGATCGGCTCCACCTCGGGCAGCGTGTGCCAGATGGGGCGGCCGCAGATCGCTTCAAGGCGGCTCTTCACCTGATCGGCTGTGTAAAAGCGCGTGTCCAGCGACCACACGTTGTCGGAGAGAATGGGGTAAAGCTCCGCGCCCTCGTCGGCCAGCCGCTGCGCTTCGGGGAAAACCTGCGAAAACGTGCAGAACGAGCCGGTCATCGCAAAGCCGATCTTCTTGCCGCTCAAAAGGCCGTTCATGTCAAATCTCCTCCTTCTTCATGACTGCGCGGCCGTTCCGCGCCGATGAGATCGAGAAAGGCGTTCAGCTGGACGATCCCCGCGCTCATGGGGCAATAGCGCCCGGGCAGGTTGTTTTCCCGCGCGGCGTTCAGCCCCAATGCGAGCGCGTCGTCCAGCGAGAAGCCGTAGGGCGCGCTGGCCACGTCGATCAGCACGGCCGATTTTTGAATGAGCTGGAGATCGCTCTTTTCCATGACGCGGCCCGGCACGGTCGTGACAATCAGCTCCGCCCAGCCCAGCCGTCCGCCCAGCGCGCCGAAGCCGCAGGCGAACAGCCCGTCGGCGCGGGCCAGCGCGCGGGATTCCTCGCGGCGGGCGCAGGCGCAGACCGTGCAGCCCAGATCGCGCAGCCTGAGCGCCGTGTCGCGGCCGATGCGGCCGTAGCCGATGATCAGCGCGCGAGCGCCCTGTAAGGAGAACGCGGCGCGGCTCATCAGCGCGTGCAGCGCGCCCTCGGCGGTCAGGACGGCGTTTTTGCGCAGATAGTCCTCGCTGTCCGACAGGCAGAGGTGCGCGCGCGTGAACGAGGCGGGCTTCTTCAGCACGTCGGGAAAAACCAGACGCGTGCCCGGGCGCAGCGCGGCAATCAGCGCGTCCGCGTCGATCACTTTTCCCAGCGGCCCCGGAAACGGCGTGCGCCATGGATTGGCCATGAGCACCGCGTCGGCCTGAGAAACGTCCTCCCACGACGCGCGGGGGAAGCTGAGCGGGCTGTTCTCCAGCCCCAGCGCCGAGACGCTCAGGGCGCGCCGTTCGGCTTCATGGGCGGCATAGGCGGCGCGCGCGTCTCCGCCGGCAATGAGCAGCTTCATAGAATAAAGTCACCTCCGAGGGAATATCGGGAAATTTCACTGGCATACTATGCGGGCGCGGCCAACGCGTGCCTTGAAAAGAAGGGAGCGCTTCCTTATGGACAAAAAGGGCGGGAAATACCGCTTTTTTCAGCACAGCGCGTGCGAATTTTTCCCCTGCCATAAAACGGACAGACCGGAGGACTTTAACTGCCTGTTCTGCTACTGTCCGCTCTATGCGCTGGGGCGAAGGTGCGGCGGTAATTTCCGCTATCTGGAAAACGGCGTGAAGGATTGCAGCGGCTGCCTGATTCCGCACGAGCGCGGCAATTACGATCTCATCGTCGGGCGATTTGAAGAGATCGCCGCGCTGATGAAAGACGTTGACAAACCGGCGGAGAAATGATATACTGACGCATGAAAAGTACATACTCCGCAGTCGGTTCCGAAGGATCGGATCAGAGGGAAGTTGGGTGAAAATCCCGCGCAACAGCCATTACCGTGATCGAAAAGCGCGCTTTTCGTCAGCCGGGATACTTGCCGAGTGCGTTAGCGGGCGCTGGATTCGTTTCCGGCGGGCTTTTGGATATTGAAGAGCGCAACCGCCCCCGTCCTTCCGAATGAGCGGAGGGCGCTTTGCTGCGCTTGTTTGATTCACAGGGGAAGGATAGGAGCATCGTTGCGCCATTCATGAGAAATCATGGATGGCTTTTGTTGTGTGTGAGGCGTTATGAAGGGAAAATATTCCACAGAGACGGCCATCGCGCTGCTGCGTGAGAAGGCGCAGGCGCTGAAAGAAGCGGGCGAGACGCGCTGCCCCCGCCGCGGCGATTTTTCCGAGGAAGAGGTCGTGGCGATCAAGGCGTTTTTAGGGCCGTGGCCAAGGGCGCTGGAGCAGGCCGGTCTCAAGCCGGTCAGCCGTCCCGAGCGCGAAATCAGGCGGCAGGAGCGCCGCATCATCGCCAAGCGCAAGACCACCGCGGCCAAAATCGCGGCGCGCAGGGCGAAGGAAGCGGCCGAGCAATCCCCATCATCGTGATACCCGCGTGAAGGCGCGTATCAAATATATACTCTAAAGGAAAGAGGAGATAACCATGAAGAAGATCCTTGCCCTGACGCTGGCGGCCCTGATGCTGCTCAGCCTGACCCCCGTGCTGGCCGAGGAGGCCGCGCCCGTCGTGTATGTGACCATCGCCAACGGCGAAGTCGTGCTGCCCTGGCAGGCGGTCGAGCTGACCGACGCGGATGAGGACGGCGCTCTGACCATCGCCGACGCGCTCTATCTGGCGCACGAGGCCGCGTTCGAGGGCGGCGCCGAGGCCGGCTTTGCCTGCGAGAACACCGAGTACGGCCTGTCTCTGACCAAGCTCTGGGGTGTTGACAACGGCGGCGCGTTTGGTTATTATGTGAACGACGCGATGGCGATGAGTCTGGCCGATCCCGTCGCGGACGGCGACTACATCAGCGCGTATGTCTACACCGACGCCGCGACCTATTCCGACGCCTACTGCTTCTTCGATCTCAAGACCGCTTCCGAGGGCGATGTGACGCTGACGCTGTCCGGCGTGAGCTTCGATAAGGACTTTACGCTCCTGACCAACCCCATCGCCGGCGCGACCATCACCATCAACGGCGAGAAGACCGACGCTGTGACCGACGAGAACGGCCAGGCCACCGTGACCGTGAAGGCCGGCGACGTAATCAGCGCCGTGTCCGACACGATGACGCTGGTGCCGCCCTGCTGCGTGGTCGCTGAGGCCGCCGAGGAGAAGGCCGCCGCGTAAATTAAAGGGGAATTGATATGCGCAATCGAATGATGAAGGCTGCCTGCCGCGCGCTCGCGCTCGTGACGGCGCTCCTTCTTCTGCTCGGCTGCGCGCCCGCTTCGGCTGAGGATACCGTCCGTGAGACAAAGGCGCTCATCGACGGTATCCTTTCGTATAGGCTGAATGCGGCGGGCGCGGCCGGCGTTCAGGACTGGCTGGATCATCAGGCGGCCGAAAACGCCGCGGGCGAGGCGTGGTGGGCGCTCTCACTGCGTGCGTACGATCCGTCGCTCGACTTTTCCGCCTATGCGGACGCGCTGGAAGAAACCGTGCGCGATCATGCGCCCGCCGGCGCGTCGGCGCGGGAAAAGCTGGCGCTGACGCTCATCGCCTGCGGACGCGAAGGCAATGCGTTCGTTCAGAAAACCTGCGACGAGGCCATAGGCGCGCAGGGCATCATGAGCCTGATATTCGGGCTGCATCTCATATCGAACGGACGGGAAAGCGCGCTCTATACGCGCAATGAGCTGATCGATGCGCTCGCGGCGCTCCAGCTTGCGGACGGCGGCTGGGCGCTCAGGGGCGATGCGGGCGACGTGGATGTGACCGCCATGGCGCTTCAGGCGCTCGCGCTCTGCGGCGGCGCGGAGGAGAGCGTCGGGCGGGGGCTGTCCTTCCTCGCTGCGCGGCAGAACGACGACGGCGGCTACAGCGGCTTTGACGGCCCCAACGCGGAAAGCACGGCGCAGGTGATCATCGCGCTGACGGCGCTCTCCGTCGATCCGCTTTCCGACGCGCGTTTTGTCAAGAACGGGCGCAGCGCCGTGGACGTGCTGGCGGGCTATCGTCTGGCGGACGGCAGCTTTGCGCACGTTCCGGGCGGCGCGTCCAACGCCTCGGCGACGACGCAGGCGCTCATGGCGCTGACGGCGCTCTACAGTTCTCAGACCGGCGGCCGCGCGTTTTACGATCTCAGCGCCGTGCCGCAGGAAGCGTCGGGCAAAGCGCTTGCGCTCGGATGGCGCGCGTGGACGTGCATCGCGCTGGGCGCGGCGGCGGCGCTGATCTGCCTGATACTGTTTGTCACGGGCAGGCGGCACTATAAGAACTATCTGTTCGTGCTCGGGCTGTGCGGCGCGCTGTGTCTGCTCGTCTGCTTTGTCGACGTTCGCTCGGCGGAGGACTATTACGGTCATACGGACGCAAAGGGCGAAATCGTCGGGCAGGCGACGATGACCATCCGCTGCGATACGCTGACCGGCCGCGCGCAGAGCGAGTATGTTCCCGCGGACGGCGTGATCCTGCCTGAAACGGCGTTTGACATCGAGGCGGGCGAGACGGTCTACGATCTGCTGGTTGAGGCGGCGCGCGTCTATAAGATTCAGATGGAGAGCGAGGGCGCGGGCGGCATGGTCTATGTGTCCGGCATCGGTTATCTATATGAGTTCGATTACGGCGATCTGTCCGGCTGGATGTACCGCGTGAACGGCGAAACGCCTTCGGTCGGCTGCGCGGAATACGCGCTTTCGGACGGCGATCAGGTCGAATGGCTCTATACCTGCGATCTGGGGAACGATCTGGAGCCGGCGGCGTGAGCGACGGGCAGAGGGAAGCGCTATGTCGAGCTGCCTTATAGTGCAGGGAGTAGATAAAAGGCATCGAGTCGCTGTTTGGAGCACTCGAACGGCGAGACGACAGCGCGCTTTGCGGCACATTCGGTCGCGGGTCGATTCGGCGAGTTTGCCGCAGTGAAAGCGGCACAGCGTTTCACAACGGCGTGGAGAACAGAAAACTCGGAAGCCGGTGTGTGCGTCAGGTAGAGGAAATCGCCGTATCGAGCGGATTACGCAAGGCTCAGAGAAAAATGCTTTGGAGTATTTGGGCGGCGAAAGAACAGTTCGGCGCGCCTTTGGGACGTATTTCGAGCTATGGCGGGCGCGCTTCGACGAGTCTGGCTTTTCAGGAAAGGCCTGACGCGCCTTCCTCTTTATGACACATTGGGAAAATCGGGAACGAAAGCAGACGGCGCGCCGTCGGTACAGACGGGCGCGGAGAAGGGAGGGTGGGCGATGGGCGCGCTGGACAGGCGGCATCCCGCGGCGGTGTTCGTCTACTTTGCGGGCGTGATGGCGGCGGCCATGCTGACGCTCAATCCCGCACTGCTGCTCCTCTCGATTGCGGGCGGCGCGCTGCTGCGGCTCGTTCGGGGCGAAGCGCGGCTTTCCTCGCTGCTGTTTTCGCTGATTCTGTTCGCGGCGATGACGCTGATCAATCCGCTTTTCAATCACAACGGCGTGACGGTGCTCTTCGTGCTGGGCGACAGCCCCGTGACGCTGGAGGCGCTTTGCTACGGCGCGGCCTCGGCGGCGATGGTCACGGCGGTGCTGACATGGTGCCGATCTCTTTCGGGCGTGCTGGGCGAGGACAAGCTGCTCTATCTCTTCGCGCGCGTATCGCCGCGCATCGCGCTGATCGCGTCCATGGCGCTGCGGGGCGCGGCTCTGTTCTCCGAGCAGGCGCGGCGCGTGCGGCGCGCGCAGAAGGGGCTGGGGCTCTATAAAGAGGACAACATCGTCGATACGATCCGCTCGGACACGCGCGTGTTCTCGATTCTGGTCACATGGGCGCTGGAGAACGGCGTGATTACGGCGGACAGCATGGCGGCGCGCGGCTACGGATCGGCGCGGCGCACGGCGTTCTCGCGCTATCGCTTCGCGCGCGGCGACGCGGCGCTGCTGGCGGCGGGGCTGCTCATGACGGGGCTGGCGCTCTGGGGCGTGCTTTCGGGCGCGCTGGACGTGAGCTACTATCCCGCCGTGCGCTGGGCGGAAATGTCGCCGCTGAGCTGGGCGGCGCTGATTGGATATGGCATACTGGCGCTCTGGCCGGCGCTGCTGGAAGGAGGGGAAAGGCTGAAATGGCGCTTCTTGAGATCGAAAATCTGAGCTTCAGCTATCCCGAAAGCGAAAAGCGCGTGCTGGATCATGTGTCGCTTTCGCTGGAGTGCGGCGATTTCCTGCTGGTGTGCGGCGCGACGGGCAGCGGCAAATCGACGCTGCTTCGTTGTCTCAAGCGTGAGCTTACGCCGCTGGGCGCGCTGTCGGGGCGCATACGCTATGCGGGAAAGCCGTTTGCCGAGCTGCCCGACTGCGAGAGCGCGCGCCTGATCGGCTTTGTGGGGCAGAAGCCCGAGCAGCAGCTGGTGACCGACAAGGTGTGGCACGAGCTGGCCTTCGGGCTGGAGAATCTGGGAACGCCCTCGCCGCTCATTCGCCGCCGCGTGGCCGAGACGGCCGCGTATTTCAATCTGGAGGACTGCTTTGAGCGGGACGTTTCCTCGCTTTCGGGCGGGCAGAAGCAGCTGGTCAATCTGGCGGCGGTCATGGCGATGCGGCCGGAGGTGCTGCTGCTGGACGAGCCGACGGCGCAGCTCGACCCCATCGCGGCGGAAAATTTTCTCTCGACGCTTGAAAAGCTCAACCGCGAATTGTCGCTCACGATCGTGCTGATCGAGCATCGGCTGGAGGAGGCGCTGCCGCTCTCGAATCGCCTGCTGGCGCTCGAAAATGGAAAGGCTCTGGTCTTTGACGAGACGCGGCGCGCGGCGCGGGCGCTGAGAGAGCATCCCGTTTTGTCCCGCGCGCTGCCCGGCGCGGCGCGGCTGTCGGCGCTTTGGCATGAGGACGACTGTCCGCTCACCGTGCGCGAGGGGCGCGCGTTGATCGAAAGGCGCGGCGGATCGTTTCGGGCGCTGGCCGACGAAGAGCGCAATGAAAAAAGCGCGGCGCTCGCCTTTAAGGACGTGTACTTCCGCTACGACCGCTCGGGCGAGGACGTGCTGCGCGGGACGGCGTTTCGGGCGGCGGAGGGCGAGATTACCTGCCTGCTGGGCGGCAACGGTTCGGGAAAATCGACGCTTTTGAACTGCGCGGCGGGGCTGCTCAGGCCGTACGCCGGACGCATCGAGGTGTTTGGAAAGCCGATTCGCGCGTATAAGGGGCAGGCGCTCTATCAGGGCGTGCTGGCGCTTCTGCCGCAGGACGTGCAGACGATGTTTCTTGCCGCCACTGTGCGCGAGGAACTGAAGGGCGTTGATTATTCGGCGTTTCCGGTCGATTTCGAGCCGCTTCTGGACAAGCATCCCTACGATCTCTCCGGCGGCGAGCAGCAGGCGCTGGGGCTGATCAAGGCGCTGGCGGCGAAGCCCCGCCTTTTGCTGCTGGACGAGCCGACCAAGGGGCTGGACGCGCGCGCGCGCGACGCTGTGGCGGAGATATTGAAGGCGCTCAGGGCGCAGGGGCTGAGCATTGTGTGCGTGACGCACGATGTGGAGTTCGCCGCGGCGTGCGCCGACCGGTGCGCGCTGTTTTTCCGCGGGGACGTTGTGTCCATGGACAGGCCGCGCGCGTTCTTCGGCGGCAACGCGTATTATGTGCCGGCGGCGGGGCGCATGGCGCGCGGGCTGTGCGAGGGCGCGCTCACCGTGGAGGAGCTGGCCGCGATGGAGGAGAGGGCATGATCGTCATAAAGAGCGAAAGGCTCCGGTGCGTCATACGGCACGTCGTGCCCTTTGTCGTCGTTCCGGCGCTGGCGCTGAGCGGCGCTGTGCTGGCGAAGCGCGGGCAGTACGCGCTGGTCATATCGCTGGTGTGCGCCGCGTCGTTTCTGCTGTTCGCGGCGGGCTTTGAACGGAAGCGGACGGGCGCGCGGCGGCTGGTCGTGGTGTCGGTCATGACGGCGCTCGCCGTGGCGGGGCGCTTTATTCCGCTTATCAAGCCGGTGGCCGCGCTGACGATCATATCGGCGCTCTATCTGGGCGGCGAGGCGGGCTTTCTGACCGGCGCGCTGACGGCGCTCATCTCGAATTTCTATTTCGGGCAGGGGCCGTGGACGGCGTTTCAGATGACGGCGTGGGGGCTGGTCGGGCTGATCGCGGGGCTGCTGGCCGCGCCGCTGAGAAAAAACAGGGCGCTGCTGCTGCTATACGGGCTGCTGTCCGGCATAGGCTATTCGATGATCATGGACGTGTGGACGGTGCTCTGGTACGGGCGGGGCTTCAGCCTGCCGCTCTATCTGGCCGCGCTCGGCACGGCGCTGCCGCACACCGCGCTCTACGCCGCGTCCAATGTGATCTATCTTGCGCTCTTCGCGCGGCCGTTCGGGGAGAAGCTGGAGCGGCTGCGCGTGAAATACGGGATTTAGTTTAGAGCATGTCTCAAAAATTCCCCGGACTGTAATTTCGGCGTCTTTTGTGCCATCTCTGCGTCGGAAAGCCTTGGGGCGAGGTTGGAAGCCTGCAGCAAGTTCCCTTTGGAAACTGCGACGGTTGAATCCAGGGATTCAAGCGCCGCGCCATGGAAAATCTACTCGAACTTGCAGCTCCCTCCTTTTTGAGACACACTCTAGTCGACCAATGCCCTATCGATATAGGCGGGACGGAAATTGCGTCATAAAATGACGGATACCTGTCATAAAGGGGTAGTCAAGGGCGAAAAAATGCGTTATAATGAGTGTATCTGAAAAATTCCCAGAACTACAATTTCGGCGTCTTTTCCGCCATCTCTGTGTTGAAGGCCTTGATTTAGCGCCGCTAAACCAGCGGACTTTCGCCTTGGGGCGAGGTTAGAATCCTGTGGGATTCCAAGTTCCCTTGGGAACCGCGACGGTTGAATACAAAGGATTCAAGCGCCGCGCCACGGAAAATCCACTCGAACTTGTAGCTCCTCCTTTTTCAGATGCACTCAAAAGAGAATCTGGAGTATGTTCCTGAACCGCCGGACGCAGGGACGGCCGATGAGGCCGGTTCGGTCGATTTGGGGCGTTTTCTCAGCAGGCGGGCGTCGCGCCTGAACGGAAAAGAGCTAGGAGGCGAATAATGTGAAGGTTACCGTGTGTATCGGAAGTTCATGTCATTTGAAGGGCTCTCGTCAAGTGGTGGAGCGGCTGCAAACGCTGATTGCGGACAACAAATTGCAGGACAAGGTCGAATTGGGCGGCACGTTCTGCATGGGGAAGTGTCAGCAGGGCGTGTGCGTCAATGTGGACGAGGAGTTCCACTCGGTGACGCCGCAGTCTGTGGATGATTTCTTCAAAACGGCGATTCTGACCCGAGCGTAACGCGATTGCGAAGAGGACGCTCAAGCATAGCCATGGCGGACGCGGGGGCCGGAGGGCCTGGCCGCGTTTTGGGCGCGCCGGTTAGGATGAATGTGTGTAAGTATGGAAAGGATGGGTGTGCCCGTGCATAAGTTCGACACAAAGGTTCAGCATCTCAAATACAAGGTTCTGCGGGAGGTGGCCCGTCAGGCATGGAACGACACGCTGACGGAAAATCTGCTCAACATTCCGCAGATCATCGTGCCCGGCAAGGAAGCGACGATGCGCTGCTGCGTCTATAAGGAGCGCGCCATCGTGGGCGAGCGCGTCAAGCTGGCGATGGGCGGCAATAAGGACAATCCCAACGTCATCGAGGTCATCGACATCGCCTGCGACGAATGTCCCGTGGGCGGCTATGAAGTCACCGAGTCCTGCCGCGGCTGTCTGGCGCACCGCTGCGACGACGTGTGTAAGAAAAAGGCGCTCTATTTTGACGAGCACCATGTCGCGCATATCGACAAGACGAAGTGCGTGGAGTGCGGCATGTGCTCCAAGGTCTGCCCCTATTCGGCCATCGTGAGCCGCAAGCGTCCCTGTCAGAACGCCTGCAAGGTCAAGGCCATCACGATGAACGAGGACAAGTCCGCCGCGATCCTCAACGAAAAGTGCATCTCCTGCGGCGCGTGCGTCTATCAGTGCCCCTTCGGCGCGATCATGGACAAATCGTTCATACTGGACGCGATCAAGCTGCTCAAGGAAGCGCCCGAGACTGGCAACAAGGTTTACGCCGTCGTAGCGCCCTCCATCGCCAGCCAGTTCACCTACGCCAAGCTGGGCCAGGTCATCACCGGCCTTAAGAAGCTGGGCTTCCACACCGTCGTCGAGGCGGCGCTGGGTGCGGACATGGTGGCGCAGGCCGAATCGAAGGAACTGGCCGAGAAGGGCTTTTTGACCAGCTCCTGCTGCCCGGCGTTCGTGACCTACATCCGCAAGACCTTCCCCAAGATGGCCGACAACATCTCTCACAATCTCTCGCCCATGGCGATGATCTCCCGCTATATCAAGGAGACTACGCCCGGCGCGAAGATCATCTTCATCGGCCCGTGTACGGCCAAGAAGATGGAAATTCAGCAGGACAGCGTCCGCGAATGGGTGGACGTGGCGCTGACGTTCGAGGAGCTTCAGGCGCTCTTTGACAGCCGCGATCTGGACATCACCACGATGGAGGAGGACGTGCTGGACAACGCCTCTTACTTCGGACGCATCTTCGCCCGCTGCGGCGGCCTGAGCGACGCGGTGGCCGAGGGACTCAAGGAGCAGGGCATCGATTTCGATCTCAAGGCCTGCTCGTGCGACGGCATCGAGGCCTGCCGCATGGCGCTGCTCAAGGCGAGCCGCAACGTGCTGGACGCCAACTTCATCGAGGGCATGGCCTGCATCGGCGGCTGCATCGGCGGCGCGGGCTGCCTGACGCACGGCGAGAAGAACCGTGCCGAGGTGGACAAATACGGCCATGAGGCGCACGAAAAGACCATCGCCGACGCGGTGTCCGTGCTGAAGTAAGCGGCGCGAGCATCCGCTGTTCAAAATATGCCTTTGAGACACACCATAGCGTGTGTCTCAAAGTTTCCTATGGCCGTCGAGCGCGGGTTATGAGAACGCGCTTTGACAGAAGTCATGGAGCCGCATGGAGCGGATGCGATTCCGCAGAAAAGCAGCGGCCTGAGCGATCAGGCGGTCACAGGAGATGCGGCGCTGTGGGGGCGCGTTTATCGCTTCAGACGGGACTGGAAAAATACGCGCGGGAGGAGTCTGCTCATGAACATACTGGTTATCGACGCGCAGGGCGGCGGCATCGGCCGGCAGGTCGTTCCGGCGCTCAAGAAGGCCTATCCGGACGCGTGCGTCACCGCCGTGGGCACCAATGCCATGGCGACGGCCGCCATGCTCAAATCGGGCGCGGATCACGCGGCCACCGGCGAGAACGCCGTGATTGTGAACAGCCGCCGCGCCGACGTGATCATCGGCCCCGTGGGCGTCGTGATCGCCGATTCGCTCTACGGCGAGGTTACGCCCGCCATGGCCGTGGCCGTCGGGCAGAGCAGCGCCCGCCGCATACTCATTCCCGTCAATCACTGCGACAATGTGATCGTGGGCGTAAATGATCTCAACATGGCGCGGCTGATCGACGAGGTGGTCGCGCGGGTCGGCCGCACGGACGGGTAAAAAGCGGGTAAATCCGCAAAAAGCCCGATTGACAGGCGGCGCGGCGCGCGGTATACTAATTCCATTGGGCGGCATGAAGCCGCTAAAGCGCGCGCAGAAGCCGCGCAGGTTTGCTTTCGGCTGCGGTTTATATGTATATCGATAGAAGGTATACGGCTTTTCGGAAGAAGGGCCTTATGCCTTCTTTTTATTTTGCCCGGCCGGAGCGTGGGATACTTTTCTATTTACAGACGGGAGGATATGAACTCATGAAATCGACGGCGACTCGCAAGCTGGTTTTCGCGGCGCTTCTTCTGGCGCTGGCAATGGTGCTGCCCTTTCTGACCGGCCAGATTCCGCAGTTTGGTCAGGCGCTCTGCCCGATGCACATTCCGGTGCTGCTGTGCGGCTTTGTGTGCGGCCCGATCTATGCCATGGCGGTGGGCTTTATCGCGCCGCTATTGCGCTTTGTGCTCTTCGGAATGCCGCCGATCTTCCCCACCGGCGTGAGCATGGCCTTCGAGCTGCTGACCTATGGATTGGTCGCGGGGCTGTGCTATAAGCATCTGCCGCGCAAAAAGATCAATATTTATGCGTCGCTGCTGATCGCCATGGTGGCGGGCCGTCTGGTGTGGGGCGCTGTGCGCTTCATACTGACCGGCCTTCAGCCGGCGAAATTCGGCCTGGCGGCGTTCTGGGCGGGCGCGGTGGCCGGCAGCATTCCGGGCATCATCGTACACATCGTGCTGATCCCGCTGCTGGTCATGGCGCTGGAAAAGGCGAAGCTGACCATCGAATAAACGGATATGAAAAGACAGCGTTTTCCGTTCGATTGAGCGGAAAACGCCGTTTTTTTATTGCTCCAGCGCCTGCATGGCGGAGGCGGCGCGGATCTTTTCAATGACGGCCTGAACGACCCGCTCGAGCGGCTCTCCGGCCCCGTAGTCGGCGGGCGCGATGAAATTGACGCGGTTGAAAGTGCGCAGCTCGCGCGCCAGAGAGTTGCCCTGCGCGGGATCGTAGACGGCGATCGACTGCCCGCCGTGCGATTTGACCAGCTTCATGCAGGGCACGTCGGTCAGGCCGTCGCCGATATAGATCATGTTGGCGAAGGGGATGGGGCGCTCGTTTTCGGGCGTGAACCGATTGAGCCGGTCGGCGCTGCGGCTGTCGATATCCAGTACACCTTTATTGATGCGGAAGAGGAACTGCGTCTTGGCGGTGTAGTTGACGGCGATTTTTGGCCAGCGGATCGCGCCGTCTGTGCCGTACATGAACTCGCAGGCGTAGATTTTCTTAAAGTGCGCGGCGATGGGCGTGCCCTCGATGATCTCCCGAATGCCCGAGGAGACGATATAGTGCTGGATTTCAACGCCCCAGTCCGCGCCGAAGCGGCTGACGCGCTCAAACCAGCTCGCAACGCCCGGGAAGAACTCTACGCCCGCGCCCAGATTTTCAAATGTCTTTCGCGTCACAGGCAGATTGCGCTCGCGGCTTTTTTCAACCATCAGGTACATATAGGCGAGTATGTTGTCCATCTGCTCGCGGTCGGTGAGATCGTTCACTTCGCGCCAGAATTCCCCGGCCTTCATGCCCAGCGAGGGGATGAAGCCGTATTCCTGCATATCCTTTGTACACAGCGTCTTGTCGAAATCATAGATCAGCGCGGCGACGGGAGCTTTCATGGCGCAAACCTCCTTAAAAACGATCATTTCACATGATCATTCCATAATATAACAGACGGCCGCGGCGTGGATTTTGTTCCCGGAGGGCGCATTTAACGCGTCCGCATTGACAACGCCGTTTTTACATGGTAGAATGAAAATAAACAGGTGTGTCATTCGGTCGGCCGGTCGATTGACTGAAAGGAATTGGGAAGAACATATGACGCTGAATGCGAAAAAATACTTTCCGCTGATGAGCGAGCTTGTGCGGCGCGACGTGAAGCTCAAGTACAGGCGGAGCGTGCTGGGCTATCTGTGGAGTCTGCTCAATCCGCTGATGATGATGGGCATCATGACGCTGGTGTTTTCTCACGTTTTCCGCTATGAGAGCATTAAGAACTATCCGCTGTATCTGATCTGCGGCCAGACGCTGTTCACATTCTTCAACGAATCGACCAGCATGGCGATGTATTCGATCATCCGGAACGGCCCGCTGCTCAAGAAGGTCTATATTCCCAAGTTTATCTTCCCCATATCGAAGGTGCTTTCCTGCTTTGTGACGATGGCCTTTAGCCTTGTGGCGATCCTGATCGTCATGATCTTTACGCGCGCGCCCTTTCACTGGTCGATGCTTTTGTTCTGGGCGCCGGTGCTGCTGCTGCTGATCTTCTGCTGCGGCATGGGCATGATCGTCTCGGCGCTGTCGGTGCAGTTTCGGGATGTGACGCATCTCTACAGCGTGCTGACCACGGCCTGGATGTATATCACGCCGATTTTCTATCCCATTGAGGCCGTGCCGGACTGGGTGGCGCGCATCATCGCCTGCAATCCGCTCTATATGTATATCACGCTTTTCAGAAGCCTTGTGCTGGACGGCGTTGTGCCGCCTGCGGGGCTGTGGCTGGCCGCGCTGGGGGTGTCCGCGCTCATGATGGCGCTTGGCTCGTTCGTGTTCGGCAAGATGCAGCGCGATTTTATACTCTACATTTAGGAGGACGGCATGGACAATATCATAGAGGTCAGCGATGTCTCCGTCCGCTTCAATCTGGAGCAGGAAAAGACCGACACCATCAAGGAATATCTGCTCAAGCTGGTTAAAGGGCAGCTGCATTTTAACGAGTTTTATGCGCTCAGGGACGTCAGCTTCAACGTCGAGCGGGGCGATTCGCTCGCGCTGATCGGCACAAACGGCAGCGGCAAGAGCACCATGCTCAAGCTGATTGCCGGGGTGCTGTATCCCTCCCGGGGGAAGGTCAGCGTGAAGGGCAGCATCGCGCCGCTGATCGAGCTGGGCGCGGGCTTTGACATCGACCTGACCGCGCGGGAGAACATATTCCTGAACGGCGCGGTGCTGGGGCATTCGCGCGCGTATATGAAAAGGCATTTCGACGAGATCGTGGATTTCGCCGAGATCGAGGAATTTATCGACGTGCCGGTCAAGAATTTTTCCTCCGGCATGGTGGCGCGGCTGGGCTTCTCCATCGCCACGCAGGTGCGCGCGGACATACTGGTCGTCGACGAGATTCTGGCCGTGGGCGATTTCCTGTTCCAGCAGAAGTGCTACAAGCGCATGGAGGAGATGCTCTCGGGCGGCACGACGCTGCTGTTCGTCTCCCACGATGCGGAGATGGTCAAGCGGATGTGCCGGCGGGCGGTCTGGCTCAACGACGGCGTGATGATGGACATCGGCGAAGCGGCGGCGGTCTGCGACAAATATCGCGCGGCCATGGAGGCGAACGCATGATACTTCAGAATTTGCTCTTTCCGGATTGCCGCTTCTGTTCGGATTACGAGATGTATGTCCGCATGGCGGACGAGCCGGCGAACGGCAGCTGCTTTGACGCACAGAAAAATGAAATTACGCTGGACGCGGGCCGGAGCCTTTCGCTGGACACGCTGTTCAACGCCTTTTCCATCGAAAAATGGCTCAAATACACGCGCCTTGACAATCTGCGCCTGACGCTGCGGCTTTCCGGCGCGTTCCGCGTGCGCATCTGGCGCAAGCAGATCATGAACGAGGCGCTGCTCGAGAGTCTGATTGAGGAGCGGATCTGCCGCGCGGCGGAGGAATCCGCCTTTTCGTTTGCACTGCCCTGTATCGACGCGAAGGGAATCTACGCCGCGGAGCTGGTTTCGCTTTCGGACGGCGCGATCTTTGCCGGCGGCGCGTATGAGACGGACGCGGAAGCGCCCAGCGACGTGCGCATCGCTCTGGACATATGCACCTACCGGCGCGAGACGTTCGTGACGCGCAACATTCGCCTTTTGAACGAAGCGATCATGGGCAACGCGGACAGCCCGCTTTATGGAAAGCTGGAAATCTTTGTTTCCGACAATGCCCGCACGCTGGACGCGGCCGCGCTGGAAAGCGAGCGCGTTCACATCTTCCCCAACAAGAACGCGGGCGGCTCGGGCGGCTTTGCGCGCGGCATGATGGAGATCCTGAAGAGCGGCAGGCCGTTCACGCACGTTCTGGTGATGGACGATGACGTGCTCATCGCGCCCGAGGCGCTGGAGCGCACGGCGCGCTTTCTGATGCTCATGAAGCCCGAGCACGCCGGAAAAACCGTGGCCGGCGCGATGATGCGGCTGGACATGAGAAGTTTACAGCATGAAAACGGCGGCTGCTGGAACGGATGGTATACGGAAAGCGTCCATTCTTTTATGGATATGCGCCGCCTTGAAAACGTCGTTGAGAACGAGCGCGAGCAGCCGGCCGATTACAACGCCTGGTGGTACAGCTGCATCCCGATGACGAAAATATCGGAAAGCAATCTGCCGCTGCCGCTGTTCATCCGCTTTGACGACGTGGAGTTCGGCCTGCGCTGCGGCAGCGACGTCGTGACGCTCAACGGAATCTGTCTGTGGCACGAGCCGTTCGAGTACAAGTATGCCTCCACGATGGAATACTATCATATGCGCAACGGGCTGATTGTGGACGCGCTGCGCCGCCGCGATGTGAGCGGGCGCGCGGTGGAAAAGCACTTTATTCACATGGCGCTGTCGAACCTCGTGCGCTATCGCTATGATAACGTCGAGCTGCTCTTCCGCGGCGCGGTGGATTTTCTGGCCGGGCCGGAGTTTTTGCTCTCGACCGATCCGGAAACGCTGCACAAGGCGCTCATGGCCGTGGGCGACAAATTCCGGCCGCTCTCCGAGCTGGAGGTTTCCTTCGACGAGAGGAAATATCTGGCCAACTACGCGCGGATCAACACGCCCTTCAGCCGCGCGTTGCGGAGCGAGGACGGCGGCGCGCTGCTCGTGCGCAGGTGGACGGCCGGCGAGGTGCTGCGCCATCTTGTGCGGCGCTTTACGCTCAACGGGCTGCTCCTGCCCGCAAAAGGCGACAACGTGGTCAACGCCGTGGCCAATGTGACGAGCGATTATTTCAGAAAGCGCGCCGTACTCAACTATAACCCGGCGGACAATCGCGGTTTTGTATCGCGGCGGGACGCGAAGCGCTCGTTTAAGCTGCTCTTTGAAATATTCCGGCGGGGGCGCACGCTCGGCCGGGGCTATGCCAGGGCGGCGGCGGCCTATCGCGCGCATGAGGGCGATCTGACGGGGCTGCCGTTCTGGACGCGGTATCTGGGACTGGGGAGAGACGGCGAATGACGCTGAGGCTGAAAACGCTGAAGAGATGCGCCTGCGTTTATATGGCGCTGCCGCTGCTGCTGTTTATCGGGGGCTGGCTGCGGCTTCCGATTGCGCTGCTCTCGGGCGCGGCGGTGCTGACGGGGCTTGCGTGCGCGATGAAGAGCGCCGGACGGGAGAAGCGAACGCTGTCCGTAGGGCGCTGGGAGCTGGCGGCGCTGATTCTTGTCGTGCTGCTCTGGACGTATCTGGGCGGGCTGAACGGCCTGTTCTATCAGAGCAACGACTGGAACTGGCGCAACGCGGTCTATCACGACCTGATCGACCGTGCGTGGCCGGTGATCTATCCCGAAAGGGGCAGCGCGCTGTCGTACTATATCGGCTTCTGGCTGCCGCCGGCGCTGCTGGCCAAGATTGCGGGGGTTCTGGGCGGCGCTGTGTGGGCGTGGCGCGTGGGACGCGGCGCGCTCTGGCTCTGGGCGGCGCTGGGCCTGACGATCACGATTCTCATGCTCATGCTGTGGGCCGGCGCGGATACGAAGCGCAGGCGCGCGGCGGTCGTAATGACGTTTGTGCTTTTCAGCGGGCTGGATATTGTGGGCGCGCTTCTTTCGGGGCGGCTGGCGCTGGTGACCGCGCCGGAAACGCTGCACCTCGAGTGGTGGATGCCCGACGGCAAGCAGTACAGCTCGATCACGACCTGCCTGTACTGGGTGTTCAATCAGTCGATCGTCTCGTGGATGGCGGTTATGCTGTTCCTCTGCGAGGAGGACGAGCGCAATTATGTGTTCATCGCGCTGGCCTGCCTGTGCTGCGGGCCGCTGCCCTGCGTGGGGCTGGCCGTGTGCATGGTCGTCCGCTGCGGACAGAGGCTGTGGCGCGCCTTTCGCGCCGGCGAGGGCCGTCGAGCGATGAAGGCGGTCTTTTCGGCGGGCAATCTGATCGCGCTGATCGGCGTTGTTCCGCTGGGGCTGTATTACCTGAGCAATATGGCCGTGACGCACACGGCGGAGAGCGCTCTGCCGCTCATGACGCGCCTTGGGAATTACTTTTCCGCGCGCAGCTTCTGGGCGTTCTTTGTGCTGGAGGCCGGCGTATGGCTGGCGCTGCTGGGCTGGGAACACCGGCGGGAAGCGCTGCTCTACGGCGTGACCGTTTCGCTGTTGATCATTCCGTTTTTCCATCTGGGCGCGTCCGAGGATTTCTGTATGCGCGTTTCAATCCCCGGCGTGACGATCCTGGCGGCATGGTGCGCGCGCTATTTCTGCACGAGGCCGCCGGTGCGCGCGATGAGCCGGACGGCGCGGCTGCGCTTTGCGGCGGCAATCGCGGCGTTCCTGATCGGCGCGGCGACGCCCTGCATGGAGATGTACCGAGGAATCTATCACGCCGCGACGGAAGGGACGGTCCGGCTGGCGCAGGACGGCATCGGCTCGATCGCCAATCTGGACGATGCGGGAAATTTTACGGCGCAGGATTATGAAAAGAGTGTGTTTTTTGCGCATCTTGCCGCGAGGCGCTGAGGCGCCTGGCCTGCGCTCGGTTTGACTTTGTAAGGAGTATTTTCAGGCGCGGCACAGGGCTGCGGAGCCTGAAAAGCCGAATAACGTAAATTTTGATGCTGGAAACTGGATAATATGCACATTTTGTTCGGGGGGGGGTAAAAAGACCGCCGCCCCTCAAAAGGGCTTGCAATTATCGGGGAAGCAGTGTATACTTAGTATTGTTATGGTATAAATGCGGTAAGTCTGGGTAGAAGGAGTGAACGCGTTGCAGGAAAGGCGAATAACCGGAGCCGTCGTGACTGGGCCGACCGGCGCGGTAGGGTCGGCGCTATGCCGGCGTCTGCTGGACGAGGGAGCGACCGTCTGGGCGGTCGTTCGGCCGCATTGTCGGCGCCTGAGCGCGCTACCGGCGCATGAAAAGCTGCATATCGTCGAGTGCGACCTGTCCGATCTGGCGTCTCTGCCGGAAAAAGTGGCGGGGGCGCATATTGACGCGCTGTTTCATCTGGCCTGGGCGGGTACAACCGGCGCGGGCCGCAACGATATGCCCGTGCAGATCGACAACATCCGCTATACGATCGATGCGGTGCGCGCCGCCGCCGCGCTGGGCGCGTCCGTGTTTGTCGGCACGGGCAGCCAGGCCGAGTATGGCCGCGTGGAGGGCGCGCTGAAGGCTTCAACGCCCGCCTTTCCGGAAAACGGCTACGGCATGGCCAAGCTGTGCGCCGGCGAAATGAGCCGCGCGGAATGCAAAAGGCTGGGTCTTGATCACGTCTGGGCGAGGATTCTGTCGGTCTACGGGCCGCACGATACGCCCTCTTCGATGATCAGTCTGGTCATTGAGACGCTGCTGCACGGCGAAAAGCCTTCGCTGACGGCGGGCGTTCAGCTGTGGGATTATCTCTATTCGGGCGACGCGGCGCGGGCGCTCTATTTGTGCGCGCGCTCGGGCCGGTGCGGCGCGGTCTATCCGCTGGGCGGCGGACGGGCGCGTCCCTTAAAGGACTATATTGAAGCGCTGCGGGACGCGGTTGATCCCGCGCTGCCGCTGGGCTTCGGCGAAGTTCCCTACGGCCCCGGACAGGTCATGCGTCTCGAAGCCGATCTGGCCGATCTGACGCGCGACACGGGCTTCAGGCCGGAGGTCTCTTTTGAAGAGGGGATCCGCGAAACAATAAGCTGGATGAAGGGTGGAAGGACATGAAGAACGGCAAAAAGGTCATCTCGATCATGATTCCCTGTTATAACGAGGAGGAAAACGCCCGGCCGATTTACGAGGCCGTGCGCGACGAGCTGATCTCCTCCTGCCCGAACTACGATTACGAAATCCTCTTTATCGACAATAAGAGTCAGGATCGCACGCGGGAGATCATCGAGGACATCTGCGCGCACGACAAGCACGTCAAGGCCATATTCAACTGCAAGAATTTCGGCCAGTTCAACAGCCCCTATTACGGCATCACGCAGACCAGCGGCGACTGCACCATCACCATCTGCGCCGATTTTCAGGATCCCGTGGAGCTGATTCCGCGCTTTGTCGCCGAGTGGGAAAAGGGCTATAAGATCGTCATCGGCCGCAAGACGCGCAGCCAGGAGAGCAAGGTCATGTATTTCCTGCGCGGCTGCTATTACAAGCTGATTCGCAGCATGAGCAACGTCGAGATGATCGAGCAGTTCACCGGCTTCGGGCTTTACGACAAAAGCTTTGTGGAGACGCTGCGCAACCTGAAGGATCCGACACCCTTCATCCGCGGCATCGTGGCCGAGCTGGGTCCGGAGCGCAAGGAAATCGAATACGAGCAGCCCAAGCGCCGCGCGGGCAAGACGCACAACAACTTCATGAGCCTCTACGACGCGGCCATGCTCAGCTTTACCAGCTATACGAAGGCGGGCATGCGCATCGCGACGTTCGCGGGCTTCGGCGTGGCCTTTCTGAGCTTTATCGCCGCGCTGGGCTATCTGATCGCCAAGCTGTGTATGTGGAATCGCTTCACGGCGGGCTATGCGCCGATGATGATCGCGATATTCTTCATGGGCGGCGTTCAGCTGGCGTTTCTGGGTTTTCTGGGCGAGTATGTAATGAACATGAACACGCGGCTTATGAACAGGCCGCTTGTCGTTGAAGAAAAGAGGATCAATTTTGATGAGGACGCGCAGAGCGACGCGCGTCGAGCCGGATAAAAACTGACTGCGGAGGACAAAGCCATGAAAGCGGTTATTTTGGCGGGCGGCTTCGGGACGCGCATTTCCGAGGAATCCCAGTTCAAACCCAAGCCTATGATCGAGGTGGGCGATATGCCCATCCTCTGGCACATCATGAAGGGCTATTCCGCGTACGGGATCAATGAATTTATCGTCTGCGCGGGATATAAGCAGCAGATCATCAAGGAATGGTTCGCGGACTATTTCGTCAACACGTCCGACGTGACGTTTGATTTCACGCAGGGCAACAAAATCACCATCCACGAGCGCCATGTCGAGCCGTGGAAGGTGACCGTTGTGGACACGGGTCTTCGCACGATGACCGGCGGACGGGTGCGCCGCATTCGCCGCTATGTGGGCGACGAGCCGTTCTTCCTGACCTATGGAGACGCTGTGGCCGACGTGGATATCGACGCACAGCTGGCTTTTCATCGCGCGCACGGCAAGTGCGTCACGCTGACGGCGGTTTCTCTGGCTCAGCAGAAGGGCGTGCTGGACATTTCGCCGGACAATTCCGTGCTCTCCTTCCGCGAAAAGCAGGATTATGACGACGCGCTGATCAACGGCGGCTTTATGATCTGCAATCCCGGCCTGTTCGACTATCTGGCCGGGGATGAGACCGTGCTCGAGCAGGAGCCCATGCGCCGTCTGGCCGCGGACGGCGAGCTGAAGAGCTTCTATCACAGAGGCTTCTGGCAGTGCATGGACACCAAGCGCGAAAAGGAGCTGCTCGAAAAGCTCTGGAGCGAAGGAAAAGCGCCGTGGAAAGTGTGGGAAGACTGATGACCGAACGCGATCTGGCCTTTTATAAAGGGAAAAGAGTTTTTGTGACCGGACACACCGGCTTTAAGGGCGCGTGGCTGTGCCGTCTGCTGTCGCTTCTGGGCGCGGAGGTGACCGGCTATGCGCTGAAGGCGCCGACCGAGCCGTCGCTGTTTGAGATTGCGGATATTGCGCGGGATATTCATTCGGTGACGGGCGACATTCGCGACGCGCAGGCGCTTAAAAAGGCGTTCGATGAGGCGCGCCCCGAAATCGTGCTTCATCTGGCTGCGCAGCCGATCGTGCGCGAAAGCTATCGAAATCCGGCCTATACCTATGAGACGAACGTCATGGGTACGGTCAATATCCTCGAGTGCGTGCGGGAGAGCGAGACTGTGCGCTCCTTCCTCAACGTGACCACCGACAAGGTGTATCTCAATCGCGAGTGGGCGTGGGGCTATCGCGAAAACGAGGAGCTGGACGGCTTCGATCCCTATTCGAATTCGAAGTCCTGTTCCGAGCTGGTGACCCATTCCTATAAAAACAGCTTTTTTGCCGACGGCCGCGTGGCCATTTCGACGGCGCGCGCGGGCAACGTCATCGGCGGCGGCGATTTTGCGGCCGACCGCATCATTCCCGACTGCGTGCGCGCGGCGCAAAAGGGCGAGGACATCGTCGTGCGCAATCCCTATTCGACCAGGCCGTATCAGCACGTCCTGGAGCCGCTGTGCGCCTATCTGATGATCGCCGCGCGGCAGGCGGAGAAGAGCGATCTATCCGGCTGGTATAACGTCGGCCCGGACGATGTGGACTGCTTCCAGACCGGCGCGCTGGTCGATCTGTTCGTCAAGGCGTGGGGCGGCGGTCTCAAGTGGATCAACCGCGCCGACGGCGGCCCGCACGAGGCGAATTTCCTCAAGCTGGACTGCACGAAATTGAAAACCACGTTCGGCTGGCGGCCGACATGGAATCTCGATACGGCCATTGAAAAGGTGGTCGAGTGGAGCAAAAGCTATCTCTCCGGCGGCGACGTGCGCGCCTGCATGGACGATCAGATTCACGCGTTTCTGCGCTGACAGGCTAAAAGTTTGGAGGAGAAGGCAATATGGCGAACTGGCATAGCGAAGAGGAAGCCCGCGCTCAGATCAAGGCGCTGGTGGCGGACTATTATCACGATTTCAAGGAAAAGAAGACGTCCTTTCAGGAGGGCGACCGCATCACCTATGCGGCGCGCGTGTTCGACGAAAAGGAAATGTGCGCGCTGACCGACGCGACGCTGGATTTCTGGCTGACGACCGGCCGCTTTTCCGAGCAGTTTGAGAAGGAATTTGCGGCGTGGCTGGGCGTGAAGCATGCGCATCTGGTCAACAGCGGCTCTTCGGCCAATCTGATCGCTTTCTCCGTGCTGACCGCGCCCGAGCTGGGCGAGCGTCAGATCAGGCGCGGCGACGAGGTCATCACGGTGGCGTGCGGCTTCCCCACGACGGTGACGCCGATTCTCCAGTACGGCGCGGTGCCGGTGTTTGTGGACGTCAGCGTGCCGCAGTACAACATCGACGTGACGAAGCTCGAGGCGGCGCGCTCCGAAAAGACCAAGGCGGTCATGATCGCGCATACGCTGGGCAATCCGTTCGATCTGGCGGCGGTCAAGGCGTTCTGCGACAAGTACAATCTCTGGCTGGTTGAGGACAACTGCGACGCGTTGGGCACGCAGTATACGATTGACGGCGAGACGCGCTTTACCGGCACATGGGGCGACGTCGGCACGAGCAGCTTCTATCCGCCGCACCACATGACGATGGGCGAGGGCGGCTGCGTGTACACGAACAACGCGCTTCTGAACCGCCTGATACTGTCCTATCGCGACTGGGGCCGCGACTGCATCTGCCCTTCCGGCCGCGACAACTTCTGCGGCCATCGCTTCGACGGCCAGTACGGCGAGCTGCCGGCGGGCTATGATCACAAGTATGTCTACAGCCATTTCGGCTACAACCTCAAGGTGACCGACATGCAGGCGGCGATCGGCTGCGAGCAGCTGAAGAAATTCCCGTCCTTCATCGAGCGCCGCCGCCACAACTGGGAGCGGCTGCACAAGGCGCTCGAGAGCGCGCAGGACAAGCTGATTCTGCCCGAGGCCGCAGCGAACAGCCGTCCCTCGTGGTTCGGCTTCCTGATCAGCGTTAAGCCGGAGAGCGGCCTCAAGCGCAACGACGTGACGCGCTATATCGAGAGTCACAACGTGCAGACGCGCCTTCTGTTCAGCGGCAATCTGATCAAGCATCCGTGCTTTAACCAGATCCGCGGCACGGACGCCTATCGCGTCGCGGGCGATCTGAGCGGCACCGATTTCATCATGAACAACACCTTCTGGGTCGGCGTTTACCCGGGCATGACCGACGAGATGATCGACTATATGGCGAAGGTGATTTTGGAAGCGATCAAATAATATCAATAATTAGAAGCGAGCGGCGGAAGCGTTCGATGCGGATGTATGGACGTCTCCGCCCGCTTTATGCTTTGCTGCGAAAGGACGGGAAATACGGCGGTGGAAAAGAAGGATCATGCCGGGCGGCGGCTCTGGAATGCTGTTTTGAAACTGGATCCGATGCACTGGTACTGCATTGCGAGCATTGTTTGCGTCATCGCGCTGCTGGGGTGCTTTCTGGCGACGCGCGGCGAGCTGATCAGTCATTACTTTTTTTATGATACGCTTGACACGGGCATGGATTTTTTTAACAGCATGGAATATGTCAGGGGACGCGTGCCGTATACGGTATATGGGACGCTTTATCCGCCGCTGGCGAATCTTATCTTTTTTGCGCTGTATCTCTTTGTGCCCGTTGAATACGCCGAGCGATGGCCGGTCAACTTCAGCGAGTCGGTTGCCATTCGCGGCACATCGATGGATCTGCGCGTACATCAGGCCAGCCTTCTGATTTTTATCGTCTTTTTCATTCTCAGCGCAATTATGCTTTTTGCGCTGATCGACTATGCGCTGGGGAAAAGGGGAACCGGCAAGGCAAAGCTGACGGCGCTGTGCATGATCGTGAGCTATGGCTGCCTGATGGCCGTTGAGCGGGGCAATATTTCGCTCCTGGCGGCCGGTCTTGGGCTGGTCTTTGTTTTGTTCTATGATTCCGACAATAAGATATTTCGGGAAATTGCGCTGTTGAGTCTGGCTTTTTCGGCAGGCATCAAATTGTATCCTGCCGTATGGGGCGTTATGCTTCTGGCTGAGAAAGACTGGAAGGCCGCTGTGCGTGCGGTTATTTACGGCGTTGCGGCGCTTGTATTGCCGATGCTGGCCTTTGAGGGATTTTCGGCGTTTTCCATTTTTATTGGAAAAACCAGTTCGTTTGGCAGCAGCAAGGCGCTTTCCTGGAAGGGAACGGGCATTGCGGAAATATTCAACAACATCTCTCGGGCGATTGCGGGAGTCGTCGGCAGGGAGGCGGTTGGAGGAACGTTTACCGCGGCGGTGCTGGCGGGATGCCTTCTGCTGGTTGCCAGCTGCTTCTTTTTGCCGAAGCGCTGGCAGCGGTGCTTTGCGGCGACGCTGTGCATGGTCATGTTCAGATCGCAGGGGTCCTATTGCCTCATCATGTTCGTTGTGCCGCTGACTCTGTTCTTCAGGGAGGAGAGCCAGATGAATCGCAAAATCCTTTTGCCGTTTCTGGGGCTTATGCTGCTCACGGTCAATATACCGGCGTTCGGCGACCGATATGCCCATGACGCGCGCAACACCATCACGCAGATTGCGCTGGCGGCTTCGGCGCTGTGGTGCATATACGCTTCCGTCCGCGAAATTGTCATAAAGCGCCGCGGGGCCGCCTGCGTTCAGACGCAGCAGGGCGATCGGGCGGATTGTTAAAATGAAAGAAGTGAGAAAATGTCCGCGCTTGATAAAGTGAAGGAAAAGAAGGTCTTTATTACAGATTCGCTGTGGAGTATCCTTTCATTGTGCATGATGAACGTCATGTCGCAGATTGTACTCTATCCGATCCTGCGCAGAGTTCTGGGCGCGGAAGAATACGGAAATGTGCTGTATCTTATCAGCATCATAAACATCGCCGGAACGACGATCGGCAGCAGCGCCAATTCGGCGCGCCTTGTGGCGAGCGTCAAGGGAAAGACCTATAATTCCGATTCTTCTCTCTTCATTATGGGCGCATGGCTGCTGATGCTGCCCGTTTGCGTGGGTGTGCTCCATTGGGGCGGCTTTGACGACGGCGCTTTTCAGGTAATGCTGACGTGGCTTTTGACCGGCGCGACGATCTGGCGCTTTTACGCGGACGTCAACTTCCGTTTGACGACGAACTATCGGGGATATTTCAAGTACTATCTGTGCATTACGCTGGGCTATGCGCTGGGCGGGGCGATATTTTACGCGACGAAGGTATGGCAGCTGATCCTCCTGCCGGGCGAGCTGGCCGGACTGGTGTATGTCGGCGTGAAGGGCAGCGTTTTGCAGCGCGACGGCCGGATCGACGGGCTGCGGTTTAAGGGTTACTTTGTCTCCGTTATGAATCTGGCGCTGGCTGCGATTCTGAGCAACGTCGTATTTAACGCCGATCGCCTGATCCTGAAAAATATGATTGACGGCGAGGCGGTGACGCTGTACTATGTGGCCTCGCTGATGGGGAAAACCATCGCGCTGGTGACGGTGCCGCTCAACAGCGTCATCATCGGCCATCTTGCAAAGGCCAAGGGAAACATGAGCGCAAAGAGCTATCTTATGCTCTCGGGGCTGGGCGTGATTTTGACGGGCGTGGCGCTGGTCATATGCGTGCTGGGGTCTCATATTTTTGCGTATTTGTTCTATCCGCAGGAGTATGAGGCGGCGAAGAGCCTGTTCTGGACGGCCAATCTGGCGCAGATATTCTATTTCGCATCGGGCATACTGACGATGGTCATGCTGCGCTATCTTAAAGAATACTATCAGCTGGTTATCAGCGCAGGCAGCGCCGTGCTGTTTGTTGTCGCCGCCATCTTCGGCACACTGAAGGGAGGAATTCAGGGATTTACCTGGGCGCTGCTTATTGCGAACGTGTTCCGATACTTCCTGGCGGTGGTGATTGGAGCCGTGGAGCTTTCAAAAATGCCCCGGCTCAATGAAGGAGAATCCTGAATAGAAGGGAGCAAAAAATGCGGGAAATTACGGTCATTATTCCTGCGTACAACGCGGCGGGCTATCTGCCGCGCTGTCTGGAGAGTCTACTTATACAAAAGCGACCGATTGAAATTATCGTTGTCAATGATGGAAGTACAGATGAAACGGGACGGATTGCCGCGGAGTATGCCGCGCGGCATGACAATGTGATCGCTGTGAATCAGGAAAACGCCGGCAGCGGCATGGCGCGCAAAGCGGGACTGGCGCTTGTGCGAACGCCCTACGTCGGCTTCGTCGATTCGGACGACTGGGTTGAGGCGGATATGTACGAGAAGCTGCACGACGCGCTTGTGACGAGCGGCGCGGACGTCGCCTGCTGCGGCCTGACGCTCGACTGGCCCAATCGATCGGAAAAACTGGCGCAGAGCCATGAAACCGGCTCCGTGCTGAACGCTGAGGAAGCCATGCGCAGCCTGCACCGGCGCGAAGACGTCTTTCAGTATGTGAATAATAAGATATACAAAAGAGAATTGTTCGAGGGCGTACTGATTCGCTCGAAAAACTTCATCGGCGAGGATTACGCAGTGATGACGCAGGTGCTGGACAAGGCGGATCGAATTGTCATTGTGAACGAGGGCTTTTATCACTATGTTCAGACGTCGGTCAGCATGAGCCGAAGCGGCTATAAGCCGCAGCACGAGCGCGCCTACAGGATTTACAAAGAAGAAGAGAAGGCGCTGATTGAGAAATATCCGGCGCTTAAAGATGAAATTTGCAACTATGTAATGACGGAATACCTTGCTTTTCTTGCGGCAATGGGGCGCGGCAATGTTTATGACCATGAAATTGCGAGAGACATTATGCGCTTTGCGCGCAGGAATCTGGTCAATTATTTGCGCGCGCCCTATGTCGAAGCGCGCTTTAAGGCGAGCGCGCTGGCAGCGGCTGTTCATTATCGGATTATGACGGCGCTTTATCGCGCGGTGGCGGAAAGGAAATAAGAGCATGAAACAACGTTTGGCAGATTATGTGGCGGACTTTCTGGCGGCGCATGGCGTCAGCGACGTGTTCAGCGTCGTGGGCGGCGGCGCGATGCACCTAAACGACGCGCTGGGGCATCACGATAAGCTCCATGTGACCTACAACCACCACGAGCAGGCCTGCGCCATCGCGGCGGAAGCCTACGCCCGGCTGGAGAACCGCATCGCGGCGGTCTGCGTGACCACCGGCCCCGGCGGCACGAACGCGCTGACCGGCGTGGTGGGCGGCTGGCTGGACTCGATCCCGATGTTTGTCATCAGCGGTCAGGTGCGCTATGACACCACCGCCCGCTATGCGCTCGCCTATACCGGCACGCCGCTGCGCGCCATGGGCGATCAGGAATATGACATCGTCAAGTCGGTTGAGCCGATGACCAAATACGCGGTCATGATCGAGGACCCGACGCGCATCCGCTATTGTCTGGAAAAGGCGTGGCATCTGGCGACGACCGGCCGCCCCGGCCCCGTGTGGATCGACATTCCGGTCAACTATCAGGGCGGCTATATCGAGACCGACGCGCTGGAGGGCTATGATCCCGCCGAGGACGACGCGCTCCTGCCGCCGCCGGTGGGCGACGACGTGATCGCCGCCGTGCTGGAGAAGATCCGTCACGCAAAGCGGCCCGTGTTCCATGCGGGCTACGGCATACGGCTCTCGGGCGGCTATAAGGCCTTCCGCGAGGTGTTGGAAAAGCTGAATATCCCGATCGTGACCTACTGGAACGCGGTCGATCTCATCGAGGACGAGCATCCGCTCTATTGCGGCCGCGCCGGCAACATGGGCGACCGCCCCGGCAACTGGGCGATCCAGAACGCCGATCTGATCCTGGCCGTGGGCACGCGCATCTCGATTCGCCAGGTGGGCTATAACTGGAAAACCTGGGCGCGCGCAGCCGAGGTCATCATGGTGGATATTGATCAGGCCGAAATGAAGAAGCCCACGCTGCACGTCGAAATGCCCATCTGGGCCGACGCGAAGGACTTCCTCACGCGTCTGGCCGCCGCAGCCGAGGACAGGGTGTTCAGCGGCGAGGAGTGGCTGGAGACCTGCTGCCGCTGGAAGCATGACTATCCCGCCGTGCTGCCGCGCCAGTGGGAGGAGAACGGCAAGACGGCCAACGTCTATGCCTTTGTGCGCTATCTGAGCAGCCGTCTGCCCGAGAACAGCCTGACCGCCGTGTCGAACGGCGCGTGCTGCGTCGTGGGCAATCAGGCCTACGTCATACAGAAGGGCAGCCGCATGGCCAACAACAGCGCCATCGCGAGCATGGGCTACGGCCTGCCCGCGGCCATCGGCACCTGCATCGGCGGCGGCCGCAGGACGACCATCTGCCTTGAGGGCGACGGCAGCATTATGATGAACCTTCAGGAGTTGCAAACCGTGCTGACCAACCGCCTGCCGATCAAGCTGTTTTTGATCAACAACAGCGGCTATCAGTCGATCCGCATCACGCAGACCAATCTCTTCTCGAACCACTGCAAGGTGGGCATCGGCGAGGAATCGCACGATCTGTCCTTCCCGCAGTATGAGAAGATTGCCGCGGCGTTCGGCTATCCCTATCTGAGCGCGCACAGCAACGCCGAGATGAAGGACGTCGTGGACAGGGCGCTCGCCATGGAGGGCGTGGTGTTCTGCGAGATCTTCACCGGCACGGAGCAGGTATGGGAGCCCAAGAGCAGCACAAAGCGCCTGAGCGACGGCACGCTGGTCAGCCCGCCGCTGGAGGATCTCGCGCCGTTTTTGCCGCGCGAGGAGCTGAAGAAGAATATGTTTATTCCGCTGATGGACGAGGAATAACGATATACTGACAAAGGATGAATGGCGTCTGCAGCGGAATGCGGATGACTTTGGGATACGAAAGGGATGGAAAAGGCGTGAACTATGCGATCATTATGTCGGGCGGCATGGGCACTCGCATGAAGATGGGCGATCGCCCCAAACAGTACATCGAAGTTGGCGGAAAACCGATCCTTGCCTACACGCTGGAGCGTTTTCAGAAGGCGAAGTATGTTGACCGCATTGTTATCGTGGCAGCGGAACAATGGCGCGATTACCTGACGCAATGGATTGACAAGCTGGGAATCAGCCACTTTTACGCCTTTGCCGATCCGGGCGAGACGCGGCAGGAATCGGTGCTCAGCGGCCTGAAGGCCTGCCTGAACGGCGAGAACACCGAGGATGATCTCGTGGCTGTTCAGGACGGCGTTCGTCCGCTGCTCAGCGTGGGACAGATTGAGCATTGCATCGAGGCGGCGCGAGGCCATGACGGCGTGCTGCCCGTGCGGCCGATGGTTGAAACGATCTATCATAGCGAGGATGGATCAACGATCGATGATGTTCCAGACCGAAGTAAGGTTTATTCCGGCCAGACGCCCGAGGTGTTCCGCCTGCTGAAATATGTGAAAGTGCATGATCAGGCGACGCGGCAGGAAATCGCCGAGGCGCGCGGATCGAGCGTGCTGGCGTTTAAGTACGGCATGGACATTGCGCTGGTGCAGGGAGACGAGCGTGCGTTTAAACTGACGACAAAGGCGGATATGGAGTATTTCTGCTGGCTGGTCGGCGAAGAAATGCCCGGCAGAGGCGAGGAGGCAAATGTATGACACTTGCAGAGCTTCAGGATATTCTGTATGAAATTCTCTGTGCGGTGGATGACGCCTGCCGCGCCGAGGGTGTGTCCTATTCGCTGGGCGGCGGCACCATGCTGGGCGCTGTGCGGCACAAGGGATTTATTCCGTGGGACGACGATGTGGACTTGTGCGTCTGGAAAAAGGACATTCCCGCGATGAAGGCGGCGCTCAAGAAGCATCTGCCCGGCTATTATCGTGTGATCGAGCCGGCTGACCTCGCGCCGAACTTTTATGATTTCGTGCTGCGCGTTCAGGATCTGCGCCATCACTGGCACGAGCCGACTGAAGAGGACGCCGCTTACGACAACAAGCAGAATTATGTCTGCGTGGATATTTTCTCGCTGATCCACTGCGCCGAAACGCCGCGCGGGCACAAGCTGTGCGCGCTGTCTCAGAAGATTGTTTACGGTCTGGCGATGGGACATCGCGTAAAGCTCGACATGAGCAAGTATAAGGGCTTTCAGAAAGCGCAGGTGGGTGTGCTGGCTGCGATTGGAAAAATGATTCCCATGAAGACCGTGCTGCGCTGGCATGACCGGCTCTCCGACAAATTCGATGCGAAAAATGGGATGTACTGCCTCGTATGCGACGATTTGCCGCAGTATCTTCATCTGCCTTATCAGAGCGCATGGTTTGAGAAAACGCAGGATATGCCCTTCCGCGACCGTATGCTGCCCGTTCATACCGGCTATCATGAAAAAATGACCATGCAGTACGGCGACTACATGAAGCCGCCCAAGGACAAAAGCATCTATGTTCAGCATCTGAAATCGGAAGAAGCGGAAGCCTGAGGCTTTCGGGATGAGCGACAGCGGGAGGTCATGACGATGACGCTTGAAGAACTGCACGATATACTCTACGAGCTTCTTTGCGCGGTGGACGACGCCTGCCGGGCGGAGGGCGTTTCCTATGCGCTGGACGGCGGCACCATGCTGGGCGCGATCCGGCATAAGGGCTTTATTCCGTGGGACGACGACGTTGACATATGCGCATGGCGCAGAGATGTTCCGGCGATCAAGGCGGCGCTCAGGAAGCATCTGCCGGAATATTATCGCGTGCTCGAGGCGGAAGCGCTCGCGCCGAATTTTTACGATTTTGTGCTGCGCGTTCAGGATACGCGCCATTACTGGCATGAGCCGACCGAGGAGGATCTGGCCTACGACAACAAGCAGAATTACGTCTGCGTGGATATATTTACGATTGTCCATTGCGCCAATACGCTGCGCGGCCGCAGACTGTATGGGCTGGCTCAGAACATCGTTTACGGTCTGGCGATGGGGCATCGCGTGAAGCTCGATATGAGCAAGTACAAGGGCCTTCAGAAGGCGCAGGTGGGCGTGCTTTCCACAATCGGTCGTCTCATTCCGATGAAGACCATATTCCGCTGGCACGACAGCCTCTCCAACCGCTTTGACGGCGAGAACAGAAAGTATGCGTGCGTGTGCGACGATCTGCCGCAGTATATGAATCTGCCCTATTTGAGCGAATGGTTCGATTCCACAGTGGAAAAGCCGTTCCGGGATCGGATGTTCCCCGTACACCGCGGCTATCATGAGAAAATGACGCTGGTTTACGGCGACTACATGAAGCCGCCCAAGGACAAGAGCATCTATGTTCAGCACCTGAGCGACGAGGAGCGCGCTGATTCCGAAAAGGACGCGGAGAAAAGCGCGGGCTGACGGAGGAATATTATGGCATATGACTACCTGATCGTGGGCGCGGGCCTGTTCGGCGCGGTGTTCGCCCATGAGATGACCGGAAAGGGCAAGAAGTGCCTTGTGATCGACAAGAGGAATCACATCGCGGGCAACGCCTATACGGAGAAAATCGAGGGAATCAACGTCCACAAATACGGCGCGCACATATTCCACACCTCGAACGAGAGGGTGTGGGCGTATGTGAATCGCTTCGCGCGGTTCAACAACTATATCAACGCGCCGGTGGCCGTGTATAAGGACGAGCTGTACAACCTGCCCTTCAACATGAACACCTTCAGCAAAATGTGGGGCGTTAAGACGCCCGCTGAAGCGAAGGCGATCATCGCGCGGCAGGTCGAGGCCGAGCATATCGGCGAGCCGAAGAACCTCGAAGAGCAGGCGCTCAAGCTGGTCGGCCGCGACATCTATGAAAAGCTCATCAAGGGCTATACCGAAAAGCAGTGGGGACGCGACTGCACCGAGCTGCCCGCCTTCATCATCCGCCGGCTGCCGCTGCGCTTCATCTACGACAACAACTATTTCAACGACCGCTATCAGGGCATTCCGGAGGGCGGCTATACGGCGATGGTCGAAAAGCTGCTTGACGGCGTTGAGGTGCGCCTGAACACCGACTATTTCGAGTTCATCCGCGAGAATCCGGAGATCGCCGAAACGACGCTCTACACCGGCATGATCGACGAGTTCTTCGGCTACAGGCTGGGCGTGCTGGAGTACCGCAGCGTGCGCTTTGAGACCGAGGTGCTGGACACCGATAACTATCAGGGCAACGCGGTGGTCAACTATACCGAGCGCGCCGTGCCCTATACGCGCGTGATCGAGCACAAGCACTTCGAGTTCGGCCGGCAGGACAAGACGGTCATATCGCGCGAGTATTCGTCCGAGTGGGCGCAGGGCGGCGATCCGTACTATCCCGTCAACAACGCGCGCAATACGGATTTGTACGCGCGCTATAAGGCGCTGGCCGATGAAACGCCCTCGGTCATATTCGGCGGCCGTCTGGGCGAGTACAAATACTACGACATGGACAAGGTGATCCTCTCCGCGCTGGAGCTGACCGAAAGGCTTGGCTGAGAGGGATAGATGTGAAAAAAGGCCCGCATTTTGGTGATGCGGGTCTTTTTTTTGTGTATTGAGCGCACTTTTGCTGGGTATAAGCACTATTTCTTAATTGCTCCGGGGATAGGCGAGCTTTTCATCGGTCAGGCCGGCAAGATAGTCCATGCTGGTATCCAACGCGAGGGCAATGCGCTTGCATTGTTCGTAGGTGTAATAGCGCTTTCCGGATTCAATCTTTGAATAGTCGCTCTGATCGATTCCTGTCAGAATCTGCATTTTTACCTGCGTGTAGCCCTTTTCCTTTCGTAAATCGCGCAGTCTGGACAAATTTTATCACCTCCCAAGAATATTATGCCAGTGTGACCTATTGACAATAGGGTGAAATTGACCTATAATATAATAAAATCGATTGAGGAGAAGGAGGCGCTGCTGCGGAAGACCATTGGGATGAAGCGAAAAAGCTGTGAATGGCACATTGTTTGTAAGGAGGTGGCGCATAATACCAACAATTGAGCTGTGGGAGAAGACGGGAAAAGGTGTGTTCAGGGTGCTGCACAGTATCAGGCCGCCTATTGAAGTGGTGGTTCTGGAAGATGCGCGGGGAAATCAGTACCCGATATTTGAGGGGAATAACGAGGTTCCTGTCGGCGTCTATAGCATACTCATTGTCCGGCCGTATGCGAAGGAGGATTCGGACGTATTGCGGCACACGAACTGTACGGTTGAAGTGTGGCATGATGAAGACGAGGCGTATATTGTGAATATCGGAGACTTTGTGGGCGGATACATTCCGTATATGGGCGCAAACTGGGAGAAGTATGCGCAGGCCAAGGGCGATCAGCTTGTGCGCCCGGCGGGCTGGAATCCAATCTCGGCGCAGCGCATGCTGCTCGAGGCGAAACAGCGCGTGGGCTGATTATGAAGTCTGATGGCAGAGATTTTTAAGGAGGGACTGTTATGGAAAAATCCGTTGTGAGAGCGATTGTGACCGCGAAGAAGCCGGAAAAGAAGATCAGCGTTCCGAAGGGAGTTTTTTGCAGCGATACCTTTCTCTGCGAAAACTGCGGATGCCGCGGCATTTACAAGGTCTATGGGGACACGAAAACGTGCCCCGAGTGCGGCGGCACGATGCGCCGGCAGTGACGGTTGGCATCGGCAGGCGCGCCCTGAGAGCCATGCAATGCGAGATAGGGCGCTTCACAGATCGTGAAACGGGCGGCGTGCTGCTTGGCTATGCTTTGGATGACGAGCTGCGCATCGTCGAGGCTGTGGACGGCGGGTATATCGGCGTGCTCAGAGAAAGCGGCAGATTCATGTACAACGCCGATTATGTCGAGCATGTGAGCAATATTCTCAGCGCGCTATACAGCCCGCCGCTTGAGCTTGTGGGCGTGTGGCACAAGCACAACCATGCGCTGCCGCCTGTTTTCTCGCAGGAGGACGAGGAGATGCATTGCCGGCTGCTGTCTCTGGTGCGGCATGATGTGTGTTCAATTCTCTTTCAGAAGCGGGAAAACAGCATGGAATATGTGATGCGCACATATTGTGTGCCGCAGACCGGCGCGTATGAGGAAGTATTGCCGCGCATCATGCAATGGAGCAATATGTGCTTTTCGAAGGAGGAATGAGCATGGGCGCTTTCAATAAGCTGTGCGTGTTCTGTCTGAACAAAAAGGGATTGCTGAACGAGGGATTTTATTGTGAGATTACGGGTGAGGATCTCGATCAGCAGAGCGATCTGTTCAGATTCGGCTGTGACGGCGGGTGTACTGGCCGCAAATACTGTGAGTTCTATCAGGAAGACAGATGATTATAAGGAGGAGAAAGCTCTATGAAGTGTCCGATTTGCAATAAGGGTATGGTCATTTTTTCGACGAGCGACAAGACGACAGTATACATTTGCAGCAATCCGGAGTGCAAGCATCAGGTCGTAGAGGAAAAGAACTAAGTCATTCGCTGGATTTGAGGGATGTATTCATAGCGGCAGCGGGATGATTGCGCCGCATGATCTATGAATCCTGTCAGACAACGTGGTTACATGGAGAATCATAAAAAGGACAGAGGACGCTGAACATGCCTCTGTCCTTTTTTGCATTGTGAGAAGCGCTTTCTCAAATGTCTTTGCAATATATCGCGATGACTTGTGTGGAAGAACGAGCCGATTCAGCCGCAATTAAACACTGACGCAGCGTCAAAGTCAAGCCTCTTCTTCAAAAAAACATCCCGAAAGCCCACAAAATTGGACTTTCGGGATGATATTGTGCGGGATGGTTACTCCCACTCCACCGTTCCCGGCGGCTTCGAGGTGATGTCGTACACGACGCGATTGACGTTATCCACCTCGTTGATGATGCGGTTGGAGACGCGGCCCAGCAGGTCGTAGGGGATGCGCGCCCAGTCGGCGGTCATGAAATCGTCGGTCGTGACCGCGCGGATGGCGACCAGCTCGGCATAGGTGCGCGCGTCGCCCATCACGCCGACCGTCTTGACGCCCGGCAGCACGGCGAAGAACTGCGCCATATGCTCGTCATAGCCGCTCTTCTTCATTTCGTCGCGCAGCACAGCGTCGGCCTCCTGAAGGATCCTCACGCGCTCGGCGGTCACCTCGCCGATGACGCGCACACCCAGTCCGGGGCCGGGGAAGGGCTGCCGCCAGACCAGCTCGTGCGGGATGCCCAGCTTTTCGCCCACGCGGCGCACTTCGTCCTTGAACAGATCCTTGAGCGGCTCGATCACGCCGCTGAAGGTGATGTCCGCGGGCATCTTGACCTGATTGTGGTGGGTCTTGATGGTGGCCGCGTCGCCCTTGCCGCTCTCGATGCGGTCGGGATAGATCGTGCCCTGCGCGAAGAAGCCGCCGCTGTAGCGCGCGCGAATCTCGTCCCAGAACACCTTGTAGAACTCCGTGCCGATGATTTTTCGCTTCTGCTCGGGATCGGTCACGCCCTTCAAGTGCGAGAGGAACTGCTCCTGACAGTTGATGCGCACGAAGTTCATATCGAACAGGCGCGTGAACGTCTCTTCAACGAAATCGCCCTCGTCCTTGCGCATGAGACCCTGATCGACGAACACGCAGGTGAGCTTCTTGCCCACGGCGCGGCTGAGCAGCGCGGCGGCCACCGACGAATCCACGCCGCCGGACAGGCCGAGCACAACGCCCTGATCGCCAATCTGCTCGCGCAGGGACTTGACGGTCTCCTCGATGAAATTGTCCATCTGCCAGTCGCCCTTGCAGCCGCAGACGTTGAACAGGAAGTTGCCCAGAATTTTCTGGCCGTACTCGCTGTGCGTCACCTCGGGGTGGAACTGCACGGCATAGAGCCGGCGCTCGGGGTTCTCCATCGCGGCGCAGGGGCAGCTGTCGGTGCGCGCCGAGAGCCTGAAGCCCTCCGGCGGGATGGAGATATAGTCGGTGTGGCTCATCCAGCAGACGCTCTTCTCGGGCATATCCATAAAGAGCAGACTGTCGGGCGAAGTGGTCATCTCGATGCGGCCGTATTCGCGGCCCGGCGAATGCTCGATTTTGCCGCCCAGCATCCAGGCCATCAGCTGCGCGCCGTAGCATATGCCCAGCACGGGAACGCCCAGATCGAGTATGGCCGGATCGTAATGCGGCGATTCCTCCAGATAGACGCTGTTCGGGCCGCCGGTGAATATGATGCCCTTGCAATTCGCGCGCGCGATTTCCTCGAGCGGCGTGGTGTAGGGCATGATTTCACAGTAGACGTGCTGATCGCGCACGCGGCGCGCAATCAGCTGGTTATACTGCCCGCCAAAGTCCAGCACGATGATTTTTTCGGTCGCAGGCAATGCTGTGTTCCTCCTTCATAAGGTCAGCCGTGCGGAAAAAACATTATACGCTATAATACACCGCGCACATCAACCCTTCAATGCCGTTTGTGCTAATTTTTTATGATGAGCCGCCGCATATTTCATAGCGCGCCGCAAAACGAAGCGTCGCTCCGCACCCATTTCGATGCGAAGCGGCTATGGTGAAGCGGCGGTTTGTCAGCGCCTGCGCCGCATGATGAGAATGAGCGCTGCGATCAGCGCAATGACGGCCGCGCCGTCGAGCACGGCGGCATAGGCGATCGACGCGCCGGAGGCAGCCTGTTCAGACTGCGCGCCGAAGCTCATGCCGTTCGGAGCACGGCGG
>CAKTXR010000024.1 GCA_934631025.1 uncultured Clostridia bacterium
CCGGTGGGGCATGAGGTCGGCCAGCGCTGCCCCGATTTCACCGTGCCGCTCTACGATGCGGACGGCGCTGAATTTACGCTCAGCGAAAAGCGCGGCAAGATCACCGTGATCAACTTCTGGGCGACGTGGTGTACGCCCTGCGTGGCGGAGCTGCCGCACTTCGAGAAGCTGCACGCCGAATATCCCGACGTGGAGATCGTCGCGATTCATTCGGCGCTGGTGACCGACGACGTGCAGGCGTTCCTCGACAAGAAGGGCCTCGATCTGCCCTTCGCGCTGGACGCGGACGGCAGCGTCATCAAGGCGCTGGGCGGCTCGACGCAGCTGCCCATGACGGTGATCGTCGATCAGAACGGCAAGATCACTTACAACAAGGTCGGCTCGGTGACCTATGAGCTGCTGGAAAGCCTGGTTAAAGAGCTGATGTAATCATCGATAAAGCCGGCCAAGGGAGGCAAGCGCTTCTCTTTGGCCGGCTTTTTTGTATGGACGGATATTTAACGCGCGCGCTCGTTGCGGAGTTCACAATACGGGCGTATAATGAACAGAAGTGCAGTCAATAAACTCATATTGCGCCGATATGGCGCTGCGAAACGCGCGCAAACTGAATGATTGAGAAAGCCGTCATTCAAAAAGGCGCGCGGCAATGAAAGGAAGGACGAACCATGGCGTTTGAGCTGCCCGTGTATCGTGAGCCGGATTTTAAGGAGGAGCGCTTCAAAAACGCGCCCGACGTGCGCATCGAGAGCGCGCCCATGGACGGCGTTGCGCCCGACGGCTATCACAGCACGTCGATGTATCCCGAGTATTTCAAGCTGAACGGGGCGTGGCGTCTGGCGGAGGAGAGCCGCATGGATTCCAGCGTCGTCGTGCGGGAGAACGGCCGGCTGGACGTTGTGGAAAACCGCAACCTGAAGGCGGGCGACCGCGTGATTCTCGGCCGCAGCGAAAACGGCGAGGAGGGCATATTCGTTCACGCGCACGGCTTCGACAAGCCCGGAGAAAGCCACGATCAGTTTGCGTTCCGGCAGGGCCGCAGCCGCGAGACGGCCTACGCCAAGGATTACGACCGACTGGTGTCTCTCTTGCGCTATGAGAAGGAGCACGGCAACATACTCTGGGTGATGGGGCCGGCGTTCGCGTTCGATTACGACGCGCGCCGCGCCATGCAGGCGCTGATCGAGAACGGCTACTGCCACGGCCTGCTGGCCGGCAACGCGCTGGCCACGCACGATCTGGAGGGCGCGTATCTGCACACGGCGCTGGGGCAGGACATCTATACCCAGAAATCGCAGCCCAACGGACACTACAACCATCTGGACGTGATCAACCGCGTGCGCAGGAGCGGCTCGATCAGGCAGTTCATAGACGACTGCCGCATCGACAACGGCATCATGTACAGTCTGGTCAAGAACGACGTGCCGTTCGTGCTGACCGGCTCGATACGAGACGACGGCCCGCTGCCCGAGGTCATAGGCGATGCGTATCAGGGGCAGGGCGCTATGCGCGGCCTGATTAAAAAGTGCACCACGATCATCTGTCTGGCCACAATGCTGCACACAATCGCCGCGGGCAACATGACCCCCAGCTACCGCGTTCTTGCGGACGGCACGGTGCGCCCGCTGTATCTCTACGCCGTGGACGCGGACGAATTCGTCGTCAACAAGCTGCTCGACCGCGGCAGCCTTTCGGCGACCACGATCGTCACCAACGTGCAGGATTTCATCACGCTCGTCTCGCGCGGGCTGGGCGTTATGGCGTAAAAGAGCTGAAAATGCAGCATCCCGCTCGGGCTTTTCACGGCTCGGGCGGGATGGTTTTTAAGGCGCGCAGGCAATTTACTGACATTTCTTGCTTTGCGCGGCAGCAGGTGGAAGCCGCACAGCGGCCGGGTTGCGTGCGCGGAGCGGAGTGGAAGCAGGCACTGCCCGCCGTGTCGCCGCAATCGGAGGCCAACCGCCCCGCAGCGCCCGGGTACACGGAAAGACCCGCCCGAGTCCAATTTATGCTCGGGCGGGTCGTGCTGTATAGCGATGCTATCTATTCGCTCAAACGTCCAGATTCGAAGCGCCCCCAAGCGCTGAAGAATCGGGTTGCACGCGCGAAGCGGTGAGGAAGCCGTACAACGGCCGCGACGCGGTGTGGAAGCCGCACAGCGGCCGCGAAGCGGTGTGTCAGCCAATACTATTGGCGAATTGGCTGGCGTAGAGGTGGGCGTAGAAGCCGTTTTGGGCGAGGAGCTCCTCGTGACGGCCCTGCTCGACGATCTTGCCGTTCTTCATGACGAGGATCAGCGACGCGTCGCGGATGGTGGACAGGCGATGCGCTACGACGAAGCTCGTGCGGCCCTGCATCAGCGTGTCGAAGGCCTGCTGGATTTGCAGCTCGGTGCGCGTGTCGATGCTGGAGGTGGCCTCGTCCAGGATCAGCATCGGGGGCAGGCAGAGCATGACGCGCGCGATGCAGAGCAGCTGCTTCTGGCCCTGACTCAGGCTGTCCTCGGTCAGCTCGGTGTCCAGCCCCTTGGGCAGGCGGCGGATGAACTCCCAGCAGTGCGCGGCCTTCGCGGCGGCGATCACATCGTCCTCAGGCGCGTCCGGTTTGCCGAAGCGGATGTTGTCGCGCACAGTGCCGCTCTTGAGCCATGTGTCCTGAAGCACCATGCCGTAGCGCGAACGCAGGGCGTGGCGCGGCACCGTGTCGATCGGCACGCCGTCCACGCAGATGCGGCCGCTGTTCACATCGTAAAAGCGCATCAGCAGGTTGATCAGCGTGGTCTTGCCGCAGCCGGTCGGGCCGACGATGGCCACGCGCATACCGGGCTTCGCGTTCAGATTGAAACGCTCGATCAGCGGATGCTCCTTCTCATAGCGGAAGGACACATCCTCGATGTCCACCTCTCCGCGCGGCTCGCCGAGCGTTCCGGCTGCGTCGGGTGTTTCTTCGGGCTCCTCGAGCAGATTGAACACGCGGGAGGCGCAGGCCAGCGCGTTTTGCAGCTCGGTCACGACGCTGCTGATGTCGTTGAACGGCTTCATGTACTGATTGGCGTAGGCCAGGAGCACGCTCAATCCGCCGACCGTCAGCGCGCCGCCGGGGATGATCAGCACGCCCACCAGCGCCACCAGCGCGTAGATCACGCTGTTGACAAAGCGCGTGGAGGGGTTGGTCAGGCTGCTGTAGAACACAGCCTGAGAGCTGGTTTCGATCAGCTCACTGTTCACCTCGGCAAAGCGGTCGGACGCGCGCTTTTCATAGCCGAAGGCGCGCACCACCTTGCCGCCGCCGATCATCTCGTCGATCAGCGCCGTCTGACGGCCGCGGATCTCGCTCTGGCGGCGGAACAGCCTGTAGGAACGGCCGGAGATGAACCGCGCCACGAGGAAGCTCAGCGGGGTGAGCAGAATCACCAGGAGCGAGACGAGCAGGTTCTTCGAGAACATGAAGATCAGCGTGACCACGATGGTCATAACGCCCGAGAACAGCTGCGTAAAGCCCAGCAGCAGGCCGTCGGAGAGCACGTCCGTGTCGGTGATGACGCGGCTCACGACGTCGCCCGAGCTGTGCGCGTCCAGATAGGAGAGCGGCATTTTCTGGATGTGGCGGATGGCCTGAGAGCGGATGCTCTGCACGATGCCGAACGTCATGCGGTTGTTGATGAGGTTCATCACATAGGTGCAGACGCCCGCCAGCGCCGCCAGCGTGAGGATTTTCGCCAGATAAACGCCCATCGCCGCGAAATCCACGCGGCCCTCGCCGACGATCTGGTCGATCGCGTCGCCGAAAAGCACGGGCACATAGAGCTGGAGAATGACGGCCGCCGCCGCCAGTATGATACTGACGATCAGCGCCAGACGGTGCTTCGCCAGATAGGGCGAGAGCTTTTTGAGCGCGCCCTTGTCGCTTTCCATGGCCTTCAGGTTGATCTTTTTCATGGCGGTCACACGCTCCTTTCCTCATAGTCCGTCGGCTTTTCCTCCGGGAACTGAGAATAGTAAATGCCGCGGTATACGTCGCAGGTCTGCATCAGCTCATCGTGCGTGCCGCGCCCCACCAGCGCGCCGTTGTCCATGACCAGGATTTGATCGGCGCTGCGGACGCAGGCGATGCGCTGCGAGACGAGGAACGTGGTCACATTGCCCTCCAGCTTGTGGATGGCGCGGCGCAGCGCCGCGTCGGTGGCGAAATCCAGCGCGCTGGAGCTGTCGTCCAGTATGAGAATTTCCGGCTTTTTGACCAGCGTGCGCGCGATGGACAGGCGCTGCTTCTGGCCGCCGGAGAGATTGCGGCCGTTCTGCTCGAGCTTGAAGTTCAGCTCGCCGTCCTTCTTCTCGACCACCTCGCTGGCCTGCGCCGTCTCGAGCGCCGCCCAGAGATCGCTGTCGGACGCGGCTTCGTCGCCCCATTTGAGGTTGTCGCGGATGCTGCCCTGAAAGAGCACGCTCTTCTGCTGCACAACGCCCACGCGGAGGGTCAGCGTCTCGTGCGAGAGCGATTTCACGTCCTGACCGTTCAGGCGTACATGGCCGCTCGTCGCGTCGTAAAAGCGGGGAATCAGGCTGATCAGCGAGGATTTGCCGCTGCCCGTGCCGCCGATCACGCCGATCGTCTCGCCCTTCTTCGCGGTGAAGGTGATGTTGGTCAAACTCGGCGCGCCCGCGCCCTGATAGGTGAAGGAGACGTTCTCGAATTCCACCGCCGGCGCGCTGTCGCTGGACGACCCCTCGTCCTTCTCGGGATAGGTCATGTCCGGCTCGATCGCGAGGATGGAGGCGGCGCGGCGGGCGCAGGCCAGCGACTTGTTCAGCGTGATGATGAGCGCGGCCAGCTTGATCAGCTCCACGATGATTTGAAGCATATAATTGTACAGCGCGACCACCTGACCCTGTTCGAGCGCGCCCAGATTGACCTGCATGCCGGCATAGCGGATGAGCACCACCGTGCCCGCGTTGATCAGCACATAGGTCAGCGGGTTCATGAGCGCCGAAATGCGGCCGACGAACAGATTGAGCCGCGTCAGGCTGCGGTTCTTCTCCTCGAATTCGGCGACCGACTGCTCCTCGCGGCAGAACGCGCGGATGACGCGCACGCCGGTCAGGTTTTCGCGGGTGAGCGCCGTCACGCGGTCAAGCCCCGCCTGCGCCTTGCCAAAGAGCGGTATGCTGACCATCATGATGGCGAACGTCACCGCGAAGAGGATCGGTATGGTCACGGCGAACACCAGCGCGCACTTGACGCTGATTGTGAAGGCCATGATCATCGCGCCGAACACGATGAACGGGCTGCGCAGCAGCAGGCGAAGGCCCATGTTCAGGCCGGTCTGCACCTGGTTTACGTCGTCCGAGATGCGCGTGATCAGCGTGTCGCCGCCCAGACTGTCCAGCTGGGAAAACGAGAACGACTGGATGTGATCAAACAGCGCCTGACGCAGCGCGCCCGCCGTGCCGACGCTGGCCTTCGCCGCGAAATACTGCGCCGTGACGCTGCACAATAGGCCCACGGCCGCCATCAGCACCAGCGCGCCGAAGCAGAGAAACACCGTCGATTTCTGACCGGCGATCACGCCCGAATCGATCATACGGGCCACGACGATGGGCACCAGCAGATCGAACAGCGCCTCGAGCAGCTTGAACAGCGGCGCGAGGATGCTCTCCCTGCGGTAGCGTTTGAGGTATTTTCCAAGACTGCGCATGACAATTCCTCCGATACCGAATCTATCCTTGACAGCCTATAGTATAATACGCTATGATGGATATATGCAAGATCGATTTTTCACGCTCTGCGATACAAAATATATATGGCGAAGGGGAGAGACTATGGAGCTGCGCCAGCTGGAATATTTCTGCAAGATCGCCGATACGGGCAGCGTGAGCGAGGCCGCCCGACGGCTCAATATGTCGCAGCCGCCGCTGAGCTATCAGCTGCGCCGGCTGGAGGAGGAACTGAACGTGAAGCTGCTCTCGCGCACCAGCCGCGGCGTGGAGCTGACCGAGGCGGGACGGCTGCTCTACCGGCGCGCGGGCAGCCTGCTCGAATACGCCCGCTCCACGCGCGACGAGGTGAGCGAGAGCGGCAAGAAACGCGTTTTGCGCATGGGCATTACGTCGACCACCGTGCCCACGATTCTGCCCGCGATCACGCGCTACGCCCGCAGCCATCCGGACGTGAACTTCGAGGTGCGCGACGGCGCGTCGATGACGCTGCTTCAGCACCTGCTGGACGGCATCATCGACGTGTCTGTGGCGCGCACGCCGCTGCGGCTGGATGAGGTGGAATCGCTCGCGCTGGGCAGCGAGGGCATGATCGCCGTTTCGCCGCCCGATCAGCAGGTGGAGCGGGAGGGCGAGATCACGCTCGACGATCTCACCGACGGCCCGCTGATTCTCTACCGCCGCTATGAGGAACTGATCATGAGCGCCTTTGCGCGCAAGGGGCTGAAAACCGACGTGTTCTGCATCTGTGACGACGCGCGCGACGCGATGCTCTGGGTGGGCGCGGGGCTGGCCACGGCGGTCTTTCCGCGCTCGATGAGCAGCCTGTGTACGGGCCTGCGCATCCGTCCGCTGGCCGAGAAGGAGCTGGAGACGCAGACCGTGCTGATCTGGAAGAGGGACGGCCGCCTGTCGTCCGCCGCGCGTGAGTTTATCGACGCGTGCCGCGAGGAATTCGGCATCGCAAAGTAAAAAAACGCGCCGTCCGTCGAAATCGCTCGATGGGCGGCGCTGCTTGTTATTTCTTCAGCTTTTTGACGGCGCGCAGCTCGATATAGCCGCGGTCGCCGCGGGGCTCGAGCTGTATGCGGGGCTGGCTGTCATCCCACGCATAGCCGATGAACGCGGGATCATAGCGCTCCATGGCGTGCTCGACGGCGCTGATGGCCTCGCAGTAGTTTTCCTCGGCGAACGGCTCGCCGCGGAAGAGCAGATAATTTGCCGCGGGCAGAGATACCACCTCGAAGCCCTCGGGCACGGGGCCGGCGTAATCGGCGGCTTCTTCAACACCCTGAACATAGCGGGACGTGCCCTCCCTGATGAGATGATCGGGCAGCCACAGGCACACCGGCTCGCCCAGCGGCGAATCCATGCTGCACAGTGTGCCCCACACGTCGCAGCCAACCTCCTCGCAATAGGGGAAATAGCTCTCGGCCTTCACGCCGCGCCTGATAACGGCCCTGCGCGCGTCCTTGTGAATGAGCTGAACGAATACGCTCTGAATGTTTTCCATGCTGACGCCATCCTTTCTGAGTGCTCTGTATTGTGCGCCATAGGGGATGAACAGCGTGATCGGAACGGGACGGCGGGCATATTCGCCGGGATTTAGGCCAAATTCGCTCTTGAAGGCTCGGATATAGCCGTCCACGCTGCCAAAGCCGCTCTCGAAGGCCGCGTCCGTCACGCTGAGCGGCTCGCGCTTCAGGCGCATGGCCGAGCGCGACAGCCGCAGCCGGCGGATATACTCGGCAGGCGTAAGTCCCAGACTGGCGCGGAAGAGCCGATAGGAATACCACGGCGAATAGAGCGATGCGCGCGCCAGATCGCTCGGCGTGATTTCCCCATCCATGTGCGATTCGATGTAATCCTGCATCCGCTGAACCGCGAGCACCTGTTCCGTCATGCCGTTTCCCCTCCTGACAGACATTATTCTAGCGCAGAATGGCAGGAAATGTCTCGACGTTTTTTGCCCATCGCTGAAAAGGCCGGCGGAAACGCGCTGTTCCCGCCGGCCAGTATGGATTTATTGCGGCGCGTCCTTCTGCACCAGCGCGCGGAATTCCCCGTCGCGGTCGAACGTGCCGTCCTCAAAGCCCGGAATTTCCTTGAAGGCCTTGCACAGGCTGAGGCTGAACTCGGTCAGCGTGGCGCTGATTTCCGCGTCGGTGTACGTCTGAGCGCCGGACACGATCAGCGCGGCGAGCGAATGCACCACCAGCCACATATCGCGGAAATAGTGATCGGCCGTCTTTTCATCCATGCGGTAGATGCGCTGGATCGACTCGCGCGTCAGCGTCTGGGCCGTTTTGAGCGCGGCCATGGCGCCGCTCTGGCCGTTTTCGTCCGGCGAGAGGAAGAGCAGGCGATAGAGCGCAGGCTCCTCGCGCGCAAAGGCGATGTACTTCATGCCCACGCCCAGAAAGGGAATCTCCGCCGTCAGTCCTTCGGCGATGTATTTGCGATAGAGCGTCTCGGCCGAGCGACGCATCTCGGCGCGCACCTCGTCCATGGAGTTGAAGTAGGTGAATATCGGGCGCGTGGAAACGCTCAGTGCCGCGCCGATGTCGCGCGTCGTCACCGCATTAACGCCCTTGACCCGTGCGACGTCCAGCGCCGCGTTGACGATTTCTTCCTTTGTAAATTTGACCTTTGGAGGCATGAAAGCTCGCCCTTTCAAACGATAATGAACGATGCGCTTTTGCATCACCTGTTATTTTAACCGTCCAACGCGGCGATGTCAACGGACAAATGTGGCAAATTGGCGAAATTATCGGCTGCGCGCGGCCAGCAGGAATCGGTGAATGCGTCCCTCGATCCGTCCGTTGTCCTCGATCAGGCGCTGGGCGCGGAAGAGCGCGTCCCGACAGCCGTCCACGCTGAAGCCGGGGAACTCCCACTCGATGATGCGCGCGAACCACACCAGCGCGCCCACATCGTAAAAGACGATCGGCCGGAAGCACTCCCGCACGTCCAGTATGTCGAAGCCCTGCGCTTCAAAGGCGCGCGCGGCCTTATCGGCGTACTGCCCGGGGAAGGGCAGGGGAATATCGCCCAGCAGCAGACGCACCAGCTCGCGATCGTTCTCCGCGCCCACCTGCTGCGTAATAAACAGGCCGCCCTTTTTCAGCGCGCGGCGAATTTCGGCGGCGTTCCAGTCGCCGTGCCGGTTGATGATCATGTCGAGCGACGCGTCCTCGAAGGGCAGGCTGTCCGCGCCGCCCTCCCGAAAGTCGATCCCCAGCGGCAGCAGGCGCTCGCGGCACAGCTCGGCGTTGGGCGGGTAGGCCTCGCAGGCCGCCGTGCTGGCGTAGGGGTGTCCCAGCGAGAGCAGGAACTCGCCGCCGCCGGTGTCTATGTCCATAAGGCGCATATCGTCTCTCAGATGGTCGAGTATGATCTGCCGGTAATCCCACGGGACGTCGGTTTCCTCCGTGTAGCGCCCTGCGATGTGCGAAAAATCCCAGCCGTGGATGTGCGCGCAGTCCTCCTCGCGCTTCCATTCGGCGATCAGCTTTTCGCGATCGGTCATGTGTGCTTCTCTCCTTCCCATATGCGGTTTGCGATGATCTCGGCGATCTGATCGGGCGTGAGCGCGTCGGTGTCGATCTTTTCGCTGTCCATGCGCTCATAGAGCGGCAGTCGGGCGACGCTGCGCTCGATCACGTCCCGCTCGCGCTTTCCGCTTTGCACGTCGGTCTCGAGACGCGCCCTGAGCGTCTTTTCGGAGACCATGAGCGTGAACAGGCGCGCGTTCACGTTCGTCAGATCGAGCCGGCGGAGGATGTTCTCCGCGATGGCCCTGTCCTGCATGACCCAGCAGAAAACGACGTTCTCCCATGCGCCGCACCGCAGGAAATTGCCCAGCATGGCGCAGATGTTGTCGACGACGACGGCCTTCGTCTCCTCGGTGACGGTGAACGGCCGCATATCCCAGCACCAGTCGCCGTCCAGAAAGACGCACGGCTCGAGCCGGCTTTGAAGCGCGCGGCAGACGGCGGTCTTGCCCGCGCCCATCGTGCCGTTTACAAAGATGAGATTTTTCATGGCTGCTTCTCCGGCGCATCTGCCTTGACGCGCGCGCCGCTTTCGTCCGTCAGGTAAACGTCGATGCTGCCCGCCGCGTCTTTGTAGTCGGCGGTCAGCGTGTATTCGCCCGCCGAATAGGCTGTGACGGCGTAGTTATAGGACTTGTCGAACGTCTCGTCCAGCAGAAACGCGCCGGTATCGTCCGTGACGGTGAGATGAATGCTTCCCGCGCGCAGCTTCACGTCGGCATGGAACGCATAGCCCTCGGGCACGGCGTAGACGGCGGTTTCCGTTTTCGTGACGCGCTGCGGCAGCGCCAGCGCGAGTATGAGCGCGACGGCTGCCAGCGGCAGTATGACGCGCGGGGCGAGGAACAGAAGCCAGCTCTTATCGGACGGCTTTTTCATGGCGGTAAAATCTCCCTTCCGAGATTGATTTTTCTATAGTATAGCATATTCGAACGCGCGCCGCGACAAAACGGGCGCTTTTTTACGGATTTTAAACATCATCTGTTGCACATCACGGGAAATCGTGCTATAGTAAGCGAAGAAATTGACAAAAAGGAGCGATAAAAGCGTGAGATACGAACGGGCGCGGAAGGCGCTGATTTTCTGGACGGTGTTTATCGGGCTGGGCGCGGTGGGCGGCGCGGCCTGTATGCTGATCGACCCGACCGGCGGTATTATGGGCATGGACGCGATGCTGCCGTATTTTCAGAAGCTGCCCTTTGCGGATAAGGTGTTTCAGGATTTCCGGTTCTCGGGCTGGGCGCTGCTCATCGTCAACGGGCTGACCAACCTGACGGCGGCGGGGCTGCTGCTGGCGAGAAAGCGCGCGGGCGCGGTCTGCGGCGGCGTTTTCGGCGTGACGCTGATGCTGTGGATCTGCATACAGTTTTATATGTTTCCGCTCAATTTCATGTCGACCGCCTTTTTCATATTCGGTCTGGCGCAGGCGGCGACCGGCTGGGCGGCGGTGGTGTTCGAGCGGCAGGCGCGCTTTGACGACGGCGCGAGGGACTGCGCGCACATCGGCGAGAATCCGCGCCGGCTGGTGGTCTATTTTTCGCGCATGGGCTATGTCCGGCGGCAGGCGCTCCTCGAGTCTGACCGCACCGGCGCGCAGCTGTACGAAATCAGATCGACCGAGCGCACGGAGGGCACGCCCGGCTTCTGGTGGTGCGGGCGATACGGCATACACCGCTGGGATATGCCCATCGAGCCGATCGGCGTTGATCTGACGGCGTACGATCACGTCACGATCTGTTCGCCCATCTGGGTGTTTGCGCTTTCCGCGCCTGTGCGCGCGTTCTGCCGCCAGGCGAAGGGGAAGATTCGCGAGGTCGACTACATACTCGTCCATCACACGAGCGGCCGCTATGAAAACGCCGCGGACGAGATGGACGCGCTGCTTGGTTTGCGGCGCACGGGCTTTAAGACCATCCGCTGCGTCACGGGGCGCTATCGTGAAAAATGACAGGACGATGGGGCGGGCCGCGGGGTTCGCTCCGTTTTTTATTGGCGCGCGCTGAGAAGTGGATGCCGCCAGTGGAGAAGCGCGGCCATATCCGCTGTTTCCGGATGAAATCTTTCCCTAAAGAGAAAAATACGGATGCGTGACAATGCGTAAAAAGCGGCGGGATTGGAAGGACGATGACGGCTCTTTTTAATGAGAAAGCAGAGTCATGCCATGGCCTCGGGGAAAAGCTGGTGAAAGCTCCTCCTTTTGGCAGAGGAATGCAGCTGTTTTTCTGCGAACATTTTTTCTTGTCATTGATCGCGAAATGTGCTATACTGTTTATGGAAACAGAGAGGGGAGGGAGCGGCATGGATGCGTCGCGGCTGATTTTCCATTGCGACTGCAACAATTTTTTCGCGTCCTGCGAGTGTCTGGATCATCCGGAGCTGAAGAATATGCCCATGGCCGTGGCGGGCGATCCGCAGGACAGGCACGGCGTCGTCGTGGCCAAAAACGAGCTGGCCAAGCGCGCGGGCGTGAAAACCACCGACACCGTGTGGGCGGCGAAGCGCAAGTGCCCCGGCATTGTGTTCGTGCCGCCGCGGCATAAGCTGTACGCGCAGATTTCGCGCGCGGTCAACGCGATCTATCTCTCCTATACCGACTATGTGGAGCCGGCCTCGATCGACGAGAGCTTTCTCGATCTCACCGGCTGCCTGAGCTATTACGGCATGACCGCCGGCGAGCTGGCCGACGAACTGCGCCGCCGCGTGCGCGAGGAAATCGGCGTGACGATCTCCGTGGGCGTGTCGTTCAACAAGACGTTCGCCAAGATGGGCAGCGACTATAAAAAGCCGGACGCGACCACGATCATCACGCCGGAGAACTACCGCGCGCTGCTCTGGCCGCTGCCGGTGTCCGAGATGCTGTTCGTTGGCAGATCGTCGGCGGCGCGGCTGGCCGAGAAGGGGATCGACACCATCGGCGCGCTGGCCGCGCAGCCCGAAAAGCGGCTGATCGAGTGGATGGGCAAGAGCGGCGCGGCGCTGTGGCGCGCCTGCAACGGGCTGGACGACGCGCCCGTTCACCTCTACACCGACCGCGCGGAGAGTAAGAACATCAGCCGCGGCATGACGTTCCGGCGCGATCTCGTCAGCGAGGACGAGGTGCGGCTGGGCGTGAGCCGGCTCTCCGAAAAGGTGGCCGAGCAGCTGCGGCGCGAGGGGCTGCGCGGCGGCGTGGTGCAGGTGCATATCCGAACGCCGCAGCTCAATAACCTCTCGCGGCAGGCGACGCTGCCCTACGGCGTGTGTACGCAGCGCGATATTGCCGACGGCGCGATGGCGCTTCTGCACGCGCACTGGCGCATCGGGCCGGACAATCCGATCCGCGCCATCACCGTGGGCGTGAGCGCCCTCACGCGCATGGGCGAAAGGCCGGAGCAGATCAGTCTGTTCGATCTGGAGAGCGCGCAGGACGCGCATTCCTATGCCGCGCGCGAAAAGCGGGAAAGGCTCGAGAGCGCCGTGGACAAAATCCGCTTAAAGCACGGCGGCGGCGCGGTGATCCATGGCTGCCGAAAGGCCGCGGACATCGGGCTGAACGCGGGGGAGCGCGGCGGCGAGGAGGACGAATGATGGAGAAAGGGCGGGGCGGGAACGCGGTCGGATAATGAAATAAGCGGCGATGACGCGGCCTTCGCGCGGGTTGAGGAGGTGCGCCGCCTGACGCGGGAACGTGAAGGCCGGAGCGCGCTTCGAAAGTCCGTTGAACCATTGTCTCGGCGGCATTTGCAATAGCTCTTTGAGCTGGCATTGAGCTGTCGGAAGTCTCTTCGGGAACGCATCGAACGCCTGGGAAAGCTGCTTCGAGCGCTTTTTCGCGGATTGCTCTTGACAGACGGGCTGAAAGCGATTATAATCAGACTATCTTTTCAAACGAAAGGGGTTGGGCATGATGACTGTTGATTTTGAGGGAACGACCGCCTGACAACTGCACACGCGGCCAGATCGCAGAGGGCGCGCCCTGATGAGGGCGGGCTTTGATCGCGTATGGCCGAGAACAGACCTTTCGCTTTGTCCGATATTGATGAGACGCGTCTGCCGGTTCTGCGCGCCCCTGTTTTCTGCGTTGATTTGCGCGGGAGAGGGGCGGCCGGTGTGGCGATTGAGCGTCCTTTTCAGCGGAGCATACCGAATGGGTGTGTTCCGCTTTTTGTGTGTCCTTTTGAATCGTCGGGCGGTCGCCGGTCACGTCATGAAAAAGCCGCGCAAGCGCCCCATAAATAAGCACGGCGCGCGGAGAGACGAGCTGGTTTGGACAGCATGACCGCCGCGTTTGTCCGCAGCGCCGGACGAAAAGCACCGCGCCCCGCCGAAAATCCGCCGCAGGAGAACGAACGCCCTGCGTTGAGCAGCCCGGCGGCGCGCTTAGACGATCAGGAGGACAAGGCATTGAATCATCAAATCGATATAAACTGTGAACAGAATACTCGGAACAGCACGACTCGGCGCGCGCGCGTGACCGCCGTGCACCGCGAGCGATACGCGCTCTCGCTGGACGGGAGCACGATCTACGGCCGGCTCAAGACGGCGGCCTGGCGCGAGAGCGGCGCGCTCTATCCCACCGTGGGCGACTGGGCGGAGATCACGCCCAATCCGCAGGGCGACGCGCTCATCATAGCGCTCGAACCGCGCAGGACGCTCTTTCGGCGCAGCGACGGCTTCGGCAAGCGCGGCGTGCAGGCGGTGGCGGCGAATTTTGAGAGCGTGTTCATCGTCACGTCGTTGAACCGCGATTTCGAGTTGCGCCGCATCGAGCGCTATCTCGCATTGACGCTTGAAAGCGGCGCGCAGCCGGTGGTCGTGCTCACGAAGGCCGATCTCTGCCCGGATCCCGCGCCGTATATCGAGGAAGTGCGTGCGCTGAAGGCCGATCTGCCGGTCTATGCGGTCAGCGCGGCCACGGGGCAGGGGCTGGACGCGCTTATGCCGTATCTTCAGCCGGGCATGACGGCGGCGCTGCTCGGTTCCTCGGGCGTGGGAAAATCGACGCTCACCAACGCGCTTCTGGGCGAAAAAGCCATGGACACCGGTGCGATCCGCGAGGACGACGACCGCGGCCGCCACACGACGACCTGCCGTCAGCTGCTCGCGCTGCCCGGCGGCGCGTTCCTGATCGACACGCCCGGTATGCGCGAGTTGGGCGTCTGGGACGCGGACGAGGGCGTGCGCGAGACGTTCGGCGATCTGGTCGCGCTGGCGGGGCAGTGCCGCTTCCGCGATTGCAGCCACACCTGCGAGCCGGGCTGCGCCGTGCGCGCGGCGGTCGAGCGCGGCGAAATTGACGAAAAGCGCGTGCGCAACTGGCTGAACGTCGGGCATGAGTCGCACGTCACCGCCGAACTGGCGCGCCGCCGCGCAAAGCTGGCGCTGCGGAAGCAGTCGAAGGCGCAGCACAGCTCGGGGCACAAGGGATAGGAGAATGCGCCGCGTGATTTCGGCGTTTCGGCGTTCGGAAGCCCTGAAATAGCGCGGTTTTTCTCGTTCTTGAGATGCACGCATGAATAACGCACGTTTGGATGCTGAAAATCGGGAAAGGACATAAGCAATCGCCCCGCCGTGAAAAGAACGCGGCGGGGCGATTCTGTATTTTGGACTGTCAGGGGGAAGGATGCGTATTCGATGGTTGGCGTTATATCCACCATTGCGGGGTCAGCTTGCCCAGCGTCACGACGCGATTCTGCGCGCAGTCCATCATGATCTCGACGTCGCGGTAGCCGTCCGGCATGAGCTGAGCTATGAACTCCCGACACGCGCCGCAGGGCGGCACGGCGCTGCCGTCGCGGTCGACCGCAATGGCGCGGCGGATTGCGTCCTCGCCGTTCGTGATCATGTTGAACAGCGCGTTTCGCTCCGCGCATACGCCCAGCGTGCAGGCCGTGTCGACGCACACGCCCACATAGATTCTGCCGGACGCGGACTCGACCGCCGCCGCCACGCCGCCCGCTTCCATGAGCCGTGAAACCTCGCGCGGCCGGATGACGGCCATGGCCGCTTTGTGAAGCTCTTCCCAGATTTTTTCCATATCGTACGACCTCCTGAATGAAATGGGTTCAGCGTGCGCTCGAAAATTCCCCGAGCTGAAAGTCCGCGGGGACAGGAAGTCCCTTTTCGGGCATATGCTGGCGTGCGTTTCTATCGGCGGGACTCGATCAGGGCGGCCTGCCTGATGAGAATGGCGTATAAACTGGATACCGGCGCTCATTCTGCCGCCATTGCCCCTGCGGACGCTTGAAATCCATTCAAGGATAGCGGATCATCACGCCGCTGTCAAGCGCCTATTCCCTGCCCGAGACGGCGTTCACGCCGTGCGCGCGCAGTATGCTCACAGCGCGGGCGATCTGCTCGTCGTCCGGCGAAGGCACGTCCGGCATGGTGTCGGGCAGGCCCAGCGCCGCGTATTTCGAGCGGGCCAGCGAGTGATAGGGCAGCACGCGCATGGTTTCAATGCGCAGGCTCCCCAGCAGCGCGCCGATGCGCTCCAGCACGTCCGCATCGTCGTTCGCTTTCGGCACCAGAGGCATGCGGATTTCAATGCGCGCGTTCGCATCCGACAGGCGGCGCAGATTGTCGAGAATCCGCTCGTTGCCCGCGCCGGTGAGCGCCCTGTGCGCGTCCGAATCGATGTGCTTTACGTCAAAGAGGAACATATCGGCGACCGGCAGCGCCTTCTCGAATGCTGTCCACGGCACGTTGCCGCAGGTGTCGACGGCGGTGTGAACACCCTGCTCTTTCAGGCGCTCGAACAGCGCCCGCACGAAATCGGCCTGAAGCAGCGGCTCTCCGCCGGAGACGGTCACGCCGCCGCCCGAGTGATCGTAAAATGCGCGATCCTCGAGCGCAATGCTTTCGGCTTCATCCACGGTGACCGTGCGGCCAAACAGCTTCATCGCTTCGCCCAGACACGCTTCCTCGCACGTGCCGCAGGCGACGCACTTTTCGCGATCGAATCTGTGCCCGCCCGCGTCCATGCGCTGAGCGCCCGCCGGACACACGCGCGCGCATTCGCCGCAGCCGATGCACTTGTGCGCGTAATACGCCGTCTGCGCGCGGGGACTGATGCCCTCGGGATTGTGGCACCAGACGCAGCGCAGCGAGCAGCCCTTGAGGAACAGCGTCGCGCGCACGCCCGGGCCGTCGTGGACGGCGAAGCGCTTCACGTCCATCAGCAGGCCGGTGGGCAGAGTGTCGTTCATGTCGATTCGCTCCTTTTGCGTTGGAATGTTTTGGCCGCGCGGGATGCGGCGGGGAGGGATGAACGCTGCGTGCGGACAGGCTCCTTCGGGCGGCGCGGCGCTCGAATTACAAGACTCAAAAGCGCTGGCATGAGCGCCTTACTGCGCCGCTTCGGCCTGACGAATGTAAAATGCCTGCTCGGCGGGCGAGAGGTTGTTCCAGAGGACGTTCCAGCCGCAGACGCGGATTTGCAGGTCGCGGTGCTTTTCGGGGTGCGCCTGCGCGTCGCGCAGCGTGTCGGGCGAGAGGACGTTGAAATGGATGGCGTGGCCGCCGTTGTCGGCATAGGTCATCAGCAGCGCGTACATCGCGTCCAGCCCCGCTTCGCCGCGCACGGCGTTGGGCGAGAGCGCCACATCCAGCGGGAAATCGCCGCGGAACAGGCTCGAATCGAGCTTCGACAGACTGGAAATCATCGCCGTCGCGCCCTCGCGCGCCATGCCCTGCACGGGCGAGGCGTTCTTTGAAAACTCCTCGCCGGCGAGCCGTCCGTCCGGCGTGGCGGCGGTCTTGCGTCCCATGTCGACGAATTGCAGCGCGCAGTGCAGCCCGACGAAGCAGGGGCCGCCGCACGCGTTTTGGCGCGCGTTGTTCAGATGCGCGAGCCGCTCGGTGAAGTCCTTGAAGAGCTGATCGGGCAGGGCGCGGTTGTTGCCCCACTTGTCGCGGTCGGTGAGCATCCGGCGGCGCAGCTTTTCCGCGCCCTCCCAGTTGCGGTCGAGAACGTCGCGCAAATGTGCGAGCGTCATTTCGCCGCCGTCGTAGACGTGCTTTTTGATCATGGCCAGCGAATCGGCAGCCGTGGCGGGGCAGCAGAGCAGGATGTGCGATTCGCGGTATTTAAGGCCGCCGGCATACGCGTCGAACGCCCTGTCCAGACTGCTCTGAATGGTCGCGGAGAACATGGGCGTGGGGTTGATCTCGCCCACGCGGCTCTCATAGGCGGCGACGATGGCAAAGCCGCGCTCGTAGATCGCCTGCGCCTGCGTGAAAAACGCCTCGTAGAACTGCTCGAACGTGGTCATGTCCTCGGCGCGGCCGGTGTGCGGGCCGGACTGGAAGCCGTTAAACTGATCCCAGCCGTCGTGCAGCGCCAGCTCGACCGCCTTGGGCAGATTGACGTGAACGTTCGCCGCGTCCACGCCGTCGCCGCGCGCGGTGTACTCATAGCAGCCCTTGACGACCGCGCGCCGCGCTTCCTCCGGCGTATAGCCCTCCAGCAGCATGGCGCGCGTCATGCCCTTTTCGCACACGAAATTGAAGCTCGAATGGCCGCCGCGGATCATCTCCAGCACGCGCTTGACGAATGCTGCCGGCGTGTTGCGGTCGAGCTTGATCTGGATCTTCGGATCGTAAATGCCCAGCTCGTCGTACACGTCCAGTATGAGGAAGCTCAGGTCATTGATCAGGCTGCTGCCGTCCGCCGCCGTGCCGCCCATGTAGAACGGATGCCCCCAGTAATAGCGCATGGCGCTGGCCTGCATCAGGAAGGCGGCGAGCAGGTCGGCCGCGTCCTCGCGCGTCAGCCGTCCCGCGTCCAGATCGCGATGGTAATACGGCTCGAGCGCCGCGTCCAGATTGCCGAAGGAGCGCACCTGCAAGCAGTCCACATACTCGGAGATGAGGAAGTACAGCCAGATGGTCTGCATCGCCTCGTACATCGTCTGCGGCGCGCCGGTGCGGATGGATTCGAGACAATCGCCGATTTTGCGGCATTTGTCGTTTTTGCGCGCGTACGCCAGATCGCGCGCGCGGGCGAGGAAGCGGTCTATGGCGGCGTATTCCCTGTCGATCGCGTCGAAATAGTCCTTCTGCCGCTGCGTGAGCGGGCCTTTCGCTTCATGCTCGACGCGGGCTTCGGCGGCGCGGCGGCGCAGTCCGGCAAAGCCCAGAGCGAGCACGCTGTCCCAGTCGGGCACGCTGTGGCAGTAGTCCAGATAGACCATGTGCGTTTTGGCGCGGTTGTGCAGGTCGTTCATTGCGTTGATCTCGGGCGCGCACTGAGCCTTCACCTCGTCGAACCAGCGCGCGCAGAACGCGCGATCCATGCTCTTTTCGTTCCACTCGGCCAGGCCGACGAACCAGTCGTGCTCGTTTATATCCACGCGGGCGTTGTCCAGCACATAGCCGAAGCCCTGCGCCTTGAGCAGCGCGTGGCTCGTATGCGGGTTTTCCTCAAAGAGCTTGTCCAAACCGGCACGGATGGCGGCGTTGTCCAGCCCCGTGGCCGGATCGAAGGCGCGCTCGTCGTATTTTCTTTCGATATAGGCTCGATTTTCGGGCCAGTCCTTATTCAGCAGCATGAAGCGAATCACTCCCGTTCATCGTATTCTTCGCGATGATCTGATGATACGCGCCTTTGCCGCGCGATGCAATGCCCCCAAGCGCCTGTTTGACATTTTCGGCACAAAATCTGCTTGCGGCGAAGCGCTTTGTGCGCTATAATGGGTGCATTGGACGGCATAGAGGAGGCGAAAGCGATGAATAATATCAGCGTATCCGGCTGGACGGTGACCGGCGTCGACGCGGTGGTTCATGTGATCGGCGCGCTCGATCCCAAGCCGCTCACAATCGACGGCCATCCGGCCAAGCGCTTTAAAAACCGCGCGTATCACGGGCTGGTGCTGCGGCTCGGCGGCCGCGTGCGCTATGCCGTTCGGGGTCATGCGCCGATCGACACGCTGCCGGGCACGCTGCTCTACCTGAGCGAGGGCTGCGATTACGACGTGATCTCCTACGAGGAGGGCGACTGCGTGTGCGTCAACTTTCACATTGCGCCCGCCGCGCCGGTTATGCCGTTCATGATTGCGCCGCGCCGGCCGGCCGACTGGGAGAAGCGCTTTTCCGACATGGCGCGGCTGTGGACGTGCCGCCCCGTGGCCTACGCGGCGCACCTGAACGCGCGGCTCTACGAAGCGCTGGCCGGAATCGACGAGGAGCTGAGCGCGCGCTATCTGCCGGAAAGGTATGCCAGCGTGATGCGCGATTGCGTTTCGCGGCTGGAGAACGACCTCGCGCGGGACTGGTCGGTCGCGCGTCTGGCGGCGGAATGCGGCATGAGCGAGACGTATTTCCGGCGGCTGTTCCGCGAGGTGTACGGCGTGCCGCCCCGCCAGTATCTCATCGAAGCGCGTCTGCGGCGGGCGCGCGCGCTGCTCGAAAACACCGACGCGCCGGTGAGCGACGTGGGCGAGAGTGCGGGCTTTGAAAGCCCCTATCATTTCAGCCGTGCCTTTCATGCGCGGGAGGGCGTGTCTCCCTCGGAATACAGGCGGCGCGCGAGAGAGGGCGGCTGAGATCATCATAGCGCGTTTTCTGGCCGATGAAAATGCACAATTCGACGGTTTTTGCCCTTATTGAATGATTTTTTTTCGCGAAGGACTTGACAGAACGCGCCGTATCTGTATAATGAACTCATTGCATTCCGGGAGGATATAATAAGGTATGGGAAATCTGATACTCGATTGCGTGCTGGACGCGCTCAAGGACGGCGCGTTCAGTCTGCCCGTTTTGTTCATTGCCTATCTGCTGATGGAGCTGCTCGAGCGCAGCGGCAAGTTCAACGAGAATATGCTGCGCGTCTATTCGCGCGCGTCCGGCCCGGCGCTGGGCGGCATTCTGGGCGCGATTCCGCAGTGCGGCATTTCCGGCGCGGCGGCGACGCTGTTTTCGACCGGCACGATTACCGTGGGCACGATGCTGGCGGTGTTCTTCGCCACATCGGACGAGATGCTGCCCGTCATGCTGTCCGCGCTGACCGACGGCGGCATCGGCGTGGGGAAGATACTGGCCATCGTGGCGGGCAAGGCCGCGCTGGGCATTGCGCTGGGCTACGTCGTGGATGCGGTTTTCGGCCGTTTCTTTAAGGCAGGCAAGGACATTCACAGCTTCTGCGAGCGCGAGCACTGCGAATGCGACGATGAGGAAAACGTCTGGCTGTCCGCGCTCAAGCACACGGTCAAGATCGGGATCATGCTGATCGCGGTCAATTTTGTGCTGAATATCATCTTTGGCCTGATCGGCGAGGAGAATCTGGCGGCGTTCATGACCGGCCGGCCCGTCGCCGCGGAGCTGCTGCTGGCGCTGTTCGGGCTGATTCCCAACTGCGCCGTGTCGGTGATCATCACGCAGAGCTATCTGGCGGGCGTGGTGACGCTGGGCGGGCTGTTCGCGGGGCTTTTGTCCAACGCGGGCATCGGCCTGCTGGTGCTCCTGCGCACCAACCGCAACGCGAAGGAGAACATGGCGGTCATCGCGATTCTCTATGTCTTGAGCGCGCTGTGCGGCATGGCGATCACGGCCATTTCTGCGCTGATCTGAGTTTGATTTGATTGAAAAAACACGCTTCATCCGCTGATATTTGGCGGCATGGAGCGTGTTTTTTGCATGGAGGGAAAGGCGGGGACTTCAAACGCGGCGCGGGGTGGAGCGGAATCCAATCATTCTCCTTATGAAAGTCGCTCCGGCAGGGTCAGTCGTCCTGTGCAGCAGGCGCGTCGGGATCGTCGCCCCTGAACGGGCAGTCCAGCAGGCGGCGCGCCGCGTCCTCGTAGGCCTCGAGCGTCGTGGCCTTGCGCAGCGCCTTGACGGGCTTCTGCGTGTCGGTAAACTGCGCGGCGACGTGCTTCATGATTTCGTGCATGTGGCCGATGACGGCGTTCTTCGGCCAGGCTTCCAGATAGGCGGCCAGCAGCTTGTCGTGGAAGGAGACGAGATCCTCGCGGCTGAGCGGCGCGCCGCCCATGACCTCGCGCCCCAGCGCCGGATTGCTCACCAGTCCGCGCCCGATCATCAGCGCCGCCGTGCCGGGGTATTCCCGCATGAGCGTTGTACAGTCGGCCTTCGTGCGCAGATCGCCGTTATAGACGCAGGGAAAGGGCGCGCTTTTCAGCGCCTGTGCGAACGCTTCACGGTGAGGGACGCCGCCGTACAGTTCCCGCCGCGTGCGGGGATGGACGGTCAGTTCGCTGATGGGATAGCGGGAGAACAGCTCAAGCAGCGCGCTCCATTCATCAGCGGAGTCGTAGCCGATGCGCGTCTTGACGGAGATGGCGCAGGGCGCGGCGGCGAAGATTTCGTCCAGAAAGGCGGCGAGAACGGTGGGATCATGCAGCATTCCGCTGCCCTTGCCCTTGGCGGTCACGGTGCCGGAGGGGCAGCCCAGATTGAGGTTGATCTCGTCATAGCCCGCCTCGTGCAGCGCGCGCGCCGTGTGGATGAAGTGCTCGGCGTTCTTCGTGAGGATCTGCGGCACGGCGGGGACGCCGGCGTTCAGCGCGGGGGAAACGGCCGCCTGCTCGCGCGATGTGAATGTCAGATGCTGCGTCGGGCTGATGAAGGGGATGTAGTATTTGGCAAGCCCCGGAAAGCAGGCGTGATGCACGCGGCGATAGATCACGTCGGTCACGCCCTCCATCGGCGCAAAGTATATCTTCATGGCAGGTCTCCTTTGGAAACTCCAGTAAAAACGCCCGCGTCGTATACAAACGCGGGCGTTTGAAGAAATCGGATCGTTACGGCTCCATGCAGATGGCCGTCAGCAGATAGGCGACCTGCGCGCGCGTGGCAAGGGCCTCGGCGCTGAGCTGCGAATCGGTGGGCGTCATGTGCAGGTAGTCGCGTCCGGCGAGGAACTCGATGGCCGCTTCCGCGTCGCCGCCCTCGCCCTCGGTGGCGGGCAGCTGCACGGCATAGCAGAAGTTGTCCGCATAGACGGCCAGATCGCCGATGGTCAGCTCGTCGTCGGGCTTCAGATCATCGGGCACGATGTTGTAGTTGGACAGCATGGCGACCGCGTCCTCGAAGTTGTCGTCGCCGCCCACGATCATGTAGAACGGCACGATCAGGTCGGCCATGGTCGCCGGCTCGTTCACGCCGAATTCCGTGTCGGAGACGGGCGACATCATGCCGTTTTCAACCACGAAGGTCACCGCGTCGCAGCACCAGTCGCCCTCGGCCACGTCGCTCATCGCGGCGGACGTGTTTTCCTCGCTGGCGAAGGGAGAAAGCACCGTGTCGTACAGATCGGCGTTCTGCTCGATGGCGGCGGCGGAACCGGAGGTGGAGATCATGCCCTTGTCAGCCAGCGCCTGATACATATCGGCATACTGCGCCACCGTCTCGGGCGTGACGCTCTTGAGCTGCTTCATGGTTTCGAGCGCCAGGGTCTGATCGCCGCCGAAGAGCGTGTTCAAAAGCGCCGTCAGCGCGCCGCTCAGCTCGCCCTCGGAGAGCGCATAGCCGGAATAGGAGGAGAGGATGTAGCCGTTCAGCGTCTCCTGATCCACATCCTTGAGCTGCGCCACCAGTTCGGGCAGCTGTCTGTAAACGTCGAAGGTTTCCTTGATGTTGGGGTCGCGGTAGGAGACGATGTACACGCCGTCGTCGGTCGCGTAGTGCATCACGCCGTACGCGCCGTACTGATCGCGCAGCATGGGATAGAGGTATTCGTCGGTCACGAGCGACGTAACCGCGTCCATGCCGCCGTTGAACTCGTCAAGGCCCAGATCCTCGAAGGAGGCGAAGAGCATGTTGTACTGCACGGAGCCGCCCACGACCAGCGCTTCGGCGCGGCTGATCTCGGGGAAGGTATAGCTCTGGCCGGCAATATCCTTATTGTCCAGCTTGGCGAGGAAGGCGTTCGCCGCGGTGCGGTGGTTCTCGGCGCTTTCACGGCTGCCGCCGAAGCCGACGACGGCGTTTTTGCTGTTGTTCAGCGCCGACTGCACGGCCTTGAGGCTCTTGAGCACGCCGTCGGGGTTCTCGCCGAGCTGCGCTTCCACATCGCACAGGAAGCTGTAGTAGTCCAGATTGGTCGCGTAGTTATAGTAGGCGTACGCGGGATCGCAGGTCGCGAAGGCGCGGTAGACCTGGATGGAATAGCTCTCGTCGGTGATGCTCTTCTTGAGCGAGGTCTTGAGCGAAGAGACGGAATCGGCCACACGGGCGGAATCGTCCAGCTTCGTGTCGAAGAGCAGCTCGTGGAGCAGATCATAGGCGGCCGTCATGTCCTCGTCCATGGCGATGAAGCTCGCCTGCAGATAGGGGGTGTAGCCGCGCTCGGTGTCGTCGTCGATGACGGAGATGCTCACGTTCGCGTCGTAGAGATAGCGGGTGATCTGCGAGGACAGCTGCGCGCGGGTGTGCGCGGTTGTGTCCAGATCGCCCACGAGGTCGGTGTAGAGCTTGAGGTAGTGAATCTGATCCTGCTCAAGGCCGGACGCGTCCAGCAGCATGAGCGCCTGACCGATTCCGTCCACGTCGGCCTCGGCCTCGACATAGCGCACGCCGTTCTCGGTCGTGTCGGAGATGGCGTAGATGCGCGCTTCCTCGGGCAGGCTCTCGACGGTCACGGCCTGCAGCTCCTTGACCAGCGCGGCGGTATCGGCACTTTCGCCCTCGCCGTCGTCGCTGTTCTCGGCGGCGGTCTTTTCGACCAGCGCGGCGATTTCCTCGTCGGTCATGCCGGCCTTGACTTCGGCCAGCTTCTCGGCCAGCTTGTCGTCCTCGGCTTCCTTCAGGCCCGCTTCCGGCTCGGTGACGACCACGGCGGTGCGCTTGCTGCCGACCAGGAACTTGCCGGTGACCTTGGCGAACGTGCCGTCCGCGGCGTAATCGTCGAACAGGTCGAGCGTGTCGATATAGTGCATATAGCCGAACTCGTCGCCGGTGGCCGCCCAGTAATAGACGATGTTGGGGATCATGTCGGTGCCGATGCTGCTGCCTTCGCCGGTGAGCAGCGTTTCCAGCCGCAGCGACGCGATGACCGCGTCCACAGCGTCCGCGTCAAAGCCGTTCTCGGCGACGTCGGCGAGCGACTTGTCGACCGTCTCGCGGAAGAGCGGCGCGTCGGAAGCGTTCACGCCGCTGGCGTAGAACACCACGGCAGGCTCGGGGCCGGTAATCTCGACATAGCAGCCCACGTCGGCGGAGGGAAGCGCTTCTTTCATGTTCTGCATGAACACGGAGCTGCCGTCGCCAATGAGGGTGGTGAGCAGATCGAGCTGATCCATCTCCTCGTCGGTTGCGTCGTCCAGAATCATGCCGTAATAGACGGTCGCGCCGTTTTCGGTGCTGCTGCCGGCCTCGACACCGTACTGATAGACGGCCTCGGTGGATTCAGTCAGCGGCGTATAGCCCGCGTCCTCGATGACGATGTTCTTCTTGTCATACTGGGAGAAGTAGCCGTCGAGCAGCTTCAAAAAGGCGGTGTAATCCTCAAAGCTGCCATACAGGCAGGTCAGCGAGTTGGAGGGATGATAGTATTTCTCATGATAGGCGACGATGTCGTCGTTGCTCATCTCGGGAATGTGGGCGGGATTGCCGCCGAAGCAGTTGCCGATGGTGCTGCCCGGGAAGAGCGTCTTGAGGAAGTTGAAGCTCGCCGCGCTGTCCAGCGTGTACGCGCCGCGCATTTCGCTGTAGACGGTGCCCGCGATGGTCAGATCGCCGTCGGCGCTGTCGAGCGCATAGCGCCAGCATTCCTCGTCGAACAGCGAGGAATCCTTATCGATCAGCGGGTTGAAGCAGCTGTCGGTGTAGTAGTCGGCGTACTTGAGCAGCTGCGCCTCGGACAGCGAGGCCACGGGATAGGTGGTCATGACGCTGTAGGTGGCGGCGTTCATGTAGGTGTTGTAGGTCTGATAGGACAGATTGAAGAACAGCTCCTTCGAGGGATACTTCTCAGAGCCGTCCAGCGTGGCGTGCTCAAAGACGTGCGATACGCCCATCTCGCTTTCGGCGGGCGTGCGGAACGTGATTTCAAACACGCGGTTGGTGTCCTCGTTGGCCAGATACATGAGCTGCGCGCCGGTCTTGTCGTGCTCGAACAGCACGACGTCCGCGCCCAGCAGCTCGAAGCGGCTCACGCTCTTGACGGTGAAGCCCTCGACCGCATCGCCCACGGCGGGCAGCGCGGTTTCGTCGGCCTGCGCCGCGATCGAGAATGTCAGCAGCGCCAGAAGCAGCGCCAGAAGCAGCGCCATGCGTTTTTTCATATGATACTCCCTCCATTTTCATGTGATACAAATAATATACCACAAAGCGGCCCCGATTGCAAACGGCGCGCGCTCATTCCGTCAAAAAATATCATGACGGCCATATGGGGCGCAAAAGCCGCCTTTTTCATGAAACTGCTCCAAAAAGCGCCCGATTTGACGCAAACGGCGGCCTACATTCAAAATCAAAAAGTGAGCGGATTCCTTGCGCGGGCGGCGGCAAGCTGATATAATGGAAGCGGAGACACTGAAATCTACAGGGCAAGGAGGCAGAAAACTGTGAAAACGTTTATGCTGAACAACGGCGTCGAAATGCCCGCGCTGGGCTACGGCGTGTTCAAGCTGACCGATCCCGCCGAATGCACGGCGGGCGTGATCGAGGCGGTCAGAGCCGGATACCGGCTGATCGACACGGCGCAGGCCTACGGCAACGAGGAGGCCGTGGGCGCGGGCATTAAGGCGTGCGGCGTGGAGCGCGGCGAGCTGTTCATTACGACAAAGCTGTGGTTCAAGTCCTTCGAGACGGAGGACGCGGAGCGCGCGCTGGAAAAATCGTTTGAGAAGCTGGGGCTGGACTATATCGACATGGTGCTGCTGCACTGGCCGTTCGGCAATGTCTATGCGGCATGGCGCGTGCTGGAAAAGTATTACGATGCGGGCCGCATCCGCGCGATCGGCGTATCGAATTTCGAGCCGGATCGGCTGATCGATCTCATTTCCTTCAACCGGATTCGCCCGGCGGTCAATCAGATCGAGACGCATCTGTTCTGCCAGCAGACGGTTTCGCACGAGTGGATGGCGAAATACGGCGTGGCGCATCAGGCGTACGCTCCGCTGGGGCGCGGCGTGAACGGCATGTTTGAGACGGAAGCGGTAAAGGCCGCCGCCGCCGCGCACGGCAAAACGCCCGCGCAGATCGCCCTGCGCTTCCTCATTGACAGCGACGTGGCGGTCATTCCGAAATCCGCGCACGCCGAGCGCATTCATGAAAACGCCGATCTCTTCGATTTCGAGTTCACGCCCGACGAGCTGGTCGCTCTGCGCGCCCTCGACAAACACGAAGCCATGATCGGCCGTCCCGCCGACCCCATCAAAGTAGAAACCGCCATGCGCTGGTGACCGCAGTGCGGTCTGCCACACCGCTTCGCGCACGCAACCCGGCGGGCAGTGCCCGCTTCCACACCGCTTCGCGCATGCAACCCGACTCTTCAGCGCTTGGGGGCGCTTCGAGTCTGGACGATTGTGCGTATAGATATGGTATTCGTACAGCCCGACCCGCCCGAGCATAAATTGGACTCGGGCAGGTCTTTCCGTGTACCCGGGTGACGGCGGGGAGAGGATCTGCTTAGACGTTGATTGTGTGCAATCGGGCGTTTTGGCGTTGCGTCGAGCGGAGCGGTGGGTGCTAAGATAAAAAACACACGGCGCGACTTGACAAATCAGGCCGCGCCGTGCTACAATAATGGCATGAAGGGATGACGCTTTTGGTTGGGCTCTTCCCCTCTGATTAACAGATAAAAAGAGAAGCAAAGCCGTCACCAGTTAGCGCTGGATGGCGGCTTTGCTTTAACGTGCCTTATCGACGTTTCCGACGATTGTTTCTCTTGCTCTTCTGCGCAGGCTTGCGCTCAGAGCTGCGAGCATCCTTGCGCAGCGTGTACGCTGTCGTCAAAACGATGCCCACCATAGAGAGGACGTCATGAATAATCGAGATGATCTCGGAAATATTCATAGCCTCACCCCCAAGCATTTGTGCACAGAGGTGAAAAAGCCAAGCGCCATCTAATTCCTGTCATGCCATAGAGCCTTTTACAGCTCCATGGCTATTATGTCATGTTAGATTATGTCAGTCAATACCGCCGAACAACTTTTCAATATGTTCGGTTTTGCCATGGCGGCGCAGCACGCAAACCGGACGCACACTCATTATGCGATTCATCCAATAACCGGCCATCACTTCAATCGAAGCCATATCTTCCGCCGTTTCCTGTGTACACGGAAAGACCTGTCCGGCTCTGATTTATGGCCGGACAGGTCGGGCTGTATGAATATCACACCTATTCGCTCAAACGACCAGACTCGAGCCGCCCCCAAGCGGCGCGGAGTCGGGTTGCATGCGCGAAGCGGAGTGTCAGCGGGTACTGCCCGCCGGGTTGCACGCGCGAAGCGGTCTGGCCGCGGGCTCCGCCCGCTTACCAGCCAAATTCGTCGTAGTGGGGCTCGATGACGGTTTTGTTGTAGTCGTTGCCGCCGGGGAAGTTGGCGCTCTTGAGAATGCCGGGGGTCTTGCCGTGCTCCAGCATGGTTTCGACGGCCACGGTGGTCATGCTCCAGAGCAGGATGTCGCAGGCGATGCCGCTGGCCGCGGCGTAATGCGCTTCGATGCCGGGCACCTCCATCATCGCTTCGGCGGCGGGGGCGCAGTTGTCCATGACCACGTCGGCCATTTCATAGAAGCGCTTGCCCGAGGGATGCACCGGATCGACCGAGGTCGTGTACTCCATCGAGGTGAAGGCGATCACCTTGACGCCCATCTTCTTGGCCTCGAAAGCCAGATCGACGGCGCTGGTCGTGCGGCCGGAGACGGAGGAAATCATCAGTACGTCGCCGGGGCGCATGTTGGACAGTTTCAGGGCGTAAGCGGCCATGCCCCAGGTGCTCTGATCGATGTCGGAGCGGTCGCGATTGCGGCCCTGCTTTTCGACGTTCATGCCCCAGGAAAAATGCTTGTAGAAGATCGGGCCGCCGCCGCGGTAGATCAGGTCGTTCTCGATGGAATGGCAGATGCCCGACAGATAGACGTTGCCGCCGTTTTCGACGGTCTCGGCAATCAGCTTGCCCGCCTTGATGACGTTCTCGCGCTGCGTCGTGCGCACCTTCTTGATCAGCTCGTCTACGGCTTCATTGTATTTGTCCAGCAGCATAGTGTGTGTCCTCCTCAATGTCCCATGTAGAAAATGTGATTCTTGTAACGCCTGAGCATATCGCGGTTGTGCTCGTCGCCGCCGGGCACGTTGGCCGACATGAAGATCGGCGGCACCTCGCCGCGCTCCACAATCAGCTCCACCGCGCGCCCCATGATCGCGTTGAGCATCGCCGCGCCCACCGCCGTCGAGGTTGGCGCGACCTTCTCCGGCACGCCGCTGATCTCGATCGACGCGTCGCCCACGCAGCCGCAGTTGTCCAGCACCACGTCGGCCACGTCCATCAGCAGCTTGCCCGAGGGATGGCGTGAGGGAATCGCCTTGCCCGCCGCCACGCTGGTCAGCGCGATGACGCGCGCACCCTTCTCGCGGCAGCGCAGCGCGAAATCGACCGTTACCGTGTTGCGGCCGGAGACGGAATGGATGATCACCACGTCGCCCTCGCCGATGGGCTGATTGTCCGCGATCACGCGGCCGTATTCCGGCAGGCGCTCCATCTGGCTGGTCATGGTCGCCGGATCGATGTCCAGCGTCAGCCCCGGCGCGCGCACCGGATTGATCGTCGCCAGGCCGCCCGTGCGGTAGTACATCTCAAGGGCGAGCAGCCCCGCGTGGCTGCACCCGAAGGCGAATATGTTGTGGTCGCCCAGCGTGGCGTCGGCCAGCAGCTTCGCGGATTCCTCCATCGCATCGCGCTGAGTGGTCAGTACGGTGTCCAGCACCACGGCGATGTTTGTGAAATATGCGTCAATGGCATTCATGGCGCTTTTATATCTCCTTTCCAATTATATATGTCTTTGGAGCGTCAGCCCTCGAACGGGTTGAGGCATTCCCTGTCGCAGCTCTTTGAGAGCAGATTGTAGGCCTTCTCGCGCGTCATGCCCGCGGCGAGCGCCTTGTCCATCGGCCCGGCCACGACGTGCTCGAACCACGGCTTCTGTACGCGCAGATCAGGATGCTCGCGGTGCAGCTCGCGCTCGAACGATTCCAGCATGACCGGATGGCTCTTCCACGCGCCGCCGCACAGCGTCACCGTGTCCTCGTCCGGCAGGAGCGGATCGCGCCTGAGCAGCGCGTTGAGCTGCACGCCCATCAGATACCCCGCGCGCGTGAGAATCTCCAGCGCGACATGATCGCCCGCCGCCGCGGCCTTGCCCACCAGCGGCGCAAGCGGCGCGACCTTCGTGAACGGCCGCCCGTTCGAGTGAACGCCGCTCACCACCTTCCAGATGTCGCCGTCCGCCGAAAAGTGCTCCATGACGAGCTGCGTCAGCAGGGTCTTTTCGCCCCAGCCGTAAAAATCGCGTCCGACCGCGCGCACAGCCTGCAGGCCGATCCACGCGCCGCCGCCCTGATCGCCCAGCACAGGCCCCAGCGCGCCGACCACCGTGGTGTGATCCGGATGAATGTGGAAGCCGTCCGCGCCAGTGCCCGCCAGCGCCAGCACGCCCGTGCGATGACCCGATCCGGCCAGCAGTCCCGAAACGTCCTCGCCGAAATAAACGATGCGCCCGATTTTCGGCACGCGCTCGCGCAGGACGCGCTCCAGCATCTTCGCGTCGCCGACAAAGACCACATAGACCGTGCCCAGCTCGGTCAGATTTTCGGGCAGCACCTGATCCAGACATTCGCGGACGTGCTCCTCGGCCTGCTCGGGACTGTTCTGCGTGGTGTTCACGCCGCGTCCGCGCCCGCGCGCGGCCACCTGAAAGCGCTCGTTAAAGAGCAGGGCGTTCAGCTTGGTGCCGCCGCCGTCCAATGAAAGATCGAACATCACTTTCCCTCCCGTCGGAATGAGTATAACACAATGCGGCGCGTTTTACAACAAATTCCTTACGCATTTTTGAGATAACGCGCGATGAAAATGCGGCCTACAGCTGCGCCTTGAGCGCGCGGCGGTACCGGCTGGGCGTTTCGCCCTGACGCTGGCGGAAAAAGCGCGAGAAATAGAACTGATCGCAGAAGTCGAGCTGCTCGGCGATCTCGGCGATAGACTGATCGGTGAGCAGCAGCTCCCGCGCGCGCTGCATGAGCATGGAGTCCAGATAGCGGCCGAGCGTCAGGCCGGTTTCGGCGCGGAAGCGCTTCGTGAGCGTGCTTTCGGACACGCTGAGCTGCTCGGCCAGCCGGCGCGCCGTCATGCGTGAGGAAATCGACGCGCGCACGATGGGGAAGAGCGAACGCAGCAGCGGCGAATATTCGCGCACGGGGCGCGCGTCCACGCCGGTTTCGACGGCCAGCCGCGCGAGCGCCGCGTAGATCAGCGCCTCGACCTGAAACGCGCCGCCGGTCGTACCGGAGAGATAGGCTGCGCGCGCCGCTTCGACCTCGGCGGGATCGACCGGCAAAGCGTAACATGAGTCAAGGCCGGAAAAGAGATCGGTGCCGTCGTAAAGTTCCATATTGAGCTGAAACCACAGCTTTTCCATGCTCTCGGCGCAGGAATAATCGTGCGTCACGCCGGTTGGGATAAAATAGATATTTCCGGGGCGCATGAGAATTTCCCGTCCCGCCGCGCAGACGCGCGCTTCGCCTCGCGTGACGAAATACAGCCGGGAAAAGGGCGAGCAGACGCTCGTTCCCTGCCATTCACTGTCGGCGTAGACGTATCCGCCGCCCAGGATCTTCAGGCCGAGCGTATTGACGCACCCCTCGAAAAATGAGCTTCTGAGTATCTTCATGCTGAAATCTCCATATTTTATGCCGTTTTACGCATGGCGTTCGCGTTATGATTTTATTATACTCTAAATGGCCGATAATGCAAGAACACGCCGCGCCATCGCGGCAAATTTATAAGAAAGAAGGAAAAAACATCATGTCCAGCTATGTGACCCGCAAGACCCCCGGCGACACCGCCTGGTTTACACACGACCGCTTCGGCATGTTCATCCACTGGGGCCTGTATTCCATGCCCGCCCGCCACGAGTGGGTCAAGAACATCGAGTGCATTCCCGAGGAGCACTATGACAAGTACTTCAAGTACTTCAATCCCGATCTGTACGATCCCAGGGAGTGGGCGCGTCAGGCGAAGGCCGCCGGCATGAAGTACGTCGTGCTGACCACCAAGCACCACGAGGGCTTCTGCATGTTCGATTCCAAGTACACCGACTACAAGTGCACCAACACGCCCGCCGGCCGCGATCTGGTGCGCGAATATGTGGACGCGTTCCGCGCCGAGGGCCTGCACATCGGCTTTTACTATTCCCTGATCGACTGGCATCATCCGGATTTCCCGATCGATCAGCTGCATCCGCGCCGCAAGGACGAAAACGCCTATGAGCTCAATCAGGGCCGCGATATGCACAAGTACGCCGAGTATATGCGCAATCAGGTCACCGAGCTGCTGACCAACTACGGCAAGATCGACGTATTGTGGTTCGACTTCTCCTACAGCCGCAAGGATCCCAACTATCCCGACTGGATGAAGGGCAAGGGCAAGGACGACTGGGAGGCCGAGGAGCTGCTCGCCACCGCGCGCCGCCTGCAGCCGGGCATCATCATCGACAACCGCACCGAGATCGAGCAGGATCTGTGGACGCCCGAGCAGTGGCAGCCCACCGAGTGGGTGCGCCATCAGGAGACCGGCGAGCTGGTCACCTGGGAAGCCTGCCAGACCTTCTCCGGCTCCTGGGGCTACTATCGCGACGAGTCCACATGGAAGAGCCCTGAGATGCTCATCCGCATGCTGGTCAACACCGTCTCCTGCGGCGGCAACCTGCTGATGAACGTCGGCCCGACTTCGCGCGGCTATATCGACTACCGCGCCGAGGAAGCGCTGAAGGTCTACGCCGACTGGATGAAGTATAACTCCCGCTCCATCTACGGCTGCACCATGGCCGAGCCGGAGTTCACGGCGCCGGCCGACTGCCGCTTCACCCAGAGCGTGGACGGCAAGCGCCTGTACCTGCACATCTTCGCCTACCCCTTCCGCCACATCCTGCTGCACGGTCTGGTCGGCAAGATCGACTACGCACAGTTCCTGCATGACGGCAGCGAGGTCAAGTACACCGAGAAGAAGATGCAGCATTTCGGCGAGTCTCTGCCCGAGGCCGACGATCTGGTCGTGCTGGAGGTTCCGCCGGTGAAGCCGCACACGCTGGTGCCGGTTATCGAGATTTTCCTGAAGTAAGCGTAATGTAATATAGAAGAAAGTTCCCGCTGACGCGCGTCGGCGGGAACTCATTTATTTTACAAAATTGTGATTTTACTATTGATTTTTTCGGGGGGGGGGGTATAATGACATCAAAGGCGCGGCGAAGGTAAAACGGAGGGGGAGGAGATGAAGAAGATTTCCGCGTCTTTAGCCGGCCTGAGAACGAATGAGGAGAGAGGGAATGGATTATGTTCAGCAACATTGGCAGGAAGATTAAGGTGCTGGCAAAGGTTTTCTGCTGGCTTGGCATTATCGGATCGGTCATAATCGGCGTGTTGATGATCAGCGGAAGTTCCTATTTTACGGCGATTTCCGGCAATCTTAGCAATGATGCGGCGGCGTTTGCGGCGGGATCGCTGGGAGCGTTCGGCGGGATTGTTTTTATCATCGTGGGTTCGCTGTTTTCGTGGATAAGCTCCTTCGTGCTGTACGGCTTTGGCGAGCTTGTCGACAATTCGAGCGAACTCGTCTATCTGAAAACGCATGAAAGAAAACCGTGACGCTGCCTGATCAGAGCGCCCGTGCGGGGAAGAGATTGCTTCCTCTGTACGGGCGCTTCTGTATTTGACGGCTCATAGGGTGTTCGCTTTCCAGCAGCCGGAGAAAATCGCGCTTTCCCAACGAATACAGCCGGTTATAACGCGCTATTTATTGCGGCCGGCAGAACCGTTTACCCCCACGCAAATAAGCCGCCATGCTATACCAAAAGCGGCGAAAGTATTTACTTGGCTCTGCGGATCAGGTATGCTTGGGAGTGCGGCCTTTGGGGGAAGTGCGTTTTTTGCAATAGAACCCCTATTGCGAAAGCGTAACTCTGTCAGGAATTTATGAAGCGTGCATGAATTTTATACGCGATGATTATAACACGCAAAATTAAATGAGAGCGATTTTGACGCGCTAATAAGTCGACAAGAATCTGTTCAAAAAGGTCGGGAGAACAATGAAACGGGACGCGGTTTGCGCGGGACGGCGGTTCGGCCGCCTGACCTGCGTCGAGCCGGACGAAGAAGGCGGGTGGCTCTGCCGCTGCGGCTGCCGCCGGCTGGAAGCGGCGCGGAGCGGCATGACGCACGATGACGGCACATGCGTGGAGAGCATCCTATCGGGAACGCTTTTTCGGAACAACACGAGCGGCTACCGGGGCGTTTCGCAGCGGAAAGGCCGCTGGCAGGCGTATATCGCCTACGCGCGGAAAATGGTGCTTTGATCCGGCGCGCATGAGGTTCACGGCGATAGGGCGTATATCGCCTACGCGCGGAAAATGGTGCGGCTCGGCTCATACGATACGGTTGAGGAAGCGCTGGCGGCGCGCCTGGGCCGAAGAGCAGATCAGGCGCCGGCTGGAGAATCTGCTCACGGACGGCGCGGAGGACGAACCGCTGCGGCTGAGGCTGGAAGCGGCGGGCGCGGGAGACGAACTGCCGCTGCGGCAAAAGATAAAGCCGGCGTTGGGTTCGGGCGGCAAATAGTCGCGGAAGCTGAGCGGAAAACCGGCGGGCGCGGAATCGCAAAATGAAACGGTGTGACTGGCTGAAGCGAGAGGGTTTATATGAAGCGGCTGTTCTGAGACGGGGAAGGGTAAGCGATTTCCCCGACGGGGCGGGCGCTTGTTGGCGTAGGTAAAATTGCGCGGTGGGCAAAGATTTTTGAAAATGATATAAGCTGATTATTGACAGTTATTGCCATTGTATGATACAATAAAAACAATCATGGGAGCGATTTATACTGAAGTGTGTTTTTTTCGCCGGATCGGAGCCTTCGGGCGCGACGGCGGGAGGAGCGATGAATCGCGCGCCAGTGATTTTGAAACGCACGCTGATCTGACAATGGCGTATTTCCTTGCGGACGCCGGATGCAGGCGCCGTTAAGGGGCCGCCCTGAATATTCAATTAAAATGGCCGATTTATACATCGGAAGGCGGAGCTGTATCCATTCATAAAGCACAGACGAGGATAGAACGCAAAAATATTCAAATTGTATACAATGCTCTGAACGCCTTAAACCAGGGGCGTTTTTTATTATGCTGTTTTTGGCCGGAGCGGCCTTAGGAAAGAATTTCATTTTAATGAAATAAAAGAACATGAGGAGGATGGACACATGAAAACTGGACGACGGATACTGGCGCTGATGGTGATCCTGACGATGCTGCTGGCAGACGGCAGCGTGATGGCGGCGGCGAA
>CAKTXR010000025.1 GCA_934631025.1 uncultured Clostridia bacterium
CGCCTTGCGCACGCTGGAGATGGTCATCAGGCGGTCATGTCTTGCGCTTTCCATACGAGGACAGCCTCCTTTCGCCGGCGCGCTGAATGAACGTCAGCACCGTCGAGAATATCAGATAGATCAGCGCCACCTCGCAGTAGAGCGGGAGCATTTCATAGGTTCGCGCCGCGATGCGCTGCGTCGCCATGAACATTTCCATGACGGTGATGTTGGCCGCCAGCGACGTGTCCTTGACCATGGAGATCAGCGAGTTGGAGAGTGGGGGAAAGGCCGTGCGCAGCGCCTGGGGCAGCACGATGCGGCGGATGATCTGCAAATAGCTCATGCCCACGCAGTAACCCGCCTCCATCTGGCCGACCGGCACCGATTCCAGCGCGGCGCGCATGGTCTCGGCGCAGTACGCGCCCTCGTTGATGGCGAACACGATCACTGCGGCAGGGAAGGGATCGAGTACGATGCCCACGTCGGGCAGGCCGTAGAACACGACGAAGAGCTGCACGAGCAGCGGCGTGCCGCGGATCACCCAGATATAAAAGCGGGCGATCTGCCGCAATACGCGGATGTTGGCGAACTGCACCAGCGCTGTGATAATGGCGATGATCATGCCCAGCGAAAAGGAGATGATTGTCAGCGGCACGGTCATGGTCAGGCCGGGCAGCAGGATCTGGCCGAACGAATCGATCAGCAGCTTGATAACGCGGTTGTCCATGGTTTTTCTTCCTTACTATAGCGGCGAAATAATGGGACGCAATGTCCCTATTTGCAATATAGCATAGATTCGTTTAAGATTCCAGTGTCCTTCAGTGTTTTTCTCTTGAAGTTTCGCATCGGCGCATTTTTCACAATTTCCTCTTTGCAAACGGGATGGATTTATGATAAAATTTTATGGAGAAGGGATTTTAAATCTTATCAAACTGAGTTTGGGCGGGTGAAACCGTTGGCGGCCATAAAGAAAAACGTGCATGCCGGACACCGCGAGCGGATGCAGCAGCGGATTCGCGAGCACGGCATGGAGACGCTGCAAGTGCATGAAGTGCTGGAATACATGTTGTATTTTATCATCCCCAAGCGGGACGTCAATCCTCTGGCGCATGAGCTGATCGATCGCTTCGGGTCGCTGGATGCGGTGCTCAAGGCGCCGGTCGAGGAACTGACCGAGGTCAACGGCGTCGGCGCGATCACGGCGGGCTATCTGAAGGTGTTCGGCGAAATGGTCGCGGCCTATGACGAGGACAATCAGCATTTCGACACGGTTATCAAGACGGCGGCCGAAGCGGCGCGGTATGCGCGCGATCTGTTCTACCGGCCCGACAGGCGGGAAATGGCCGTGCTGTGCATGACGGCTCAGGACGAGCTGATCGAGAGCAGCCTGCACGACTGGAACGCCCTGTCCCCGGAGACGGCGCGCTGGCTGCTGACCACGGTGATCGAGAGCAACGCGCATCACATCATTCTTGTCTGGAAGCGCACCGACCCTCATCCCGATCTGATGCCGCGCGAGGACGAATCCATACAGGAATTGCTGCATCTTTTGCGCAGCGCTGAAATCTATCTTCGGGACATCGTGCTGCTCAGCGGAAACGACAAGTACGCCAGTCTGCGCGGCGTCGGCGCGCTGCTGGACGGGGTCGAGCTGGCCGATATGAGTGCCGCCATCATGAAGGACGCGCCGGATCTTCCGCCGATTGTTGAAATGAGCGATGCGGAATTGCTGGCAAAAGGACTTGACGAACAGGCCGCAAAGCGGTAAACTATAGAAGAAAATTGAGCATACGGAGGAATAGACTATGGGTGCTGTTGTTTGTTTCGGCGAAGTGATGATGCGTCTCACGCCTCCCGGTTATCTGAGAATCGGTCAGTGCGACACGCTCAATATGACGTTCGGCGGCGCGGAGGCCAATGTGTCCGTCTCGCTGGCCAATTATGGCATGGAGGCGCGTTATGTGACGCGGCTGCCCGAGAATCCCCTAACGGCCGCTTTTGAGCAGCAGATGCGCGGATTTGGCGTGAATGTGGATTATATCGCCAAGGGCGGCGACCGCATGGGTATTTATTTTGTGGAAAAGGGCGCGTCGATGCGTCCCTCGAAGGTCATCTATGACCGCAAATATTCGTCGATCTCCACCGCCAGGCCGGGCGACATCGACTGGGACAAGGTGTTCGAGGGCGCCGAGTGGTTCCACTGGACCGGCATTACGCCCGCACTGTCCGACAGCGCCGCCGCGCTGACGCTGGAAGCCTGCAAGGCCGCCAAAGCGAAGGGCATCACCATTTCCTGCGATCTTAACTATCGCAAGAAGCTCTGGACGCGCGAAAAGGCCAGGGAGGTCATGACCGAGCTGGTCAAGTATGTCGACGTGATGATCGCCAACGAGGAGGACTCGAAGGACGTGTTCGGCATCGAGGCCGAGGGCACCGACATCGAGACCGGCAAGCTGAGCGAGGCGGGCTACCGCGATCTGGCCAAGAAGCTGGCCGGCGCTTTCGGCGCGAAGAAGGTGGCCTTTACGCTGCGCGAGAGCTTCTCCGCCAACGACAACAACTGGTCTGCGCTCATCTATGACGCGGCGAGCGATAAAGCCGTTCGTTCCCGTCAGTATGCGATCCGCATCGTCGATCGCGTGGGCGGCGGCGATTCCTTCGGCGGCGGCCTGATCTACGCGCTCATGAACGGCTATAGCGACGAGGAAGCCATCAACTTTGCGGCGGCGGCCTCCGCGCTCAAGCACACGATCGAGGGCGACTTCAACCGCGTCTCGGTCGACGAGGTGCGCGCGCTGATGGGCGGCAGCGCCTCCGGCCGCGTACAGCGCTGATATTGTAAAAGAAAAGGGAGCGGATGCTTGCGTCCGTTCCCTTTTTGAGTGAAAGCTGCCTCAGGCCTTACTTGGCGCTGTAGCTGCCGCACATGCTCTCTTCCTTACTGTGGCCGTTGCCGCAGCCGGGACAGGCTTCGACGGTGATGCCGGGCAGGGAGCAGTGGTCGTCGCTGCCGCAGTGATGGGCGCAGGACTTGACGTTGCAGCCGATTTCGTAGTTGGGCTTCTTCGCATTCATGATGAAAAGACCTCCGTTTTCTTAATCATTGGGGCTCCGATCCTCAGTATGCCCTCAAATCGCAGAAAAAATCGCGGGAGGAAAAAATTATGCAGAAACTTCGTGTCGTTCAGGTGGGCGCGGGGCGTTTTACACACGCCGATCATACCATGCAGGCCATGCGCTCGATGCCGGATTATTACGACGTCGTCGGCGTGTGCGAGCCGAACGAGAAAGCCAGGGCGCTGGCCATGCCCCGAGAGGCGTACAGGGATATGAAGTGGCTCGAGCTGGACGACGTATTGCGCGATCATACGCTCGACGCGCTGATTGTCGAGACCGATGAACTGGATCAGGCGCGCACGGCGCTCATGGCGGCTCAGGCGGGCTTCGCCGTACACATGGACAAGCCGGGCGGCGAGGATATTCAGGTGTTTGAGCAGCTGGTCGAGACGGTCAAGCGCAAAAATCTGGTGTTCCAGAGCGGCTATATGCTGCGCTATAATCCGGCGGTCGTCAAGCTGCTGGAGACCATCCGCGCGGGCAAGCTGGGCGATATACTCTGCGTCGAGGCGCAGATGAGCCCGCCGCGCTACGGCCGTGCCTTTGCGCAGGACGTCATGAGCTATATGAAGGGCGGCATGGCGTATTATCTGGGCTGTCACCTGATGGATCTGGTCTATCTCATCAAGGGCGCGCCGCTCGAGGTGATTCCGATGAACGCCTGCACCGGCGCGCGCGATACGGACGGACTGGATTACGGCTTTGTCGCCTACCGCTATAAGGAGGGCGTTTCGTTCATCAAGACAACCTCGAGCGAGGTGTCGGGCGTTGTGCGGCGGCAGCTGATTGTCTCCGGCACGAAGGGCACGGCCGAGATCGAGCCGCTGGAGGGCGACACGCCGCAAAAGAAGGAGCTGTTCTGCACGCACAAGGTCAGCCTGCGCCTGTCCTTCGAAAAGGACGACGCGTCCGCCTGGACGACCGAAAATTATGATTTCCCGCCCTACGGCCGCTATACCGAGATGATGATCGACTTTGCCCGCATGGTACGCGGCGAGACGAAAAACGTCTATACGCCCGATTATGAGCTGGCGGTGTTCAGACTGCTGCTCGAGTCGTGCGGGCTGAATCAGTAAAGAGGGCGGCACTATGGAAATACTGATCGCGTGCAATCTGCTGCTGCCCGCGCTCCTGATTGTTGCCGGCGCGCTGATGAACAGGCGGCCGCCAAGGAAGATCACTGCGCTTTATGGTTATCGCACGGAACGCTCCATGAAGAACGAGGACACATGGCAGTTCGCCAATAAATACAGCGGCGCGCTGATCTGGAAGATCGGCTGGATTGCGCTGGCTGTCGCCGCCGTATTGTCAATCGCGCTGTGGCGCTTCGGAAAAGGAGCGATGTCGATCGTCAATCTGTTGCTGACGACGGCGCAGTGCGGCGTGCTGCTCGCAGTGATTCCAGTAACCGAGCGCGCGCTGAAGGACGCCTTTGACGACGAAGGCCGCAGAAAGCGGCAATAGGAGGAAGCCTTATGATCGAGCTTGAATGGATCGACACGCCCATGTCCGTGTGCCGCGTCGTCGATTTTTCCGGCGTTGATCGGGACGGCGAGTATGTCTTTACGGCGCGGACGCGGGACGAACATTCACTGGTCTGTCCGACACAGCGCGTTCCCGACGGCGCGGAAAAGCGGGAGGACGGCTGGCGAATGTTCCGCGTATGCGGGGTGATCGAGTTTTCACTCGTCGGCATACTGGCGGGCATTTCGGGTGTGCTGGCACAGGCGCAGATTTCGCTGTTCGTCCTGTCGACCTATGACACGGACTATGTGCTCGTCCGCGAGGAATATCGCGAGCACGCCGAAAAGGCACTGGCCCAAGCAGGGTATTGTTGGAAGATGAACCGTGATAATGCAAAAGGCAAATAACGGACTCCGGTTTGTTTTGTACAGAAAAGACCAAAGTCCGCTCCGCGTTCGATCTTCATGAAGTGTCATCAGGCGGCGCAGCTGATTATAAAAAACATCCGCATGGGTTGATCCACGTGGATGTTTTCTATTACAGATAAAAGTAAACGTGCCTGAGCGCCGGTCAGTCCAGCACGATGCAGGCCAGCATGACCAGCGGCTCGTCGCCAAGACACTCGACGCTGTGGCCGTGACCATTGCCGGTGGCCATGCTGTCGCCGGCCTTCAGCTCGACGGTTTCCTCGTCGTCGCGGAACAGGCCGCGTCCGGAGATCAGATAGAACAGCTCGGTTTCGTTCTCATGGACATGATAGCCGATGCCGCAGCCGGGCTTGAGCGTGATGGTGTTGAACAGGCGCATATGGGCGGGATTCTCGGCCAGCAGTTTGGTCAGCACGGCCTCGCCGGGGCCGCCGCGCATGGCCTTGCGCACTTCAACGGGATGATCGGCAGAACGATAAATCATGATGTGGGTTCCTCCTCAGATATTTTTTTCATAGATCAGACGCAGACCCTTCAGTGTCAGCAGTCCGTCCAGAACGTCGATCTGATCGGTTTCGCCGGCCACCAGCAGCGCCAGACCGCCGGTCGCGATGACCTTTGCATCCGGCGCGCCCAGCTCCTGCTTCATCTTTTTGATGAGATAGGTCACCTGGCCGACATAGCCGTACACGATGCCCGATTGCAGGTTGGTGATGGTGTTGCGGCCGATCACCGTATCGGGCTTGACCAGCTCGAAGCGGGGGAGCTTGGCCGCGCGGTCGACCAGCGCTTCAGCCGCCAGCTTGAGGCCGGGGCATATGGCGCCGCCCAGAAACTCGCCCTTGGCCGACATCACGCCGAATGTGGTCGCCGTGCCGAAGTCGATGAATATGCACGGGCCGCCGTACAGCTCGTAGGCCGCCACAGCGTTGGCGATGCGGTCGCTGCCCAGCTCGCGCGGGTTGTCGTATTTCAGATTGATGCCGGTCTTGACGCCGGGCACCACCATCATGGGCGTAATGCCGAAATAGTTTTGCAGCATATGCTCGATGGTGAAATTGATGGACGGCACGACCGAGGACATGATGATGCCCGTCACGTCCTTGACGTCCAGCCCGTTGTGCGCAAACAGATTGGAGAGCAGTATGCCGTATTCATCGGACGACATCATCTTGTTGGTGGTCAGCCGCCAGTATTGCAGCATCTTTTCGCCGTCGAAGAGCGCGGTTTTGATGTTGGTGTTGCCGATGTCAAGGGTGAGGATCATTTGGTCAGTCTCCTTTGGTTATTTATTGCCAGCCTTGCGCAGCGCGATGACGACGGGCGTGGTGATCAGCGCGTTGACGGCCGCCTCGGCGCTGCCCGCGATCAGAGCCGTGCCGCCGATCAGCGTCAGCACGCGGGAATCGTCAAGCCCAAGCAGGCGATAGAACAGCAGCATGAGGCCGAGATAAAACACGGTATTGGTGAGCGAACCGGCCACGGCGGCGCAGGGGAGCGCGCGCTTCGACTGATCGTTGCCGCGCGAAACCGCCCTGTAGATCAGATGTGCCGAGACGGGCACCAGCAGGCGGGGCAGAAAGCACATGACCAGCGCCAGAACGGGGCTGGCGGCAACCAGCGTGCCGGCCAGCGTAGAAGGCGTTCCGTATATGCCAAAGGCGCTCAGCGCGCTAATGCCGCCGAAGCACGCGCCCAGCAGTAGGCCCGTTTTAAGCCCGAGCACCAGCGTGCCGACGACGACGGGAATGCCCAGCAGCGAAATGTTGATGAAGCCCAGCGGGATCATGCCGATCGGCGTCAGGCCGAAGAGCAGGACGAGCGCGACGAAGAGCGCGGTGAGCGTGAGACGGGTTGTGGATTTCATGATGGGTTACCTCCGTTCAAGTTCTTTGAGGGATACCTGACGACCAGGGGAAGAAAAGGGGAAACGCGGCGCGGTTCGACTCGCAATGGATGCCGACCGTTATCGTCATTATATACGGGATCGGGGAAATTTGCAATTTCGTTGTGTAAAATAATCGCGTCATATTGTATTTTCCGGCGAAAAAACGCATTGCACGGCGCGTATCGACATGTTATAATGGAAGCACACCATATGAAGGAGGAAAAACGGCATGGCTGAAGGAAAAATTACCGGACTGGCACACATCGGCATCAAGGTGCGCGATATGGCGGCGTCGCTAAAGTTTTACACCGAGGTTCTGGGCTTTGAAAAGACGGGGGAGCAGATGTTCGGCACGTCGCATCTGGCGTTTCTGAACATCGGCACCTGCATTCTGGAGCTGATCCAGGGCGCGCAGTACGAGGAGCGCACCGCCGGCCAGGTGGATCACATCGCGGTCGAGGTCAAGGGCATCGAGACGCTGGTCGAGAAGCTGAAGGCGCAGGGCGTTCAGTTCCTGTCCGACGAGGTTAACGTTGCGCCCGGCCTGCTGGACGGCGTGAAGAACATCTTCTTCGTCGGCCCCGACGGCGAGCGGTTTGAGTTCTTTGAGTACTACAATCGATAAGCTGAAATCCCTTTATATTTCCGAGGGAATGGCGCTGGGCGAATGGGGCCTTCCCCTGATTTGATCCTGAAACGCCGGAAAAGTACACCGACATGATGCGGGCTGCTTTCAGACCCGCACTGTCGGTGTATTTGGCGTATACGTCAGGCGGCATGGCGGCCGAGGTTATACCGTACGACCTTGCCTGACATGACCGATTTCAGGGCGATGATTTCGAACTGGTGCGGCACAGTTTCTCAAGAAAATTGTCGGTGTATGCGCAACTGAATCCCGTGCCGTTCCGCCGCTATTGTAATGTTACATGCTTCAAATGAAATTCTTACCGGCTTCCCTTGCAATTTAACAAAAATCGTCTATAATAAAGAGGATTGCACGAAAGGAGAGACTCTTAAAAATGGATAATCAGATTCGTCTTGATATCAACCACATGATGGGCGATTTCCTCGGTATGCAGTACGGCATCGACCGTTCCGCCGTGGACGACATGGAAGTCTACCTCAAGCGCGCGCACGACGCCGTCGAGACCAACCGCGGCAAGGGCATGACCGGCTGGATGGAGCTGCCCTATAATCAGGAAGAAATCGTGAAGCACATCGAAGCGGTCGCCGCCAAGGTGCGCGATCAGTTCGATACGTTCGTCGTACTGGGCATCGGCGGTTCCGCCCTCGGCCCGGCCGCCGTGCAGCAGGCGCTCAATCACCTGCATTATAACGACCTGCCCAGGGAAAAGAGGGGCGGCCCCCGCCTGTACATCGAGGACAACATCGATCCCGAGCGTATGGCCGCGCTGCTGGACGTGATCGACCTCAAGACCACCTGCTTCAACGTCATCTCCAAGTCCGGCGGCACCGCCGAGACCATGAGCCAGTACCTGATCATCCTCGACGCGCTCAAGCGCGAGGTGGGCAAGGACTACGCCAAGCACATCATCGCCACCACCTCCGAGAATCGCGGCCATCTGATCAAGATCGCCAACGAAGAGGGCTATGAGAAGTTCTACATTCCCGAGAGCGTCGGCGGCCGCTTCTCCGAGCTGTGCCCCGTGGGCCTGCTGGCCGCGGCCGTGTGCGGCATCGACATCCGCGGTCTGCTGGAGGGCGCGCGCATGATGGACGAGCGCTGCAAGACCGACGATGTGTGGAAGAACCCCGCTCTGCTGGACGCGGCGCTGATGTACATCGCCATGCAGGATCTGGGCATGAACATGTCCGTCATGATGCCTTACGCCGATTCCCTCAAGCTGATCGCCGACTGGTATGCGCAGCTGTGGGCCGAGTCGCTGGGCAAGAACGTGACCAGGAAGGGCATGGCCTGCAACGTCGGCTCCACGCCGATCAAGACGCTGGGCGTGACTGATCAGCACAGCCAGCTGCAGCTCTACACTGAAGGCCCGTACGACAAGGTTGTGACCTTCCTGAAGGTCGAGTCCTTCCGTAATGAGACGCCTATCCCGCACGGCTGCGAGGACGTGCCGGACGTCGCGTTCCTGGGCGGCAAGAGCCACAATCAGCTGATCGAAGCCGAGCGCATGGGCACCGAGTATGCGCTCTACAAGGCCGGCCGCATGAGCCAGACCATCACGCTGCCCGCCGTGAACGCGCAGACCATCGGCCAGCTGTTGTACTTCTTCGAGATGGTGACCGCCTACACCGGCGAGCTGCTGGACATCGACGCGTTCAACCAGCCCGGCGTTGAGGAGTCCAAGGTGGCGGCGTTCGCCATGCTGGGCCGCGACACCGAGAAGCACAACGCCAAGCGCGAAGAGATGAAGAACCGCCCCGAGCGCAAGGCCGAGTACATTCTCTGATCTGAAATTGCCTGCTGCCGCGCCGCTGTTGCTGAGGACAGCGGCGCGGCTTTTAGATTTGGACGATTGAACGGCAATGCGCGAAATTTGGACAGGACGCTGATTTTGTCTGTTTCTTTATGCCCAAGGGCTGGTGTATACTGTCAACATGGCCGACGCGGCGGAGAAAAACCGGCTTTTCCCGACAGAAAAAAACGGATCGCGCGCAATTTTTCTTGGCTGAGACTGCTTTATTAGCGGATTCTTAACAAAATGGCATTGCGCAACATGGACAAGAGGCGTTATAATTGTAACAATGAAAAAATGGCGCATTCTTGACACAAATACTGATCCGGCGCAAAGGAGGAATTGTCATCAAACCTCAGGATGCAGTTATTAAGGAAACAGTCCACATCGCCATAGGCACGGCGGTTATGAGCGCGATTATGGTGATTGTGTTCGTGCTGGTCGGTCAGTTTTCGCTTTCGGTTGTCTGGGGCGCGCTGACCGGACTGATCGCGGCCGTCGGGAACTTTTTTTTGATGGCGATGAATATCCAGCGCGTTACAACCGAGCTTGATCCGGCGAATGAAGACGCCATGAAGCAGGCCAAGGCCAAGATGAAAGCATCCTATTCCGTGCGTCTTCTGCTGATGGCGGTTATTATTGTGCTGTCCATCAAGCTGATCGGCTCAAACTGGATTGCAGCCATGCTGCCGTTGTTTTTTCCGCGTCTGACCATATTTTTCATGCAGATCATCGCCAAACTAAAGCCTAAAGGAAGTGAGTATTGATGGATATCAGCGTAACCGGCGCCAAGATTATCTATCAAAACGACTGGTTTGTTCTTTCGGAGGCGGTCGTCAATACGTGGATCGTCATGGCGTTTATCACAGCCCTGTGCCTGATCCTGACGCACAATTTGAAGGTCAGGCCAACAAGCAAGCGGCAGATCGTCGCCGAGTTTATCGTGCAGAAGGTCAACGGCCTCGTTCATGAGAACATGGGCGACAGATTCTGCCATTTCGGGCCGCTCGTCGCTGCAACGCTGAGCATATGCGCCTGCTGCAGTCTGTCGAGTCTTTTAGGTATGTTTGCTCCAACCGGCGACCTGTCCACGATGATGGGCTGGGCGCTGGTCGTGTTCGTGCTGATTACCTACTACAAGATTAAGACGAACGGGCTGTGGGGCTACATCAAGGGCTATTTCGAGCCGCTGCCGCCGCTGATGCCCATCAACGTCATCAGCGAGGTCATGACCCCCATGTCCATGGCCTTCCGTCATTACGGCAACGTCGCGGCCGGCTCGATCATTTCGCTGCTGATATACGCCGTGCTGGCTGCCCTCTCCAAGGCAGTTCTGGGGCTGATCCCCGGCGCGGTGGGCGCGGCGCTGAGCATGATTCCGATCTTTCAGGTGGGTCTGCCGGCGATTTTCTCCATTTACTTCGATCTTTTCTCCGGGTGCGTACAAGCGTTTATCTTCTGCATGCTGATGATGGTCAACATCTCGGTTGCAGCTGAAGGATAAAGAACCAAACGACTACTATTTGGGAGGGTTACTGTCATGTTGGAAAGAGCCATTGTTCTGGGTTGTTCGGCCATTGGCGCCGGTATCGCGATGATCGCCGGCTTCGGTCCTGGTATTGGCGAAGGTTATGCCGCCGGCAAGGCGCTTGAGGCGATCGGCCGTCAGCCGGAAAGCAAGAGTTCGATCACATCTTCTCTGATTCTGGGCTGCGCCCTGGCCGAGACGACCGGCATTTACAGCTTCATCATCGCCCTGATCCTGATCTTCGTCAATCCGCTGGTCGGAAAGCTTTGATGATGACGAACGCGAACGGGAGGAACGGGTTATGAGTGGGGTGCAGGAGTTTTTCTCAATTGTGCCTTGGACCATCATTTTTCAGTTCTGCAATCTCCTGATTCTGTGCCTGTTGATTAAGAAATTTCTCTTTCAGCGCGTCATGCTGGTTCTTGGCCAGCGCCAGAAGGAAGTGGACGACATCTACGCCGCGGCCAACGAGGATCGCGGCCGGGCCGCCGAACTGAAGCAGAATTACGACCTGCGCATGGCCGGCGCGCGCGAGGAAGCCGATCAGCTGATGAAAAAGACGGTGGCTTCCGCCAATCTGCGTTCGGACGCCATCATCGACGACGCTCAGAAGCAGGCCGCCAACATGATGCGCCGCGCCGAGAGCGAAATCGAGCAGGAACGCGTCAAGGCGTTTGCCGAGGTCAAGAAGGAAATTTCAGGCATGGCCGTCGACATCGCCGAGCAGATGGTCAGCCGCGAGATCAAAGCGGAGGATCACGCCGAGCTGGTGGACGAATTTATCCGGAATGCGGGTGAAGACGCATGACGGAATTGGCCCGTGAATATGGCGAAGGTCTCTTTGAACTGGCAAGGGACGAGCAGCTGCTGGACGTCATCGGCGAGCAGATGAACGTGCTGCGGGACGCCTTCAAGGCGAACCCCGAGTTCATTCGTCTGTTGGAGTCGCACGCCCTCACCAAGGCGGAGCGGCTGGACGTCGCGGATCGTACCTTTCGGGATCAGGTGCATATCTATCTTTTGAATTTCATCAAAATCCTGATAGAACGGGGCGCGCTTGACGTGTTTCCCGACTGCGCCGCCCATTACCATGCCCGTTACTGCGAAACGATGGGCATCGTCGAGGCCGACGTGGTGAGCGCATCGGCGCTCGACGAGCGTCAGAAAAACGCGCTGATCGAAAAGCTGTCTCAGATGAGCGGCAAGACGGTCAGGCTGCGCGTTTCTGTCGATCCGTCTGTCATCGGCGGATTGCGCGTCGACATGAACGGACATCGCTACGACAACACCATTTCGCACAGGCTGGATCTCATGCGCCGCAGGCTGGCGGATGAATCGTAAGGAAAGAAGGCTGAGGGAATGCAATTAAGGCCTGAGGAGATTTCCAAGATCATCAAGGCTCAAATCAAAAATTACGAAAAGAAGATCGATCAGAGCGAAACCGGCACGGTGCTTTTGATCGGCGACGGCATCGCCCGAGTATCCGGCCTGGACAACTGTATGTCCAACGAGCTGGTGCGCTTTTCGAACGGCGCTTACGGCATGGCGCTCAACCTGGAAGAAAATTCCGTGGCTGTGGTTATGCTGGGCGACGACGAGGGCGTTTCCGAAGGCGACGTCGTCGAGCGGACGGGCCGCGTTGTGTCCGTGCCTGTTGGCGAGGCGCTGATCGGCCGCGTTGTGGACGCGCTGGGCCAGCCCGTTGACGGCAAAGGCCCGATCGAAGCCGTCGATCACTGGGCCATCGAGCGCCAGGCGCCCGGCATCATCGAGCGCAAGAGCGTTTCCGTGCCGCTGCAGACCGGCATCAAGGCCATCGACAGCATGATCCCGATCGGCCGCGGACAGCGAGAGCTGATCATTGGCGACCGCCAGACCGGTAAGACGACGATCGCCATTGACACGATCCTCAACCAGAAGGGCAAGGACGTGATCTGCATTTATGTGGCCATCGGCCAGAAGCGCAGCACTGTGGCGCACCTGGTTGAGACGCTGACCGCCGAGAACGCCATGGATTACACCATCGTGGTCTCCGCTACCGCGTCCGAGCTGGCGCCGCTTCAGTACATCGCGCCGTATTCCGGCTGCACGATGGGCGAATACTTTATGAAGCAGGGCAAGGACGTGCTGATCGTTTATGACGATCTGTCCAAGCACGCCGTTGCGTACCGCGCGCTGTCGCTGCTGATTCGCCGCCCGCCGGGACGCGAGGCCTATCCGGGCGACGTATTCTATCTGCACTCCCGCCTGCTGGAGCGTGCCGCGCGCATTTCTCCTGAGCATGGCGGCGGCTCCCTGACGGCGCTGCCCATTATCGAGACCCAGGCGGGCGACGTGTCGGCCTACATCCCGACCAACGTCATTTCCATCACCGACGGCCAGATCTTCCTTGAGACGGAGCTGTTCCATGCGGGCGTCATGCCGGCCATCAACCCCGGCATTTCCGTTTCCCGTGTCGGCGGCAACGCTCAGATCAAGGCCATGAAGAAGGTTTCCGGTACGCTCAAGCTGATCTACAGCCAGTACCGCGAACTGCAATCCTTCGCGCAGTTCGGCTCCGATCTGGACGCGGACACCAAGGCGCGCCTTAATCAGGGCGAACGCATTGTGGCCGTGCTCAAGCAGAACCATTCCGCGCCGGTGGACGTTGAAAATCAGGTGTGCATACTCTATGCCGTCGTTCACAATTATTTGAACGAAGTGCCCGTCGAGCTGATTCCCGATTACGAGCAGGAGCTGTACCGCCGCATGGCCGCGCAGTATTCCGATGTGCTGGACGCGATTCGCACCACTGGTGCGCTCGATGCGGCCAATGAGGAGAAGCTCAAGACGGCGCTGACCGATTTCACGCAGGACTACATCAAGCTGCACGCGGGTCAGGAGGGCTGATCGTATGGCCGGGGCATCAATGAAGGACATCAAGCTCCGCATACGCAGCGTCGAAAGCACGAAGCAGATTACTTCCGCCATGCAGCTGGTGGCCGGCTCGAAGCTGAGACGCGCCCGCCAGCGCATGGAGGACACGCGGCCGTATATGGCGTCGATTCGTCAGATCGTAGGCGACATTGCCGCGCATCGCGACGTGGAATCGCCGTTCTTCAACGAACCGGCGGACAACAGGACGTGCGTCGTGGTGATCGCGGGCGACCGCGGACTGGCCGGCCATTATAACGCCGCCGTCTTTAAGATCGCCGACGAGCTGATAGACGACGAGAGCGTCGTGCTGCCCATCGGCAAGAAGGCCGTGGATCGCTATACGCACAGAGGCGCGTCCATACTCAGCGGCGATTACATCAAGGCGGAATATGTGACGGCGGCCGACTGCCGCGCGATGGCCGATCTGCTCATTCGTGGCTATCTGGAGGGGCGCTTCAGCCGCGTGACGCTGGTCGACACGACGTTCGTTTCGGCCATGACGCAGAACGCGCAGATGACAACGCTTTTGCCGATCGAGCGGCCTGAAAAGCCGTCGTCTCACAGCCAGATGATCATGGAGCCGGAGCCAGAACAGCTGCTTGACGCGATTATGCCGGATTACCTGACGGGCTGTCTTTACGGCGCCGTGTGCGACGCGGTGGCCTGTGAAATGGCTTCCCGCCGCAATGCGATGGACTCCGCGACGAAGAACGCCGATCAGATGATCGCCGATCTGAGCCTGCACTACAATCGCGCCCGCCAGAGCTCGATTACGCAGGAGATCACGGAAATCGTGGCCGGTGCGGAACAGTAAAAGATAGGAGTTATGAAGATGGAAACGCGCAACATCGGCACGATTGTGCAGGTGATCGGCCCGGTTCTGGATATCCGATTCGAGGATAACCATATGCCGGCGCTTTTGAACGCCATAGAAATTCACTTTAGCGGCCGCAAGCTGATCGCCGAAGTGGCGCAGCACATCGGCGACAACGTCGTGCGCTGCATCGCCATGAGCAGCACCGACGGCCTGACGCGCGGCACCGAGGCCATTGACACCGGTTCTCCCATCGAGGTGCCGGTGGGCAAGGAGTGCCTGGGCCGCATATTCAACCTCTTGGGCGAGCCGATCGACGAAATGCCTGCGCCCGAAGCCAAGGAGCACTGGCCCATCCATCGCCCCGCGCCCAGCTATGAAGATCAGCAGAGCACGGAGGAGATTCTCGAGACGGGCATCAAGGTCGTCGATCTGATCGCGCCCTATTCCAAGGGCGGCAAGATCGGCCTGTTCGGCGGCGCCGGCGTCGGCAAAACCGTTCTGATCATGGAGCTTATCCACAACATTGCCACCGAGCATGGCGGCCTGTCGGTTTTCACCGGCGTTGGCGAGCGCACCCGCGAGGGCAACGACCTGTACAACGAAATGAAGGAAAGCGGCGTTCTGGGCAAGACCGCGCTGGTCTACGGCCAGATGAACGAGCCGCCGGGAGCCCGTATGCGCGTGGCGCTGTCCGGCCTGACCATGGCCGAATACTTCCGCGACCGCGAAAATCAGGACGTGCTGCTCTTCATTGACAACATTTTCCGTTTCACGCAGGCCGGCTCCGAGGTGTCCGCGCTGCTTGGCCGTATGCCCAGCGCCGTCGGCTATCAGCCCACGCTTGCCACGGAAATGGGCGCGCTGCAGGAGCGCATCACGTCGACCCGCAAAGGCTCGATTACGTCGGTTCAGGCCGTTTATGTGCCTGCCGACGACCTGACCGACCCCGCGCCGGCCACGACGTTCGCACATTTGGACGCGACCACCGTTTTGAGCCGCAGCATTTCCTCGCTGGGCATTTTCCCGGCGGTCGATCCGCTGGACTCCACCAGCCGCATCCTGTCGCCGGAAATCGTGGGCAAGGAGCACTACGAAGTGGCGCGCGGCGTGCAGAGCATCCTTCAGCGCTATAAGGAGCTGCAGGACATCATCGCCATCATGGGCATGGACGAGCTGTCCGACGAGGACAAGCTGATCGTGGCGCGCGCGCGTAAGATCCAGCGCTTCCTGAGCCAGCCCTTCAGCGTGGCCGAGCAGTTCACCGGCATGCAGGGCCGCTATGTGCCGCTCAAGGAGACCCTGCGCGGCTTCAAGGAGATCATCGATGGCAAGCACGACGATCTGCCCGAGAGCGCGTTCCTGTTTGTCGGCACGATCGACGAGGCGATTGAAAAGGCCAAAAAGGGTGAGTAAGTATGGCGGGCATTCATTTGAAAATCGTTACGCCGGACGCGATGGTCTATGAGGGCGATGTGGACAGCGTCGTCGTTCGCACCGTCGAAGGCGAGGTTTGCATACTGCCCAGGCATATCGACTATCTGGCGGCGCTGGGCACGGGCGAAGCACGCATCAACGTGGGCAGCCATGTTCGCAAGGCCGAGTGCAGCGGCGGCGTGATCCACGTCAACGGCGGCAGGACGGTCAACATCCTTTCGAATCAATTCTCCTGGAAAGAGGCATAATCGGGCGTTCCCAGCGGCTGTCATTGGGCAGGCGTTGGGAACGCTTTCTTTTGCTGCAATTTGCATGTAACGAAAATTCGTTCGCACCGATGGACGCTGAATTGTGCAAAACAGATAACCAGTGAGCATAATTCACATTTATTTAACGATTATTTCGAGCCTGATCGCCGGAAAGTGATTGCCATTTTCCGCGATTCAATATATAATTAGGACAAGATAAGGAAGGGAGCTAAAAAGATGTATTTGGATCATAGAGTGCTCGCCAAAATTTCCAGAGTTCTTGCACGGCTCGATATGAATATCATGCTGCTCGATACCAATGGACAGGTCATACTGCCCGAGGGCAACGATCGGGAACTGACGCTGCCCGAGGTGCTGCGCAGCAATCCCACGCAGCCGCTGGTGTACGGCGGCTTTACGCTGATCGGCACGGAGGGCACGCAGCCGCTGTTTCTGTGCCTGCCCGGCGATTCGTCGGACGTATGCAGCTGCGCCATACTGGCGAGCGAGCTGGTCAGCTCCATGACGCGCGTCGAGCTGCCCAACGCCGACCGCGAGCAGACCTTCCGCAGCATTCTGCGCGGCGAGGTCGAGGGCGCTGAAATGGAAACCATGGCGCTCGAGCATGACATCGCGCTGGAGGAGGATCGCTGCGTCGTCATGCTGCATTTGCAGAATGTCGATGCGGAATCGGCGCTGAACATCCTCTCCGCCATCACCGGCGATAACAGCGACGACGCGGTGGTCGAGATGGATCGCCACACGCTGGTGCTGGTCAAAAAGCTGGACGAGCAGGGCGATTACGACGACATCGATCAGCTGGGTCAGGCGATCGAGAACACCTTCATGAGCGAGGCCAACCATCAGGTCTATATCGGCATCGGCGAGATGAAACCCACGCTGGGTCTGCTGAGCGAGTCCATGCGCGAAGCGCGCCGCGCCATAGACGTGGGCCGCATCTATCGTAAGGAAGAGTATGTGTTCATCTATCGCAAGATGCTGATCGAGCGCTTCCTGGCCGACGTGCCGCGCGAGATGGGACAGCGCTACAACAGCCTGTTGTTCAACCGCAAGACGGCGCGCCTGTTCAACGACGAGATGATCCATACCATCGAAAAGTTCTTTGAAAACAGTCTGAATCTGTCTGAGACGGCGCGTCAGCTGTACATCCACCGCAACACGCTGATCTACCGTCTGGACAAGGTGCAGCGCATCATTGGGCTGGATCTGCGCGCGTTCGACGACGCGGTGACGTTCAAAATGATGATGCTGCTCGGCAAGAATGCCAACGAGAAAAGCCGCCGCGTTTAACGGCAGGGCGTAATATTTGAAGGCAGGCGCAGAGACACTCTGTTCCTGCTTTCAAATTCATTCTAAGAAAAGCGAGAAAAACCTATGTCTCAGAAAAATCAAAATAGGGCGCTGATTGCCCTGACGCTGTGCGTCGTGCTGTGTCTGGCCGCCCTGCTGGGCACGGGCGTGCTGGCGCTCAATATAACGAGAACTCATTCGGTCAGTCGCCCCATCACGCAGGCGGAGATCGACGAGCTGGATCGCTATGCGCGACTGAATGAAGTCTACGAGATGATCACCAACGATTATTACATCGACGTGGACGCGGACAAGCTGATTCTGGGCGCGATCGACGGCATGACGGCCTCCCTGAACGATCCCTACACCTATTATCAGACGCCCGAGGACGTTGAAGAGGAGCAGACCTACGAGGAGGGCGTGTATTACGGCATCGGCGTGCAGCTGCTGGCCGGAAGCGACGATAAGCTCTATGTCACGCGCGCCTATGCGAACAGCCCCGCGCGCAAGGCAGGCATCCGCTCGGGCGATATTGTGACGGCCATCGCGGGCGAAACGCTGACCGGCAGCTCTGCCGAGCAGCTCAATCGGGCGGTGGACATGATCCGCGGCGAGCAGTATACCGGCGTGGACGTGACCGTGCTGCGCGGCGGCGAGGAGCTGACGTTCAACGTCACGCGCGATACCGTGACCATCAACCGCGTGGAATACAGCGTGCTTGAAGGCAACATCGGCTACATCGCCATATACGAGTTCATGGGCGACGACGTCGCGGGCTTTAACGAGGCGCTCGACGCGCTGCTTAAGCAGAAGGTAAGCGCGCTGGTTATCGATCTGCGCGACAATCCCGGCGGCCTGCTCAGCGATGTGCTGGATATCGCCGATCGCCTGCTCGACGAAGGGCTGGTCGTTTACATGGAAAACCGCCATGGCGAGCGGCAGAGCTTCTATTCGAAGAAGGGCGGCGTAAGTCTGCCCATGGCTGTGCTGGTCAACGGCTTCTCGGCCAGCGCGTCCGAGGTGCTGACCGGCGCATTGCAGGATTACGGCGTGGCCGAGGTGGTGGGCGAGACGACGTTCGGCAAGGGCATCGTGCAGACGATCACCACATTTGGAAACGACGGCGCGGGCCTGCACATGACGACCGAAAGTTACTACACGCCCAACGGCCGCTCGATCCACGGCACGGGCATTGAGCCGGACGTGGTCATTGCGCCCGAGGAGAACGATGAAATCAATGCCGAGCAGCCCGATCCCGCGAAGGACGCGCAGCTGCGCGCGGCTGTCGAGTTACTGACAGAAAAGCTCGAAAAGTAAAGTGAGAAAGCGCCGTTTGTGCCCAAGGCCGCGGCGCTTTTTGATATTGCGGACGCTTCAGCGCTCCATGTCCCGAAGGACGGCGAGGAGATAGTCCACGTCCTCGGGCGTGTTCTGCCAGCTTGGACTGACGCGCACCGTGCCGCGTCGCAGCGTCCTGAGCCAGCCGTGCATACCGGGCGCGCAGTGCAGCCCGCCTCGAACGGCGATTCCGCGCTGATCCAGCGCATCGGCGACGGCGGTCGACATGCGATCGCCAAGATTGAAGCTGATTACGCCCACGCGCGCGGCTTCCTCGGCAGGCGAGTAAAGCGTGACTGTCTCCAGAGCGCCGAGGCCTTCATAGAGCATCCGCGTCAGCTCCCGTTCGCGCGCCCAGTGCTCACGCCCTTCTTCAGAAACGATCGCCGCGCCGGCCTGCAATCCGGCGATCCCCGGCAGATTGACCGTGCCGCTCTCATAGCACTCCGGCGGATCGGCGGGCTGAAGCATACTCTCCGAGCTGGAGCCTGTGCCGCCCTCGCGGAAGGTCTCCAGCGGCGTGTCGGGCGCGATATACAGCCCGCCCGTGCCCTGCGGGCCGAGCAGTCCCTTGTGGCCGGGGAAGGCATAGAGCGCGCATTTGAGGGCGCTCACGTCCACGGGAACATGGCCGATGGCCTGCGAGCCGTCGACAAGATAGCGCACGCCGTGCCTTGACAGACAGTCGCCAATGGCCGCGACCGGCTGAATCGCGCCGGTAACGTTCGAAGCGTGCGTCGATATGCACAGCGTCGTATTGCGGCGCAGCGCCTTTTCAAACTGTTTATCGGATACCGCGCCGCTTTCATCGGGAGAGAGCAGCGTGACCTCGATCAGGCCGCGCGCTTCCAGCCCCTTGAGCACGCGCAATACGGAATTGTGCTCCATGAGCGTCGAAACGACGTGATCGCCCACGCGCAGACTGCCCTTTATGGCCATGTTGAGCGCGTCGGTCGCGTTGAAGCAAAAGACCACATGGCCGTCGGACGGCGCGTTCATGAGCGCGGCGAGCGTTTCGCGGCACTTGAGCAGCATCCGCGCGCCGCTCAGCGCTCTAATGTGTCCGGAGCGCCCGGGATTGCCGTTCATGACGGTCAGCGCCGCGAGCACCGCGTCGATAACGGGCTGCGGCTTGGGGTGGCTGGTCGCCGCGTTGTCCAAATAAACGTCCACGGGCATTACCTCCGCACATCGCGTTTTGATTTGCCATACAGTGTATGGGAGCGACCAAAAAGATATGCTTCGGGAGGTTTTGCATTATGGACGTTTATGGCATCGCCGCGTTCCGGTCCCGGCAGCAGGTGCTGCACTATGAATCGATTCTGTCGCGGCGCGGCATTCCCGTGCGCGTGCTCTCAACGCCGCGCGAGGTGGCCGTGGGCTGCGGATTGTCGCTGCAATTTCCGGTCGAGTATGTTCGGCCGGTGCAGGAGGTGCTCTCGCGCGAGCATCCGGCCAATCTGATCGGGCTGTACATGGTCGATAAGCGGCCGGACGCCCGCGCGCGGCTGACCGTTCTCTCAAAGTGAAAAAATAACAGTGCGCCGGTAGGCAAACGCCCGAAAAAGTGTTACAATATATAGTGTTTTTATAATGGTGAGGTGTGACAATATGACGCACGAGAAGGTCTGCGCCGTGCTGAACGCCCTTGAGGGACTCTATCCCGAGGTGCAGGCGGAGCTGCACTTTACAAATCCCTACGAAACGCTGATCGCGACGATCCTTTCGGCTCAGTGTACCGACAAACGCGTCAATCAGGTGACGGAGCCGCTCTTCAAGCTCTATCCCGATGCGTTCGCCATGGCGAAGCTCATGCCCGAGGAGCTGGAGCCGCACATTAAAAGCTGCGGCCTGTATCATAATAAGGCGAAGAACATCGTCGCAGCCTGTCGGGCGCTGGCCGAGCAGTATAACGGCGAGGTGCCGTGCGACCGCAAAAAGCTCATGGCACTGCCCGGCGTGGGTCAAAAGACGGCGGGCGTGGTGCTGCTGGCCGCGTTCGGCGACGATCAGATCCCCGTGGATACGCACGTTTTTCGGGTTTCGCGCCGCATCGGTCTGGCCGACGCGACAACGGCCTCGGGCGTTGAAAAGCAGCTGAGGGACGTTCTGCCCAGGGAGCGATGGTCGCACGCGCACCATCTGCTGATCTGGCACGGACGGCGCTGCTGCTCGGCGCGCAGGCCGGAATGCGAGCGGTGTCCGCTCAATAACGGGCTGTGTGAGAAAAATAATTTGGAGGAATGATATACAATGGCTCTTTTTGTCGATAAAGTCAGCATTCGCTGCAAGGCCGGCGACGGCGGCAACGGCTGCGTGTCCTTCCATCGCGAGAAATACGTTCAGGCGGGCGGCCCGGACGGCGGCGACGGCGGACGCGGCGGCGACATCGTCTTTATGGCGACCGAACGGATGCACACGCTGATGGACTTTCGCTATAAACACAATTTCATCGCGGAAAACGGCGGCGAGGGCGCGTCCAACCGCTGCAAGGGCAAGAGCGGCGCGCCGCTGATCATCGAAACGCCCGTCGGCACGATCGTGCGCGACAAGGCGAGCGGTCGCGTGCTGCTGGATCTGTTCAAGGCCGACGAGAAGCGCGTTTTGCAGCGCGGCGGCAACGGCGGCTTCGGCAATTCCCACTTCGCTACGCCCACGCGGCAGGCTCCGAATTTCGCCAAGCCGGGTGAAAAGACGCAGCCCATGGAGCTGGAGCTGGAGCTTAAATCGATCGCGGACGTGGGTCTGGTCGGCTTCCCGAACGTCGGCAAATCGACCACGCTGTCGGTCGTTACGGCCGCGCGCCCCAAGATCGCCAACTATCACTTTACCACGCTGACGCCCACTCTGGGCATCGTCAAGCAGGACGGCGACAGCTTCGTGCTGGCCGATATTCCCGGTCTGGTCGAAGGCGCGGCCGAGGGCGTGGGCCTGGGGCACGACTTCCTGCGCCACATCGAGCGCACGCGGCTGCTGATCCATGTGCTGGACATCTCCGGCAGCGAAGGCCGTGATCCGCTGGAGGATTACGACGCGATCATGGCCGAGCTGGAGCGCTACGGCGATCTTAAAAATCGCCCGATGATCGTCGAGGCCAACAAAATCGATTTGCCCGGCAGCGAGGAAAACCTTCAGCGCCTGCGCGAGAAGCTCGAGGGCACGGGCATTGAGATTTTCCCGGTGTCTGCGGCGGCTGGCAAGGGCTTTACCGAGCTGATGCGCGCGGCGGCGGCCAAGCTGCGCGAACTGCCGCCGATCGAGCCGTTCTTTGAGGAAACGCCGTTCGAGGATCTCTCCGGCGAGAAAATCAAGGTCAGCGTCGAGGGCGGCGTGTATGTGCTCTCCGGGCCGAGTCTTCAGCATCTGGTCGACTCGGTCAATTTCGGCGACGAGGATTCGCTCAACTGGTTCCACCGCACGCTGCGCCGCTGGGGCGTGATCGATATGCTGCGCGAAGCCGGCGCGGGCGAGGGTGATACCGTGCGTCTGGGCGATATGGAATTTGAATTTGTAGAGTAAACGGAGGATAAAAGAGATATGACCACCAAACAGAGAGCCGCGCTGCGCTCTATGGCCAACACGATGCAGCCCATTCTGCACATCGGCAAGGACGGCATCAACGATAACATGGTCAAGCAGGCCTGGGACGCGCTGGAGGCCCGCGAGCTGATCAAGGCCACGGTGCTTCAGAACGCGCCCATGACCGCCAAGGAAGCCTGCGACGCGCTGTGCGAGCGCGTTCATGCCGAGCCGATTCAGGTGATCGGCAGCAAGTTCGTCATCTATCGCAAGGCGCGCAAGGACTCCAAGATCGACCTTGACAACCTGTAAGGCCGCGCGGAAACTCGAGAAACTTTGAGGAGGAAGCGACTATGGCGTTTGAACTGTGGAGCGTTTCTCAGCAGCCCGACATACTGGGCGGGCACGAGAGCTTTGCCGACATCACATGGACGTCCCCCGAGATCATCGAGCATCTTTACGAGCCGCTGCGCGCGCGTTATCCCGAATACATGACGCGCCGCGTAATTGGGCGGGACACGACCGGCGAATACGAAATCTGGGCCTACGAATGGACGCCGGCGCATTACGACAGGACGATCTACATCCAGTCCGGCGTTCACGTCATCGAGACGGAGGGCTATTTCGGCCTGGCGCGGCTCATGACCATGATCGTCGAGGGCGCGGACGAACGCCTGCGCGCTGTGCGCGAGCACGTCAGACTGCTGATCGTGCCCTGCGTGTCCGTGTGGGGCGTGAGCAAAAAGGGTGGCTATGAGGGACTCGTGGCGGATAAGCGCCATCAGATTCCGCACAATGCCGCCAGAGTGAACCCCAATCGCGATGACGCGGACGAAAAGGCCGCCGAGACGACGGCCATCAAGCGCTACTTTGCCGAGAACGCCGGCGGCATTGACTTTGCTTTCGATTTCCATACGACGACGGAAACCGGCTGGGGCGCATATCTCATGCCTTATGCCGACGGCCTGAGCGAGGACATTGCCGAGCGCCACAAGGCGATCAACCGTGCGCTGTACACGAAGAACAAGACGGATTATCCGCAGGCATACATGGGCGACGAGACGCACTATCCGCGCGGCGGCATCCACAATTCGTTCATCGGCGGCTTTTTCAAGAACTTCGGCGTGCCGGCCATGACGATCGAGCACAACGATTACATTTACGATCCGCGTCTGGGCACGTCGAAGGCCATGACGCTGGCCGTCGAGCTGTACGGCAACCATCTGCTGGCCGAGGCGGAGCTGTCAGCGCGATAATAAGCGGCGGCGCAGGCCAAGCGCTGTCATGACGAGCAGCAGCACAAATGAGAAGAGCGTCGGCCAGCCGCCCCGCGCAATGTACAGAGCCAGTGTGAGCGCGGCATAGAGGCCGCTGCGCAGCGGATTGATCCGTTCTGTAAAAACGCCGTATGTTGGAAGCGATATGCGGCGCTTTTTTTGAACTTGAAACGAATCGGGCACGACGGGATGCGCGGCCATAACGCGCTGCGTCAGGCGTTTGCCGTCGACAAGCCTGATCGACAGACGCTGCGCCCAGGCGGCGGCGCTGCGATCGGCCGGACACAGCGCGACAACTGTAAGCTGCTCTTGAGGATGCGCGCGGCGACAGGAGATCAGCGCGTCGGCGTTCAGTGCGCGGGAGGACGGCGCATAGGGGAGAACGACCGCCCTTTCAGCGATGTCCTCGCCGGACAAAAGCGGCATGACGGCGCTCAGCACGTCGCTTTCCGGCAGAGCCGCCCATCCGTCGATGACGAAACGCGCGTATTCGCGGCGCATGGAGCGGGAGCGCCGGCGCAGCGGCTCAGAAAAGCGCGTCCACAGCGCGTGCAGAGCGACGCAGCCCAGCGCGGCGAGCAGACATGAAAGAATAATCCGTTCGCCAGTGAGCGCCATAAACGCCAGAAAGAGCGCGCACAGCGTCAAAAGCCAGAAAACAAGGCCGTCGATCAGGCGAATCACGGCGGTTTTTCCTCCTTGTTCAGAGTTTCTTCACTCAGTATACGCAAATCGGCCTTTTCTAATCGCCGAAAATGGTGTATAATAAATTATCACTTGTGTTTTGAGGGGCATGGACATGAAGAAACTGGGAATTATGGGCGGAACATTTAATCCGATCCATAACGGCCATATTGAAATCGCCCGCATCGCTTGCCGGACGGTTGGACTGGACGAGGTGCTCTTCCTGCCGGACGGCGAACCGCCGCACAAACAGATTGAGACGCTGGCCTCGGGCGCGAGCCGCTATAACATGACGGTGCTGGCTGTGTACGGCTGCGAGGGCTTTGAAGCGTCCGATTTGGAGATCCGGCGCAGCGGCACGACCTACACCGTCGATACGCTGGCACAGCTCAAGGCGCTGCGGCCGGACGACGAGATTTACTACATCGTCGGCGCGGATACGCTCTATCAGATCGAGCACTGGAAAACGCCGGAAAGGCTGGGCGCGATGTGCAGCCTGATCGCCGTGCCGCGGCCGGGCGACGACAGGGCGCTCTCGGCGCAGTCGGAGCATATTCGAAAGAGCCTGAACATCCGCGTCTATCTGGCCGAAGAGAGCGGGCCGGATATTTCGTCAACAGAAATCCGCTCCCGCGCGTCGCAGGGCGGCGATCTGGCGGCGCTCGTGCCGGCGGCCGTCGCCGATTACATCGCGCAGCATGGGCTGTACGGCGCGCCGTATCACTGGATGACTCAGCGCCTTCAGGAGACGCTTTCGCCGCACCGCTTCCGGCACACGCTCTCCGTGGCCGAAACGGCGGTTACGCTGGCGGCGCGCTTCGGCGTTAATCCCGTGCAGGCGCATCTGGCGGGACTGCTGCACGACTGCGCCAAGGGGCTGGACGCTTCGGCGCTGACTGCGCTGATTCGATCGGGCGGCATATCGGCCGACGAATGCGAGCTCAGTATGCCGGCTCTTCTGCACGCGCCGGCGGGGGAAGCGCTGGCAAAAAGTCAGTATCACGTCAATGACACCGCCGTTTTGTCGGCGATTCGCTGGCACACGACGGGGCGGCGCAACATGACGCGCCTTGAAAAGGTCATTTATCTGGCCGATATGATCGAGCCGGAGCGCGAGGACTATCCGGGGCTTGGCGATATCCGCGCGCTGGCCGAGACCGATCTGGACGCGGCGGTGCGCATGGCGGCCGCAAAGAGCGTCGATTACGTTATGGAGCGCGGCAAAAAGCTGCATCCGCGCACAATCGAGCTGGCGCGGGAGAGATAAAACAATTCTGAAGCGACCTGAAAGATTGATTTGAAAGGAAGTATGCACATGAAGGATTCCAAGGAACTGGCTCTGCAGATCGCCGATTTTCTCTATTCCAAGAAGGGTGAAAACATTCAGGTGCTGGATGTGTCGCATCTGACCTCGATCGCCGAATATTTCGTCATTTGCAGCGCGCGCAACACGACGCAGTGCCGCACCATGGCCGAGGATCTCGAGGATAAGCTGACCGAGACAGATGAGATCGAGGCGCGCCGCAAGGAGGGCTATCGCGAGTCGCGCTGGATCGTGCTGGACTACGCTTCGGTCATCGTTCACATTTTCCACGAGCAGGAGCGCGAGTACTATAACATCGAGCGTCTCTGGTCGGACGGCACCAACATGATCAAGGCCCTGTGAAAAGAGGAATCAAGCCATGAATAAAACAGTCGATCTTCTCGTTGCGGCTCAAAAGGACATGATGCTGATCGTCCGGATGACGACGCTGGGCGTTCTGGCGCGCGCCGGACTGACGCTGGACGACATGGACGACATGAAAATGGCCGTCGACGAGGCTTTCGGCTGCCTGATCGAGCAGTCCGTGGGCTATGAGAAGATCGCCCTGCACTATGAATACGACGGCGATTCGGCGAGCGTGCGCCTGAGCGGGCAGGGCGGCTGCATGGCGGTCTCCAGCGAGGACGATAGCCGCGAGGACGAAATCCTGCGCTGCGTGCTGGAGTCCATGGCCGACGAGGTGCTGATCGGAAAGCTGGGCTGTACCACGGTGCAAATCGAGCTGAAAAAACGCTGCGTTAAGGCGGGCATGACGTATGGCTGCTGACAATCAACTGCTGGTCGAATATGGCCGCACGCGCTCGGACACGCTGCTGGACGAAATCTGCCGGCAGTATCTGCCGCTGGCCGGAGCGATTGCGCGGCGATTCAGCGGGCGCGGCGTGGACTACGACGATCTGTATCAGGTCGCGTCGCTGGCGCTCGTCAAGGCCGTTCAGCGCTTCGACGCGGATAAAGGCGTTCAGTTCAGCACTTATGTAACGCCCACGATCGTCGGCGAGGTGAAAAACTATTTCCGTGATAAGTCGCGCACGATTACGCTGCCCAGGCGCAGCGGCGCGCTGCTCAAGCAAATCGAATCGGCGCGCGAAAAGCTGACGCACGCGCTGATGCGCTCGCCGACGATCGACGAGCTGGCCGCAGAAACCGGCGAGGCCGCCGACGTCATACTGGAAATGCTCGAAATGAAAAACGCGATGACGCCCGTATCGCTGGACGCATCGCCCGTATCCGAGGACGAGGATCTGACGCTGCAATCGGTGCTTGGCCAGAACGACGCGGGCTATGAGACGGTCGAGACGCAGGACGCCATCCGTCAAATCATGCGCACGTTGCCCGAAAGCGAAAAGCAGCTGCTCAAAATGCGCTATTTCGACGGCCTGAGCCAGCGGGAAGCGGCTGAGCGGCTGGGTGTATCGCAGATGACGGTCTCGCGTATGGAAAAAAAGGCGCTTTTGAGGGCGCGCGAATTGATCGAAGGAGAGTAAACAGGCCGGTTTATGAAGCAGGTGATTATTTATACGGACGGCGCGTGCTCGGGCAATCCGGGGCCGGGCGGCTGGGGCGCGGTGCTCCTGTTCAATGAATTCCGGCGTGAAATGTCGGGCTATGAGCCCAGCACGACCAACAACCGCATGGAGCTGACGGCGGCCATCGAGGCGCTGGGCGCGCTCAGGGAGCCTTGCGAGGTGCGTCTGCACTCGGACAGCAGCTATCTGATCAACGCCTTTGAGCAGCACTGGCTGGACAACTGGGTCAGGCGCAGCTGGATCAAGAGCGACAAAAAGCCGGTTGAAAACAGAGATCTGTGGGAAAAGCTGCTTGCGCTGACGAAAATCCACCGCGTGACGTGGCTCAAGGTCAAGGGGCACGCCAATAATCGCGAAAACAATCGCTGCGACGAAATGGCGACCGGCGCAATCCGGCAGGCCCGCGACGCGCGAAAGGGTCTGGATGACTGACGCATATAATCTCCGCCGCCTTATGAAAACGAATAAGGCGGCGGAGATTTTGATAATTATTCAACTGCTTCCGTCGATTCGCTCGGCTGATCAGTCGCTTCTGATTCGGCGCTTTCCGGCTGCACGGCGGCCAGACCGGTGAGCGTGGCCTCGTCGTCGCGCAGCTTGACGTGCGCGGCGGCCATGCGGCGGCGGTCGTCAGACATGGCGGCGTAGTGCTTACGCGTCGTGTTGACGTCGCTGTGGCCGAGCACATCGGCCACCAGATAGATGTCGCCGGTTTCGTGATAGAGATTCGTGCCGAATGTGCTGCGCAGCTTGTGCGGGCTGAAGCGCTTCTTCAGCGGCGCGGCCAGCAGCGCGTATTTCTTGACCAGATTTTCTACACTGCGCACATTGATGCGCTTTTTCTGCATGGACAGAAACAGCGCGTTCTCATGGCCGGGCGCGGCAGTGATGGTCTTGCGCTCGTCGACATAGTCCTTCAGCACGGCGGCCACCTCGTCGGGAAAGTACAATATGACCTGCGCGCCGCCTTTGCGCGTCACGAAAAAGCCGTTCTGCGAAAAATCAATATCGCCTATATCGATTCCGACGCACTCGCTGACGCGGATTCCCGTGCCCAGAAAGAGGGAAATCATCGCCAGATCGCGCTTTTTCGTCAGTTCATGGTACTTTTTCTGACCGTCCGTCAGCGCGCTGCCGCTTTCAACCTGATTGAGCATACGCACGATTTCGTCGATCTCGAGCCGCAGTATGGGCTTTTCGTGCAGCTTCGGCAGGTCGATCAGCTGGGCGACATTGCTGCTCACTCGGTTATTCTTGAATAAGAACTTAAAGTAGCTGCGCAGCGCGGACAGCTTGCGCATCTTGCTGGCGTCCTCGTTGGTTTCTTCACGCTCATCGTCGCGGATATAGAGCGTGAGATAGTCGTTGTAGAGGGCGATATGCCGGCCGGTCACGCGATCGAGATCCTCATCGCGAATGGCGGTGACCGTCAGATCGGCGAATTCCGGAACCTCAGTGGTCAGGTATTTGAAAAACAGCTTGAGATCGCGCAGATAGCCGACGCGCGTGAGCGGCGTGGTGGTCGGCTCAAGCGCGCGAACGAAATCTGCGCAGTTAGCGGGAAGCTCGCGCAGAAATTCACGAATCAGCAAAATGCTTTTGCGATCGCGGCTTTCAACATAAGTCAAGGAATCGGGCATCGAAAAAAGCACCTCCGAAGCAAAGCGTCGCTGCCAAGAGAGTCCGCTCAAATCAGACCGAAAATCAGCGGCTTCAGGGGCTATTATAGCAGAAAGCGCGCCACCCATCCACAAACTATTCGTAAAAGTTTTCTTTTGCGAATAGTTGAACGTGAAACGCCCACCCCACTTTCGATGGATTCGGGCTGCGTTTCGACCTGCATTTTGCTCAAAAAGCCGTCGTTTTGCGCGGCGATCCGTCGCGCGCTTTACTGCACCTTGTCGTCGGAATCCGATTCGATGATGTCGTCCACCTCGATGGCCAGATAGTCCGCGCCGGTCGAGCTGAGACACTTCATGCAGTTGTCGCAGATTTTGTTGGGATCCAGATCGCAGCGCTCGCATTCACCGCATTCGTCGCACCATTTGCTTTCGTCAAGAACGCATCGACGCTTTTCCATGAAATCGTCAGTCTCCTTTCATTGCTTCAAATGTTAAATCGATCGTTTTTCTGATTGTTTATTTGACGTTACAGCCTTATCATGGTATACTAATAGCAGATGGAGGTGCCGTAGTATCATGAGAATGCCCAGAGAAGAAAGCCAGGCGAAGATCCTCGCCTTTATTCGTGAAGAAATGCAGAGCAAGGGTTATCCCCCGTCCGTTCGCGAAATCTGCAAGGCCGTCGGTTTCAAGTCGACCTCTTCCGTTCATGCCCATTTGCAGCAGCTCGAAAAGAGCGGCGCTCTTCACAGAGACGCGGCCAAGCCGCGCGCGCTTGAGCTGTCCGATTATCCGAAGGGACGTCTCGTGCCGCTGGTCGGCAAGGTAACGGCCGGCGTTCCGATACTGGCCCAGCAGAATATCGAGGAAGAACTGTTGCTGCCGGCCAATATGCTCAATACCAGCGACGAGGTGTTCGCACTGCGCGTTGAAGGCGAAAGCATGATCGAGGCCGGAATTCTCAGCGGCGACACGGTCATCGTGCGTTCGCAGAGAGACGCTGAAAACGGCCAGATCGTCGTGGCCATGATCGACGACGAAGCCACGGTAAAGCGCATATTCTATGAGCCGCATCGCGTGCGCCTTCAGCCCGAGAATTCTTCCATGGATCCCATTTACGCCGACGAAGTGACGGTGCTGGGCCGCGTTATCGCCCTGATCCGCGAATTCTGATTGCGCTCCCCTGTTTCAGTTTGATTTTGCCAGCCTGTTTACCGTTGAAAAGCGGACGACAGGCTGGCTTTTTATGTCGGTCAGAGCGTAATCAGTTTGCGGTCCAGCATGGTTTGCAGCGCGCCCTCAAGGCCGCAGCGGCCATGCGCATAGGTCAGCGCGCCCTGCATATAGACGATATACGGCTCGCGCACAGGCGCGTCGGCGCTCAGTTCGATGGATGCGCCGGCTACGAACGTTCCGGCCGCCATGATCACCTTGTCCTGATAGCCGGGCATGGCCCACGGCTCGGGCACAGCGTCGCTGTCCACCGGCGAATTGGCCTGAATGCCCTGAATGAAGGCGATCAGCCTATCGGCGTCGCCGAAGCGAATGGCCTGAATGATGTCCGTGCGATGCTCGTCGTGACGCGGATTGACGGCAAAGCCCAGCTTTTCAAAGACGGCGGCGGTCAGTATGGCCGTCTTGATGGCCTGCATGACGACGTGCGGCGCTTCAAACAGTCCCTGATAGAACGGCTGATAACTGCCCGCATAGGAGCCGACCTCCGCGCCGATGCCTGGAGAAGTCAGCCGGTAGGACACCAGCTCGACCAGATCCTTGCGCCCCGCGACATAGCCGCCCGTCGGGGCCAGTCCACCGCCGGGATTTTTGATCATCGAGCCGGCCATAATGTCCGCGCCCACGGCGCCCGGCTCTTCCATATCGGAAAACTCGCCGTAGCAGTTGTCCACCATGACCACAGCGTCCGGCTTTACGGAATGAACGAGCGCCGAGACCTCCCGAATCTGCTCGACCGTGAGCGACGGCCGCCACGCATAGCCGCGGGAACGCTGAATTTCGACAAGCCGGATAGACGGATCGTTTTCCAGCGCCGTTTTGATGCCCTCAAGATCGAGCTGGCCGTTTGGCAGCACGTCGATCTGGCTGTATTTTACGCCGTAATCGGCCAGAGAGCCGCGTCCCGCCTCGCCGGTCAGACCAATGACCTCTTCCAGCGTGTCGTAGGGCTTGCCGCTGGCGGCCAGCATTGTGTCGCCGGGGCGCAGAATGCCATACAGGCACAGCGCCAGCGCGTGGGTGCCGGACGCGATCTGCGGGCGCACAATCGCGTCCTCGCAGCCCAGCAGTTCGGCGAATATCGCGGAGAGCGTGTCGCGGCCGATGTCGTCGTAGCCGTAGCCGGTGGTCGGCGCAAAATGGCGCGCCGAAACGCGGTGCTTCTGGAAAGCGGCCAGCACGCGGCGTGTGTTGTGGCGTTCGATGCGATCCAGACGGGCAAAGCTCTCGGCGCAGTCGCGCTCGGCCTCGTCCACAAGACGCTCGATTTTCGGATCAATGGTTGTCATGTTCAATATCTCCCATCATGATTTTCACAATGTCGTCGGTTGTTCTGTTCTGCGCGTCGATGAAACGCGCGCGGCCATCACGGCGCAGCCAGGTGAGCTGCCGCTTGGCGTAATGGCGCGATCCGAGCTTGATTTCGTCGACTGCCTCGCTCATGTCGCATTTCCCCTCGAGCGCCATGACGATTTCCTTATAGCCCAGTGCCTGCATGGCGGTCGAATCGGCGCTCAGTCCGTTTGCGAGCAGCCGCTTCACCTCATCCACAAGGCCGCAGGCCATCATCTGATCGACGCGCCGGTCAATGCGGTCGTAGAGCACGTCGCGCGGCCAGTCGAGCGCGAAGAACGTCACGTCGTAGTCGCCCTCTCGCTGCCGATCAAGCGCCATCTGCTCGGTCATTGTATGGCCGGTCAATCTGTAAATCTCTATCGCACGGGCGACGCGGCGCACGTCGTTGGGATGAAGGCGCTGAGCCGACTCGGGATCGATCTCTTCCAGCATGGCGTGGAGCGTCCTTTTGCCGTTTTCCTGCTGAGAAACGGCGATCAGCTCGTCGCGCAGAGCCGGATCAGACGGCAGTGCGAAGTCCATCGGTCGGGTGAGCGCGTCGACATACAGCCCCGTTCCGCCGCACAGCACAGGCTGTTTGCCGCGGCTGAGAATATCGCCGACGCAGGCGGCGGCGTCCTCCTTGAAACGGGACGCCGAATAGCTTTCGTCGGGATCGATTATGTCGATCATGTGGTGCGGAATACCGCGGCGTTCCTCTGGTGTGGGCTTGGCCGTGCCGACGTCCATGCCGCGATAGATCTGCATGGAATCGCATGAAACGACCTCGCCGCCGATTTCCTCGCACAGTCTGACGGCGGCGGCCGTTTTTCCGGAGGCCGTCGCGCCGCCAATGACAATCAGATGCGGTTTTTGCATAAACATGTCCCTTTCAGCGCTCAGTTGCGGCGGAACATATGGTCAACCTCGCTGCGCTTGAACGTCTTGATGATTGGGCGGCCGTGCGGGCAGTTGGGCGGCGCGCTGGTGGTCAGCATATCGCCGATCAGCGCGCGAATTTCCGCGTCGGTCAGGTGATCGCCCGCCTTGACGGCGCGCTTGCAGGAGGCCGTTATGACCTCGCCGCGCCGCCGGTCTATCGTGGCGCTCTTGAGCTGATCGAGCCGGTCGATCAAATCGGCGAAAAGCGGCTTCAGTTCCGCTTGTCCCAGCACATACGGCACGGCGCGTACCTGAATGTCGCGCTCGCCGAACGGCTCAATTTCATAGCCCGCTTCCAGCAGGAGCGCCTGATTGTCCATCAGTATGCTGCGATCGCGCGCCGAAACGTTCATGATGATCGGCGCGACGAGCGGCTGCATGATCGTGCCGCCCTCCAGCGCCTTGCGGAAGCGCTCGTAGAGTATGCGCTCATGCGCCGCGTGCTGATCGATGAGGATCAATGTTTCGCTCATTTCTGCGATGATATAGGTGTTGTCGAACACGCCGATGATGCGGATTTCCGCTTTATCCACAGCCCTTTTGGGGAGCGTTTCAGCGTGTGTCGGCAGCGCGGGACTATTGACAGCCGACTCCGCTCTGCTTTCCGATTCCTGGCTGACATATTTGATCTCTGCTGGCCTGACAAATCGCTGCACTGCGGGCGGCGGCGCTTCCCTGAAGCTGAGAACGTGCGGCGTTTCAGAAACGGTCTGTGCCGCGGATATGTCCGCCTTGCGCTCTTCCCTCTTCCCGATTTCCGGCGCGGGCGCTTCGGTGGGCGGCGGTACGGTTTCCTCGGGCTGTGCGATCGGCGAAACGCAAATGACGGGCGGAGACAGCGGATCGTCCGCCGCGCCGCTGAACACAGTGGTCTGCTCGGGGGCGGTGATTTTGATAACCGGCCGGTCGTTGAGCGGCGGCGTCTCGCGGACGATGGCCTCGGGATCGAGGATTTTCGTGCCGCAGCAGGCGCGCATCAGCATCAGCTCGGCCTTCTGGCGGATGTCCGCTTCGTCGCGGAAGCGCACCTCCAGCTTGCTGGGATGCACGTTGACGTCCACGGCGGTCGGCGGCAGGCGCAGAGAGAGCGCGCACATCGGATATTGCCCGATCATGACGCGGCTGCGCACGGCCACTTCGAGCGCCTGAGCGATGAGCGGTGCGCGAACGGTGCGGCCGTTGATGAAGAAAAACTCCTGCGAACGATTGGCGCGCGCCAGCTCGTCCAGGCCAATCAGACCGCTGATTTTAAGACTGCCCTCCGTTTCGTCCACAAGCAGCATTTTCTGTGCTGTTTCGCGGCCGTAGATGGCCAGCGCGGCATGGCGGATATCGCCGTCTCCATAGCTGTGATAGATGGTGCGGCCGTTGCTGATGAAGCGCATGGACGTGCCGGGATTGCCCAGTATGAGCCGCGCGATCATATCGGCGATGACGCCCGCCTCGGTGGTCGGCTTTTTAAGGAAGCCGCGGCGCACGGGCGTGTTGAAGAACAGATCGCGCACGACAATAGACGTTCCCTCCGGGCAGCCCGCTTCGGAAACGTCCATAACGCGGCCGCCCTCGATTTGCAGCTTCAGTCCGGATTCGCGGCCCTTCTGACGCGTGGTCATCGTGACGCGCGCCACCGCCGCGATGGACGGCAGCGCCTCGCCGCGAAAGCCCAGCGTCATAATGTCGCTCAGGCTGTCGCCGGACGCAATTTTCGATGTGGCGTGATTTTCGAACGCGATGCGCGCGTCCTCGGGCGCGATGCCGCAGCCGTTGTCGGTGACGCGCAGATAATCTATACCGCCGTCCTTGATTTCGACGGTGATCGACGTCGCGCCGGCGTCGAGCGAGTTTTCTATCAGTTCCTTGGCGATGGAGGACGGACGCTCGACAACTTCGCCGGCGGCAATCCGCCCCACTGTCGCCGCATCCAGAACGCGGATGGGCATGGGTTATATCCTCCTTGCCTTTTCGACGATTTTGAAAAGGCTGTTCATGGCGTCTATCGGCGACATGGCCATGACGTCCAGCGCGCGGATCTCTTCGATCAGCTCCATGGGCTTGAAGTCGGTCAGCTCGACCTGCTTCGCGCCCTCCTTTTTATTTGCAAGGATCGTCTGGCCGATGTTGCCTTCCTTTTCGTCCTTGACCTCGAGCCGCGCCATGATCTGGCGGGCGCGCTTGACCAGCGAATCGGGCAGCCCCGCCAGCGCGGCCACGGCCACGCCATAGCTGTGATCTGCGCCGCCCCGCACGATTTTGCGCAGGAAAATGACCTCGCTGCCGCGCTCAACCGCCGTAATGCGGTAGTTGACAACGCCGTCCAGCGAGCCTTCCAGCTCGGACAGTTCATGATAGTGCGTGGCGAACA
>CAKTXR010000026.1 GCA_934631025.1 uncultured Clostridia bacterium
TAGAACTTTCGCTCGCTCAGCCGTATCTCCCGAATCTGCTCAAGCTGCCGCTCGAAGTATTCGTCCGTGAACATATGACCCTTTTTCAGGCGCTCTACGTCCATCGTCCAGCCCTGAATGGTGTGATCTTTCACGATCTGACCTGCCCATTTGCGGAATTGCACGGCACGCTGGTTATTGACCTTGAAGCCAACGGCTATGATCATTTGCAGGTTAAAGTGAGCCACCTCACGGTTGACCTGCCGCACACCTTCTGTTTGAACTATTCGGAATTTCCGAATAGTTGCCGCCTCAGTCAATTCTCCGTCTGCGTATATCTTTTTGATATGCTCATTGATGGTGGGAAGCCCTACATCATACAATGCCGCCATCATCTTCTGCGTCAACCAGATGTTTTCATCCTCGTAGCGCATCTCGAAGCTGACGTCGCTCTCGCCGGTGGCGGCGACAAAGGTCAGATATTCCGCAGCGGAGCTGCGCAGGGCAAGCTCCTTTTTCTTCTGCGCCGCCATATCACAGCACCTTCCTTACAGTCGAGGGCGAATAGGTCTCGAAAATCTGGTCAAAGTTGGTGGCCGTGCTGTCGTCCGCCATGGATGAGTCGCGGAACACGGCGTAATAGAGGTCATCAAACAGCACACCGCTTTCATCTGTTGTCCATGCATAAGGACGCTGATATTCCGGGATGTGGAAATCGAACTCCTGACTGAAGATGCTTAACGGTGGATGTTCTTTTCCGGTAATCTTGCTCATCGTATCTCTCCTTTTGCAGGCTGAGGAAGTAGAAGCCGCATGTTTATTGATGCGCAGCCCCATGCAACTCATTGTAAAGCCGATCCGCCAATGCCTGCTGAATCGCATGATACTTCTTCGCATCGAGGAACAACTGTTGATAGGCTTCCATGTTTTCTTCGTAGGAGGACATGGCAGTATCATCGAAGATTGTGGGGAACAAGCTGCGCTCGTATACCTGCCTGTCATCCGTCTGTGCTGCCTGATGAACATCGGCATCTTTCTTCATCTTGTTGTACAGCGTGTCAACAATGACGCGGTCTGCATCTGTGAATTCACCCATGAACTCTTCGTTGATACGTTCGATGATTTCTTCCAGTGGGCTGAGGCGTTCAGCCTTTTTGCCTGCGCGTTTGGGCTGAGTCGGCTCCCAATGTCCACCTTCACCAGCCTCCAGCTCAATTGCACCTTCAAAGGTCTTTTCAAGGTGGTAATACTCCAGCTTGACACGGTTATCGAGGTTGAAATCCTCCGTTTTGTCGCTTGGCAGCAGTTTGGCAAGGTAAGAGCAGAGGATAAACTCCTTGTGCAGTTCCTTATCGAACATACGAAAAGGCATCTGCCAAGCATGACAAGCTGGAAGCGGAGATCGCAAGACGCAATAACAAGGCGCGACAACTTGCTTCATTCATCGACCATCTGGAAAAGGCTCCGGCTTCCTTGGAGGAATGGGACAGTCAGGTGTGGTCGCTGCTGCTAGAAAAGGGAACGGTAAACCGAGACGGCAGCGTCGCATTCGAATTCAGAAACGGAAAAGAAATCAAGGTCGAGGCCAAATGAGTCTCGGCCTTTTTCATGCCGCTCCGCACTCTGAAATGCTCCGTTTCAGAGTGCACCCGTTTTTGCACCCCCTGCCGTTTTCATTTCAGAGTGCAAGCGAAAATGTCCATTCTGAAACGAAAATGCACCAAATCAGCTTGCACTTTGAAACGCATCCCAAAAATGAAAAAGACCGAAAATCCCAATAAATAAAGACTTTTCGGGCAAAAAAGAGGACGTAGACATTGTATCAATATCTACGTCCTTTGTTGGCGGAGAGTTAGGGATTTGAACCCTAGATACGCTATCAACGTATACACGATTTCCAGTCGTGCGCCTTAGACCACTCAGCCAACTCTCCATGCCGGTGCCATCAACAAGAGATATTGTACTACAAGCGGTGCCGTTTGTCAACCCCTTTTTCCCATTTTTGCAGACTTTTTTGCAAGACCTCCCGACGCGCGCCGCTTGATGAAATAACAATGCCGCCCTATAATATTGAAAAACAGCCTCCCCCCACGTCGTTCATCAGGAGAGACGCACATGGCAGACAAAAATCTGAAATCCTATCTCATGCTCATCACTTCCACGCTGATTTTCGGCACGATCGGCGTCTTTCGGCGCTTCATTCCGCTGTCCTCGGGCATGCTCGCCTTCACGCGCGGTCTGTTGGGCAGCGCGTTCCTGGTTCTGTTCATGCGTCTCAGCCGCCGCCGCGCTTCCGAAAAGATCAGCGTAAAAACGCTGCTTCTGCTCGTGCTGACGGGCGCGCTGATCGGCTTCAACTGGATCTTCCTCTTCGAGGCCTACAATTACACCTCCGTCGCCACGGCCACAATGTGCTATTACATGCAGCCGACCATCGTCATACTGCTCTCGCCGCTCTTCCTGCATGAACGTCTCACGCGGCGGCGGCTTCTCTGCGCCGCTGCGGCCGTCGTCGGCATGATCTTTGTTTCAGGCATAACGGGCGGGGCTGCGGGAACCGACGCGCGCAGCCTGACCGGCGTTTTCTTCGGCCTGGGTGCTGCGGCGCTCTATGCCGCCGTCATCATACTGAACAAGAAGATCACACTCGACGACGCTTACCGAAGAACCGCCGTTCAGCTCGCCGGCGCGGCCGTCACGCTCGTGCCCTATCTGCTGCTGACCGAGGATTTTTCCGCCATTCACCTGAACGCGTCGTCGACCGCCATGGTGCTGCTCGTGGGACTCGTCCATACCGGCTTTGCCTACGCCCTGTATTTCGGCAGCATGAAACGGCTGAAGGCGCAATCCATCGCCGTTTTGAGTTATATTGATCCGGTGTTCGCGCTGCTGCTCTCCGCCGCCGTGCTGCATGAGTCGCTCTCCCCCATCGCCCTGATCGGCACGGCGCTGATCATCGGCTCGGCGCTCGTTAGCGAGCTGGGTCCCGCGGAAAAAGCGGCCTGATCACGCACCGTCACCCTGCGCAATTTTCCAAAAGCATTTCAATAAGAGAGACTGCCGCTCATCATTCCGCCATCCGCCGTCCTGAGCATGATGGCTCACTTCGCCGCGCCCTGCCGTTCCTCCGCCCCGCGCCCGTCCGGATATTCGTCGAACAGACCGGCGCGCTCTGCTTCGAGCTTGACCGCCGTTATCCCCTCGCGCAGCAGGCGGCGCACATGGTTGTCGCTCACCGGCCGCGACGCGCTCAACATCATGCGCATCGTCTCACCGCCCGCACCCCGGAGCGCGTACAGCTGGAGCGCGCGCGCCACCGAATGATCGTGCCGCAGCGCATTGAACGACTTGCCTTCCCTGCATGTCAGCCCCTCCAGCGCCGCGCGCAGGCAACCATACCAGCGCAGCCGCCGCGCGGCTTCCTCCTCCATCTCGATCATATGAAGCGCCCGCGTCTGCGTCGGCCTTGAGATGCGATTCGTGCGTCCGCCGCCGATCTTGTCGGTCGGCGCGCTCACCGCACAGCCGCTGCCATATGCGCGCTCATATTCGGCCAGCGCCCTCGGCCCCTGAAGCCGCAGCCGCCGTATCGCGTCCTTCGTGATCCTCAGCTTTTCCCCGTCCGTCATCATATCTCCCCGCTCCTTTCCAATTCTCCCGCTCTCAGCGCCGCCAGCACCGCGCCGCCCGGCTCGCTCTCCCGCAGCAGAGCCTCCAGCGCCCGGCAGACCAGCATTGCCAGCGCGCCGCGCCGCGCGCGCACCGTCGTACAGTGCCGCGCCCGATTCGCGTCGTCGCATATCTGCGTCATTCGCGACGGCATATCGTCAGGCCAGCCGCCGCGCCTGCGCTGAGCCGCCGCTTCGTCCGCCAGCAGAAACAGTATATCCTCGGCGGTTTCCTGTTCGTCCCGTGTCAGCGACAGCGTTCGCTTCATCGTTTGCTCTCCTCCATCAGTCGCATTTTCGCGATTACGATTCGTATTATACAGAACTTCCGTTCTTTTGTCAAGGGAACAGTTCGCACTCCTGCGATTTTTTATAAAATGCACTTCTTTGCAGAAAGCGTATGTGCACAATAAACAAATGTTTTATTTAGTGCCATTGAAAGCAAGTCGCAGCGCTGCCGCAAGAAATATGTTTTCCCCGCCGCGCATATAAAAGGCGGCCGCCGCACAGCTTTTTCAAGCCATGCGGCGACCGCCGGTTATTCAGTCATTTTTCAGTCGTTCGTCAGGATCTCGCTCGTCACGCCGCTTCCACGCACGTTTCTCATTTCCAGCGCGTCGATTGCGCCCTCGCGCCGGTCAAGGATCGCTTCCATGTTCAGGGCGCGCACATTGTCCAGCTCAAGCCGTCCAACGCGGCCATGCTCGTGTATCCGGACAAGCGCACCCTGCGCCGCCGCGTCCTCATTGCGCATGACGTCGGCGTTTCGGATGACCAGATTGTCCACAGCGCCGTCCACATTGATGAGACTCGCGTCCTTCAAATCGCCGCCGTGCTCCTGCACGCACAGCCCGTCGACGAGCATATAGCGGACGTGCGGCTGCACATCGGGCTGAACGCCGTTGTAGGAATAATATCCGAGATCGAAGAGCGGTCTCGCGTCATAGGGCGCGCGGTGCGCAATATTTCGGCAGACAATCGAGTCGACGTTCGCCCCAATGCGGAACAGGAACGCGGGCGAATAGCTGTTTTTGCAGGTGCGCAGATCGATGTTTTCAAAATAGAGCGAGCCGTAATTGCCGTGATGAACAGAATCAGGAAACCAGTAATTGATGTAAAAGCCCATGCTGGTGCATTCGCCGTAGCAGTTGCGTACGGTTACGCGATCCAGCCGTCCCTTTTCGCGCGAAAGCATACGCACGCACTGATCGGCGTGCTCAAGCGCCAGACCGTCGATCAGCACGTCGGTGATGTCGGACACGCCGTCATGCTCATCGGGCGCAAGCGCGATAAAATCGTCGCCGGAGCGGCCATAGACATTGCGGATATTCAAAAACCGCCCCGGCCCCCAGAAATGCAGGCCGTCCTGATTGTGCGACGGATAATGATTGCGCAGATCAAGATGCACGTTCTCGATATTGACGTTTTTGAAGTTGCACACAAGCATCGCCCACGCGGAGTTATCCTGTATGGCAACATCACGAATCGTGACATTCTCAACGCAGGTCAGCTCGATGGCGATGTTAGGGCGCTCATAGCCCGGATGCGCGTGCAGCACGACGCTGTGCCAGTCGGCATACTCCTCCGTCACGGCCGCGCGATGACGATGATGCGCGTTGTTGTGGTTGTAAGTCCCGCCGATCAGCGCGATATTGCGCTGCGTCCGCTCGCCGCCGCGCAGGCTGTAATGCGCCGTGCGCAGCACCGGCCCGGGAATATCGTCGCTCATGAACAGGCCGCAGTCCGCATCCGGACATTCAATGATCGTATTGGAATGGATTTTCAGCCCGCGAACGCGCGCCGCGCCATCCAGAATCAGGTGCAGATGCCCCCATTCGAGCGCCTTATCGAGCGCGGCCTGCAATATTTCGGTATCGTCGTCGCCGCCGCCCGTATGCACGTTGGCGTTCAGCCTTGCGCCTGTCTCGCTGGCGTAAAGAATAAAGCCCTTCGGTATCAATCGATTCACTTCCCTTCTTTGATTTATCGTTATTATATCATCACCGGAAATGGCTGTCAATTCGAAACCCGTCGATCAGAAAGCGCATCTTCTACCTCCGGTAGAGTTATCGGCCTTGCGGTTTCGCCTGAAATAGGATAAAATTGCAGCAAAGGGTGATGGCTGATGAATGATTTTGAATTTGGCAATTATCTCTGTGCGCTGCGTGAGAAAAAGGGACTGACGCAAGGAGAGCTGGCCGAACGGCTCGGTGTGAGCAACAAGGCCGTCTCAAAGTGGGAAAACGGCCGTTCAAGGCCGAAAAGCCGAATCATCGTGCAGCTTGCGGCGCTTTACGGCGTTTCGGCGGACGATCTGCTCTCGGGCGGACGACGAATCAAGCCTTGTGACGCCGTGATCACCTCGCCGCTTGAAAGCGCGCCCTTCAGGACCGTATCCAGACAGAGAAGGAGTGAAAATATGAACCTGATTCCGGAAACCTCGAACGCCTGCTGCGACTATATGTGTACCTTTGCCAATCAGCGGCTGCCCGCACAGGAGCTTGGCATCACCGGCGAGGGCGCATCGGAGCTGCGCGATTCGCTGAACGACGACACGCTTTTCGGGAAGCGGAATTATTATCACCCGTTCGACGGGGCCGACCGTGCCGCGCTTTACCTGATGGTCGACGACGGCTGGGACGTGCCGATGGGCACAGCCAACCTCGCCGGCGCGCCCAACCTCTTCGGCTGGTGCGACCCTGATCCCGAAAAATTCCCCCACTACGGCCTCACGCCGGCCGAACGGCTGAAAACGCTCTGCGAAAAGACGAAGGCGCTCGGCTACGCGGGGCTGGGGCTTTGGATTTCTCCGCAGATGCGCTTTGAGGACGCGAACGCGCCGTTTTCGCTGGACGAAGCGCGCAAATACTGGTCTGAAAGGGCGCGCTGGTGCCACGAAGCGGGAATCAGCTATTGGAAAATCGACTGGGGCGTGCGATGCAGCGAAGTTGACTATCGCCGGATGCTGACCGAGGTCGCGCGCGAATTTGCGCCGGGACTGATCGTCGAGCACGCGGTCTGCCAACCGCCCTTCTCGCAGATGGGCGACATTGAGCGCAGGCGGGCGCTCACGAAGGCGCTGCTGCCCTATTCGGATGTGTTCAGGCTCTATGACATCATCCCGCCCTTCGAGGATTCCTCGATGCTGGCGCGGCTCGACGAAGCGCTTTCGGCAGGCGCTTCTCCCCAATACGGCGCGAAGGGCATCCTCAACGCGGAGGTCTGCGCCGAAATCTGCGCGGCGATGGGCTGCGCGGCGGGCGTTATGAAAGCGCCGGCCGCCGGCGGCCTGATGAGAGCCTGTTTGCGGTGGCACCGCATCGCGCCGCCCTACGGCATATTCGGCGGCGTTTACAGGAAAAGCGACGAATATCTGACCGACGAGTTCTACTTTGAGCGCGATCCGGCCAACTGGGTTCATGTCAAAGGACAGACGCTCACCGAGAGCGCTCCGGCGATCATGGCGCGCGATTGCGAGCTTCCCATCGTGAAGAGCGGCGCGCTGAAGCCGTTCGTCTGCGCGTCGCGCAATCCGTCGGGCGCGTATTCCATCGCGTCGATAAAGCGGACGATCGACCCGAACAGCGGAATCACCGCGCTTGCGGACGTGACGTTCAGCGTCGGGAGAGCGAGCGAGCCGGTCGGAATATTCGGGCTTTTCAGGAGCCTGACGCTCGTTTATCAGGAAGAAATTGCCGGAAAGCGGGTCTTTTTGCAGGAACTTCTCGAGGATTCGGCGAAAGATATTACCGACGACTGTGCGATCGACGGACGGCAAATCACGATCGACGGGCGGCTGCTCAGGAGCGACGCGCCGGCGTTCGTCGTCAAGGTCGTCGATGAATAGTATCATTCAAAAAGAATCCTCCATGAGGAGCCTTTGAAAGGACGCTTTGACATGATCATCGAGACGAAAATCCCCCAGTTGCGCGATCCCTTCCTGCTCCGGCACAACGGCGTTTACTACATGTACGGCACCGGCGTTGCGAAAAACGGCGACTGGCTGGACACGACCTACGCCTGCTGGCGCAACGACACGGGACGGCTGGACGGCGGCTGGACGCTGACCGAGCGGCCCGTTTACGTCCGCCCCGCGCTGGCCGAGAAGAACCTCTGGGCGCCCGAGGTGCATTTTTACAACGGCGCGTTCTATCTGCTGGCCACCTACTATTCTTCAAAGACGCAGCATCGCGGCGCGACGATTCTGCGCGCCGATTCGCCCGAAGGGCCGTTCGTCGAAATCACGGACGGCACGCTCACGCCCGATCAGTGGGACTGCATTGACGCGACGCTCTATATCGACCCCGAGAAGCAGCCGTGGCTGGTATTTGTCCACGAGTGGACGTGCATGCCCGATCACGTCGGCACGATGGCGGCAGCGAAGCTGTCGGACGACCTGACGCGCCTGATTTCCGAGCCGATCGAGCTGTTCCGCGGCGACGAGCCGGCCTGGGCGACCGGAAAGATCACCGACGGCTGCTTTATGTACACGACGCGCACGGGCCGACTGCTGATGCTCTGGTCGAATTTCGGCGAGGGCGGCTACTGCGAGGCGATCGCTTCCAGCGAAAACAACCGTCTCGACGGACAATGGCGGCAGGAAGAGCAGCCGATATTCGCGCGCGGCATGGCGGGCGATTACGACGGCGGGCACGGCATGATATTCGCCGACGCGGACGGAAAGAGCTATCTCTGCCTGCACGCGCCCAACAGCCCCACGCCCGAACGCCGCGAAATGCCGATTCTCATCCCCGTGCATGAGGAAAACGACACGCTGGTCTGCGAATTCTAGAATCGCGGGGCCGATTTGAGACGGCTGAAGCGTATTGCAGGCGGCGGACTGAAGAAACCCGTTCCGTGCGGAGCCGCAGAGATACCGAATCCGCGGCGCAAAAGCGGACAAAACGGGGCGAAAACGCGCCGCGCGTTTACAAAACGCCGTTTGTATGATATAATAAGGTGAAATAATGGGGTGTATGCCGCGCGATGGGAACCGCGCCGCGCCCCTGATCGTCCAAAGAATATCAGTCAAACGGAGGGATGAGAAATGCTCAAAAAAATCACCGCCCTGATCGCCGCGCTGATGCTGATCTGCATTCCGGCGCTGGCCGAGGGCGCGCTGGTCATATCGGGCAACGCCATGATCGACGGCGACACGGTTTATTATTCGGGCAGCATAGACAGCGTTGAGACCGGCGTATACCGCATGACGGCCACCGGTGCGGGCGCGAGCCGCCTGTACGAGGGCGTGATGACGCTGCTCGAGGCGGAAAACGGCAATGTGCTGGCCATCAGCTATGACGAAGCGGACAGCGAGTACGCGCTGGTCGTCCTGAACGCGCTGGGCGAAAAGACGATCGTCTCGGAGGATTACGTCGACCACGCCATTGCGGCGGACGGCCGGTTCTACTGGGGCGTGGGTTCGTGCAATATCGACGGCAGCGACGCGCGCGTGCTGATCGACGACAAGGATCATTCCTACAACTATTACCCGCTGGCCGTGCAGGATGGGATGTACTATTATCTGGACTGGGCGGAGAACAGCGAGAGCGTGTTTTTCGAAGGCGTCGGCGCGCCGGTGGGCGCGCGGCTGTGCCGCATGGAGCTGAAGAGCGGCGCGATCACCGAGCTGGCCAGCTACGGCGCGGGCTTTTTGGGGATTCAGGACGGATACATCTATTACACGCGCAATCCCTACTGGCTGTATGACAGCGAGACGGGCGAAACCTACGAGGTGAGCGTGAACGGCGGCGTATACCGCACCGATCTCGAGACGCTGACTACCGACCGGCTGGCCGAGTTTCCGGACGACGACAGCGTGAGTCTGGACTATCGCCTGATGTCGGACGGCGTGATTTACGGCGTGCGCAGCCACTACACGAGCGAGTCCTCCGGCAGCGAGATTGTGCGCCTGAAGGCCGACGGAACCGAGCTGCCCGCCATATCGCTGGACAACCAGACCCCCACGCTGCACGGCGTTGCGGACGGCGTATTGTACGCCTCGGTTTGCAGCATTGAGTACAGCGGCGACGACTACATCCAGCGCGATCTGCTCTACGGCATTCATCTGGACGACGGCACAGTCTCGCTGATCAGCACGCCCGCCTCCGATCTGTTCTATTTCACCGAGAGCGATCCGGCCATCGGCGTGGTGAACGGCCGCATCTACATGATCGTCAACGACATGGACGCGTGCGCGATCAGCCTGAAATCCTGCGCGCTGGACGGCAGCGACTGGCAGACCCTCGCCCGCGGCTACACCCTCGCCGCCGGCTAAGTCGGCAGTGCCGACAGCCACACCGCTTCGCGCGTGCAACCCGACTCCGCGCCGCTTGGGGGCGGCTCGAGTCTGGACGTTGGTGCGTGCAGATAACATCTTTATACAGCCCGACCCTGCCGGCCATAAATTGGAGCCGGCAGGGTCTTTCCGTGTACCCGAGTGCTGCGGGGTGTGCGTGCGGCAATTCGGGGATAGCAGTTATTGCGGTGTCTGGCAAAGAGGTACTCTGCCGCGAATCCAATGAAGAGAGTCCAGAGAGTCAATGACTCTTTGGCGCAGGTTTGGGGGCGGCCGCAGTGCGGCTTCCACATTTCAGCCCCCAACGTACTCCCCGCGGAAAACATGGCAAAGCCAATATGATTGCGCAAAAAGGCACTCTGCCGCGAACCAAATGAAGAGAGTCCAGAGAGGCCGCAGTGCGGCTTCCACTTTTGGCTCTTTGGCGCAGTCTGGGGCGGCCGCAGTGCGGCTTCCACATTTCAGCCCCAGCGTTCTCCCCGCGAAAAACATGGCAAAGCCAATATGATTGCGCAAAAACGTATTTACATCTCGCCGTTGACTCCGTTCTCCGTGTCTCCTCGCTCTCTCGTACTTCGTCGGGATCGCCACAAAGAAACGCACAATCCCGAAGTGAACCCACAAAGCCCGATAACCGCACAACGCCGCGAGAACGCACGAATGGCGATCCCGACCCGCGCGGAATAGAAATGCAACATCCCGCAAGCCGTCCTGTTTGGCGCTGTGCGTCAAACAGCAGGCGTGATCGAAGGCAAAACATTCAATAGAAACGTAAGGCAGGCGTGATCAAACGCAAAGCACTCGAATTAGTCTACTAAGGCTTGCACATATTTCAAACGGAGCGCGATACGCGGCGTATGAGGTCGTCCCCCACACGCCGCAATAGAACTTATATCGCCCCGCCGCCCGACCCCCGCGCGCACCCACGCCCCTGCCGGTCTATATCCGGCCAAACGCAGCGTCTCGCCGGCGCACAATTCACTATCCTATAACGCCAACCCACGCCCCGCCACATCAGCGATAACGGCGGCGCGCCGACACCCCCACCGCATACAGAAAATCCGCGAGAGGAAATTCCTTCCCCTCGCGGATTGCTTTATGCTCTTATCGAATCAGCGCATTTCCTCGGCGGCCTTCTTCAGCGCGTCGACGTAATCCAGATGCTCCCACGGCAGATCGACGTCCGTGCGGCCGAAGTGACCGTAGCTGGCGGTCTGCGCATAGATCGGACGGCGCAGATTCAGCCGGTCGATGATGGCGGCGGGACGCAGATCGAACGTCCTGCTCACCAGCTCGGCCAGCTTGTCGTCGCTCAGCTTGCCGGTGCCGAACGTGTCGACATACAGCGACACGGGGCGCGCCACGCCGATGGCATAGGCCACGCCGATTTCGCACTTGTCGGCCAGCCCCGCGGCCACGAGGTTCTTCGCGGCATGACGGGTGGCATAGGCGGCGCTGCGGTCGACCTTGGTCGGGTCCTTGCCGGAGAACGCGCCGCCGCCGTGACGGCCGTAGCCGCCGTAGGTATCCACGATGATCTTGCGGCCGGTCAGGCCGGAATCGCCCTGCGGGCCGCCGATGACGAAGCGGCCGGTGGGATTGATCAGATAGCGGGTATTTTCGTCCAGCAGCTCGGCGGGGATGGCGTGCCTGATGACCAGCTCGATCATGTCGCGCTCGATCGTCTCGTGCGTAACCTCGGGCGCGTGCTGGGTAGAGAGCACGACGGTATCGATGCGCACGGGGCGGCCGTTGTCGTATTCGACGGTGACCTGCGCCTTGCCGTCGGGGCGGAGATAGTCCACAAGGCCGGCCTTGCGCACCTCGGCGAGACGGCGGGTGACGCGATGCGCCATGGCGATGGCCATGGGCATATATTCAGGCGTTTCGTTGCAGGCATAGCCGAACATCATGCCCTGATCGCCCGCGCCGATGTCGTGCGCGTCCTCGGCACGGCTCTCGAGCGCGTTGTTCACGCCCATGGCGATGTCGCCGGACTGCTCGTCGAGCGCGGTCAGCACGGCGCAGGATTCGCCGTCAAAGCCGTACTTGGCGCGGTCATAGCCGATGTCGAGGATCTTCTGGCGCGCGATTTTGTCGATCGACACGCGCGCGGTGGTGCTGATTTCGCCCATGACCAGCACAAGGCCGGTGGTGGTGCAGCATTCGCAGGCGACGTGCGCATAGGGGTCCTGCGCGAGTATGGCGTCCAGAATGGAATCGGAAATCTGGTCGCAGATTTTGTCGGGATGTCCTTCGGTCACAGATTCAGAGGTAAACAGAGTACGCATGGCGGTGTATCTTCCTTTCCTTTTATCGCGGTTGAACGTATGGCGCAAAAAAAGCGCGGCCTGAAAGACAAGCCGCACGAAAGTAACCCCATGCGCCTCATCTTCCAGCAATGTCACTTGCTGCGGGAATTGGCACCACTGCTGACGAATCAGCCGGTTGCCGGGTTTCATAGGGCCCGTCCCTCAACCACTCTTGATAAGGCAAGTATTTAATTCACATATTATTATACGCCTGTTCGCCTGAAAGTCAAGTTAAAACATTATGGCGGCGGTTTGGGGAGCGCGGCGGAGCGATGGTTCGTTTCACAGGTTAGTGAATTGTGCGCCGGCGCGGTGTTGCATTTGGCCGGAGCACGAGCACGTTTTGCGTAATCGCATATTCCCTGCTACACCTTCCGCAGAGAATATGCCGAATTGTTGAGCAGCCTATCAACCCGCTTCACCGCCCAACAAGATGAGACGGCCGGTTTCTGCGCCGGTTCTGTGCGAAATGGAGATGACCGTGCGCCCTTCCGATGCGCGTCCCAGCGCCCTCAGCACGCACTGCTCCGTCTCCGCGTCCAGATTGGCCGTGATCTCGTCCAGCAGCATGATCTTCGGATCGGCCACAGCCGCGCGCGCAATCGATATGAGCTGCCACTCGCCCTGCGAAAACAGACTGGCCGTACACGGCGTGTCATAGCCCTGCGGCAGCGTCTCAATGTGCTTGTCCAGCCCCACCAGCGCCGCCGCGCGCCGCACCGCCGCGTCGTCGATCGAGTCGTCATAGAGCGTCATCTGGTCGCGCACCGTGCCCGGCACGGCATGGAACGTCTGCTCCACATAGCCGAACACGCGCCGCCTGTCCCCCTCCGCCATGGCCGAAGCGGGCCGCCCGTCGATCAGCACGTCGCCGCTCTTCGGCGTGTACAATCCCATCAGCAGCTTGAACACCGTGCTCTTGCCCGCGCCCGTGCGGCCGACCAGCGTCACCCGCTCGCCCGGCAGGACGCGGAAGCTCAGATCGTTCAGCACGACGCGCTCGTCATAGCCGAACGTCACATGACGCAGCTCCACCGCCGCGTCGGCCGGCTCCTGCGCACGCGCTTCGTCGGCGGGATTGCGCTCCTCCCGCGCGAAAAACTCGTCGATGCGCTTCACGCCCGCAATGGCCGACTGGATCGTCTGGATCTCCATGCCCAGACTCTCGACCGGCGCGAAGATCTGGCCGATGTAGTTCATCACGGCCACCGCCGTGCCCGCCGACATCCCGAACATCGTCAGCACGCGCGCGTTGCCGGACGCGGAGAGCAGCATCACCACCGCCACGACGACGGCGTTCAGCGTCAGAATGACCGGCGAATAGATCGCGTCGTAAAAATTGGTCTTTTCCATCGCACGATAGCCCGCGTCGATCGCCTCGTCATAGCGCTCGGCCATGTAGCTTTCCCTGTTAAGGCAGCGAATCGTGCGGATGCACTTGAGCGTTTCCGGCACGAGCGAGGACGCGCGTCCCACGGCGCGGCGATTGGCCAGCTGCGCGGCCAGCATCCCCCGCTGCACGCGCCGCGTGAACCAGAACAGAAACGGCAGCAGGAGCAGCAGCACCAGCGCCAATCCGCGATTGCGCAGCCAGATCACCGTCAGTATGCCGAAGATCTTGCACGCGTCGGCCGCCATGCCCGCAATGCCGCTGGTAAAGAGCGATTCCACCGTGTCCACGTCGCTCACAAACCGCGCGGCCACAGCGCCCGGCTCCTGACGGCTCAGCTCGTCGGCGCTCAGGCGCGTCATCTTCTCCATCAGCCGGCTTCGCAGCGCGTGGGTCATCGCCTGACCGAACACGGTCAATCCGCTCTCGCGCGCCGCTTCCATCAAGCCCGCCAGCGCCAGCAGCGCGAAATAGCCGATCGCCCAGATCGTCGGCACATTCTCGCCCGCCGTCATCGCGTCGATCACGCGCCCCAGCAGCAGCGGCGGACACAGCGACGCCGCCACAGCCGCGCCCACAGCCAGCGCAATGCCCAGCGACAGCGCCTTTTTCGCGCGGATGGTCTCCGCCACAACACGCATCGCGCTCTCATTCCGCTTCATGGCGCTCTTCCTCCTCCTGCTCGCGGTACAGCCTGCGATAGTCCGCGTTTTTCTCCATCAGTTCTTCATGCGAGCCGATCTGCGCCTGTCCGTCCGAAAGCCAGATCACCTGATCGAACTGCGGGAACAGATACAGCCTGTGCGAGATCAGCAGCACGATGGAATCGGCCGCCGCCGCGCGCAGATTGTCAAACACCTGCTTCTCGGTCGTCTTGTCGAGCGCCGAGAACGGATCGTCCAGGATCATGACCGGCCGCTTGTGACAGAGCGTCCGCGCCAGCGCCAGCCGCTGCGCCTGACCGCCCGAGAGCCGCACGCCGCCGCTGCCCACCATGGTGGCCGTTCCGTCCTCCATCGCGGCGACCTCCCTGTCCAGGCAGACCATGCGCAACCACTTTTCAGCATCGCCCGTCTCGCCCATCAGCACGTTGTTCTCAATGCTGTCGCTCAAAAGCTCGGGATCATGTCCCAGATAGCCGATCTCGGCGGCGCGCTCGGCCTGCGTCCTGTCGGACAGCTCGCGCCCGTCCAGCGCGATGTGGCCCTCATAGGGATATTCGCACAGAAATGCCTTGCCCAGCGTCGATTTGCCCGAGGCCACAGGCCCCGTCACGCCGATGATCATGCCCGGCCGCGCCGCGAAGGACACGTTTTCAAACTGCGGCTTTTCGCCGGGATAGGCGAAGCCCAGTTTGTCGACGCGCAGCTCGTTTACGCGCGCAGGTTCGGCCTTTTCGAGCGGGACGATCTCGTGCATCAGCGGCTTGATGCGCTTCCAGGACACCTGCGCCTTGTGTACGGCGTTGAACAGCTTGGCCGCGCTGGAGGATTTCGTCGCCAGCCGCGTAAAGCAGGACAGAAACGTCGTGAACGCCGCCACATCCCAGCTCGTCCAGCCGCGCCCCGCGATGTTGCGCGCGCCCAGTATGATGATAAACGGCACGGCGGCCATGGAAATGACGCGGTAGATCGGCGGCATGGACGCGCTGAGCAGCCCCTCGTGAACGGCGGCGCGCTCGTAGTCGCCGAGGTTTTGCTCATAGGCCTGCCTGCGGTCGCTCTCGCGGCCAAACACGCGGTAGGTCACGGCGTTCGTCGCGCGGTCGATCGTCGCGCCGTTCAGCGCGGCATAGCTGGCCTTGCGCTTCACGCCCGCGCGCTGCACCGGCTTCTTCATCTTTTCCGCGATGAAGAAGGAAATGGGCGGGAAAACAAGCGCAATCAGCGCCAGACGCGCGTCGTAGGTGAGCAGCATCACGGCGTACGCCGCCAGCGCCACGCCGGTATCGAACAGCTCGGTGGTGAATTTGCGCATTCCCTCCACGCAGTCGTCCACGTCGGAGATCGCCTTGGTCATGACGCTGCCCGCGCCCTCCGCCTCAAGCGACGGCCGGTCCATGCGCACGAGATGGCCGTACAGCACGCGCTTCATGCGGCGGTTGACGTTGTTGGCGAAGCGACGCACATAAAAACGCTTGACATAGCGCGCCCCCTGCACCACGGCGGTGATCAGCGCGTAAATCACGACCAGCGCCGCCATGTCGGCAAAGCCCGCCTGCCCGTTCAGCACGTCGATCAGCCGGCCGGCCATGCGGCCCTCGAACAGCGGCCCGGCCAGCAGCCCGATGTTATAGATCAGCCCCGACACGGTAACGACCAGCAGCGCCGCCCATTCCGCGCGGAAATACGCGCCGATCCTGTCCGGACGAAAAGCCGCCTTACGCATCGTTCTCCCCCTCCTCGATCAGCCGGCGACACTCGGGAAAGCCCGCGCGGCTCTCGGCCTTCATGCGGCGATAGAGCCTGTCCAGCGTCTCGCAGAACGCCGCCTTTTCCGCGTCGTCCAGATCGGCGAGCAGCCATTCGTAGACCGCCGCCTCGATGCTCGCCTTGGAATTCTTGAGCGATTCGGCCTGCGGCGCAGCATAGAGCAGCTGGCTGCGGCCGTCGTTCGGATTTTCGCGCCGCACCAGATAGCCCTTCGACTCCAGACTGGCCGCCCGCCGCGCCGCCGCGCCCTTGTCGATGCGCAGCTTCTCGCGCACCTCGGCCTGCGTGATGCCGGGATTGTGCCGCACGAGGTGAATGAAATCGAATTCCGCCGTGCCCACGCCCTCGGCCTTCATCATCTGCACGGTCAGCGCGCTCACCTCGCGCGCGATTTTCGTGATTTTGCGCTCCGTCATATCCATGTCCGTCAGCTCCGTCTCATAATTGGATGTATTGTCAACCAACTAGATGATAGTACATCCAATCAGTTTTATCAACGGTTTGGATTGTAAAATCATGCGTCTGTCACAGCGCCCTTTTCTCCATGGTCAACTGCTGGCAGGGTTCACCGCGCATTCATCAAGCACCGTCAATGCGCAATTCTGCGCCCCCGCACGAACCCCCTCTGGCCGCCGCGTTCCGCACAGTCGACTCTCGCCCTTCTCAATGCGTATCTACCAAACCGTCGCTTTCCCGCATGAACAGCTTGCCATTAAACACTCTCTCCAACTCCAGCCCCATAAGGCAGTCGTCAGAATATCCCCTCGCACACGCCCGCCGCTCAAACTCCCCAGCGGTCAAGGGTACGCCGTCGCTCTGAGAAGCTGCCCGCCGTATTTCTTCGCGCAATCCGCCATCGCAAAGCCCCGCGCGCCCTCCCCCTGCTCCCGCGTTTCCAAAGGCGAAGCCTCCCCCGCCAATCGCCGCGCAAATCTGCACGCAAAAAGCCCCGCCCGAGTCCATAATGAAACTCGGGCGGGGCAAGCTCGCTCACTTAATAACTTGAGTCTAAACGCACGGTCTTACTTGCCGACGTAGGAATTGTACTGCTCGGTCACGCTGTCCAGAATGCTCTGCAGGCCGGAAGCGTTCAGCTTGGCGATGTACTCTTCGTACTTGGCCTCCCAGTCGTCGCCGTAGATGCCGTTGCTCAGGCTGGCGTTGTACTCGTCGCGGACGGCCTTGCAGGCGGCGCGCTCGTCCTCGGTGTCCATGAGGTTCCAGGTGTAGCCCATGACCTTCGAGGTGGTGGTGCTCTCGGCGTTGTGGACGTTCTCCAGCAGCCACTCGTTGAAGCCGTCGGCCATGGCCTGATTCAGCCAGCAGTTGAAGGTGTTGCCCACCATCCACTTGCGGCAGTCATAGGTAGAGGTGCCGGCGTTGGCCTGAGAGCTGTCGTACTCGAGGGTCTTGATGCGCGGGATGGAGCGGTCAACCCACTCGTAATGGATGCCTTCGAGACCCCAGACCAGCGTGTTGTAGATCTCTTCGCCTTCCTTGGTCATGAGCATGCGGATGACTTCCATGGCCTCGTCGGGATGCTCGCAGGTCGCGAAAATGGCGTTGCCGCCCGCCGCCCACTTGGAGCCGATGTACCAGTGATCAAACATCAGGCAGGTGGACGCGGGGATATCCTTCGTCCAGCTGGTGGTGCTCAGCAGCATCTCCTCGGAGCAGGTGTTCTGCGGCCAGTCGACGACCAGCGACTCGTCGTTCAGGAAGTTCTTGTCGCAGAAATCGCCGCCGTTATAGGTCATAACGTCGGGATGGATCAGGCCTTCCTTGTACCACTTGGCGGCGTACTCGTACATGATCTTGGCGTCGTCGGTCAGCGGCCAGTATTCGGGACCGTCGCTGCCCTCGCGCAGGATCAGATCGCCGTAGTTGTTGTCGATGTACTCGACCCAGCTCATCGCGTAGAAGGGCGGCATGGAGAGCCACTTGGTGTCCTTGCCGGTGGCGGTGCGCACATCGCGGCAGTACTTCTCAAGCATATCCAGCTTTTCAGCGGTCGTGCCGTAGTTCATGACCTTGCGCACGTCCTCAATGGTCAGGTTCGCGGCCTCGAGATACGCGTTGGGCGCGATGAAATAGCGGCCGTTGGTGGCCTGCTGATAGGTGGGGATGTAATACTGCGTGCCGTTCACGCGGCCCATCTTGACCAGCCACTCGGGCACCTCGGCCACAACGTCGGGATGCGCCGCCAGCAGATCGTCCAGCGGCATGACGGAGCCGTTCTCAACCTCGGTGGTAAAGTCGATGTTGTAGGTGGTGAAGAGGTCAATCTGCTGACCGCTCGTCTGCGCCAGCGTGAAACCGGTCTTGTAGCTGCCGCCAGACGCATAGGGATGCAGCTCGATCTTGACGTTGACGCCCTTGGCCTGAAGCATCTCGCTCAGCTTGTCGGCCACCTGCTGCGTGTATTCCTGCTCGCCCGAGGAGTTCTCGGTGTAGTAGGTCAGGAGCACGGGCTCTTCGTCGGCCAACGCGGGCAGGCTGACCGCGCCCAGAGCGACGATCATCATGATCGCCAGTGCCAGAGACAGGATCTTCTTCATGGGGGTATCCTCCTTATAATGGTTTCTATGCAACACGGACGGGCCGTGCCAACATCAGTTTCGCGCGCTCTCCCGCTGCGCGGGCTGCGCTTTCAACCGTCCAAGTTCATTCCAATAACATAATCCATCCAACAAACGCACCCATGCATCGCCGTCACTCGGGTACCAACCTTTCAAGTTCATCCCAATAACAGCGTCCATCCAGCAAACGCACCCATGCGCCGCCGTCACTCGGGTACCAACCGTCCAAGTTCATCCCAATAACAGCGTCCATCCAACAAACGCACCCATGCACCGCCGTCACTCGGGTACACGCCTGAGACCCGCCCGGCTCCGACCTATGGTCGGGCGGGTCGGCCGCACAGCAATCATACCAGCCTGCACAAACGTCCAGATTCGAAGCGCCCCCAAGCGCTGAAGAATCGGGTTGCGTGCGCGAAGCGGTGTGGCTGTCGGCACTGCCGACTTAGCCTTTGACCGCGCCGATCGTCATGCCCTTGGCGAAATACTTCTGGAAGAAGGGGAAGATCAGCATCATCGGGCCGGCCGCCACGACCGCCATGGCGAAGCGTACCGACTCCAGATTGTCCAGCACGTCCACAAGGCTCTGATCCAGACTGCCCTCCTGCTGCATGGACTTCAGCTCGTCCAGATTATCGAGGATCAGCTTGAGCAGATATTGCAGGGAGCGCAGCTCGGGCTTGGTGATGTAGATCTGCGAGGTGTACCAGTTGTTCCAGCGATTGATGAAATCCAGAAAGCCAACCGAGGCCAGCACCGGCGTGGACAGCGGCAGTATGATCGTAAAGCAGATGCGCAGCTCGCTCGCGCCGTCCAGACGCGCCGCCTCGAACAGCTCCACCGACAGCCCCTTCAAGTACGTCTTGATGACGATGACGTTCCACGCGCTGATCATGCTGGGCAGGATGTAGATCCAGATCGTGTTGTTCAGGTGCAGATAGCGCGTATTGAGCAGATAGGACGGCACCAGACCGCCGCTGAAGAGCGTCGTGAAGAACAGTATGAACGTCAGCGGATTGCGCAGCACGAAATTCGGCCGCGAAATCGAATAGGCGAACATCATCATGACCACCAGCGAAGACAGCGTGCCAAAAACCGAATAGAACGTCGTCACCTTGTAGCCGTTGAGGATGCGGCCGGGCGTAGCGAAAACCATCTTGTAGGCGTTGAGCGTAAACACCTTGGGGATAAGCGAGAAATTCGTGACGGACGAGCCGTCGAACGATATGGAAATGAGCAGGATCAGCGGCAGCACATAGCACAGCGACAGCAGAATGAAAAATATGTGCAGGCCCAGCTGGCCCTTCGTCAGCTTTTTGTGCGTCCTCAGCGGGGGATAAGTTGCCTTTTGCATTGCGCGCGCCTCCCTTAAAACATACTGTGCTCGGGGCTGATCTTGCGCACAATGGCGTTCGTCCCCAGCACCAGAATCAGGCCGATCAGCGACTGGAACAGGCCGACCGCCGCCGATTTTTCCAGAGAGCCGGACAGCATGGCGCGGTAGGTGTAGGTGTTGATGATGTCCGTCGTCTCATAGAGGATGCCCTGATTCTTTGGCACCTGATAGAACAGACCCATATCGCCCGAGAACAGATGGCCGATGCCCAGAATCGTCATGATCACCATGATCGGAATCAGGCTGGGAATGGACACATACCAGTCCTTCTGGATCGTGTTCGCGCCGTCGATCGTCGCCGCCTCGAAGAGCGATTCGTCCACCGCCATCAGCGCCGCGTAGTAATACAGGCAGCCCGAGCCGACAATCTGCCAGCAGTGTACGATGGTCAGGATCGCCGGCCAGTAGCGCGGCTCGCTGTACCACTGGATGCGCTCGCCGCCAAAGGCCGCGATGACGCGATTCAATACGCCGTAGGAGGGACTCAAAACCGCGTACACAATGAACGAAATGATGATGATCGACAGAAAGCGCGGCAGAAGGATGATCGTGTGATACACCTTGAGCGCCCGCCGCGAGCGCAGATGATAGAGCAGAAGCGCCATCAGCACGCCCAGTATCAGATCCAGCACGAGGAACATCGAGCTGTACATCAGCGTGTTGCGGATGGTGCGCAGCGCATCCTGCGATTTGAAGAAAAATTCAAAGTTTTTAAGGCCGACCCACTTGCTGCCCAGCAGTCCCTTCAGCGGAACATACTTTTTGAAGGCGATGATGATGCCGCCCATCGGCACATAGCTGAACAGAATCAGAAAAAACAGCCCCGGCAGCGCCAGCAGAAACAGCGTCATGTTTTCCTTGAACAGCCGGCTGCGCTTGAGCGCCCTCTGCCGCCGCTTATTTTCCTCCAGACTCAACGCGTGCGGATCATTCACGGTTCATTCATCTCCTCTTAATGTTTAATGACTTATTGAGTATACTATAAAATGGTTTTGCTGTCAATGGGTTATTAACATAATTGGCCTATTTTTGTTTCATGATTCGCATATATCACCCGTTTTTACCATTGAAAAGCCGAAATTTACAGCACTCAGCAATATCACATCCACATTTCTTTTCCGTTTTTGACGATCGCGCTTCGAATTTGAGGATTTGGTGGTGCGCTCCTCACGCCGCACGTTTGCCGGATAGCCTTAACGTTTTTTTCGTGTATCGATCACTTTTTCGTATATTAAAAGGCGAGGACACGTCGCCCCCGCCCGGATTCAATTCTCTTTTCTAATGCAGCCGCACAATCAGCGCGGCCAGCGCCGCGCCCCAGAGCACGATGAAAAGCGGCACGCACACCGTGAATTTCCTGTGCTTCGTCTTGTGACGGAACACGCTCATGCCCAGCTGCGCCCCGAGCGCGCCGCCCAGCGCCGCCAGCGCCAGAAGCGTCCGCTCGCTGACGCGCCATTGCCCGCGGCGTGCCTTCGCCTTGTCCGCGCCGTATACGATGAACGCGATAACGTTCATGACGATCAGATAAACTGCCAGATATTGCATATTTTTCGCCTTTCCCGCCGGTTTTCGGCGCACGGCCGGCGCGCCCGCTTGCCAAACGACGCGCATAGCCGTATAATAATAAAGGATCATATTACGAAAGCGAAGGAGGAAAGACTCATGATCGGCGCGATCATCGGCGACATTGCCGGCTCCATCTATGAATTTAAGAACATCAAGACGAAGGACTTTCCCCTGTTTTCGTCCGGCTGCACGTTCACGGACGATTCGCTCATGACCATCGCCGTCGGCAGCGCGCTGATGAAAACGGGCGCGCGCGATCAGTCGCTCGCTCCCATAATCGCCGGCGAGATGCGGCGCATCGGCCGCGCCTATCCGCACCCGATGGGCAGCTATGGCGGCGGCTTTGCGGCCTGGCTGCAATCGCCCAATCCCGAGCCGTACAACAGTTGGGGCAACGGCTCGGCGATGCGCGTCTCGGCCTGCGGCGAGGCGGCCGGCTCTCTCGACGAGGCGCTCTCGCTCGCAAAAATCTCCGCCGAGGTGACGCACAATCACCCCGAGGGCGTCAAGGGCGCTCAGTCCGTGGCGGCGGCCATCTTCCTGCTGCGCCATGGCATGGGGCGCGACGATCTGCGCGCCTACATCGAGCAGAACTTCTATCCGCTCAATCGCACGCTCGATCAGATTCGCCCCGCCTATGCCTTCGACGGCAGCTGTCAGGGCACCGTGCCGCAGGCGTTTCAGGCGTTCCTCGAATCAACGAGCTTCGAGGACGCGCTGCGCAATGCCGTCTCGCTGGGCGGAGACACCGACACGCTGACGGCCATCGCCTGCTCGATCGCCTGGGCGCACTACGCGCGGCGCGGCCCTGATGAAATCATGCTGGCGCTCTCCACGCTCGCGCTGGAAATGCTGCCCGCCGATCTGAGAAAAATCGTGTCCGACTGGGAAAGCCGCGTTTCCCTCTCCCCCAAGGCTCTGTGATGCAGGCCGCCCCGCCGGTGTTCCGACGAGGCGGCTTTTTTCGTGCCTTTGTCAGGCGGAGCGTCCCCGCCACGCGCGGCCATCATAAAAGAAGGGCTGAACGCTCGCGCCGAAGAGAACGGCCTGATCATTTGTCAAAACCCGTTCCACCGTGTTCTGCGCTGCATAGCCGCCCTTATAGTCCTCATGCTTTCATCACAGACCAGCGTCTCATATCGCCGTCCATCGTGCCCGCAAGCGCATAATAGCGCTGCCCGCAATTTCAACGGCGGTCTGAGAATGACCGACGCACAGTCGCGGCACATATTCGTCCTTCAGGCGCAGCTATGTGATGCGGGCATAATCCGTATAACTGCCGAACGCGTTCTTCTCCTTCTTCTCCCGCCATTCCTTTTTCCGCCGCTTCAAAACAGTCGAAGAGGTTATCTGCCGTGACCTCAATCTCATCTGCATTCTCACCTCTGACCTTGTCCGCAAACCGCCTGGAATTGGGCGTTTTCCCTCCCTACAGTCGATCTGTGACTGACTCTTGAAGTAAAGCTCGCTTCAGCACCGCCGAATCCTTCTCTTCCAGCCCCGAAGCAGGCTTCAAATCCCAAGGCCACTTTTCTCCCTGCAATTCTCTTCAGAACGGCAAATGAAACCGCATGATCACGCGCCCGATCACCGCGTCCTCGCTGACAAAGCCGAAATCATCATAGCGGCTGTCATGCGCTGCATCACGATTGTCACAGAGCACGAACAGCATTCCTTCCGGCACCTGACGGGGATACTCCACGTCCCCCGCCGCGCTCAGCGACGCATACGGCTCGTCGAGCGGCTGTCCGTCCACGAACACATAGCCGTCCGCGTCCACATTGACCCACGAACCGGCGCGCGCAATCACGCGGGCAAACGAAACCGCGCCCTCCGCGTAAAACGCGCAGACCTCGCCCGTGCCGTCCGGCGCACCCTTCAGCACCGCCGCAATATCGCCGTCTTTCAGTGCGGGCGACATGGCGTCCCCCGACACGCGGAAAAGCGGCACGGCCAGCGTTGAAACAAGCGCCAGCGCCACGGCGAGCGCCGCTATCGTCCCCAGAAGCGCGGCCAGAACGCGGCCCCTGCGGCGGCGGCGGCTCAGGCGACGGCGTTCCCGCTCGATCGCTTCCATCGACGGCCACTCACTCATGATCGTTCTCCCCCAACAGGCCGCGCAGCGCCGCCTGCTGCTCGATCAGCGCGCGGCAGGTTTCCTGGAAGGCCGTCATGCGCTCGGCGTTCTCGCGCTCGCTCTGCACCCTGATCGCATCGGCCTGCTCCTGCGCCGCCTGCACGATCTGCGCCGCCTCGGCCTGCGCGTTCGCGATGATGTCCGCGGCGGCGCGTTCGTTCTGCTTCACATCGGTGAGATACTGATCGGCGGCGCGCTGTGCGTCCTCCATCAGTCCGTTGACCGCCACGACCGCCTCGGCCAGCGATCCGGCGCTCGTCCATGCCGTATTCCGCGTGTTCAGCGCCTTTTTGAGCGCGTCGCGTTCGCTTTGCAGCGCGTCGATCTGCGCGCGCAGCGGCCCAATCGCATCGCCGCGCAGTTCGTCCACTGCGGCGCGCAGCTCGCTTTTCATCGCCTCGGTGAGCGCGTTCTGCTCGTCGAGCACGCGCTTTTCGGCCAGCCGCTTCTGGCAGTCGCCGAGCGCCGCGTCCTTTTCATCCAGCGCCTGACGCAGCTGATAGATGATCTCCACCAGCTCGCCGCGCCCCATTCTTCTCAGATCGTCCATTGTACAGTTCCTTCCCTCATTGCACGTCCGCCTTAAAATCCAGATAGCTCGGGTCAATCGCGGTCAGTTCGCTGAAATCGTCAATCTCGACAATGTCGCCCTTCTTCATCGGCCAGACGCCCAGCCGGTAATCCTCGGGATGGCAGAACAGCGCCACATCGTCCCAGTAGATCTGGCGGTTTTTCCGCGTTTCAAATTCTTCTTCCAGATGGCGCTTCAGCCTGCGGCCGTCCTCCGCCGTCCAGCGCGATATGCTGTACAGCTGCCAGCCGCCGCGTCCGCCCGTTCGGCTGCAAGCCGTTACAATGCCGTTTTCAACCGTTTGCAGCCATTCGTTGGTTTCCTCGTCCGTCCAGACGCTGTTATAGCCCGAGCGTTCAAACTCCGGCGCGAGAATCGCCGGATTGTAGACGATCTGATCGCCGTCCAGAATCATGGCGTTCTCGATGTGATCGCGCGCCGCGTAGAGCGAGGCGATGTTGTTGCAGCTGTCGTAATAGGGATTATCGATCAGCTTCAGCCCCGGATACTGCGTCTCAAGCGTCGCAAACTGCTCCTTTCGGTAGCCCACGACGACATAAATCTCGCTGATGCCGTTTTTATGAAGTCCCTCAATCACCGTATCGATCATGCGCACGCCGTTTACGCGTACCAGCGGCTTGGGCGTCGTCAGCGTCACGGGATGCATCCGATTGCCCAGCCCCGCCGCCATGATAATCGCGCGTTCCACTTTATACATTGCTTTCACCTCATATCTTTCGTCAAAATCCCCGCGCCGCAAGCCATTCGTCGATCGCACGCACGCCGCATTCCAGCGCCGAAAGCGTCTTGCCGCCCTCCAGCATATACTCGCCCAGCAGGAAGGCGTGACTGGTGTTTTCAATCAGTTCGAGCCGCGCTTCCCGTCCGCACGCCGCGAGCAGATCGTGATATTTGATCGCATGGAACGGGAACACCACGCCGTCGCACGCGCCGTGCAATAGCAGCGTCGGGCAGGTTCCTTCGGTGATGTGACACGCCGGCGAGAGCAGCGCGCGCTTTTCCGGTCCGCTCAGCTCGACCAGCACGGGATGCGCGCTCTCCTCGGCCACACGCGCGCCCCACCTCGGATCGAACAGATCGGTAATGGGATTGACCAGAATCGCCGTCTTGAAAAACGAATGATCCCGAATGGGCAGCGTGACCAGCGCCGCAGCCAGATAGCCGCCCGCCGACTCGCCCAGCACGGCGGTGCGCTGCGCATCAATCCCCAGTTCGTCCGCATGTACGCGCAGATAATCAACCGCGTCGGCGCAGTCCTCGTACAGGTCGATCAGCTCATAGCCGGCCTCCTGTCCTTCGCCGCGCATGAGCCGATAGTCGACGCTGGCGCACAGGCAGCCGCGCTCTGCATAGCGCCGCGCCAGAAAGCCGAGATAATCGCCCGCCCATTCGTCCTGATCGGGGAACGTCTTCCGGCTCGTCCAGCCGCCGCCATGAACGAATACAAACAGCGGATAGCGCCGCGTCGTATCGTAATCCCGCGGATAATACAGGCTGACGCGCAGCTTCTCGCCGCCCACCGTTTTGTAAACGCACGTCTCGTCGCCGCTGTGCCGCGCCATGGCGCTCGAAAAGTCCTCCCGCGTCTCCTCAAGGCGTCTGTAATTGACCATATGCTCTCGTTCCTCCGCCGCATTTTTTCTTTATTATATATGTTTTTCCGCTTTGTGTCAATCGGGCGCATAGATATTCCGCGCTGACGCGGCGCAAGGCTGTTCCTCATCATCGGCGCTTAAATAGTCAGCCGCCGGAATGTTGCAGCCTGCCGGATGCAAACCGGCACAGGCGTGTGCGCGCGCACGGGAACAGCGCGGCCCCTTTCCCCGCAGTGCCATATTTCCGCCTCCTGTATGCAAAAAGACCCGACCAACTCCTTCAAACAGAGTCAAGTCGGGTCAATCCATATGCAGTCAGTTCAGCGCCGCCCGCGAAGCGTCCTCGCGCGCCGCGGGAAGCGTGAAACCGCCGCCAAATATGCGCGTCAGCGATCACGCCCGCCGCGCAGGGGTCTGTCGAACTCCAGCACCTCGCGGCCCATCCAGCCCGCGTTGTGATATTCGGGCAGCTGGGGCATGGCCTTGCGCAGCAGCGTCGCCGTCTCGGTCTGCGTGCAGGCATAGCGCTTATACGCCGCGCCGTTCCAGCACGAACCGGCCACCTTGCCGATCTCCCGCAGATAGTCCGGCAGATGATCCCACGTCGTGGCGAGGAAGCCGAACGCGCCGATCTGATCCGCCGCCGCGCCCAGCGCCTCGTTGTTCCTGTGGCCGTCCCACGGGCAGAGCAGCGTGTCGAAGCCCGCCTTCATGAAATGCTCCGCCGTCGGCGCGTGCGGCTCGGTGATGTCGTACTGCCAGTCGGCGATCACAATGCGCCTGTCCAGCCTGGGCAGCACCTCGTGCGTGCGCTGATCCGGCTGCGAGGAAGCCATGTTCGGGCGCAGCCAGACCGTCGTATCCAGCAGCTGATCGCCCCAGATGATCGGCCTGCGCCCCTCCTGTCCCAACTCCTCGGCCAGGCCGTTCAGATAGTCGGCCAGCATGGCGCGGCCGTCCTTCGCGGCGCAGAGCGGGCAGGTCGCGTAGGAATAGGATTCGTCGCAGCCCAGATGGAAGTAGTGTCCCTCGCCGCACAGCTCGATCAGCTCGCGGCGCATGGCGCGCAGCAGCTTCAGCGTGTCGGGATTGGACAGGCACCACGTCCAGCCGTCCGGCTCGAACAGCAGCGCCTTCTGCGGATTCTGATCCAGCACGACGTGCTTGCCGTAGCAGCAGCGGCTCTGGCTGGCGTGGCCCAGATGGTTGAGCATCGGGATCGGCTCCATGCCCAGATCGTGGATCAGCTTAATCAGCGGCCGCAGCTCGTCCCTGGTATACGCCTGATCCGGCCAGCTCAGCTCGGGCATCACGTCGTATTTGAGCGACGCCCAGAACTCCAGCACGACGTGCGTGAACTTCATCAGCCCCGCCAGCCGAACAGCCTTCTCAAGCAGAATCAGCGTCGTTTCCGGAAAGACGCACAGGTGGATGGCGCGCATCCCCCGAATCGCCGGATGATCATGGATTTCGACCGCGGGCAGCGCGCCCTCAAAGCCGCCCTCCGCGCGCACCGGCACGATCAGCTGGAGCAGCGTGAGCAGCGCGTGCCACAGGCCGATCCTGTCCGCGCCGCGCATAAACGCGCCCTCGGCCGTCACGCTCAGCGCGTATTCGTCCTCGTCACGCAGCGCCGGGCAGACGTTCCCGCCCGCACTCAGGACGGCGCAGTTTGCGTCCAGCGTGTCGTCGCTCACCACGGTCAGCTCGGCCATGCGCAGCGAGAAGCGGTTCCACAGGCCCTTGTACTCGGCGATCATGCCGTCGGTCAGCGCGGCGTTGACGCGCAGCACGGCCGCTTCGCCGACGCGCAGTTCGCCCGCGCCGGTCTCAGCCGATGCGGGACGGGGAATAACGTTTCGCAGAATCATGCTCTTTTCCTCCGTTTGTCTGTCGATAAAAGTACACTTTAACCGCCGCAGCGCCCTATGCGGCCGTTCCGCAGAGCTTCGTCCTCTCGCTTCACCGATGGAAATCGAAGAGACTTCTATGCAGAAAAGCCCCGCGCGCCCTCCCGTCCCTTTGTGAGATGATCATACGGCTTCCCGCTCTTTACGCAAAGCCCTTCCGCACGATATGCGCTCCCCTCACGGGCAGGAGACAAGGACCCTCCAGCGCCGCGTTTGACCGTCCGGCCAAACCGGCGGCCCCGCCTCCAATCATCCGCATCAGCCAGCCGCGGCGTTCGTTCCGCTCACTCCCCCAGCCGATACAGCATATCGCGCGCGTGCAGCTCCCGAAAGCACACGGCGGGCGCGGCGGAGCTGCTCCCGCGGACGATCAGCGTCGGCTCGAGGTGATAGGCCGCGTCGCGCGCGCAGCCCGATTCGATCTGCGCGATCAGCAATCGCACCGCCGTTTCGGCCATCGCGGTCACGTCGTAGGAGACGGTGGTCAGCGGCGGCTCGGTCAGCTGCGCGGCGGGCAGGTTGTCAAACCCCGCCACGGCCAGCGCGCGCGGCACGCTCACGTTCAGCCGCCGGCAGCTCCTGAGCAGATTCACCGCCAGCAGATCATGAAAGCAGAACACCGCAGCGGGGCGCGGCAGCCGCTGCACAAACGCGTCCCACACCGCGTCCGGCTCGGGCGCGTGAACGTCGATGCGCAGGATATTGCTCTCGCCCAGCGCATAGCCCGCGCGATTCAGCGCGTCCGCATAGCCGCTCAGGCGCGTGTCCTGCCCGCCGTCCATGGCCAGCCCCACATAGCCGAACGCGCGATAGCCCTCGCGGATGAAATGCTCGGCCACGCGCGCCGCGCCGTGCGCATTGTGCGCCAGCACCGCCTCGCCCGTCACGGCCGGCGGCTTGCGCCCCAGAAAGACGTGCGGCAGGCGATAGCGCTCGTAAAGCGCCGGACAATCCTCGGTCAGCCCCGGACAGGTGAGAATCCCCGCCGCGCCGACGTCCTCGAATGTGTTAAGGATGTCGCGTTCCCGCGCGGAATCGTAGCCGCTCTCGGCGGTCAGCAGGCGGTAGCCCAGCGCGTCCGCGCTTTTCTGCGCGGCGTGGGTCAGCGCGGAAAAGAACGGCGTGTCGATCGTCGTGACGTGCAGGCCGATGAGACGGCCGCGCGCGCTCTGCCGGCCCAGCGGCGTGTCCGCGCCCACAAGGCCGTGGCTGAGGTAGTATCGCTTGCCGCGCAGCGCAACGAGCCGCTCCTCCCTGAGCGCGCAGAGCATATGCTGCGCCGTCACGGGCGACACGCGGCGCACCTCGGCCAGCTCGCGCGTGGTCATAAAGCGCTCGCCTGGCGCGCCGAACACGCCCGACAGAATATCGGCGCGCAGCGACTCCAGCGCGCGGCAGGGATGCGCCCTCGTCTCGGCCATGGCGCTCACGCTCCCTCCTTCTTTCATCATGGACACAATATTACACGCATTTCGCCGCCGCGTCAATACAAACGGCGCGGAAAGGCTGTCACATAGCGCTTAATGTTACAGCGCGTACCGGAAATCGACAGATCGCGCAGGTCAAAAATTCGCGTTGATTTTCACCGGATATTTAAGCGTGACAATTTTCGCATTCTCTGCTATAATAAGTGAGAAAAAATCCAAGGAGGATTTACGACAATGCAGACGTATCATGTGGACGGGCACGCGGACAGCCTGCTGCCCGAGGGACGGAACTGGAAGCTGGTCTGGGCGGACGAATTCGACGGCACGGAGCTTGACCGCAGCAAGTGGGACTACCGGCTGCACATGATGGGCAAGCGCCATATCACCTGGGACGACGAGGGCGTGAAGCTGGACGGCCAGTCGCACGCAGTGTTCTCGATCTACGAAAAGAACGGCGAAATCTGCTCGAGTCAGCTGCAAACCGGCTATAACTACTTCGACGCGCCGCCGCAGGACGCGGACTGCTGGGACGGCGGGCTGCACTGGCCGCTCGGCTCGTTCAAGCAGGCCAAATACCTCAAGCGCTACGGCTACTTCGAGTGCCGCTGCCAGCTTCAAAAAAAGCCCGGCTGGTGGAGCGCGTTCTGGCTCCAGTCCCCGACGATCGGCTGCTGCCCGGACGCGGGCGTCGCGGGCGTTGAGGTGGACGTTATGGAGAGCTTCAAGCCCGGCAACGTCATACAGCACTGCACCCACTCGGGCGGCTATGGCCCGGATCATATCGGTCAGGCGGCCGGCCATGGCGCCGATCTGGACGTGAACGAGTGGCACACCTTCGGCGTGCTCTGGACGAGCGAGGGCTACAGCTACTATATCGACGGCGAGCTGGACGGCTTCACCGCCGGACCTGTGTCGCACACGCCGCAGTTCATCCTCATCTCGACCGAGGTCAACGGCTATCGCTGGAAACAGCGCTCGGCCACGGACGAAGCCCGCGCCGCCGTCGGCGATACGTTCGTCGTGGACTATGTGCGCGTATTCGACTGGGAATAACGCCGCAAAAACCGCCGCGCGCGCACCCGCGCCCCTGCCGGTCTTATCCGGCCGGAATCAACATTTCGGCGGCCCGCAATTCAAGCGCCGCAATGAAGCGTCATTCCCGCGACGCGTCAGCGCGGAATAGCCCGCATACAAAAACCTCCCGCCCCTGCAAAGCGCAGGAAAAGCGGGAGGTTTTATCATATTTCGTCAGGCCGTCTTGCGCGCGGGCAGAGCGACGTACAGTATCACGCCGATCACCAGACCCACCGCCGCCGGGCACACCCAGCCCAGCCCCAGATCGGAGAAGGGCAGCCAGCTGCCGACGCTGATCAGCGCGCTGATGGCCTTCACCTTATGCAGGCCGTAGGGCAGCGCCTTGAGCAGATCGAATATCGCCGCGACCAGCGTAAAGGCGGTCACGCTCACGAACACGCGGCGGTCATACTTGAACAGCGGGCCGAAGAGCGAGAGCAGAATCAGCGTGATGGCCAGCGGGAAGAGGAACATCAGCACCGGCAGCGACCAGGCGATGATCGCGCTCAGCCCCATCGTCGAAATCAGGAAAGACAGCACGCTGAAGCCGATCGCCCAGACCTTGTAGCTCGGGCCGTGCGGGAAGATTTCGCAGAACATTTCGCCGCAGCTGGTCACAAGGCCGACCGCCGTCTTGAGGCAGGCCAGCGTCACGATCACGGCCAGCACAATGCCGCCCGCGCTCTTGAAATAGTGCGTCGCGATCAGGTTGAGCGCCGCGCCGCCGTCCACGGAAAGCTCGTACACAGCGTGGCTCTGCGCGCCCACAACCGCCAGCATGACATAGATGACCGCCATGATCAGGCAGCCGAAGATGCCCGAGCGCACCGTGTTGCCCGCGATGTGCGCCGGCTCGGTCACGCCCAGGCCGCGGATGGTCGTAATGACCACGATGCCGAAGGCCAGGCTGGCCAGCGCGTCCATGGTGTTATAGCCGTCGATAAAGCCGGCGAAGAACGCGCCGCGGGCATAGGTGGGCTGCGGCTCGACCGTCGCGACCGCGCCCATGGGCTTCACCAGCGCTGTGACGATGAGCAGGCCCAGCGCCACCAGGAAGAGCGGCGTGAGCAGCCTGCCTACCCAGGTGAGGATCTTGCCCGGGCGCAGCGAGAACCACAAAACCGCCGCGAAGAACAAAAGCGAGAACACCCAGATCACCCAGCCCGTCGAGGTCGAGCCGGTCAGCATCGGCGCGATGCCCACAGAGAACGACGTGGACGCGCAGCGCGGAATCGCGAAAAACGGCCCGATCGTCAGATATAGCGCGCAGGTGAAGAACAGACCGTAGCCGTGTCCGACGCGGCTGCTCATCTGCATCAGGCCGTCGCTGCGGCTCATGCCCATCGCGGCCACGCCCAGAAGCGGTATGCCCACGCCCGTGATCAGAAAGCCGATCACCGCCGGCCAGACATGCGCGCCGGCGCACTGCCCCATGAACACCGGGAAAATCAGATTGCCCGCGCCGAAAAACAGGCCGAAGAGCATACTGCCCACGGCGAAGGTCTCGGAAAGATTCAGTCTCTTCTTCATGCATTCATCCCTCATATCTTCTGCATCTCATTCACCCGCGCGCCAGGCGACGAATTTTGCCGTGCGCATCCTGCAATGATAGAAAGAATTATATCATCCTTCCGCCGTAATTGCAATATTTATTTGCGGTCGATTCATAAAAATGTTTGATTGATGGCCGCCATGTTCCAATTTTCTGCATATCAATTCAGTCGGCGAAATTGTGTCAGCACGCTGCGCCGCATCCGCACGGCGCAGAACATAAAAATTAAACGCATCTCCCTCTTGACAAAGCGCGCCCGCCGCGTATAATCCCATATGGGATTATGTTTGAAGGGATGGATAACATGAACGCGCGTCTCTTTGCGCAGCTGACCGCAATCAATCAGTCGGTCATACAGCTGCGCGGCCTGTATTCGCTCTGGTCGAGCGCGCACGGCATCAGCTATAACGAAATGCTCGTGCTCTATGCGCTCAGGGAAAAAGGCTACTGTACGCAGAAATCACTCTGCGAGAGCTATCGCCTGCCCCGCCAGACCATGAACAACGTCATCGCCGCGCTGAGAAAACGCGGCCTGCTCGCGATCGATCCTGCCCTGAGCCGAGGGCGCGAAAAGGCCTTCGTATTGACGGACACGGGCCGCGCAAAGGCCCAGCCGCTGATCGACGCGCTGGAACAGTTTGAAACGCGCGCCGCATCGCTTGCGGGTGAGGAAACGCTGGCAGCGCTGACTCGTCAGATGGACATCTACAACCGCGCGCTGGAGCAGGCGTTCACCGAAACCGAAAAGGCGGCTGCAAGCGACGCGCCGGTATTATGAAAGGACGGATCGGATATGGATTCATCTCAGCTCTTCGGCAGCGAGCGTATCAGCCGCGTGCTGCTCAAAATGGCGCCGCCGGTCATGCTGGCACAGTTGATTCAGGCGCTTTACAACATCGTGGACAGCCTGTTCGTGGGCCGCTATGCGGAAACCGGCCTGACCGCGCTGTCGATCATCTATCCGCTCCAGCTGCTCATGATCGCGCTGGCCGTCGGCGCGGGCGTGGGCGTCAACACGGTCATGGCGGCGCGGCTGGGCGCCGGACAGGCGCAGGAAGCGGACGAATACGCCGGCGTGGGCACGCCGCTGGCGCTGGTCATGTGGCTGATTTTCGCGCTGGCCGGCTGGTTCATCATGCCCGCCTACGCGCGTTTGTCCACCAGCGCCGAGGCCGTGATTCACGACGTGATCGTCTACGGCCGGATCGTGTGCGTGTTCAGCTTCGGCCTGTTCCTCGAGAGCGTATGGACGAAGGTATTGCAGGCCGGCGGCAATATGAAAACGCCCATGATCGCGCAGATTCTGGGCGCAGTCACCAACATCATATTCGATCCGCTTCTGATATTCGGCCTGTTCGGGCTGCCGGAAATGGGCATTGCCGGCGCGGCCGCAGCGACGGTCGCCGGACAGATCGTGGCGGCGCTGATGGTCATGAGAAAGGGGCTGCGCCGCCCGCCCGCGCTCAGCAAATACGCCGCGCACATCAGGACGATCTTCCGGCTCGGCCTGCCCAATATGCTGATGCAGTCGGCCTATACGTTCTATATATTCGGCCTGAATCTGATCCTGTCCGGCTTTTCCGATCAGGCCGTCACGGCGCTGGGGCTGTACTACAAGTGGCAGACGTTCTTCTTCATTCCGCTGGGAGCGATGCAGACCTGCATCGTGCCCATCATCAGCTACAACTACGCCGCCCGCCGCATAGACCGCTGCCGCGAGACGCTCTCCGCCGCGCTGCGCTTCAGCCTGATCCTGATGGCGGTGGGCACGCTGTGCTTCGAGCTGATCCCAGCCCCGATGCTGCGCGTGTTCACGGCTGACGAGCGCGTCGTCGCCATCGGCGCGCACGGCTTCCGCTTCATCGGCGTGAGCTTCCTCGGCATGGCGGCCTCGCTGATCTTTCCCGTATTCTTTCAGGCGCTGGGCTATGGGGTCAAAAGCTCGCTGCTGACGGTCGTCCGCACGGTGTGCCTGTTCGTGCCGCTGGGCTGGGTGTTTTCGCGCTTCGGGCTTGAGTGGTTCTGGCTGACCTTCCCCGTTACGGAGGCGATCACCGCGCTGGTGGGGTTCGTCTTTTACTGGCAGTTCCTCGCAAATCCCTATCGATAAAGGCGCGTTTTCTGCATAGACGGGTGCTGTTTCCTCATCGGAGCAGCGCCCGTTTTGTCATTCGGCCTGAAAATCGTTCTTCCGGACGGCTTGCGCTCCGGCGGCGCTCTGTGCTATGATAGGCGCGTAAACGGAAGATCGTCCCTTTTCCGCTGAAGGCCGCACAGTATAGCGCCGTACCGCCCAATGAGAAGGAGGAGATTTCAATGCCCGTCGCCCGCGTCGAACGCTGCCACGGAGAGCCGTCCATAATGATCGACGGCAGACCCTATCCCCCGATGACCATCACCGTGCCCATCAAAAATCCCGCCTATCTGAAGGATCTGGG